>CAVJPC010000123.1:0-14041 GCA_963651205.1 Bacteroidaceae bacterium
TCGAAAGACAGCAGATTTACAGTCTGCCCCATTTGGCCACTCTGGTATTTGCCCAACTTATTTTCAAAGAACAATAGCTTTTCAGCATCTTTTCTTGAGCCTCTTGTCGGATTCGAACCAACGACCCCGAGATTACAAATCACGTGCTCTGGCCAACTGAGCTAAAGAGGCTTGTTTTTTTCTAAACTTTGCAACCGTTCCGCCTTGGAAGGCTAAGCGGCTGCAAAGTTAGATATTTATTTTAAATCTCAAAAACTTTCAGCGATTTTTTTTTATTTACCGCGTAGTTTTTCTTTATATTTCGTCAATTGCTTGGAAAGTGCATCCACACACACGTCAACCGACTCTTCAAATGTATCGCTCACCTTCTCTGCAAAGAACTCGGCATTCGGCACCAACACCTTCATACTGGCTTCCTTATTCATCGCAGTTTCGGGCTTAATTACTTTTAATGACACCTCCACCTTATTTATATCGTCACAATACTTTTCTAACTTAGCAGCTTTCTTCTGGATAAAGTCCTGAAGTTTTTCTGTTGCATCGAAATGAATAGCTTGAATTCTAACTTCCATAAATACCTCCTTTTTTACGCTCTTGGATGAGCTTGTTCATAAACTTTTTTAAGTTCTTCAAAAGTCGTATGCGTATAGATCTCCGTCGTAGTAAGACTACTATGGCCCAGCAATTCCTTCACCGCGCCCAACCCTGCCTCATTATTCAGCATAGAAGTTGCAAAAGTATGTCTTAACACATGCGGACTTCTTTTTTTTAACGATACAACCTTTGAAAGGTTTCGTTTCACTAAATTATATACCTTTCCGGCATACATGCGTTTTCCGTTCTCTAAAACAAAAAACGCCTCCGCCTTTCCGGGTAACGCTTCATCTCTTACTTTAAGATAAGCAAGCATTGCTTGCCGCAACTCTTCCCCAAAAGGGAGCAATCGTTGCTTATTTCTCTTTCCTGTTACTTTAATCAGAGAAGCTGAGAAATCGACATCCACATCATTCAGCCCTATCAGTTCGGAAAGTCGCATACCTGTGGCATAAAACATTTCCAAAATCATTTTGTCCCGGCAACCTGTAAAATCTTCCTTAAAAGGAACATCATCCAAAAGCCGATTCATTTCACTTTCCTTCAGAAAAACAGGCAGAGGTTTTTTATTTTTCGGCCCGATGATTTTCAACATCGGATCCACCTTTACCACACCTTTCTTTAGAAGAAAGCGATAAAATGACCGGAGCGAACTCAGTTTACGGTTTACAGAAGTAGATGTATATCCATTATCCATCAGGTTCATCACCCATCCACGGACAAGATCGGCATCTACCGTTGTAAAATCCACATTCTCATCTACCCCTTTGAAGTATTCTTCAAACTTGGCCAAATCTATTCCATAGCTAACTATCGTTTTCTCAGAATAGTTCCGTTCAAACTGAAGATAATCCAAAAAAGAGTCTGTCATCATAAGAAACGTCGCTTATCAATTCAGCAACGAATATATGAAAAAGAATTCAATTATTCAAAGAATGTGAGAGATTTTAATTATTCTTCTACTTGCTGAAGTTTCTGTACATAGACAGCACGTTCTCTTTTCAGTCTGTTCAATACAGACGGTTTATCGAACTGTTGTCTAGCTCTTAATTCTTTTACAACACCTGTTTTTTCAAATTTTCTTTTGAATTTCTTCAGCGCTTTTTCAATGTTTTCGCCTTCTTTTACTGGTACTACAATCATTGTTTTTAATTATTAAATATGTTGTTATTAAATTTTCCCGATAGTCAAATTGCGGCGCAAAATTACACATACTTTCTTTATTTACAAAACTTTCCGCAATTATTTCTCTAAAATAATCCAGAAATCGTATCTTTGCTTTCCAGTACAAACCATTATAAACCAATTAAAATGAAATCGGAAATTATAAATAGAATAGCCGGGTTGCGTCATTTCATGCGTAAACACCAGCTATCAGCCTTTATTATCCCCAGTACCGACCCGCACATGGGAGAATATGTTCCCGAACATTGGGAAGCGCGTAAATGGATATCAGGCTTCACCGGTTCGGCAGGTACAGCCGTCGTGACGCTGGATAAGGCCGGGCTTTGGACAGATTCACGCTACTTTCTTCAAGCAGCCGAACAGTTGGAAAACACAGGCTTCAGTTTATTCAAGGACCGGCTACCGGACACACCTTCTATTACAGACTGGCTGGGCAGCGTATTGAAAGCAGGAGACAAAGTAGGAATAGACGGCTGGGTAAACAGTTATCAGGAAACCAGCGACTTACAAAATGCTTTGAAAAAGAAACAAATCTGCCTGACTCTTGCCCCCGATCCATTTCGGGAACTATGGACGGACCGCCCTGCACTGCCCGATGACAAGGTGTTTATACACGAACTAAAGTACGCCGGCATCAGTTGCGGGGATAAAATAGCCCAGATACAGGAGGCTGTCCACCGAAATGGCTGTACAGGTATACTGATCTCTGCACTGGACGAAGTCGCATGGACATTAAACCTGAGAGGAAGTGATGTACATTGCAATCCGGTATTTGTGAGTTACCTTCTCATTACCGACAATGGTTCTACCTTATATATAATAGAAAATAAATTATCAGAAGAGATTAAAGGCTATCTGGCAGAAAACGGAGTGGAAATCAAATCATACCCGGCGGTAGAAGAAGATTTGAAAGCATTCACCGGAAAACTCCAGTTGTCAACCGGTGTCAATGCAGCCATCCATGCAGCGGCTTGCACTAATTCCCTTGTAAAGATAGCCCCCTCTCCCGCACTCCTGTTGAAGGCGGTGAAGAACAAGACTGAAATCGAAGGCTTTCATCATGCCATGGAACGTGACGGAGTGGCTATGGTTAAATTTCTCCGTTGGCTGAAAGCAGCTGTTCCCGCCGGAAATGAAACCGAAGTCAGCATCGACAAGAAATTATACGAACTTCGTGCCGGACAAGATTCTTTCAAAGGAATCAGTTTCGACACCATTGCCGGATACAAGGGCCACGGCGCCATCGTGCACTATGAAGCGACTCCCGAAACCGATGTTCCACTAAAAGCCGAAGGCATGCTACTGCTGGATAGTGGCGCACAATACCTGGACGGAACAACAGACATAACCCGTACCATTGTTTTAGGAGCACTTACCGAAGAAGAAAAAACGGATTACACATTGGTCCTGAAAGGATTTATCCAGCTCTCGATGGCACAATTTCCACACGGAACCTGCGGCACCCAACTGGATGCACTTGCCCGTCTCCCCATGTGGAAGGCCGGAATTAATTATCTACATGGAACAGGACACGGCGTAGGTTGTTTCCTGAATGTGCACGAAGGCCCTCATCAGTTCCGTATGAATTATATGCCGGCCTTGCTTGTTCCGGGCATGACCGTGACCAATGAGCCGGGCATTTACAAAGCCGGGCGTCATGGCATACGCACAGAAAACACGATGTTGATAGTCCCGGCACAGGAAACCGAATTTGGCACATACTATAAATTCGAGCCACTCACTCTCTGCCCCATCGACAAAGAAGCCATCCTCACAACCCTGTTGAGTGACGAGGAACTGGAATGGTTCAACCACTATCACGAAAAAGTTTATAACCGATTAAGCCCGAAATTGAACAATGAGGAACGCGAGTGGTTAAAAGAAGTAACATCCCCCTTAAAACGATAGAAATAAATTATGGCACTCATAAAATCAGTAAGAGGATTTACTCCGGAAATCGGCGAAAACTGTTATTTAGCCGACAATGCCACTATTATAGGCGATGTTGTCATCGGAAAAGATTGCAGCATCTGGTTCAATGCCGTATTGCGCGGTGATGTAAATTCCATCCGTATAGGCGACCGCGTAAACATTCAGGACGGCAGCGTATTACACACGTTGTACCAGAAGTCCGTTGTGGAGATTGGAAATGACGTTTCTGTGGGACACAATGTAACCATACACGGAGCTACCATAAAAGATGGCGCCCTGATCGGGATGGGATCTACCGTACTGGATCATGCCGTTGTGGGCGAAGGAGCCATTGTAGCCGCCGGTGCCTTGGTATTGAGCAATACCATTATCGAACCGGGAAGTCTTTGGGCCGGTGTTCCGGCCAAGTTCATCAAAAAGATACCTGAAGCACAAAGCAAAGAGCTGAACCAAAAGATAGCCAACGGATATCTGATGTATGCTTCTTGGTTTAAAGAAGAAGGAGAAGAAGAGAAATAACTCTGTCTATCAAAAATAAAGAAACTCTAGTATTAACTAAAAAGTATTGATTATGAAAAAGTTCATTATTGCAGCCAGCATGATATTTCTAGGATTAGGTTCCGCCTTTGCGCAGCAAGGGAAACAGGCGGTGGGCGGTAGCTTAAGCTACGGAACTGAAACAGAAAGTGTGGGTATTGGTGCCAAATACCAATACAATATAACCAATGAGATACGCATTGAGCCTTCAATGGATTATTTTTTCAAAAACAACGGGTTGAGTATGTTCGACATTAATGCCAATGTTCATTACTTGGTTCCGATAGCAAGCAATGTGAAAATTTATCCATTAGCCGGATTTACATTTACCAGCTGGCATCAAGATTTAGGCATAGGAGAAGGCTTTGGGGCCAGCACCAGCAAATTCGGTGTCAACCTGGGGGCAGGTATGGAATTTGCTTTAGATAGAAACTGGAGCATGAACTTCGAAGTTAAATACCAATTGATCAGTGATCTGGATCAGGCAGTATTCAATCTGGGCGTAGCCTATAGTTTCTAAATCATAACAGAAGAAGGATAAAGCGCTCTTTAGAGATACCTTTATCCTTCTTTCTACCGAACTGACCCATACATTTCAGCTTTAATCTACCAATACACGCGCAATGAATAAAATACGGCCACTCACAAAAGACGAATACGCTAAAGCTACCCAGCTATCTTGGCAAGTTTTCATCACTACCGGCAAAGAAGATTTCGACGACGAAGGAGTGGAAGTCTTCAAAAGTGCCATTTATGATGAACAATGGATGAGTGATCTCACCATTTATGGCAGTTTTGATAATGAGACACTGACAGGCATCTTGGGAATGAGGAACAACGGTAAACACATTTCCCTGTTGTTCATCCGACCGGAATATCACAGACAAGGACTGGGGAAAGCCCTTTTCAACTATGCCTCCACCCTCTTCCCCTCCATTGAAATGACTGTCAATTCTTCCACTTTTGCCATTCCTTTCTACCAAAGTCTAGGGTTTGCAATGATAGGAGAAAAACAAAATTATCACGGACTCTGCAGTACTCCCATGAGGCGTTATCATGCTGTCTTTGCACAGAAAAACAAGTATACACTGCGCACCTGGCAAGCAGAAGACGCCCTCTCACTGGCCCAAGAATTGAATAACAAAAAGATTTGGGACAACTGCCGCGACACGCTTCCCTATCCTTACAGGCTGGAAGATGCGAAAGCCATTATTGACATTATCAAGAAAAAGGAAGGTATCCACGATTTCTGTATAGAAGTCAATGGAAAAGCTGTCGGCAATATCGGCTTTATGCCCGAAGCGGATGTAGAGCGTTTCAATGCTGAAGTAGGATATGTGATCGGTGAAGACTATTGGAATCAAGGTATCGTGACTGACGCATTACAAGAAGCCATCCGTTATTATTTCGCCCTTACGGACAAGATACGTATATTTGCATTTGTCTTCGAGCACAACCTTCCTTCCATGCGAGTATTGGAAAAAGCAGGGTTTACCAAAGTCGGAGTCATGACAAAATCCATTTTCAAGAACGGACATTTTATAAATGCCCATCTTTTCGAATTGCTTAAAAGTGATTAGACTTTCTTGCTATTGTCGCATTTATAACTTGAACTCAAGCCCCTCTCAGAGTTTGTCATTTCTGCTGCCACTGCTACCACCTTTTCGCGGAATGCCTATAAATAAAGGGTTTGACGGGTGGTGGCAGTAAAATAATTATAAGTATAGAATCAGGTACTACTACCACTTTTTCGTAATTTTTGTCCTAAAACTACTCATTCTATTCATAAACAGGAAGACAAGCAAATACCCATTGCTTCTTTAGAAGGCACTGACAAATAGCTCTACATTACCCTTGGGAGCCACATTACATCCCCCAGTATCGGCCAGTCACCACAGGTCGGTACTACAGTATCGGCAGGCGAATACTGCAGTACCATATAGCGAGTACTGTAATACCCTGCTGAAGGTATTGCAGTATTCCCGGCAGGATACCGGAGTTTCCCCCGGATGAAACCAGCAAAACTTACGGTCATTTTTACAAAAGGAACGGATGTTTTACGTAGAGCCGAAGCGATTCACTCCGAGGTTTCACGGCAGTGGAAACTACTTATTCTTGCCGGTTATCGGAAATCCATGAAGAATTCATGAAGGATAATTAAAGCTAACCCACTGATTACCTGAACAAATGAAGGATATTCAAAAAAAAGCTTTAGTAGACACATTGCATCCCATGAAATCTCATCCAACAAACAGACAAGGAGAATCCCATCAGCCGATTCATCCCTGTGCTTATGTCAGCTTTTGTCCGAAAGGCATAATCCCACTCCTTTCACGGTCTTTATCTGTATCTGTTCATCATCGGCAAACAACTTTCTGAGCCGGGTGACAAAAACATCCAGACTACGTGAGGCAAAAAAATCATCTTCCGTATCCCATAGCTTGGAAAGAATCGCATCCCGCCTCACCACCTCGTTCTTCTTTTCACAAAGCATCTGTAGCAATTTTGCTTCGCGTTCCGTCATCGTTTTCTGCACACACGATGACCGTTTCAGTACTGCATGAACGGCATCGAAAACATAATCCTCACCTATTTTAAAGATTCCGCTTTCATTGGAGGCCCCCATTCCCTGCTTCATTTTCAGCAAGGCACCGATATGCGCATCCAGTTCATCAGCCAGAAAAGGCTTTTTTATATAATTATTTACGCCCAGTTCATAACCCCTTACCACATCCTTGGGCGAAACGCGACCCGACGTAAAGACAATAGGCGTAAATCCATCCGTTTCGCGGATACGTCGTACCATCTCATAACCATCCATAACCGGCATTTCAATGTCCGAAATAATGATATCAAGGTACTGTTCCTTCCATATTTTCAGTCCTTCTTCACCATTGGAGGCAGTGATTACCTCGTATCCTCCTATCATGTCCTCCAGACCGCCACGAATTATGTAGCAAAGATTGGCATCATCTTCCACCAACAACAGCTTAATCATAGCTTCTCCCTTCTTTAAAAAAACAGTTATACCTTCTCCTCACACGGCAAAGAAAGAGAGAACTCGCTATACTCTCCTTCAATACTTTCCACATTCACTTTTCCACCATGTGCCTCGGCCACGCGGAAAACATAGTTCAATCCCAATCCAAAACCCGGTGCACCGCCCTTACGGCTGCGATCGGCTGCCGAAGCACGTTCATACTTCTCGAATATGCGGCTTTGATCTTTCAGAGGGATACCCATACCGTTATCCCTTACCTTTATTAAAAAGGATTTATCAGCCTGGCATGAGGATGATATTTGTATATCCACCTCTTCACCCGAATATTTTATAGAATTGTCTATCAGGTTGCTGAGGGCTTCTTGCAGAAATTCCTCATCAGCATACACCCTCTCCGACTCCAACCGGAGGGAAAAATGTACCGGTTTCTCCGCCTTGGCAGTATATTTCTCGATAAGGTCTTCCAGCATGGGACGAAGTTGTACTTCCTCCTTCACAAGCCTCAACTGATAGTTTTCCAATTTTGAAAGAGTCAGCACTTTGTTTGTCAAGGACAACAGATGCTCACTTTCATCCTGCAATATCTGAAAATGCTTCTCGCGCTTGTCCGGATAGGGATCCAGCCTGCCTGATCTGAGCATTTGACTTCCCATCAAAATACAAGCCAGCGGAGTTTTCATTTCATGAATCATGGCGTATGAGAAATCTTCACGCATCTTGGCTATCTTATTCTGACGGGAAATAATACGAATCTGATAAACCACACAATAGATAACCCACACCATCAGCAATACAGTAGCCATAAGGATCAGCGTCATCCGTTGGAAGATCACCCAATAGGGATTGACGATAAAGGCTTGCAGGTTTTCAGCGCGATTGTAGCTGATGGGATAAAGATTCGTTTTCAACAAACCATATTCTCCTACCTGTATGGGACGCGAACTTTTGAGGATATTTCCCAAAGAGTCTGTAATGCAACTCACCACCTGGGCATCAATGCCTTCCAGAGTCAAATTAGTCCGGTATATAGAATCCAGATCTGTTAATGAAACAGGTTTATCGTATTTCTTCAATACGGCTTCCTGAATAGAGATATGCATATTGGATATCAGCCATTGGTTGGCATTATCAGTCAAAATCCCGTTGCTTTTGAAATCATACTCGTCATCCAGTTCCACTTTCACCATCAAGGTCGTATCTTTATCCGCATATTTCCTTTTTAGCTCTTTCTTCAGCAGATCCATTCGATAGAACACTTCTTGCATGGAAGCATCCTTAAACACTTCATTGCTCCTGAACCGAATACTCTCCTTTGTCAATTGGTAGGTATTGACAAGCCAAACGTATTGCAAACTGACAATAGCCAACAGCCCCACGATGGACACCCAACGAATATACTTAATCTTCATATACTTATTTTTTCCCTATATCATGTTAACGTAATGTTAACCTGCCATTAACCACGTAAGGAAAAAAGTCTCCCTACTTTTGTTTCGTCAAAGTTAAAGAAAATATTAAAAACAAATAGACATGGAAAAGCATTTTTTTATCATCACATTGCTATTTTTATTTCTGGTAACAGGAACAGCCACCGCACAAACCATTTCCGGGAAGGTCATGGATACAAATGCACATCCCATTGATGGTGCGACCGTAGTTTTACAAACAATGGACTCCACTTTTGTGGATGCCGTGATTACAGACTCTACCGGTTATTTCAAGTTCAATCGGCAACCGATACCCTATCGATTGATTTTCCAGCACATTATGTATGAAACCTTCCTATTGACTGCCCAAAGCCAGGACAGCGGAAACATTGTCCTTAAAAGTAAAGATTACGCTTTGGATGAGGTGATTATTAAAGGCGAACGTCCTCTTGTGAAAGTAGAGGAAGGAAAATTATCCTACGATTTGTCGCAACTCACCGCGCACAAGGTGGTGAACAATGCTTATGAAACTCTTCAGCAGCTGCCCGGTGTACAGGAAATAAACGGCAGTCTTTCACTGGCGGGCGCACACGGGCTAAACATTATTTTAAATGGGAAACCGACTACCATGAGTTATGAACAACTGGTCAACCTGTTAAAAAACACTCCGGCATCACGCGTCGAAAAGGCTGAAGTAATGTACAGCGCACCTCCCCAGTACCATGTAAGAGGCGCCGCCATCAACCTGATTCTGAAAGGTTATCACCCCGGTGAGGGAGGCTTGCAGGGGGAGATAAAAGCCGGATATCTGCACAATTACAAGAATGGCGCACAGGGAGGAGCCAGTTTGATTTACATGACTCCGAAATGGAACATAGATTTCCTGTACAACGCTCGTTATGAACAAAACAGACAGGCAACGGATACATACTCACGCCACACGTTAAAGGACAAAATATACGAAATCCTTCAGCACAACCACATGGACAGGGATGGAATGACTCATAATGTACGGGTAGGTACAGCATACCACTTCAATGATGACAGTCATATCAACTTATCCTATACCGGTGCTTTCAGCCCCGGCAATAGCAATCATTCACGCTCCAACGGGAATTTCACGACAGCAGATAATCTGACTCTAAAAGATAAGCAAATGCACAATCTTGCCCTGGATTACACCTCCGGTTTTGGTATGAACGCCGGGATGAACTATACCTCCTATCAATCTGAGAGTAACCAGCAATTCACTAACAAAGACAATGAAAATCAGACAAGCGAATTTCAGACGACCAGCGGACAGACGATAGACCGCTGGAAAATATATGTGGACCAGTCGCATGCACTGGCACAGGAGTGGACCTTGAATTATGGTACCTCTTTCGCTTATGCAAGTGACCATAATACCCAGTTCTATCATACCAAGGACGGGACTGACATGAGCGGACTGAACATGGACAGCCGTTATGACGAATATACTTATGATCTGTATGCGGGATTCAGTAAAAGCATCGGAGAGCGTTTATCATTCAGTGCGTCCGTAACGGGAGAATATTATAAGATGGCCAATTATCATGCCTGGTCTGCATATCCCATGGCCGAGCTGACTTATGTGGTAACTCCGGCACATATTCTGCAACTTTCATTTTCGTCAGACAAAACCTATCCCAGTTATTGGGATCTGAGTGAGAGCACCGGTTACATCAGCGGTTACGAAGAGGTACAAGGCAATCCGATGTTAAAGCCATCTACCGATTATTCTGTGAACCTGAACTATATTTTAAAGAATAAATATATCTTCAATTTGTCTTATGACTATGAACCTGATTTGTTTCAACAACTGGCCTATCAGAGTACAGAGCGCCTGACATTGATTTACAAGACTTTGAACTGGGATTATCAACAAAGTTTTTCGGCAACAGCTATTATTCCGTTCAAGATCGGCAGATGGCTGGATAGCCGTGCCACCCTACAGGCAGAATACCGTCAGGCAAAATGTGACAATTTCTTCGATCTTTCTTTCAATCATAGTAAATGGATCGGCCTGGGAATGTTACAAAACAACATAACTCTTTCTACCCGGCCGGATATCCGCATGGAACTGACCGGACTTTATTTAAGCCCGTCCATTCAGGGAAGTTATGATTTAAGTAATGTTTGGGCTGTCCATGCCGGAGTGCGCTGGAATTTTGCCAACAAAAAGGCCAGTATTCAGCTAAAAGCGAATGATCTGTTCAATTCGATGGAAGGGGATGTGAATGTGGCACTTCGCAATAAAGGACAGTATATGGATATGCATGTCAATAGCTATTCGCGTAATATAACCTTGTCCTTTACTTATAAATTCGGAGGATATAAAGAAAAGCAACACAAGCAGGTAGATACTTCACGATTCAAGTAAAGTTTCATCGACGGTATGTTCCGCTATTCTTAAACTGTAAGGGCAGATAGAAATCTTCATGATACAATCAGGGGCAGACCTACGAAAGGTCCGCCCCTGATTGTATCATTTCGTTACGGAAAGTATCTTGTTGTATTCCGGTTGGTCATTCAATGTCTCAATAGCCTTTTTCAGGTCGGGATCATCTTTCAGACGTTGTAACACCGAACCACGCTGGAAATAATAGCGTTTGATTACCTCCTGGGCAATGGCATCTTTTATTTCTTTCGAGAATCGATCCAACTCATGATCCAGATTATGCGTCAGTTTCGTTTCCAAGGCGGCAAATTCATCTTTCGCTCCATCCATATAGCCCTCAAACTCTGCAATTTCTTTCAAGTTCTTCAGCATCTTCTCACTCTGTCGGTCATATGTGAACTTACGTTTATGCAACATCTTTTTAAAGTCGGCATAGTCGGCATCCGTTACTGTGAAGTCTTTCACTTCCCCTATCTGAGGATGCTTGATACAATACTGGGTAGCATAATCGAAAATCATATCATCATTGAGCAGATAGAACATGATGTTCGGGAAATTTTCTGCTTTTACCTCCACATCAGGACGGATACCGCCGCCATCACGTACTTCACGTCCGGCTGCCGTATGGAATACATGGGTCAGACTATCCGGAGTGCGGGCTACCGAACCGTCAGCATTACGTTTAGCATAATCAATGGCCTGAATGCATCGTCCGCTGGGAATATAATATTTTGCGGTAGTAACTTTCATGCTGCTGTTATAAGGCAATTCACGGGGAACCTGTACCAAGCCTTTACCGTATGTACGGCTTCCCACGATAATGGCACGGTCAAGATCCTGCAAGGAACCCGAGACAATTTCGGATGCCGAAGCTGTAGCACCGTCCACTAACACAGCCAGCGGAATTTCCGTATCTACCGGTTCGTTCATCGTCTTGTAAGTAGTTCCGGCTTGTTTAATCTTGCCTTTTGTCACCACAATCTCCTTCCCTTTCGGCACAAAGAAATTCACTACGTTCACAGCTTCACCCAACAGGCCACCGCCATTGCCACGTAAATCGAGTACAATAGATTTTGCCCCCTGTTGTTTCAATTCTATCAAAGCCTTCTTTATATCTTTTGAACAGTTCTCTATAGCAAAAGTGCTGATAAAAATATATCCCATATTGTCGCCTACCATTCCATAATAGGGTACAGGATTCGTGCGAATGGTAGAACGGGTTATTTTAAACTCCATAGGTACATAAGTACTATCCGAAGTAGGTCTCTCAACTTTCAGGACACAAGTTGTTCCCGGCTCACCACGCAGATTATCACTGACATATGAAGTCAGGTCATTGGGGATTCTTTCTCCCTGCGCCATATCCTTTCCGTTAATCTCCATGATAACATCACCGGCCTTCAATCCTATTTCGGCAGCGGGGCTTCCTTCGGAAGGTTCGATAATAGCCACACGCTTGCGGGGAGTATAATATCGGATCACCGAACCGATGCCACCAAACTTTCCACTGGTCATTTCCTTCAGCGTATTGTCTTCTTCGGGATAATACTCGGTATAAGGATCAGTCTGAGCCAGCATGGCATCAATACCGTATTTTATCACTTTTTCGGGATCAATGGTATCCACGTAAAACATATCCAGTTCCTTGAATATCGCATTGAAGACATCCAAATTTTTTGCTATCTGGAAGTTCCGGTCGTCACCTTTATTAAAACTGAGCAATGCGCCGCCTGCAAGGGCCACGCATATCACTAATCCTATTTTCTTACTATTCCACTTCATCACTTTACGTATTTGTGAACCGCAAATTAATACATTATTCTTTTCAGGACTGTAGAAGACCCTCTATATTTAACTTTATTTCGTCCCATTTTCTCTTTGATAAGGTTGTACCCACCACTTGTATTACGCTGGATGCCAAGATAGAACCTATAATGGAACATTTTTCCAAGGAATAACCACATGTCAGTCCATACAGAAAACCGGCAGCATAGTAGTCACCGGCACCGGTGGTATCCACCACTTTCTTTACCGAAGGTACTTCCAGTTTGATACATTCCGTACCTTTCTTTATACATGAACCCTGCGCCCCCAGCTTCACTATCACGACACTGCATTTAGAGGCTATTTCATTGATAGCCTCCCACGGTTCCTTGCCGGTATAGGCTTTGGCCTCTTCCTCATTGGCAAAAACAATATCTACGTATTTGGTAATTAAAGAATCAAAGAATTCCAAGTCTTCCTCTACAATATTATAACTGGCCATGTCCAAACAGATCTGCAATCCGGCTTCTTTGCCCAACTGCATGGCACGGAGGATCAATTCATGATCCTGTACCAAATATCCTTCTATATATAGGTAGGCGTACCCTTTAAACATATCCAATGTGAGGTTCTCGGCTTTCATGGTTGCAGCGGCTCCCAGGTAAGTGCCGAAAGTACGCTCTCCATCCGGCGAGATAAAAGTAGAAGCTACCCCTGTAGGCAAGTCTCCGGTGAGTAATTTCATATCAATGCCTTGCTTCAACCCATTTTTTTTAAAATATTGCCCGAAATCATCTTTTCCTGTCTTTCCGATAAATCCCGGATGTGCTCCAAGGTTAGCTAATGCCAAAATGGTGTTTCCGGCAGAGCCCCCAGTAGCTTTATGAGTCTTCATTGTCGTGAATTTGTCCCTGATCTTCAAGAATTTATCTTCATCTATAAGTTGCATACTTCCTTTGGGCAAATTCATCTCATCCAGTAGCGAGTCATCTTGCAAAGTAACAAGAACGTCAACCAATGCATTGCCCATTCCAATTATTTTATCCATTTATCTAAAATTTTTCTGCAAAGATATTGCATATTTCGGAAAAACCTATTATCTTTGCACCGCATTTGAGAGAAAAACCTTCTTCGTTAGCTCAGTCGGTTAGAGCATCTGACTGTTAATCAGAGGGTCCTTGG
>CAVJPC010000124.1:0-2186 GCA_963651205.1 Bacteroidaceae bacterium
CGCAACTATAGCAAAAGCTGCGCCGGCACTTGCACCGGAAGAAACACCGACAACCTCCTTGCGGGCAGTGTTCACAACGATAGCGCCTTTAGGCATCGAGTTCATCAATTCGAAGTTGATAGAACCTTTTGTTTCAGCAGTAGCCGGAATATGAAGAGATACGATCTGGCAAGTCTTGAACAGGTCGGCGGTAGAAGCAACAGCCTTTACACCGTCTTTTTCGATAACGTCTGCGGGGCAGAAAGCATCGTAAGCATACACATCCATGCCAAATCCTTTGGCTATGCGGGCTACGTTACGTCCTACGTTACCATAGGCCAGAATACCGAGCTTCTTGCCCATCAGTTCAGTTCCCGATGTTCCGTTATAAAAGTTTCTGACAGCATACACCAACATACCGAAAACGAGTTCGGCCACAGCGTTGGAGTTCTGTCCCGGCGTGTTCATTACACATACATTATGAGCCGTAGCGGCAGCCAGGTCTACATTATCGTAACCGGCACCTGCGCGAACAACGATCTTGAGCTCCTTGGCAGCATCCAATACCGGAGCATCGATAATATCACTACGGATGATTACTGCATTAGCATCCTTAACGGCATCCAGCAACTGGCTTTTGTCCGTATACTTTTCCAGAAGAGCCAGTTCGTAACCTGCACCTTCCACTACTTCACGGATACCTTTCACTGCTATCGCAGCGAAAGGTTTATCTGTAGCAACTAATACTTTTGTCATGATCAATGCTGTTTTTCAAATTCTTTCATTGTAGCAACCAACGCTTCTACACTGCTCTTAGGCATTGCGTTATAAAGAGAAGCACGGAATCCGCCTACTGAACGGTGTCCCTTGATACCTACCATACCGGCAGCTGCTGCGAATTTGCTGAATTCTTCTTCCAGTTCTTTATATTCGTCGTTCATTACGAAGCATACATTCATGATAGAACGGTCTTCGACAGCGGCAGTACCTTTAAACAACTTATTACGGTCGATCTCATCGTACAGGATAGCTGCTTTTTCAAGGTTCATCTTTTCGATAGCTGCTATACCGCCCAGTTCCTTATACCATTTCAATGTTTGCAATGCGGCAAAAATAGGGAATACGGGAGGCGTATTGAACATGGAGTCTTTCTTGATATGCGTATTATAATTCAGCATAGTAGGAATAGCGCGGTCTACATGTCCCAAAGCATCCGTACGTACGATAGCTAATGTTACACCGGCAGGAGCCAGGTTCTTCTGGGCACCGGCATAGATAATGTCATATTTGGAGATGTCGATCGGACGGGAGAAGATGTCGGAAGACATATCTGAAACCAAACGAACTTTCATATCCGGATCATAACGCATTTCCGTTCCATAAATAGTATTATTGGATGTGAAGTGGAAATAGTCTGAGTCTTCAGCAACCTGATAGCCTTTCGGTATAAAAGTATAGTTAGCATCTTTTGAAGAAGCAACAACGTCTACTTCACCGAATAATTTAGCTTCCTTGATCGCATTAGAGGCCCATGTTCCTGTATCCAGATAAGAAGCTTTCTTATTCAGCAAGTTGAAAGGAACCATACAGAACTGCATGCTGGCGCCACCGCCCAGAAATACAACCTCGTAGCCAGCCGGAACATCCAGTAATTCTTTAATCAATGCTCTGGCTTCGTCGTTTACTGCAACAAACTCTTTACCTCTATGAGATACTTCAAGAATTGACAACCCTGTACCTGCGAAATTCTCAACAGCTGCTGCTGCATTCTTAATCGTGTATTCGCTCAGAATAGAAGGTCCTGCAGAAAAATTGTGCTTCTTCATATCAATTTCTTTTTAATGTTATATATTATTTAAGTAACGTATTTTTTTAACAGGCGGCTAATGTACACCTTTTTTCTAAATATACAATCAATTCGTAAGAATTATTAGCCCACCAAAGACAGTTTATCACTAAAACCGATCACCCCATAGCTTTTTCATATGCTCGACCAGTTTTTGTTCTGCCGGATTATTCTGCCCTTTCCAGAAACGCTGATTGAGTACTTCTTTAGGCAAATAGTCCTGTTTAACAAAGTTGTCTTTATAATCATGTGCATATTTATATTCCTTGCCATAATCCAACTCCTTCATCAATGCGGTCGGTGCATTGCGCAGATGAAGCGGGACAGGCAGGTTACCGGTACGTTCTTCCAGCGCCAGGTT
>CAVJPC010000125.1:0-68347 GCA_963651205.1 Bacteroidaceae bacterium
ATCTGCTGCTGTAAGTTTGTAGTACCGGATTCTTCACTGTGTGTAGAATGACCAATGCAGGTAGTATTACATAATTCGGTAAATGATTTGTCTGCCAGGTCTTCCGGTCTGATTTCTATTACCATTCCCGAATTGCTCCATTTGGAACCGCGGTTGCTGGGACTCATGCCGTTTACCACAATCTGATGCGGGCCGCTTGCGGCGGGAACTACAAAGCCTCCCGGACACATACAGAAACTGTAGACTCCACGCCCTTCCACTTGAGTGACAAAACTATATTCGGCGGCAGGCAGATATTTCCCACGTCCGTTTTTATTATGATATTGTATCTGGTCAATCAGCATGGACGGGTGTTCCAGACGGACTCCTACGGCAATTCCTTTGGCCTCCATCTCTACACCATTTTCATACAGCCATTGATATACATCCCGTGCAGAATGTCCGGTAGCCAGGATAACAGGTCCTTTAAAAGTCTTTCCGGTATTTGTCTCTATACCTGTGATTTTGTTTTTTTCAATGATAAGGGAATCCATTCGTGTCTCGAAATGCACTTCACCGCCACATTCTATGATGGTATTCCGCATGTTCTCAATTACGCGCGGTAACTTGTCCGTACCAATATGCGGATGAGCATCCACTAATATGGAAGTGCTGGCACCATGTTGACAGAATACATTCAGAATTTTGTCCATATTTCCCCGTTTCTTGCTTCGGGTGTAGAGTTTGCCATCCGAATAGGCTCCTGCGCCACCTTCTCCGAAACTATAATTGCTTTCAGTATCCACTTTGTGTTCACGACTGATACGGGCGATATCCACTTTTCTATCACGTACATTTTTCCCTCTTTCTACTACAATAGGTCGAAGTCCTAATTCTATTAATCGTAAGGCAGCAAAAAGTCCGCCCGGACCTGCCCCCACCACAATGACTTGTGGTTTTCCTTCCACCTTATTATATATGGTACGGGCAAATTCCTCATCCTGCGGAACTTCATGGATGTACAAGCGTACTTTCAGGTTTACATAAATGGTACGTTGACGTGCATCTATGCTTCTTTTTAAAATGCGAAGAGCATTAATTGTGCGTATATCCAATCCCTTGTCACGTCCGATAAATTGTTTCAGTGACTGTTCGTTGGTTGCCTGTTCGGGCAAAACTCTTATTTGAAATTCCTGTATCATGATTTCTACTGTTAATTACACGTTGATTATCCGAATAATGCACGGAATGCTTCTTCTACTTTTCTCACCGGAATGATTTCTATCTTTAATTTTGATGCAGCCATTCCTTGTAAATTATGTTTCGGAATAAGAATTCGTTTGAAACCTAACTTCTCCGCTTCTCCGATTCGCTGTTCAATGCGGTTTACCGGTCGGATCTCACCACTCAGTCCCACTTCTCCGGCCATGCAGGTGTCGCGTTCTATCTCCGTATCCATATTGCTGGATAGAATGGCACTGATGACAGACAAGTCGATAGCCGGGTCATTCACTTTCAATCCGCCTGCGATATTCAAAAAGACATCTTTTTGTGCCAGTTTGAATCCTACCCGTTTTTCGAGTACGGCCAGAAGCATATTCATGCGTCGTAAATCAAACCCGGTGGCAGAGCGCTGTGGATTTCCATAAACTGCCGAACTGACCAAAGCCTGTGTCTCAATCAAGAAGGGGCGGACACCTTCTATGGCAGAGGCGATAGCAACCCCGCTCATTCCGTCATGATCCTGACTAAGCAACAGTTCGGACGGGTTGCTCACTTGGCGCAAACCGTTTTGCCGCATTTCATAAATGCCCAGTTCGGCAGTACTTCCGAAACGGTTCTTGATACTGCGCAGGATGCGGTACATATAGTGCTGGTCACCTTCAAATTGCAAAACAGTATCTACAATATGTTCCAGTACTTTCGGTCCGGCAATGCTTCCTTCTTTATTAATATGACCGATCAGGATAACCGGCGTATTTGTTTCTTTGGCAAATTTCAGAATAGAAGCGGAACATTCACGTACCTGTACCAAACTGCCGGGAGAAGAGTCTATTGTTTCAGTTGAGATGGTCTGTATGGAGTCGATGATGACGAGATCGGGCTGAGTGTTCTTAATGTGTACATAAATCTGCTCCAACGAAGTCTCACAGACTATCAGACAGTCGGAAGAATTATGTGGGATACGGTCTGCACGCAGTTTTAATTGCCTGGCACTTTCTTCTCCCGAAATATATAATACTTTTCTGTCTGGCAGATGAAGTACGGTTTGCAGTACCAGAGTGGATTTGCCTATCCCCGGTTCGCCACCCAGTAAAACGAGTGATCCAGGTACTAAGCCGCCTCCCAGCACCCGGTTCAGTTCTTCGTCCTGCATATCAATTCGCGGCTCGTCTCCTCCGGTTATATCATTCAGTGTGACAGGTTTGCTTTTTACGGGTTCCAGACCGGACACCGGTCTTTTGTTTGCGGGTTCCTTGCGTACAACTTCTTCTACGTATGTGTTCCATGCACCGCAAGAAGGACATTTTCCTACCCATTTGGGTGAATCCTGCCCACAGTTGGTGCATACATATACAGTCTTTTCCTTTGCCATATTCTTTCGGGATAATTAAAAACAGCACAACTTTAAGCTGAATTTGTACAAAGGTAAGGAAATAGTTCTGCATACCAATATGGGTGGGATAAAAAAGTATTAAAGGGGTTTCTCTTTTCGGAGGTTGCCGGATGTTCTTGTCTTTGTCAGGATGTCTTCTTGTTGAAATGACAACTATCCGAACAAATGAAAAGAGATTTTCGTTTACCTATAGAGATGTCTTTTAAATAAAGAAACTAAAAAAAATACCAATATGAAACGTATATACTTATTAATGATGTTTGTCGTCATGGCAGCGGGCCTATATGCTCAGACCGATGATAAAGGATACAAGGAAGGAGCATGGGTACTGAATGGTGTAACCGGACTGAATTTGTCACAAACCGCCATGACCAATTGGGCGGCCGGAGGTGAAAATGCATTGTCAGGAAATGCTTATCTGAATGGATCATTAACCCATAAAAGTGGAAATTGGTTATGGGTGACTAATTTGGTGCTTGATTATGGCCTGTCAAAGACTAAATCTCAGGGAATGAGAAAAACAACAGATAAAATCGGTCTTTCCACTCAATTAGGCTATTCCACCAATAATGTGTGGTATTATACTATAATGGGAGACTTGAATACGCAATTTGCCAAGGGATACAATTATCCGGATAAGACCCATTATATTTCGAATTTCTTTGCACCGGCTTATTCTAATATTTCATTAGGTATGGAGTATCGTCCTAAGAGTAACTATTCCATTTTTCTTTCTCCGGTTTCTGCCAAAATGACTTTTGTGGAAGATGATTATCTATCAGAGATAGGGGCTTTTGGGGTTGATCCGGGAGACCGTTTCAAGATAGAATGTGGCGCATATCTGAAGGGCAGAGCCGAAATGCCGCTTATGGAAAATGTGAGCATGATTACAACAGCCGATTTTTTCACTCCTTACAGCAGCCAGTTTGGCAATATAGATGTAAACTGGGATGTATTGATCAGTATGAAAATTAATAAATTCCTGTCCGCCACTATCAATACGACTTTGAAATATGATAATGATGTGAAAACCTTTGAAGAAGACGGTACTAAAAGAGGTGCAAAAGTCCAGTTCAAAGAAATATTGGGCGTAGGTGTTGCTTATAATTTCTGATAATGTTTCTTTTCACCACAGATTATACTGATTGATAATAAAGCGTTTGTCAACTAAATCTATATAATCTGTGGTGGAACTTGCTATTCTTCCTTCTTTTTTCATTGCTATTTTGTCTTATTTCTGCCTCAATAAAAGGATATCTTATATTTTATCGCAAAAAAATGGGAAATTGTGATAGATTGTAGGAAATTGTTTTTATATTTGCATCGTTCAAATAAAAAAACAGAAGAAGAACAACTATAAAATGACAATGTACTATCTCCATACAATCACCACTTTAGGGATGGGGCGCATGACAACCACAATGTCCACATCCACAACAATGACCCCTCGGGGTTAAGGATAGTATATGTGTTTCTACGTGATACACGCTTACGGACGTAAGCAAAACAAGCTTTTTAATTTTATTTTTTATTGTAACCAGATACAGTTTCTTTTCATTGTCCTGTTTTCAGGGGCGCTGAATGACAAAAGAAACTGGAACCAAAATAGATAATTGCATGAAAGTAATGAAATTCGGCGGAACATCCGTAGGTTCCGTGAACAGCATTTTAAGCGTCAAACAGATAGTAGAGGCAGTGGAAGAGCCTGTAATCGTAGTCGTATCAGCTTTGGGCGGTATCACTGACAAGTTAATCAACACTTCGCAAATGGCAGCCAATGGCGATGCTGCCTACGAAAAAGAGTATCGCGAAATTTTGAACCGGCACATTGAAATGGTATATACCGTAATTCCCGCAGGCAATGAGCGTACTGTGTTATTGGATAAAGTGAATGAATTGTTGAGTGAACTGAAAGACATTTTCCAGGGAATTTATCTGATAAAAGACCTGTCTCCTAAAACTTCGGCCACTATTGTAAGTTACGGCGAACGCTTGTCGTCTATCATTGTAGCTTCATTGATAAAAGGTGCAATATGGTATGACTCGCGCAACTTTATTAAAACAGAAAAAAAACATGCTAAACATATTCTGGACTCGGATTTGACCTGTCGTCTGGTTAAAGAAACCTTTCAGGAATTTCCGGAAGTGTCGTTAGTTCCAGGCTTTATTTCAACGGATAAGTTTAGCGGTGAAGTAACCAATCTGGGACGCGGAGGATCTGATTATACCGCTTCTATCATAGCTGCGGCCCTGAATGCGGATAGCTTGGAAATATGGACGGATGTTGATGGCTTTATGACAGCAGATCCGCGTGTAATCAGTACTGCTTACACCATTAATGAACTAAGTTATGTGGAGGCTATGGAACTTTGTAACTTTGGTGCAAAAGTAGTCTATCCGCCGACTATCTATCCGGTTTGTCATAAAAATATTCCTATACTTATTAGAAATACATTCAATCCCGATGGTGCGGGAACGGTTATCAAGCAAGAAGTAAATTCCGGTTCCAAGGCTATCAAAGGTATTTCATCAATCAATGATACCAGTCTGATCACTGTCACTGGTTTGGGAATGGTGGGCGTTATCGGTGTGAATTTCCGCATATTTAAAGCATTGGCACAAAACGGTATCAGCGTATTCATGGTATCTCAGGCATCTTCTGAAAACAGTACTTCTATTGGTGTGCGTAATCAGGATGCAGCGCTGGCTTGTGAAGTCTTGAATGAGGAATTTTCCAAAGAGATAGAAATGGGTGAAATCAGTCCGGTGGTTGCCGAAATGAATCTGGCCACTATCGCTATTGTCGGCGAAAACATGAAACATACACCGGGCATAGCCGGTAAGTTGTTCGGTACGTTGGGACGTAACGGGATCAGTGTCATAGCTTGCGCACAAGGTGCTTCTGAAACCAATATTTCTTTTGTGGTAGAATCCAAGTCCCTGCGCAAATCATTGAATGTGATTCATGATTCATTCTTCCTGTCAGAATATCAGGTACTGAATCTCTTTATTTGCGGTACAGGTACGGTAGGCGGCAGTTTGATAGAACAAATCCGTTGCCAGCAACAGAAATTGATGCAGGAACGTGGCTTGAAGCTGAAAGTGGTAGGTATAGCCGACGGGCATCATGCCCTGTTTACCCGTGCAGGTGTAGACCTGTCACGCTATAAGGAAGAGTTGGATGAAAAAGGTATGCCATCGTCCACCCAGGTGCTGCGTGATGAGATTATAGGTATGAATATATTCAACTCTGTATTTGTGGATTGTACAGCCAGTGCCGAGGTGGCGTCTTTATATAAAGATTTCCTGATGAATAATATTTCGGTTGTAGCTGCCAACAAGATTGCCGCTTCTTCCGAATACTCCGTTTACAGTGAACTGAAACAAATAGCCCGCCGCCGGGGTGTGAAATTCCTGTTTGAAACCAATGTAGGTGCGGGACTTCCTATTATCAACACGATCAACGACTTGATAAACAGTGGGGATAAGATCTTGAAGATAGAAGCGGTACTGAGCGGTACGCTGAATTATATCTTTAACAAGATCAGTGCGGACATTCCTTTCAGCAAAACCATTAAGATGGCACAGGAAGAACGCTATTCGGAACCCGATCCGCGTATTGACCTCAGTGGCAAGGATGTTATCCGCAAACTGGTGATTCTGGCTCGTGAGGCAGGATACAAGCTGGAACAGGAAGATGTGGAGAAGCATCTTTTTGTACCGAATGATTTCTTTGAAGGATCATTGGAAGAGTTTTGGAAGAAAGTACCCTCACTGGATGCCGGTTTTGAATCCCGCCGCCAGAAGCTGGAAGATGAAAACAAACGCTGGCGTTTTGTGGCCAAGCTGGAAAATGGAAAAGGCAGTGTCTCTTTGCAGGAAGTAGACAGCAAACATCCATTCTACGGACTGGAGGGTAGCAACAACATTATTTTGCTTACCACTGAACGATATAAAGAATATCCTATGATGATACAGGGATATGGTGCCGGCGCCAGTGTGACTGCTGCCGGGGTATTTGCCGATATCATGAGCATCGCTAATATTTAATAAATTGAAAATTGAGAACTGAGAATTGAAAAATGAGAGAGTGGATAAACCTATTGTCTATTCTCTATCCTTAAGTTCAATGTTTCTTTCTTATTTCTCGATTTTTAATTTTTAATTTATAATTTATGAAGCATATTATTATTTTAGGCGATGGTATGGCCGACTGGCCTGCTAAATCCTTGGGAAACAAAACATTGCTGCAATACTCCAGCACACCCTATATGGACAAACTTGCCGCTATGGGCCGTACCGGAAGGCTGATTACGGTTGCTCCGGGATTTCATCCGGGAAGCGAAGTGGCGAATATGTCCGTCTTGGGTTATAATTTACCGAAAGTGTACGAAGGTCGTGGTCCCCTGGAAGCGGCAAGTATAGGTATAGAATTGCAACCGGGCGATATGGCTATGCGTTGCAATCTGATTTGTATAGATGAAGATAAACGGATAAAGAATCACTCGGCGGGGCATATAACCACCGAAGAAGCTGATGTCTTGATTAAATACCTGGAAGAAAAATTAGGTTCGGATCGGGTACATTTCTATACAGGCGTACAATACCGCCATTTATTGGTGATAAAAGATGGAGACAAGCACGTAGCCTGCACTCCGCCACATGATGTTCCGGGAAAAAAGTTCCGTCCTTTGTTGCCAAAGAGTGAAATACCTCATGCTTTGGGAACGAGGGCTGTTATCACTCGTCTTATTTTGGCTTCTCAGGAATTGCTGGCGGATCATCCAATTAATAAGAAACGTATGGCCGAAGGTAAAGATCCCGCTAATAGTATCTGGCCTTGGAGTCCGGGCTATCGTCCGCAGATGGAACCTCTTTCCGACAAGTATCCGTCTATAAAGAAAGGGGCCGTTATTTCGGCTGTGGATTTAATTAACGGCATTGGTCACTATGCGGGATTACGTCGCATCACTGTAGAGGGAGCTACCGGTTTGTATAATACAAATTATGAGAATAAAGTAGCTGCTGCATTGGAAGCGTTGAAAACGGACGACTTTGTGTATCTTCATATCGAAGCCAGTGATGAGGCCGGTCATGAGGGAGATTTCAAATTAAAGCAATTTACCATTGAAAATCTCGATAAACGTGCTGTCGGACCTATTTACGAGGCTGTAAAGGACTGGGATGAGCCGGTAGCTATTGCAGTACTTCCCGATCATCCTACCCCATGCGAGCTGCGTACCCATACGGATGAACCCGTACCTTTCCTGATTTACTATCCCGGTATAGAGCCAGACAGTGTGCAGACTTTTGATGAAGTGGCTTGTGTGGAAGGAAGCTACGGGGTATTGAAAGAAGATGAGTTTATGAATGAATTTATGAAAGAATAATATGGCAGTTTGCTAATTTGCCAATATGACGATCCTCCATGCGAAGCCATTGGCACATTGGCACATTAGCACATTGAAAAATTATTGATTATGAAATATTACAGTACCAATCATCAGGCTCCCGATGCTTCCTTGGAAGAAGCTGTAGTAAAGGGGCTGGCTTCTGACAAAGGTTTGTATATGCCCGAAGCCATCAAACCATTGCCGCAAGAGTTTTATGACGCTATCGAGAATCTGTCGTTTCAGGAAATCGCTTACCGTGTAGCCGATGCTTTCTTCGGTGAAGATGTTCCTGCCGAAACATTGAAACAGATTGTTTATGATACATTGAGTTTTGAGGTTCCTGCCGTAAAGGTGAAAGATAACATTTACTCTTTAGAACTTTTTCACGGCCCTACACTGGCTTTTAAGGATGTGGGCGGACGTTTCATGGCCCGTTTGCTGGGTTACTTCATTAAAAAAGAAGGACAGAAGCAGGTGAATGTACTGGTTGCCACTTCGGGGGATACCGGTAGTGCAGTAGCCAATGGTTTCCTGGGAGTGGAAGGTATTCATGTGTATGTGCTTTATCCCAAAGGAAAGGTCAGTGAAATTCAGGAAAAGCAGTTCACTACGTTGGGACAGAACATTACGGCATTGGAGGTGGACGGCACTTTTGATGACTGTCAGGCATTAGTAAAGAATGCATTTATGGATGCAGAACTGAATGCTCACATGAAATTGACTTCTGCCAACTCTATCAATGTGGCTCGTTTCCTGCCGCAGGCATTCTACTATTTCTATGCTTATGCCCAGTTAAAGAAAGCCGGAAAAGCTGATAACCTGGTAGTATGTGTTCCTAGTGGTAACTTTGGCAACATCACCGCCGGATTGTTTGGCAAGCGTATGGGATTACCCGTCAAGCGTTTTATAGCGGCCAATAACCGGAACGATATTTTCTATCAATACTTGCAGACCGGAAAATATAATCCCCGTCCTTCCATCGCTACTATTGCCAATGCAATGGATGTGGGAGATCCCAGCAACTTTGCCCGTGTACTGGCGTTATACGATAACAGCCATGCTGCCATTTCAGCAGAAATCTCTGGTACAACCTATACGGACGAGCAAATTCGTGAAACGGTGAAAGAAGTATATCAGGAAACCGGTTACTTGCTCGATCCTCACGGAGCTTGCGGTTATCGTGCTTTGTCCGAAGGATTGTTCCCTTGCGAAACGGGCATCTTCTTGGAAACCGCGCATCCTGCTAAATTCTTGGAAACTGTGGAAGATATTATCGGTGATAAAGTAGAGATTCCTGCCAAGTTGCAAGAGTTTATGAAGGGAACTAAGCAGAGTATTCCGATGGATAAAGACTTTGAGGTTTTCAAGGCTTATCTGATGGGGGAATAGCCTTTTGAAAGTAGAAGTGCAAAGTGAAAGGATATATTTCTGTTGCTAAGGAATATATCCTTATAAAGGGGGACTAGGTATTTAAAGGATATCTCTTTATTTTCATCTTCTGTTGCACTGCACTTTATTTCAGTGGAAAATCATTCGTATTCAAAGAGCCTTATATTGAAATAGCTTTTGAAAAGAAGGCATAGTAAGAGGACGTGTTTATACGCTAAATGAAAAAGAGAAGAGCATCTTTAACGATGCCCTCCAAGATATAGCAAAGCAAATCGGCTCACTTTCTATCGGTTAAGAGTCTGACCTTTTTGGCACCACCCCGCAAGTATGAGTCACTTGTAGGGCTTTCTTTTACTTGCCCATTATACTTCTTGCTAACAAATAAACTCTTGTACCCATATCTTGAGGCCATCTGTCTGTGGGATATATATCCAATTTCTCTGCTCTTTCCATTGCGGCATCAATATAGGATAATAGTGCCATGGCATCATAATCTGACTCGCGATAATGTCCCGTCAAGTCTTTCATGCGTTTCTTTAACCATGTATCTTGACTATTTACTTTCTTATTCATTGTTAGTTCTTCCATCTGTTCCTTGCTGTACGAGGTAACATCTTCTATATGGAGCAGCAACCACAGTTCGAAACACGGATTGCTCACACAAAAGTGTAGATTATTATTCTGGGCGCAATGTTGTGCAACTGAAGATAGCATCTTGTCCTTCCATTTGTCTTTATCTATTACAATCCATAATTGGTCATCATCCTCTATGTTGTATTCAGTCATAAACCCACGAATCTGTTCGTAAACATTCTCCGGGCTTGAATTATTTGAATATCGATGCAGCACCTCTACATGCACGTCCGAAGCACACAATGCAACCTTCATTGATTCAAAATAAATATTTTCGGTATTTCTTCCTTCGGCCGCAATAACAACCAGCCTTGCCGATTTTATCCCTTCCGGTCGTTCAAAATCTTTTCGCTTTCTCATAACTTTCTACCATTTTAAGCTCTTTAGCGGAGCAAAGAAAGGAATTGCACCATATCTTCCTTGCAGATAACCTTTGCGTATATCTTCCCTGGGCTTATATTCTGCAAGAGAGGTGAGATGGGAGGCCCCTTCACGATCTTTTTCTACAAACCAGACTTCGTCTGCACGAATTAAATCCAAATTCAGCAAATTGGATTCATGAGTGGAAAAAATCAATTGGGTATCTCGTTCATTTGAAAGATGACTGAAATAATGTTCCAATAATTTTTGTGAAAGCATGGGGTGCATGCTGCGGTCTATCTCATCAACAAGATAAACAGATTCGTTTAACCGCAGGTCAATTAACATAGGTATGAAATCCAATAAACGAATGGAACCATCGGATTCTTCACTCATTTCAAACGGAACTTCATTATTGTTATCCATCTTATGAATTGCACTTTGCTTATATATAGTAGTTATTCCTTCTTCGTTTGTTTCGAAGAAATAAATGGTGGAGTCCGATGAAGATGCTATAATATAATTCCTGTTAGGCTCTGCATCGGCCAAGAGTTCAGTTGTCAAGTCCTTGGGAAGATCAATATCTTCTTTATTCATCTTGATACGTCGTATGTCCACAATGCCTGTATTGAAATATTCCAGTAAAGACTTCGTGGCTGATGCAAAATCCTTGTCTTTTTCAGCGCGTATGCATATACCGTCATACCGTGAGTTGGGAAAGATTATCTTCAGGTTCTCTTTCATCCATTTGTGCACCTCATTGATGGCAGCCAATCCTTTGCCATTTCGTTTTACATACTCTGCAAGGAAACTGTCCGTTACAGGTGTGCTCTGACTTATAAACTTCAATAATTGCTGAGTTTCTGCATCACCGGTGACTGCGCCAAAAGTGAATTCATTACCGTCGGTTGTAACTTTGCGCGTATAGATTTCTTTGTCTGTACGACTGTTGATTTCGTAAAGCCATTCTTCTGCTATGCCTTTGATAGTAAATTCCGCTCCATATGCAAAAAACTTTTTGCCGACTTTAAACTCAATTTCTATCTTTGAGGGGCGATTGGCGGGTTTAGTTAGTTTAAATGGCTCAACATATTTTTGGGGTACACCTGATAGGGCAATCTTTTGTATCATGGAGACTGCCTTGATGATATTACTCTTGCCGGAAGCGTTGGCGCCATAAATAACACCGGCTTTCAAAACTGAAATATCATCACGCTTTTCTGCGCGACTGACTTGTTCTCCATGTAGGGTACTCTTTCCTGCCACAAAGCTTATCTCAGTTTCATCCTTGAAAGAATATAAATTCTCTATTGTTGCTCTTAGTATCATATCTCTGACGAATTATATCAACTTATAGATACAAATATATAAATAAATGGCGTATGGGCAATTATTACATGTCAAATACTTGCAGTATTATTGTAAAATTAACATATTGGTATGTTCTGATGGCGAGTTTGAATGATACTAATGTGTAAGGTATACCATGATGGCTTCACATTAAGTAAGTTGAATTTTACAAAAGACTCAATTCTTTTGGAGAAAGATCTAGTTCTTTTCCCGAAACGAACTGATGTTTTCTGAAACAGGCAAGAGCCGTCCGGACATTTATAAGTTTGCTCAAGTTCTGAAAGGGAGTAATTGGAAGTGGGATATATACATATTCATATCTCTTCTTCAATACATACTTTTACTTATAATTAGTTCTTCCTGTTTAAATTAACAAAACTCTCACTGTCAATAAGATAGAGCCTGCTATCAGAACTCAACCGTAATCCCCAGCGTAGGAATCAAAGTCCCGCTTTCTTGTTTGATATACTTCATTTTATACCGCTGTTCAGCAAGAGGGGCCGTAGGATTTTCTATATCTCCTGTGCTCATCAGTACATCGGCTTGTTTCAGTTTGCTGCCCGTCACATTCTGCAAATCAATATACACTCCCAACCTCCAATGCCGGAAATAATAATTCTTGTCCACTCGTACATCCACTTGGGCAAAGTTACTCAGACGCTCTGTGTTATACAGGTTATAGTCGTAATAAGGACGCCCTTGCGCATCCCATGCTTCCACCAAAGATGATTTCTCTATATCATAAGGCGTATAGGGAGTACCCCCTATATAACTCAGTTTGCCTCCGATACTCCACCGGCGCGGCAAATCCCAAGTGCCGCTCATATTCAGTATAAAACGGTTATCCCATGCCGACGGGATATAAGAACCGGCTTTGCTGTTTCTGTATTCACTGCGGAATACGGTCAGGGAGCCTGTCAGACTTATTTTTTCCGGGACTTGCCATCTGGCCAGCAGTTCTATTCCATAGGATTGCCCTTGTGCGGAGGATACCAGTGCTTCGTTGCCGGACACTCCGTAATCATTGCCCTTGCAAGCCAAAGGAATATGGTCGGCTAAAGAAAGCGGAATGTTACCATATTGCTTGTAGAAACCTTCTATGGAGAAGGCGAGTCTTCTGTCAGGATGCCAGTCAATGCCGATACTTCCCGAAGTAACTCGTGTATAGTCCAAATCCCGGTTTATCAGTTTGCCCGACTCATCTTTAAATCCCAGTGCAGTATAGGGGGGAAGCTGATAATAGATTCCGATGTTTCCTCCTACAGACCATTGTTCGTTAAAGGCATAGTTCAAGGATAGCCTTGGAGAAATTTGTTTCCACATTCGGGACATCGTACCGTAATCCGAAGCGTCCGAACGCACTCCTATGGAGGAGGTAAAATGTTTGTCGGGTGAAGTATAGTCGGCCGAGACAAACAGCCCCCAACTCCATATGTTTAAATCAGTTTTATAATCACTCACTTCGGCTTGAGTCTGGTAGAGACGTTGCATGGTCCGGTTGGTATATTGCGAGTAACTGGCTTCCACCCCCTCTCTCAAAGTCCATTGATTCAGATAAGAACGATTTTCGGCCCTTAAAGAAGTCTTTTGTTCTATAGAGCGGAGCCTGAGAGTCAGATTATCTTCCGAAGATTCGTCATTGTTTCTGTATTTCACGTTTCGGTTGTTCAGGTAATTGTGGCTGAGGTAAATGCTTTGGGTGTGATGGCCTGCATAATGGCGGTAGGAAGCTCCTACAGTGAATGTCTCCTGATTGATCTTGGGAAGGTAACTCAATAAATATTCCGCATCTTCTCCTTTCTCGTCCGTATTCAGTTTCATTTTGTCAATGCCTGCCAAGGCAAGGAAGGTCAGTTCGTCGGAATCAGACAGGCGTGATTTGATTTTCACCTGTCCGTCAATGTAATTGGGCAGGAACGGAAGTCCCAGCATTTTGAATAATAATTGAAGATAGGATTGACGGACCGAAAACAGATAAGTGGTTCGTTTGTTGAAATGTCCGCTTCCGCTTAATGAAATTTCGGATGCTCCCAGCGTTCCTTTAAAAGTTTGTTTATCCGGGTTTCCGTCCCGCAGGCTGAAATCAAGAACAGAACTCAATGCTCCCGAACGGTTGGCGGGAAATGCTCCGGTATAAAAATTAATTTCCCGTATCAAGTCGGCGTTTACAATGCTTACCGGACCTCCCGATGCACCCTGGGTAGAGAAATGGTTGATGTTCGGTATCTCGATGCCATCCATGTAGAAACGGTTTTCGGAAGGACCTCCTCCCCGCACAATCAAGTCGTTGCGGTAACCTATCGGCGAGAAGGACACTCCGGGATAAGACCGTACAATGCGTGATACATCCCGGTTGGAACCGGGATTCTTCTCAATATCCTGCAATCCGATGACTCTCAGGCTGACAGGACTTTCTGTAGTCCGCCGGAAAACGGACGGGGTCACGGTGACTTCATCCAATGCATTGCTGTCCTCTTCCAGTTCGATCTCTATCAATGGAGTCCCCGCAGAAATCATATATTCTGAAGATACCGTCCCCTTATATCCCAGGCAAGAGGCAATTAAGCGACAGATGCCGGGAGACACCTTGGGGATAAGGAATACACCCGTAGAATCTGTTGCAGCACCTACTCCGGCTTTGCCTTCTATCATGACATTGGCATAGGGAACACCTTGCCGTGTAAAGCGGTCAATGACTTTTCCGCGGATATCATAGCCTTTGGTTTGCGCCTGTGCAGGCAGGATGGCTATAAGAATGCATCCCAGGAGAATGAATCCTATTTTTCTCATTGTATTACTCGTTTCGATATTAGTAACCACGAATCCCGGCATTTCTTGCCGCGGACAAGTTGAACAAAGATACCTCATTCCTTTGTAAAGGAATAAATTAATAAGGAAAATGTTTTGAAAGAAGACGAATTAAAATTTCATTTGCCTTTGCAACTAATTGGCAAAGGTTGCGTCTTATGTAAAAAAGGAGAATATGAAAGTAGAAAAAGAGAATGAACAGGCATTTCTGGCTCTGATAAAAGAGTATAGAAGACTGATTTATAAAGTCTGCTATCTCTATGCCACGGATAATGAACATTTGAAAGATTTGCATCAGGAGGTTTTGATTAACCTGTGGCAGGGATTTCAAAGTTTCAAAGGAGAAGCAAAGATTTCATCCTGGATTTATCGGGTAAGCCTGAATACCTGTATATCATTCTATCGCAAACACAGTAAAATCACGGAAACTATGCCGTTGGAAAGCCTGTTCGGGTTAATGATTGATGAGAGCGATGAGAAAACGGTACATCTGCGTGAGATGTACCGGCTCATCAGTCAGCTCAACCGTTTGGAGAAAGCCATTATTCTGTTATGGCTGGACGAACGGTCGTATGAAGAGATTGCGGAAATCACCGGTATTTCGCGCAATAATATAGCTTCGAAGTTGAAGCGGATTAAGGAAAAATTGAATGGATTGGCAAATCAGTAGAAAGGAGTAACTATGGAATTGGAAGAATTGAAAAAAGGTTGGAAAAAGATGGATGAACAGATAGATAAACTGGAACCAATGGACGAAGTGCCGGTGAGCCGGGTTACACAAAAACGGGCTGTTTCTTCGCAAGAGCGGTTGAAGAAGGAGTATCGGATGATGACAGCCATCTGTTTTCTGGCTCCATCGTGGATAACAATCACACAGCGCAACATCGGAGGATTGCCGGACTGGACTGTATATATGTTTCTTGTATTCTTTATGGTCATGGCTGCTCACAAAGGGTTTATATGGTGGAAACTCGCTCATATGGATTACAAACTGATGACCGTGAAAGAAGCTTTGATCTCCACCTATAAATTAGAGAAATATCAGAAGACGGGTACACTTATAGGAATCTCTTTGGCTGTTCCGGTGCTGGTTTGTTTTATGGCAGAGTTATATTTGCTGCATGAGGTCTATGCCCTCTATGGTGCATTCTTCGGATTGGTAATCGGTCTGTATTTCGGGTTTAGGGTCCGCAGACGGATCAAGAGAGAAATGAAAACAATGCGCGAAGCGTTGAATGATGAATTGAATTAATTCAAGACAATAAGATTCCGAAAGGAGTGTGTAAACATTCAAAGTAACGATTAATCGATCCGCTGTAGGGTGGGATGTAAAAATACCCGGATTTAGGGCATTGTCCGCTGACTATTAGTTTGGGTGCTCCTTTCCGTATACTTAAGGGTTTTTATTAGTAGAACTAACCTCTTTTATCTATATGACTAAGCCTTTTTGAACGGATATGTTCCATCTCCATAGTATTTTGGAGTTATCTCCAAGCTGCTTGGAGATAACTCTAAAGTATTATAGAGATAACTCCAAGCAGCTTGGAGATAGAACATAACCGTAAAAAAGACCTTAACAATAAGGACAAAAAGGATTAATCATGAGGTTGGAAGGGGTTAAAGATAGGAGCAAACGGCTGGAAGCATATTCTCCTTCCGGCTGACAGCCCCTTACTACAGGTTGACTGCCGGTATTATCTGCCGGTAATCCCTTGTTCTGTAGCGAGAAAAGGCTTGATCTTTCTGTTAAAATCAAGGCATTTTGAAGAACTTGAGTCTTTTAATCGAATTGTGCCAATAAGGTTTCGAAGGAGGAATACGTCTGTGTTTCTCCTTCCCGTATAAGTGTCAGTCTGTCGGGAGATGATGCAAGGAGATGGGGAATGTTCCGGTTCTTTTTTTCGGATGGCAGACAAGTATAACCCTGACGGTTCAGCGCATTGATAGTCCAGTGCAGCAGGGTTTCGTCTGTCGCTTCCACCGTTATTTCATAGAGGCCTTTTACGGTAGGATAGTAAATGCCATGATCATAATCGAACCGGATATTACTGTGTGAGAACAGCGTATCCATCCGGTGGTTCAGAATCATATCTTCCGTTCCCCCACATTGTAATCCTGTCTCTTTGGACAGCAGCCAAAGTTTGTCCGACAGGACCAGAGCTTGTTCTATATCATGGGTGGACAGCAGGATGGCTTTGTTTTGCTCCACGGCCAGACGGTGCAGCAAAGTCATGATTTCTATGCGGCTTACTACATCCAGGAAGGCGGTCGGCTCATCCAAGATGATAAGCGGACATTCCTGTACCAATGCTTTGGCTATCATTACTTTTTGCCTTTCTCCGTCCGAAAGTTCGGCCGTATAGCTTTGGGCTTTGTGAGCAATGCCTACGGCATTCAGTGCACTGTCGATTATACGATGGTCTTGCGGATGCAGTCTTCCGAAGAAGCCTGTATGCGGCTGGCGTCCCAAGGCTACCAGTTCATACACGGTCAATCCTCCTGCCTGTGTCTTGTCCGTCAGGACTACGCCGATGGTGCGTGAACGCTCTTTTTCCGAATACTGATGTAAAGGTTTGTTTAATAAATGCAAATCTCCTGCCAATGAGGGTTGTGAAGCGGACAGAGTACGGAGCAACGTCGATTTTCCGGCTCCGTTTGCGCCCAGCAGACTGGTCAGTTCTCCCGGATAAAGCCGGAAAGAAAGGTGTTCGTGTACTTTCTTTTCTCCTTTATGGGTGCGGTAACCTATGCATAGGTCGGTTGCGGTGATGACAGCTTGCTTTTCCATCAGTTGAAATATTGGATTTTACGTTGGTTCACAATGACATAAATAATAATGGGTGCTCCCAACACCGGAGTGACGGCATTCAGCGGAATGATACCTGCTTCGCCCGGCAGAATGCAGATGAAGTTACAGAGCAGGGCAATTGCCCCTCCGGTCAGCATAGTGACAGGCAGCAGGGAATTATGATTGGAGGTTCCCAGCATGAGGCGGGCAATATGAGGTACTGCCAATCCGATAAAGGAGATCGGGCCGCAGAAAGCTGTGGTTATCGCTGTCAGTAATCCGGTGGCGACAAGCAACAGGTTGCGGGTGCGGCGGATGTTGATTCCCAGATTCTCGGCATATCGTGTTCCCAGCAACAAGGCATTCAAGGGTTTTATCAAGAGTATGGTGATTAGCAATCCCGCTGCTGTGAAGAGGGAGAAGTAGGGGAGCTGCTGTAAAGATACTCCTCCGAAATTTCCCATTCCCCAAATCATGTAAGAGTGCACTCCTTCGGCTGTGGAAAAGAAATTGAGCAGGGAGATGGCGGAAGAAGTGATATATCCTATCATGATGCCTATGATAAGCAGCATGATGCTGTTTTTTATCAGGGTGGAGAAGAAAAGAATGATCCCCATTACCATCATGGAGCCTATAAATGCGCCGATGATGACAGAAATGAAACCGGATAAAGTAAACGCTCCGGCAGTGATTGTTCCTGCACCTGCCAGCATGACCAGGGCAACTCCCAGGCTTGCCCCCGAACTGATACCCAAGATGGAAGGATCGGCCAGGGGATTATTGAAAGTGGTTTGCAGCATCAGTCCCGATGAGGCTAATGCCATTCCGCAGAGTAAGGCTGTAACTGCTTGTGGCAGACGGGATTCCCAGACAATAAAACTCCAGCTGGCTTTTTCTGCTTCATTGCCCGAAAGGATATGCCATACTGCTTCGGCAGGGATATTTACCGAACCGAATAACAAGTTGGCTCCTATCAATGCGAGGATGAGGAGGAGCAGAGCGATGCCGTATTTTGTTCCTTTGTTTCTCATTGGTACTGTTTTGAGCTGCGCCCACCGTAGGGGCGGGGTCTGCCCGCCCGAAAACATTCACAAATACATTTTTCTATGTGTATTCGGGCAGGCAAACCCTGCCCCTACGGTGATTTACTCCGCTAATTTAGTGAAATATTTTAATTCATATCCTTCCAATAGGGTAGGATGGAAGATTTTTATCAAATCTTTTAGTAACCAGTCGGGATGGAAAGGGGAATCTTCGTAAAAGGCTACTTTCCCTGTGTTGCATCCATAAATGCTGCGTTCCTTGAATGCACGGAAACCGGCATATGGAGCGTAGTCACGCTTCAGTTCGCTATATGTTTTGTCTATAGCCTGATTGTATTTTATCAGCCAGAAATCGGCATTCTGACCTTTATCGAATACGGTTTCGAAGGCTAGGGGAACAGAACCGCTATGCTCATCGGCGGCAAATACGTAATTGGCTCCCGCATCTGCATAAATCCGTGCGGAGGTACTTTTCCCTCCCGGAACATACCAAGCAGAACCATTTTTCAGTTCGCTGATTACGCTGGGCGCATAAGAAATAGGAGCTACCAGGGCTTTCAATTCATTATAGTTTTTCTCCACCTCGGCAAACAAGCTGTCCGCTTTTTGTGGCTCACCGAACAGAAGGCCGTAGAAACGCATCCATTCGGCACGTCCTAAGGCAGAGGTTTCCATATAATCTGCGCATTCGATGATCGGTATATTCAATTTTTCTACCCGTCCGTATCCACCGCTGTTTTCGAAAGGAGAGAGCAAGATGGCATCGGGATGCAAATCGATAATCTTTTCTATATCGGGGTTCATACCGTTGCCCACATCCGTGATGGTTCCGTTTTGGCAACCTTCCTTTATTTCCGGCAGCTTGATGTATTTCAAGTCACATATTCCTCCGATGCTTTTTAAAGCGCCAATCTGGTTGAGCAACCCGCAATGTACGGATGAGTAAACAACGGCCTTGCTCAATGGGGTACGGACAAGTGTTCCTTCCGGCAAATCTTCGGGTAACGGCTTGTCCTTGTCTGCCAGCAGATAGGTGTGCAATATTTTTGTCGTATCCCATGGATTACGCAGACGGGCTATGGTGTAATCTTCGGTTGTGGACAGGGTAAGGTTCTCGGCATAACGCAAAGAGATTGCTTCTTCTGCTTCTATTATAGAAGAAGTCTTGCTTTTTCCACTGCAGGCGGAAAGAAGAGTGAGCAAGAAGATGAATAGGATTACTTGTTTCATGTTATTTTTTATAATATCCGCCGGTTTTACGGGAACCTTTGTATTCTATTAATTCTTTATCTTTCAGTGATTTTAAATAACGCTCTGTCGTAGCAGCTCCTTTTTGGATATATTCTGCAATTTCATATCCTTTTGCACCGGGTTTCTTTTCCAAGAAGATGAGGATAAGGCTTTCAAGTTCGTTTATTCCCTCATTTATTCCCTCATTTATTCCCTCATTTATTCCCTCACCTTCATTTACTCCCTCATCAGCGATTCTGTTTATTACTGAAATAAACTGCATTCCTGCCGGCTCATTAATGAATTTTATATTCGGTTCTTCTTGAAGTGCACGTATAATCCCTGAACCCAGACCACGATAAGGCATCGTTTTAGCACAGAAATTGGCAATGAAAGGATTGCGTACTACGGCGCTTCCCAGTTTGATACTTTCCACAGTCAGCCCATCGGGAAGGCATCCCGGGCTGATAATCTCTACACGGTTATCAAAAATGAGTAATCTTATCGGTGCATTGCGAGTATAATCGCGATGTACCAAGGCATTCTGCAAGATTTCTTCTAATGCCACTTCTGATATTTCCAGTTTCCCGATAGAATTAAATCCTTGTCCTGCCTGTATATTATGGAGGTTTGCTTTCAGAAAAGACATTCCCTTTTCAAATAATTCGGGCAGTGTGCCGGTGATATCTTTGCTGTCCCGATAGTTGATTCCTCCTATATCATTACCAAAAAAAGAAACAGCTTTGATGACGAAAGTAGGGCGGTACTGCTGAGGGTCTTTGCCGAAGAACAACAGGCCTGCCAAAGTCATTCTATCCTCTTTCATGATATGAAGATTGTGCAAAAGTTCTCCGTATGGAATGCCGAATGAATCTTTTTCGCGGCCATATTCTTTGCGGATAAAGTTGTCCAAAGCATATCCGTTGATATCTTTTTCGGAAGTGAAAGGAATGGGTTGCTCATCAGCATACAGCATGCCGGAGCATTGGAATAAACGCATAATCTCGCTATTCTCCATTACTTTGCGCTTATCCGCCCCTTGTTTGGTCCAGATCACCCCGTTCAAATCCTTGTAAGGCTTGTTATCACCTTCTGCTATATGGGCGATAAGAAGGGACCGTTCTTCTACAATAACGGTTTCCGTCTGTATATAGATAACCGGGCGAAGCAAGTTAGTGGCTATATTGGCCAGGATAGAATTAAGTTGTTGTATTTCCTGGTAAGACAGGCCGATGATTTCTCCCGTCTTGTCTTTTATGCCGAAGAGTATCATTCCACCACGTGCATTGGACATGGCTACCATTTCGGCGGCAATGCTGTCTTGGTTGGAGAAGCGTTCCTTGAATTGTACCGTACTGGTTTCTCCGCATTTTATGATGAGTTGTAATTCTTTGCTGTTCATTGTCTCCGGGGCTGTTTGTGAATCGTCTACAAATGTACGGTAAAAAAGTGAGGTGTTCTTTATGAGGTTGTTTAATTTATGAGGGAATTTCAGCTTTACTTCCTTCCGCTTGTTATGGAGGAAGGAAGTAAAACTGAAATGAATGCATGAATAAAGAGATAATTTATTTCATTCTTTATATTAATTGAAGAACACAGCTGCTTTGGGATTTTGTCCCCCACAGTCGAACTTCTCAATAAATGTACCATCTTTCTTAAAACGGTATATATTTCCATTGCTAGTGCTATAAAAAGTGGTTGCAATGTAAATATCTCCATTATTGGGATTCACTCTCATCATATAAATACTAGTACTCTCTAACTCTGATGGAGCATCTTTTAAGAATGAATTTGTATTCATTGTTCCGGTTTTGATGTTGTATGAACTGAAAGTGTTTACTGTTGTAGTTGTTTCCGGAAAGTTGGAATAGTCTGTTCTTGAATCTACCAAATACAAAATATCATCACCGGCAGCCATATCTGTTGCATAACCCAGTTTGCTTACTTTGTTATTGTTGGCGGGATCGATCAATTGTAGAACATGACTTTCATCACTGTAATCCATTGAAATAAGGAACACTTTATCATCTTCTTCTACTAGTTGATCGGGATTTTGAGTAACAGTTAGTGTTTCTTTTAAACTGAACGAATCTAAATCAATAATAAACACATCGGTTAGATAAATGTATTTGGTATCTACTATTTTGTATGAGTTGGCTACGTAAAGTTTATTATTACAGATGGTTACTCCTTCCAGATTATTTCCCAAGCCTGTTATTTTCTTCTCTACTTCCAATGTGTTGGCATTAATTTTAGCAATTACTCCTCCATAAAATGATGCATAGATATAACCATTTTCGGCAGCCATATAACGGATACCGGCAGCTAAGTCTTTATCATCGGAAAAAGTCATGCGGTTTTGTTCTACACAGGCTGCATTCAGTTTAGCTATATAGTTTGAACCATAGATGCTGACATAAATATTATCCTGGTACTTTATCATATCCTGTCCGGTGTCTCCTAATCTAGCCGCATTCTGTTTGTAGAAAATATCACTTATGATTTCTGCATCTTTATTGGGAGCATAAAACTCTATTCCGGCATTGTTTTGTTCAAGGCTTCCTTCATTTAGAATATAGACTCTAGCCGTTTGGGGAAGAGTAACTTTTGAACCATCGTCATCTAACGAGTTGTCATCATCATCGCTACAAGAGGTCAGCGATATACTTAAAACTAGCATACATAGCATGCTGAATAATAGGCTTCTTACTTTCATAATGTTATTAATTTACTATTTGTTATTTAAAATTTAAATGTTCCGATGATACGCCAAGAACGTCCTGGCATGGGATAATATTTAATCACATCATATTGCTCGTTCGTCAAATTTGCCACTTCTGCCTGTAGCTGGAGTTTATAGTGTTTGAATGAAAACTCGCGTGAGAGGCTTGCTGTGTGCTCCATGTATCCGTCAATTTTATTTTCCGGTATGTTTTGCGATAGGCAATAGCGTTTGCTGACTCCTACAATAGAGTACCCCACATTCACCCAAGATGTTTCTATAATGGCAGATGCATTCCCACTATGTTCCGGAGTGTAAGGCAATTGGTCTTTATAGCTTTTGGAATTCGGGTCTGTCAAGTCAATTGCTTTCTGCCATGTGTAGCTTCCTGACATTATCAACTTTATATCTTTACTGAAGGAAGTGGCAGTCGCTAATGTGATATCCATTCCGGTGGCATGCACTTTGCCATAGTTTGCCATACGCCATGCGTAGGTAGTGGGGAAAGCTACTATTTTATCTGTGACATCATTATAATAGCCATCGGCGGTAATAGAAAAATAATCAAGGAATGAGAAAAACGGTCTGCTCCAAGTAATTCCTATGTTATATTCATTCGCTTTCTCGGGACGTAGGTTTCGGTTACCTAATCTATAGTAATACAAATCGTTGAAAGTGGGTGTGCGGAATGTACTTTTATACATTAATCGTAGGTATAACGACTCGTCTTTCCACGGTTGCAAGCTGACAGATACGCTGGGAGCAAGGCGATTGAAATCTTTAGGCTTTTCTCCTTCTTCCACACTTTCGGTGATGAATGTATTAATTAATGTCCCTGTTGCGGTAATGAATCCTTGCTGATAACGGATGTTAATAGCCGTCTGGGAGGTATATCTTGTAGGGAATGGACAATCTGGAAGATTACTTCTCAGTGTGTTGGCAACCCCGTCTTGTGCTAATGCGATAGATAGGCTTGTCATGGGATGATATAATGCAGTTGCCGAAAGATAATATTCGTCTTGTCGGTGTTTGGCATGGTAGACTCCGTTCGTATATTCGGCTCCCAAATCTTCATACTTATTCCATCCATGATTATACTTGGCTTGTGCTTGCACACTCCATTGGGGTGAGAAATGCTTTTTGTAACGTGCTTGTATAAAGGCATTTTCATCCCATAGTGTTTCATCTGCAATAGGGTTATATAAAGTGACGGCTCCGGGAAGTCCTCGTTTGGAATAAAAATAATAACCTTTGACATCCAGTTCGCTTTCATCTTTAAAGGAATGATATAAGTTGGCTTCTCCTTGCAGGCTGTAAATATCTGAATTGTTACGTTTTTCTTTGGTCACATATTTCCCATTTACCAATGTGAAGGGATAATTACCGTCTGCGCGTAGAAATATACCGTCTACCGAAAGACGAGTGCGTTTATTAATTTTTTGCCACCAACGTACAGAGGGGCTTACATAACCAAAAGAACCACCTTTTATTTGAGTCTGAAATGCATAATTCCTTTCATTGGTGAAATGAGGCTTTTCAGTTTCAATATTGAGTACACCTGCTGAAGCATAAAGTCGTGCTGACTGCAACATGTCTTCATTTTGTCCAATTGCAAGTGAAAGCATAGATACATTGTCCAATGAGAAACGTCCAATATCAATTTGCCCTGCTTGGCAGTTGCTGACTGTAACTCCATCATAACTCACTGCCGTATGTGCAGCACCCATATTTCTGATAGATACAGTCTTTAAGCCACCTATGCCTCCATAATCTTTTACGTTGGCACCGGCAAATCTTCGTACTGCATCAGCCATGTTTTGTATTCCTAGCTGAGATATGTTCTGACGAGATAAAGTTTGTACAGGAACAGCAGATGTTATTTTGTTGGGAGCTCGCCTTGCAGTTACTGTTACATTCTCTATCGTATGAACTTTTCCGGTAATGCTATCCCCCTTCTCTTGCGCACAAAGTCCAAGTGGCAACAGAATGAGGTTACACAGTAGACAAAGCCATAGCCTATAAGCTTGGTTATTCTTTCTCATCTAAAAAATCATTATTAATGAATAAGTTGTGCACCTTCCTGCGCTCTTTCCTCGAAAGCGGGGGAGAATGACTTCATGTTTTGCAGGTCTTCTGACTTACTCCTGTTTACTTGCCTTCCCACCTTATTATATATAGGCAGTGGCGTGAGTGATAAGTAAACCTATCCCCTTATAGGGTAGATGGAGTTCACAGCAGCGGGACTGTTCAGGACTTGCACCTGATTCCCTTTTCATCCGGTGCTTCGCATTTTTTACGGAAGCCTCTCGGAACAAAACATTGCAAAGATAGCAGGTTCGGACGAATAAGAAAAGGGAAAAAGGAAAAAAGGTCTTTCTGAAAGGAAAAAAATCTAAAAGTAAACTGCATACTCTTTTATTTATTTAATTTTGTAGCCTTAACCAATTTACAAATTCTAACCATGAGAAAAAAGACTATTTATCTACTTCTATTGCTGATTTGTTTTCCAATGTGTATGTTGGCTCAATCAAAATCTACCTTCGAGATTAAAGACGGACATTTTTACCGGAATGGTAAAGTGACTCCTGTTCTTTCAGGAGAAATGCATTATGCCCGAATCCCTCATCAGTATTGGCGTCATCGCCTGCAAATGATGAAAGGCATGGGGCTGAATACGGTAGCCACTTATGTGTTTTGGAATCTTCACGAACCGGAACCGGGAAAATGGGATTTTACGGGTGATAAAAACCTGGCTGAATATATCAAGATAGCCGGAGAGGAAGGCATGATGGTTATTCTTCGTCCCGGACCGTATGTTTGTGCCGAATGGGAATTTGGCGGTTACCCCTGGTGGCTGCAAAATGTGGAAGGAATGGAGATCAGAAGAGATAATGCTGAATTTCTGAAACATACTAAAATGTATATTGACCGTCTGTATAAAGAGGTAGGAAATCTGCAATGCACCAAAGGCGGTCCCATCATCATGGTGCAATGTGAAAATGAATTCGGATCTTATGTGGCGCAACGTAAGGATATTCCATTGGAAGAACACCGTGCTTACAATGCTAAGATAAAACAGCAGCTGGCGGATGCCGGTTTTAATGTGCCTCTGTTCACTTCAGACGGCAGTTGGCTGTTTGAAGGAGGAAGCACCCAGGGAGCTTTACCGACTGCAAATGGCGAAAGTGATATTGATAATTTGAAAAAAGTGGTAAATCAGTATCATGACGGGAAAGGTCCGTATATGGTAGCCGAATTCTATCCCGGCTGGTTGTCTCATTGGGCAGAGCCGTTTCCGCAGGTGGGGGCTTCAGAAATTGCACGTCAGACAGAGGCTTATCTGAAAAACGATGTTTCTTTCAACTTCTATATGGTGCATGGGGGAACTAACTTTGGCTTTACCAGTGGAGCGAATTATGACAAGAAGCGCGATATACAGCCTGACCTGACAAGTTATGACTATGACGCACCTATCAGTGAAGCGGGATGGGTGACTCCCAAATACGATTCCATCCGCACGGTAATCAAGAAATATGTGAAATATGCGGTTCCTGAGGCACCTGCTCAGATACCGGTAATTGAAATACCTTCCATCAAGTTAAATAAAGTGGCTGATGTACTGGGGTATGTAGAAAGAATGAAACCGGTAACGAATAATACACCATTGACATTCGAGCAGCTGAATCAAGGAAATGGGTATGTATTGTACGCACGCCATTTCAACCAGCCTATCAGTGGTACATTGGAGATACCCGGTCTGCGTGACTATGCCGTGGTTTACATAGATGGCGAGAAGGCAGGAGTGCTGAACCGTAATACCCAGACTTATTCAATGGAGATAGATGTGCCGTTTAATGCCACCTTGCAGATTCTTGTTGAAAACATGGGTCGAATTAACTATGGCAGTGAAATAGTTTATAATACCAAGGGGATTATCAGTCCTGTTACCATTGCCGGTAAAGAAATAACAGGTGGATGGAATATGTATTCATTGCCTATGAATGAAGTCCCGGATTTTGCCGGAATGGGAAATAATGTTCATGTAAACGGGTCTGCAAAGGCTGCCAAATTAAAAGATTGTCCGGTACTTTATGAAGGAACATTTACGTTGGCAGATACCGGTGATACTTTTATTGATATGGAGAATTTTGGTAAAGGCATTGTCTTTATTAACGGAATCAATATTGGGCGTTACTGGCAGGTGGGTCCTCAGCAAACTCTTTATATTCCCGGCGTATGGCTGAAAAAAGGGGAAAATAAGATCGTTATTTTCGAGCAGTTGAATGCAGAACCTAAAGCTGAGGTGAAAACGGTAAAGACTCCGGTATTGATGAAGCTGAATGATTAAACGGTGATGCATGCATAGATTAAATATAAGACCTGCCTGATGCCTAATTCATATCAGGACAGGATTTCAGTTTGCAAGATTAAATTAGTTCAAAATGTGTTTTTATTTCTAATTAAAGTTCTTATATTTGTCGCGATCTAACAATAAGGTCTATAGGTAATTGAGGGATTTTATGCAAAACATGAAATATAAACAGATTTATTAATTAAAAATTAAATTACTATGGAGTCATTTATTCAATTAGTATTAGCTATCATTGTCTATGCTAGCATGTGGAAAATTTTCACGATGTTTGGTGAAAAAGGTTGGGCAGCTATTATTCCCTTTTATAATTTGATAGTGCTTTTGCGCATCGTTAATTGGGAATCTTACAAGTTCTGGTTATTCTTTATTCCTATTTATAACATTTATCTGGCTTATCTGCTTTATAAGGATTTGGCAGCTAAATTTGGACAAGGAACTCCGGGATATGCGGTTGGTTTATTATTGCTTCCATTCGTATTCCTTCCTCTTCTTGCATTCAAATCAAAACCGATTGCATAATCAAGTTTTAAAGAGATAGTTATAAAAGGACAAAATAATGGGATTGCCATTCCGGATCAGTAGAGAAACTGATTGGGAATGGCAATCTTTTTTATGGATAATACTACAACATGTTTCTATATGAATGAATAATATTGAATGATACATGAATAATATTCATTGATTGGTTTGTTTTATTCAATAAGATGCGTATCTTTGGGGTATATTAAAACGTTAAAGAACAAATGTTATAAAACAAGTAAGTTCCGTCAGTGTCTTTATAAATAAGTTGAAATAGAAGATGGGTGAAGTGAAGAAGCGTTTGCCATTGCAATGTCCTGCTTGTGATGCTCCTTTGAAGGTCGGCAGGTTGTTCTGTGAACAATGTGATACAGAAGTGTGTGGCAGTTTTGAACTGCCATTGTTGGCTCGTCTGCCGGAGAAAGAGCAGCGTTTTATTCTTGATTTTGTGAAATCGAGCGGTAGTTTGAAAGATATGGCAAAGAATATGGGAGTGAGCTATCCTACAGTTCGTAATATATTGGATGATTTAATTGAAAAACTAACTGAAATAGACCAATGAAAGAGAAGGAAATTGTGGAAAGGTGTGTAAATCCGTTCATTTGGATTGCCGGGGGACGGGCATTGCTTTGGGGCGTTGCAGGATTATGGGTTTCTACTTTATTAAGTTGGATTTCCGGTTATCATTATCACGGGCTACTTCATTTTGGTCCGGCTCCCAATCCGGCATGGTGGTGCTATCTGGCCGAACATCTCATCATATGGCTGGTTCCGGCTATGATCTTTTATGTAGGTGGTCTTATCTTCTCCCGTTCCCGTTTCCGGATGATTGATTTGTTTGGAACAGTGCTTTTTGCACAGGTCCCTTTGATCGGGATGAATTTGATTAATGTATTACCTCCTATGAAAGCATTGTTACATATAAATCCTGCTATGTCTCCACAGGAAATACTGGCTCAGCCCGGGCTGATGCTGGCTATGGTTCTTTCATTATTCGGTTTTCCTTTTCTGGTGGCAACCATCGTCTGGATGTTTAATGCCTTGAAGGTTTCCTGCAATCTGAAAGGCGGGAAATTGTGGACGGTGGCACTGGTTGGAATTATAGGGGGGGATGTGTTATGCAGGATACTGATCAGACTATTGTATTAAAAATTATAAACCCATTTAATTATTACATGATGGAAAAGAAATTTTGTCAGAGTTGCGGAATGCCGCTACAGAAACCGGAAGAGTCAGGAACAAACAGCGATGGAAGCAAGAACGAAGATTATTGCTGTTACTGTTATAAAGACGGTGCATTTACAATGAATTGCACTATGGACGAAATGATAAATCACTGTGCACAGTTTGTTGATGAATTTAATAAGGACAGTGAAGTTTCCTATACTAAAGAAGAAGCCATTGCCCAAATGAAACTCTATTTCCCCACTTTAAAACGCTGGGCCGTGCAATGATGGATAAATAGGGAGGATGTGCCAAAAATCAGATAAGACTATCATTTTGCTTTTTTGACACAACTCCCTTTACATGAATCCTATAACAGCGTGTGAACAGGCAATTTAAAGATACTATGCCCTACATGTAGGTTGTTCATCATTTAATCTTTTCCCGAATCTTGCTAAGATAGGCACGCATCCCCGCAGCATCTTTATTGTTAATGATATCCAACAGTTCGTTCAGTTCTGTACGGATACCTTCTACCTGTGCCGGGGTGCGGGGATTGAATAAAATTTCCTGCAACAGGTAGTCGTCTTCGCTCAGTACTCCTTTAGCAATCTTCATGTGACGTTTGAAGGTAGTACCCGGCGCATCCTGATGTTTCATCACTGCCGCAAAAACGAAAGTGGAAACAAATGGAATAGACAATGAATATGCCACCGTTTCATCGTGTTCATCGAAGGTATATTCGAAGATGTTCAGACCCAGGTTCTGGTAGAGATCCTTGAAAAAGATTTTTCCCAAATGATCGCCTTCGCTGATGATAATGGCATTTTCGGTGCTTAGTTTGTCAAGGTTGGCAAATGTGGGGCCGAACATAGGGTGAGTGGACACATAGCGGAATCCACACTGGTCGTAGAACTCTTTCAGCCCGGTCTTTACCGAGGCAATATCGTTGATAATGCAATCTTTGGGGAGAGCAGGCAATACTTGGTGGAAAGCGTCCAGCGTATATTTTACAGTGGCCGCATTGATAACCAGTTCAGGTTTGAATTCTTCAATTTCTTCCAGCGTGGTATATCTATAGGTGTTGTAAACAAAACGAAGGCGTTTCGGATCAACATCAAATACGGCAGTTTCGTGCTGGAAACTTAATACATCCGTAAAGAAAGAGCCCATTTTCCCGGCTCCCAGAATTAATATTCTCATTTTTTTTAGTGGTTAGTGATTAGTGGTTAGTGGTGAGTGGCTACGCCATCGTCCCACAGGCATTAACCACTAATCACTAACCACTAAATTTATTTGTTGATTATCTCCATCTGTTGGCGTACGCTCTCTTCATGGATGGCTTCGAATACTTTTTTTATAAACTCAGCATCCATTCCGCACAGTGAACCTTGTGCACCACGTTTGTCCAGGATTTCATTATACCGGCCCGTCTGAAGAATGGTCATATCATGTTCTTTTTTGAAAGTACCGATTTCACGGCAAACGCGCATACGTTTTGCCAAAACTTCGATAATCTGATTATCGCATTCATCAATTTGGTTACGCAGATTACCCAGGTTTTCAGTAGTCTGAGTTTCCTTACGGATAACCAGCAGATTCAATATATAGTCCAAGACATCGGGAGTCACTTGCTGTGAAGCATCACTCCATGCGCAGTCGGGATTACAGTGCGATTCAACGATTAATCCGTCGAAGCCCAGGTCCATAGCCTGCTGACAAAGCGGAGCAACCAGTTCACGCTTTCCACCGATGTGACTGGGATCACAGAAAATAGGCAGTTCGGGAATACGGCGGCGCAATTCAATAGGAATATGCCACTGCGGAAGGTTTCTGTATATCTTTTTATCGTAAGAAGAGAATCCGCGGTGGATGGCTCCCAACTGTTTCAAACCTGCATTATTGATACGCTCGAATGCTCCGATCCATAATTCAAGATCAGGATTTACAGGATTCTTGATTAACACAGGGATATCTACGCCTTTCAGTGCATCGGCAATTTCCTGTACGGCAAACGGGTTTGCAGTGGTACGTGCACCAATCCAAAGTACATCAATCCCTGCTTTCAGACATTCATAAACGTGCTTGGCTGTAGCCACTTCTGTAGAAACATACATACCGGTTTCCTGTTTTACACGTTTCAGCCATGCCAGACCTTCTACGCCGATGCCTTCGAAGCCACCCGGTTTGGTGCGTGGTTTCCAAATGCCGGCACGGAAAATCTTAATGCCTTTATTGGCCAGCATCACAGCTGTGTCCATTACTTGTTGTTCAGTTTCGGCACTACACGGGCCGGCAATAATCATCGGGCGTTTCTTTTCTACTCCCGCCAGTTCGATGGGTTTTAAATCTAATTCCATAAATCTATTTTGTATTATTCCATTATCTTTTTAATTCTTTTCAAAGCTTCTGCCAGTTTATCCTCTTTGGCACAGAGGGAGATACGGATAAAGCGTTTCCCGTTGCTTCCGAAGATAAATCCCGGAGTAATGAATACCCGTGCTTCCTGCAATACTTTTTCCGTCAGTTCTTCCACATCTGTATAGGACTCGGGGATGCGTCCCCAAAGGAACATGCCCACCTGGTTGGAATCGAAAGTACAACCCAGTACTTTCATGATTTCTTCTGCCAGTTGGCGGCGGCGGCTATATACGTTGAAGTTTGCCTCTTCGTGCCATTCCACGCTGTTGTTATAAGCTTGTGCAGCAGCCAGCTGCATGGGGCGGAATGTTCCGGAGTCAATATTACTCTTTATTTTCAAAATCCATTGTACAAATTGCGCGTTGGTAGCAAGCATTCCCACACGCCAGCCCGGCATATTGTGACTCTTACTCATGGAATTGAATTCAATGCAACACTCTTTGGCACCGGGAACATTGAGTATGCTCAATGGTTTCTTGTTCAGAATAAAGCTGTACGGATTATCGTTTACAATAACGATATTGTGGCGGCGGGCAAAGTCTACCAACTTTTCGTATAACTGCATGGTGGCATTGGCTCCGGTCGGCATATTGGGATAGTTGGTCCACATAATCTTTACACGGCTCAGGTCCATCTTTTCCAGTTCGTCGAAATCGGGCTGCCAGTTATGATCTTCGCGCAGGTTGTAGTTCACAATCTCACTTCCCAATATTTTGTTTAGGGAAGTATAGGTGGGATAGCCCGGATTAGGGACCAATACCTGTTCACCCGGATTGACCAATGCCAGAGTAACATGCAAGATGCCTTCCTTGGAGCCGATCAGCGGTTGAATTTCAGTTGCCGGATCAAGGTCTACATGATACCAGCGTTTGTACCAGTCTGCCATGGCTTTGCGAAGTTCGGGGATACCGACAGTAGGCTGGTATCCGTGAACATCGGGGCGTTTTGCCTGTTCGCACAATACATTGACGGTTTCTTCCGAAGGAGGCATATCAGGGCTTCCTATACCCAGACTGATTACATTCTTGCCTTCGGCATTCATCTGTGCCACTTCTTTCAGTTTGCGGCTGAAATAGTATTCGCTAACATTCGCCAGGCGGTCTGCCGGCTGAATATTATAGAGTTGAGGTTCCTTCTGCATATTCTCCTAATATTTTAAGTTCTTTTGTCAATGGGGTTACAGCGTCAATAGACTGTTTATATCTCAGGTAATCATTGAAAATGACATCTACATAGAACAGGTATTCCCATTCGCGTCCAATGATAGGCAATGATTGAATCTTGGTGAGACTGATTTTATAGAAAGAAAAAATAGAGAGCACTTGCGACAGGCTTCCTTCGCTGTGGGGGAGGGAGAAGACGATGTTGGCTTTGTTCACTTTGGGACGTTCGCGAAGTTCATCTGCCCTCCAAGGGTCGGCAACTACCAGAAAACGGGTGAAGTTGTGTTTGTTGGTTTCTATACCTTCTTCCAGGACTTTCATTCCGTACAGATCGGCGGCATATTTGGAACAGATGGCGGCATGACCTTTCAAGTTTTCCCGTTTGATGGCTTCTGCACTTCCCGCTGTATCTTCGGCTTCCACTATTTTCAGTTTGGGATGTTGCATCAGAAATTCCTGGCATTGTGCCAGAGCGACGGGGTGGGAGTTTACTTCGGTCAACGTATTCCAGTCATCATCGGGCAGACACATGAAACTGTGCTTGATGCGTAATTTGTGTTCCCCGATAATGGTCATTCCGCTTTCGCGCAGCAACTCATAGTTGTGCAGCAAACTGCCTGCAATGGTGTTCTCGATGGCAAGCATACCAATCACATTGCTATCCTGCTTCATATTCGAAAAGATTTCTTCGAACGTAGAACAGCAGATTAGTTCGATTTCTTCACCCGGGAAGAACTTGTGGGCGGCAATGTCATGATATGAGCCCGGTACACCTTGTATTGCTATCTTTTTCATTCGCTATTATATTATAAAAAAATCCCGCTTCTGCCGGAAGCGGGATTTCGTTGTTATTATCATATTGATTTATTCGTCGTTTAACGTACACATACAAACTCCCGCTTCACTTTGTTGCTAAAGTAAAAGTAATAAAAGAAGAAAAAGTATGTATTGTATAATGCTTTCATTTTGTTCTCATTGTTATTGAATACGCTGCAAAAGTAATACATTTCCAGCAAAAACAAATAAATAAGAAGTTTTTTTTCAAATTATTTTTTAGATGGTGGTCGTTGCTGTGGAAAATGTTATAAAAATTAGATTTCTATGCTTATTAATATAATTATAGTCAAACAAATTGATTGGCACAATATAGGGTAAAAAAGTATATAGCTTCATGAGCAAAGTTACTTAAGTTAAAGTGCAAAGTTACATAAGTAACTTGCTTGATGCACATAAGTTACTTTTTGGAGATATCCAGTGATTCATTCATCCTTTTTTTCGCCAATCAATTCTGCTCGGCTATAGTTTCCTTTTTACATGGATGTTTTTCTATATGCCAGCGGCTTGACTCCGGCTTTCCATAATTCCAGGCATCTGTTGTAAAGCCCAACCTACCAATCCTTCTATATGTGGTATCAGGCTTCTGCCTCTTTCCGTCAGTTCATATTCTACCCGTGGCGGAACTTCGGCATACACTTTCCGATTCACTAGCCCGTCAGCTTCCAGTGTGCGCAGGGTCACAGTCAGCATTCGTTGTGATACATCGGCTATTGTTTTATGTATATCGCTGAAACGCATGGTTCCGTTAGCGTTCAGGGTGATAAGAACTAGCATAGACCATTTATCACCAAGTCTGCATAACACGTTCCGTACAGGGCAATTACCATCCGGATGAAAATTTTTCATTTTTTAATATTTCCTATTTACTTGTCGTTCAACAATGGTTACCTCTGTGTAAGTTCCTTATCTTCAAGTGCCTTGTTGTTTATTAGAAGGAAGAAACTTACATTTGTGTCACAAAAGTAATAAACTTACTAAAGATAACTATTGTTTTACTAGATAAATTAATTGTTTCATTTTAAAAATAAAGATTATGGCAAAGAAAGTAGCAGTTTTAGCAGTAAATCCGGTGAATGGATTCGGTTTGTTCCAGTATCTGGAAGCGTTTTTTGAAAACGGTATATCTTATAAGGTATATGCAGTGGCAGAAACAAAGGAGATTAAGACAAATTCGGGCATCAAATTGGTGGCAGATGATGTAATCGCCCATTTGATTGGACACGAAGATGAATTTGATGCTGTGGTATTTTCGTGTGGTGATGCCGTTCCTGTCTTTGCACAGAATGCGGATAAACCTTATAATGTGGATTTGATGTCTGTATTGAAAGCGTTCGGCGAGAAAGGAAAAATTATGATCGGTCATTGTGCAGCAGGTATGATGTTTGACTTTGCAGGTGCTACGGCAGGTAAGAAACTGGCAGTACATCCGCTGGCTAAAGCAGCTGTCGGCAAAGGAACGGCTACTGATGAGAAATCAGTCGTTGATGGCAATCTCTATACGGCACAAGAGGAAAATTTCATATGGACCATGATGCCTCAGGTAATTGAAGCCTTGAAAAAGTAAGGGAATTAGTGTCGCCCAAAGTAGAATTTTCCTATATTTGGGCGACAATTCCTAAAATTAGAAACAATGAAATACAATTTTGATAAAGTGATAGACCGCAGCGGTACGGCTGCTGAGAAAGTAGAAGGGCTGAAGCAAATTTGGGGACGCACGGATTTGATTCCTTTGTGGGTGGCAGATATGGATTTTGCTACGGCTCCTTTTGTGACGGATGCTATCAACAAGCGCTGTGAAAATGGTGTTCTGGGCTATACCGGTAAGCCGGATAGTTATTACCATGCCATTATTAATTGGGTGAAGCAGCGTTATGATCTGACTGTGGCCAAGGAAATGATTAACTTTGTTCCCGGTATTGTACCGGGCATTGGTATGGCTATGAATTGTTTTACCCGGAAAGGGGATAAAGTAATGATTCAACCACCTGTTTATCATCCTTTTGCATGGGTTACCACCCGTAATGAACGTACTTTGGTCACTAATCCGTTGAAATGGGAGAATGGCATGTATCGTATGGATCTGGATGCTTTCCGTGAACAGATAAAAGGTTGCAAACTATTTATCTTGTGCAATCCTCACAATCCCGGCGGGGTGGCTTGGACAGAAGAAGAGCTTCGTACAGTGGCAGAAATCTGCTATGATGAAAAGGTGCTTGTTTTCTCTGATGAGATTCATGCCGACCTCACTTTGCCTCCTCATAAACATCGTCCTTTTGCTACAGTCAGTGAGAAGGCAAAGATAAATTCCGTCACTTTCATGTCTCCCAGCAAGGCATTCAATATGCCGGGGTTGTCAGCATCCCATGCTATAATTTTTAATGAAGAATTGCGGCGGCAGTTCCGTATCTATATGGATGCCGGTGAGCTGGATATGGGGCACGTATTTGCTTTCCTGTCTGTTGAGGCGGCTTATAGTCATGGAACAGAATGGCTGGATCAATGCTTGGCATATATACAAGGGAACATTGATTATGTGGATGAATTTCTCAAATTCCACACTCCTAAAATCAAAGCCATTCGTCCTGAAGCTTCTTATCTGATATGGCTGGATTGCCGTGAGTTAGGGTTGACGCAGGAGGCATTGAATGATTTCTTTGCAGACAAAGCGCATCTGGCACTGAATGACGGGGCTATGTTCGGTAAAGAAGGAATAGGATTCATGCGTCTGAATGTAGCCAGTCCACGTTGCGTTATTGAAAAGGCAATGGGACAGTTGGCGGAGGCTTATAAATTATTATAAGATGATTATTTCAAGTATTGCGTCTTAAAAATATTCACGCAAAGAATGAAGATGGATAATAGCAATGGTCCGAAAATGACACCCATAAATCCGAATAAGGACAGACCGATAACTACGCCAAAAATGGTAATAAGCGGATGGGTGTCCGCCATCTTCTTTTGTAGAATGAAACGAATGAGATTATCAATGTTTGTTACAATCAATCCACAATAAAGAAGCAGGCCGATGGCATGCGTCCAATCCCCCGAAAGGGCTAGATAGGCTGCCAGCGGAAACCATACCAGTGCAGTTCCCACAATAGGTATGACAGTGGCAAAGCAGGTAAGAAAACCAAATAGCAATGCACTGGGAACATCGAACAAATAGTATCCTAATGTGGCTATTCCCCCTTGGATGACCGCCAGCAGAGGAATACCTATGGCATTACTTCTCACAATCATATTGATTTCGTTCAATACATTTTTCTTGTTGGCATTGCTGAAAGGAAGCAACTCATAAATATATTGTTCCATTCGTGTTCCACCTATTAACATGAAGTAGAGCACAAAGACCAATACGAAAGCGTTGATGGCAAAACTACTGATACTGCCCATCAGGAATTGTCCGATGGCAGGAAGAATGGAAGCTATGGATGAAATGTTTTCTACACTTAATAAGTCATATCCTGTTTGGGTGTGGAGCCAGGCAGCAAGATCTGTTACAGTGTGGATAAAGCCGGTCGTATCTACATTTACCGTTTGCAGTTTGTTGATTAACAACCAGACGGCCAGTGATAAAGGTACCAGAAAGCACATAATGGCTTCTATCAGAAGCAGAATGGCAGTAATGCTTTTCTTTACGTGTTTCTTTTGGGTGAGATACAACATCTGCTTTCTCACCATAATATAGATGGTACACGCCCCCAAAATACCTCCCATAAAAGGAGACATTTTCAGAAAGAGAATAAGGCCCAGCCCCAATATGATGGCGATAAGGGAGTATTTCCAGTATTGTTCTTTTACGCTCATGTGTTTTATGGTTTATCTTGTATATGAAATAAACAATAAAACGAGCTGGAATGTTCCGTTGTTAAAACGGAACATTCTTGGTCATATTCTCATAATTATTGTATTGCCCGCTGATAGTTGACTCATTTTCAGGAGCTAGCTCTATTGCTTTCTTCATATCTTCTACTGACCCGTCTTTATCTCCTTTCAGCAATTTGATACGTCCTCTTTCGTGATAGGCTTTGGCAAAGTTCGGATTGATTTCAATAGCCTCATCGTATACTGCCAGCGCTTTATCAAAATCTTTGTTGATCAGATGCAGTTCACCAGATAGAAGATAGGCTTTTTCATTAAACGGATTGAGTGAAAGTACCTGATTAAAGTACTCCTGTGCCTGTTCCGGTTCATCTGTAGCAGCCAGAATTTCTCCTTTCAAGAGCAGGGCTTGCTCGTCATCGGGGTTAAGGCTGAGCAATTTCTGTATATCTTCGGCCGCATCTTTTGCCTGCTTCATTCCCCAAAGTACCTCGGCACGTAACTGGTAGGCTTCGGTATAGTCTTCTTTCAATACGATGGCTTTGGTCAGCATGGCAATGGCGGTGATATCATCTTTCATGCCGATAGCGGCTTTGGCAGCCAGATAGAAAGAGATTGGACTTTTGTTATCCAGAGCCAATGCCTTTTGGCAGGCATCATTCATGCTCTCATAGTCTTCCTGCATATAGCAGATGCCGGCCAGTGACAGGAATGTATTTACCTGTTCCGGATCTTTTGTTGCCATGCGGTCCAGCGTGATGCGGGCATCATCCAGACGGTTTGCCTGTGTATAGGAGGTAGCCAGCAAACCGAGAGTTTCCAGCTCGTCGTCAATGGCGACTGCTTCTTCAAAGCACTTGATGGCGTAAGGCAGTTTACCCATACGCTGGGCACGGATGCCATCGTATTTTAAGATCTCGAAATTCTTTTTGTCATTTTTCTCTTTTTCGGTTTCGGGGGTGTTATTTCCACCGAATAAGGATTTAAATAAGCCCATAATTTATAGTTGTTTTATTTGTCTACGGTTATAATGAATCGTCTGAGATAAATTTCCTGTTCCTGGTCCTGCATGTTGGTAAACCGTACGGCTTTTATCGGTTTCTTTTGCAGATCAACTGTCAACCGGTTCTTTTCTTGCTTGAAATTCACTTTGTTCCAATCCTTTCCATTCTCGGATATTTCAAGATTTCCCCAAACAGCAGTTTCCGGTTTGCCGAAATCAATATCTATGTTTTCTCCGGGGTAAACTTGGTCCAGTTCTACGGTTAATGAACCTTTGCCCGGCCATTTGATAACTTCCAGTGCCGGAGAAATCTGGATACGGTTTGTTTTTACCTGCAAAGGCAAGTTCTTTATCTGACTGATGTCACTGACTAATTTGTGTGGCATATAGTCGGTTTCTGCATTCAGCTGTGTGTGGTACTTTTGATTATAATGCTGTGTGACAGTGGCAAAAATTTGATCAATCAAGGGTTTGATTACTTTTCCGGCAGTTTTTATTCCCGGCTGATAAGGATTCTGATTGTAGGTCTGGTCAATCTGAAACATTTGTTGTTGCAAGGCCTTCACATGCTTGTATTTACGTATAAACAGGGATTGGTCATTGTTTTCATAAGCTTTGACCATTGCCAGTACTTCATTTCCGGTTTCACCCAATAGCTTGAATTGGTAAAGCCACGGCATAATTTCCGCTATAATCGGATGGCTGTCAGCATGGGCAACCAAAATATCACTTGATTCGACCATTTGGCTGAAAGTTTCTTGTAAAAGGGAGAAATCTTTCTCGCTATAAGTTTGACCTTTTACATAGCTTTCAGTAAAACTGTGAGCTGTAGGTTGAAGGGATACAGATTCTTCGCGGCGATATTTATGTCCATTGGGACCTAAATCCGAATTATGGGCAGCAAAGCACTCCAGTTCTGTAGCTGCTTCGGGCAGAATATTCATAATAGCATCTTTCCAAGTCTTTTCACTGTCATATTCAGCAGGATTCCAGGCATAGGCAGCTACACTATAAATAGCAATTTTGGACGCTTCGGCATGCTCCATCGGATTGGTGACAAAACCGGACATTTGATCGGCAATTCGGGTATCGTTCCCATATACCGGCCCCATGAGCAGATGATCTCTTACATAATCGGAAACAGGGAAGTTCCACCATATATATGCAGGACGTTTGATCCGTTCATTTATCCACTCAATACCGTCTTTGGTTATATCGGAAATAACACGGTCTCCTGTCCACATGATTTGTATGGACGGATTCAGTTTGTCCCCTAAAGTAGTAAGATATCCTTTGGCAGGATCAGACCAGCTTTTGTTGTATTCTGTAGGACACATGATGAGGGGGGTGACATCCGGTTTGGCTTTCACAAAATGCTCGTCTATGTAGTTCAGTAGTTCCGCTTGTTTCATTGGGTTGGTTCCTTCTCCTGAAATGTCATCAAAGAATACGGCGAAAGAACGGACACCGAGATGATACATCTTTTCGAACTTTGCCAATAGCAGATCACGGTCTTCCTGATTCCATTTGATATCTTGTCCCGGATGGATGGCCCAAACAAAATCCACTTCGTTTTCTTGCGCTACTTTTACCAATTCCTGCAATTGTTTTGCTTCCTTTTCAGGGTAGGGTTGACGCCAGTTGGGTGAACTATGGTAGGGATCGTCTTTGGGACCATATATATAGGTATTCATTTTGTTTTCACCATAAAACTGAAGTTGGCGAAGACGGGCTGCATGACTCCAGGGAGTTCCATAAAACCCTTCAACCACGCCACGATAACGGATAGCCGGATAGTCCTGTATCTCTACAGCCGGTAGCTGGTTGTTCTTGAGCAATTGCCTCAGGGTCTGCAAGGCATAATAAGTTCCGCGTTCGTCATTTCCTGCCAAGATGATTTCTTTATCATTGATGGACAGGTAATAGCCTTCCTTCTGCCGGGGAATCTGACGGGCAAATTTGCGGATAGCCTTGTCTCCTTTTTCTCCGATATAAATGCGTACACCAGTACTTCCCGGTTGTTTTCCGATCAGTAATTCTTTTAATTCCTGTACAGCATACGGATTAGCCTCAGCTTCTCCTGATAGTTGGTAAGTTTCAGGTAAACTGATTTGTCTATCCTGATTGGAGATTTGTTGAGGCACGGGTTGCACATCTACGTTTTGAGCGAAGATGTTACAGCTTGTAAGGAAACAAACGATGGCCAGATGCATTTTTTTCATGTTCTGTTGGGGTAAAAGGTTAATAAATCGATGGCAAAGATACGATTTATAAAGAAAGAATTCCATCTTTTAATTGTATTATTTCTTCGGAAAGCAGATAGGAGAGTACCTTTTCTGCCTTTTCACGATGGCTCTCCAAATGGTTTAGCAATTCAGAAGCAGACATGGAGCCTTCTTGCAAAATCTGTTTGATTTGCATCTCCAGTTCTTGAAATTCACCCCGTTTAATGCCTGAATGGTGTTTGCCGAGGCATACATCACACTGTCCGCAGTTGTGTTCATTCTTTTCTCCGAAATACCTGAGTAACATACGGCTGCGACATTTATCATCGGCTGTGGCATATTCTATCATGGCTTTTATTCGGGTGGTATAGCTTTCTTTCCGGTCTTCGTATATTTCCCGGGTAATGGCAAGGCGGTTTTTTTCCTGCCTTTCACGGGTATATATTATATAAGGTGTTTTTTTTCGGGGGATATAGTGTAATATGCGTCTGCGGGTTAGCATCAGCAGAATTTCATAGATACGCTGGCGGGTTAATCCTGAACGGACTACCAGGGAATCTTCGTTAATATAGGCATAATCGGTAAATAATCCGGTATAAGAACGTAGAATGATGTTTATCAGTTTTTCTATATCCGTATCATTTTCATGCAGCTTATAGAGTTCGTCCCGGCGCATGGTAAAAAGGATGCGGGAGGCATTGTCCTGCTCATCTGTATATTCCAGATATCCGGCACGGGTCAGAATTTTTAAAGCACTGTCTGCCTGTACAGGGAAATGTTTGAAGTTGCGGCAGAATTCATCCAGATTGAATGCAAAGGTGCATCCCCTACCGTCTCCCATAGCCATTTGGTAGTAGTAGTTGACATCTTCGTACACTTTCCGGATATACTCTTTGTCGGGAAACGTGTCACTGATCCGTTTATTAAGGTTTGTTTTATCGCTTTTGGCATAGAGTAGGACTGCGTATGCTTTCTGTCCGTCACGTCCGGCTCGTCCTGCTTCCTGAAAATAGGCTTCGGGAGAATCGGGCATATCTATATGGACAACGATACGTACATCCGGTTTGTCGATGCCCATGCCGAAGGCGTTGGTTGCCACCATGACGCGGCTTTCACCGGTGAGCCAGCTTTTTTGACGCTGGTCTTTCACGTCATTATTCAAACCGGCGTGATAGAAGGTGGCAGTTATATTGTTATTGATCAGTAATTCAGCTACTTCACGTGTACGTTTCCGGTTGCGGGTATAGACTATGGCACAACCGGATACGCTGTTCAAAATATGCAATAATTCTTCCTGTTTATTTTCTGTAGGGCGTACAATGTAGGCAAGATTCTTTCTTTCGAAACTCATTCGGAAAACCTGGCTGTCTTTTCTAAAACTTAGCCTGGCCTGAATGTCTTTTACTACTTCGGGAGTGGCGGTTGCCGTCAGTGCCAATACGGGTACATCGGGAAGAAGCTCGCGGATTTCTGCGATTTTCAGATACGCTGGACGGAAATCATATCCCCACTGAGAGATACAGTGTGATTCGTCTACGGTAATCATACTAACTTTCATGCTCCGCAGTTTGGCACGGAATATTTCGGTATCCAGTCGTTCCGGGGAGATATAAAGGAATTTATAATCTCCGAAGATGCAGTTTTCCAATGCAACAATGATTTCTTCGCGCGTCATGCCGGAATATACGGCCAAAGCTTTGATACCCCGGTCACGTAAATTACGTACCTGGTCTTTCATCAGGGCGATAAGCGGAGTAATGACCAGGCATAATCCCGGTTGCGCCAAAGCGGGCACTTGAAAAGTGATGGATTTACCACCACCGGTAGGCATCAGCCCTAGTGTATCATGACTGCTGCCTATGCTTTCAATGATTTCTCTCTGTATGCCGCGAAAGTCATCATATCCCCAGTATTGCTTTAAAATCTCTTGATAGGTCATAGAAGGGAGTCATAGTGTCCTGTCATTCTGAGTTTCACTCAGAATGACAGGACAGGATAGGGTAAATCTTTACTTTTATTCCTCACTGGGTCTTATATCCTCTATCTGCAATTGCACCTCACCACGCTTGTGCGTATTCTCTTCGATGGTGTAGCAGATATCAAAAGAACGCTTGGTCTTGATATAGCGTGCTTGCGAACTCTGTCCGAAAGCAATGCCATTCATCACATTATTTGATTTATTGTCTACCAATTCCAGTTTGATATGTTCCTGATCGCGGCCTACCACTTTGCTGGTTCCATAATCATAAACATTATGTGTACAGAAGATAGGCTTGTGGTTGTCGGGACCGAAAGGATTGAATTTCTTCAGATCAGCATGGAATTTCGGAGCAATATCCCGGAAATCAATTTCAGCATCAATATCTATTACAGCACTGGTCTGTTCCGGCAAAATATGTTCTGTGACGTAGGTTTCAAAACGGCGGGTAAATTCCTCTACATTCTCTACTTTCATGGAAAGTCCTGCTGCATAAGTGTGTCCACCGAAGTTTTCAAGCAGGTCACGGCAATGCTCAATGGCCTTGTAAACATCAAAACCCGAAACTGAACGGGCGGAACCTGTTGCCAGATTATCCGTACGGGTCAATACGACTGCCGGACGATAATAAATCTCTGTAAGGCGCGAAGCTACAATACCGATAACCCCTTTATGCCACGCTTCATTATAGATGACGATGGAACGACGGTCTGCCAACCCTTCCAGCCGGTCTACAATTTGATTGGCCTCTTCGGTCATGGTTTTATCCAGATCCTTGCGGGTTTCATTGTATTGGTTGATCTGATTGGCTTTCTCCAGTGCTGCCGAGAAATCTTTTTCTATAAGCAGTTCCACCGCTTCTTTTCCGTTTTGTATACGTCCGGATGCATTGATGCGCGGACCTATCTTGAATACAATGTCACCTACCGTGATTTCTTTTTCTGATAATCCGCACACGTCAATAATAGCTTTCAATCCTACACTGGGATTGGAATTTAACTGTTTCAATCCATGATGCGTCAGCACCCGGTTTTCTCCCATGATAGGTACGATATCCGATGCCACACTGACAGCTACCAAATCCAATAGAGGAGTAAGTTGATGAAACTCGATGCCATTATTCAATGCGAAAGCCTGCATGAACTTGAAGCCTACGCCACATCCCGAAAGATGTTCGTAAGGATACGTGTTGTCCGCGCGTTTGGCGTTCAGAATAGCTACAGCCGGTGGCAATACATCATCGGGTACATGGTGGTCACAGATGATGAAATCAATACCTTTTTCTTTAGCGTAAGCAATTTCTTCTACGGCTTTAATACCGCAATCCAGCACGATGATGAGTTTTACACCTGTTTCACAGGCATAATCCACCCCTTTTACTGATACTCCGTATCCCTCGTTGTAGCGGTCGGGAATATAGTAATCAATGTTCGAATAGAACTGCTGGAGAAATTTATACACCAATGCTACGGCTGTCGTGCCGTCCACATCATAATCTCCATAAACCATGATACGCTCTTTCCTGCCCATAGCCTGATTAAGGCGTTCTACAGCGATACTCATATCCTTCATCAGGAACGGGTCGTGTAGCTCGCTGAGCTGGGGGCGGAAAAATCTTTTAGCCTCTGCTGCTGAGGTTATACCTCTTTCCAGCAACAACTTACACAGAATCGGACTGATTCCTGTTTCTTTTGCTAATGCTTTAGCTGCTTCTGTCTGTTCTTGGCTTGGAGGTTGATAATTCCATTTGTGATTCATTTTATATATTGTTTTTTCTTTTTTCTGTTCTCGGAGATGGGGTAGAACAGCCCTTCGGCTATACCTTCCCAATCAATCCGTAAAGTTAGGAAAAAACAAATTAAAAAACCGCTAATTCCATATATATTTTATGGAATTAGCGGTAAAGTATTGTATAGTAGTGAATTACTTGATACCTAATTTTTTAGCAATTTCTTTAGGAATAGCATTCTTGTGAACCAGAATGTTCATGGTCTTGTAGGCAACAAATGCTTTTGAAGCATACCAGATGCCTTTGTATTTACTGTTGGTTCCCCATGAATTCTTAACCATAAAGTATTCTTTTCCGTTCTGATCTTTAGCCAGACCATAGATCAGCATACCATGGTCATCCGTAGTTTCCCAATTATCGTAAGCTTCCTGACGCATTTCCTGAGTAATTTCTTTTTCAGGCATCGGTTTGCTGGTTAATTCCTTACGTTTGTCCGCTGCACTCATACCTAACCAATGTGCCATGTCCGAACCTGCCAGTTCAGCTCCTTTTTCTGCATCAGGCATAACAGCGATACCATCACGGGTAAAGCCTTGCTCACTAACGTCAGAACCCCATGCAAAAGTATATCCGTTATTTACGGCATTTTCCATGACTGCCATAAATTCATTCAAGGGTAAGTTGTATGAATTTCCCAGACGCCAATTGTCTTCTATTTCAATAGGAAACTGGGTATAGAAAGGATGATGAGTATATGAAGTCAATGATACATAGTCATCCATATTCAGTCCCAATACATTATCTGCAAAAGTGCGGGGAGTATAATTCTTGTCTTTATAAGTGAATTCAGCCGGGCATTTTCCCAGATAAGCGTCATAAATGCCGCATAAACCATTCTTCCAAACCGGAGACAATTTGCTGAAACGACCTTTAGCAATAGCATTTACATAACCTGATGCTACAGCATCCAGTTCATTATGCACAGGAAGCGAGTCACCATACATGATACCCGGCATTACATCCTGTGGTACCATACCATAGTTTTTATAGCAATAAACAATATCATAGAAACTTCCGCCCGGAGCAAAAGAACTGCTTCCGTGCAAACGTACATAGTTGGCTGCACGGTCTTCCATGGTTTTGTGTACCACGAACATTTCGGAAAGGTCAAATTCACCTTTTCCCTGACGCAGCAATTCTGATTCCAGGAAACCCAGTGAAGAGAAAGCCCAACATGTGCTTGATCGGTTTTGGTTCTTGACAGAAGTGATAGGAGCTTCTTTCACCGTAGTGAATACAAATCCCTCTTCTTTTTTGTCGTTTTCTTGTGCGACAACACTTAAGCAGCATAAACTGAGAGCTGCAACGGTCAAAATCTTTTTCATTCGTTATCGTGTTAAAATGGTTAATTTACTCATTCATAATTGTTTCTACTTCTTCTATTGTGATAGGGATACGTTTTTCACCAGTGAAACGTGAACCTTCCGGAGTGATCAGAATATCGTCTTCCAGACGAATCCCTCCAAAATCTTTGAATTTCTCAATAGCGTCAAAGTTCAGAAAGTCTGTGTGCATCTTTTCTGCTTTCCATTTGTCAATCAAGGCGGGGATGAAATAACAGCCCGGCTCGTCAGTAATCACGAAACCTTCCTGCAAGCGGCGTCCCATGCGCAGAGAAGCCAGGCCAAACTGGGAAGAAGGACGGATTTCATCATCATAGCCTACGTAAATCTGACCCAGATCTTCCATATCGTGTACGTCCAACCCCATCATATGTCCTAATCCGTGGGGCAGGAATAAAGCATGTGCACCCGCGGCAACTGCTTCCTCTACATTGCCTTTCATGAGTCCCAAGTCTTTCAGTCCCTGAGCCAATACCTTGCATACTTCCAAGTGTACAGACATATAGGTTATGCCCGGACGGGTTATTTCCAGTGCTTTATCATGACAAGCCAATACGATATTATATACATCTTTCTGGCGTCCTTCGAATTTGCCTCCTACAGGAACAGTACGGGTATGGTCTGAACAATAATTGGTTATTCTTTCTGCTCCCGCATCTGTCAGCATCATGCGTCCCACTTCCAATATGTGACTGTGGTCATGGTTATGCAATGTTTCTCCGTGTTGGGTAAGGATAGTGGCAAATGAAGTCATACTTCCGTAAGAAGAAGCAATACCGTCCAATACGCCGGCAATATATTGTTCTTTTACCCCCGGTTTGCATAGACGCATGGCGGCTGTATGCATTTCGTAACCAATATTACATGCCAGGTCTATCTCCTCTATTTCACAAGCTTCTTTCACAGAGCGCAAATCCACTACAGCCTTAATCAGCTCTACAGAAGCATATTTCTTAACTACAGAGGCGCGGATACCGGTCAGCTCTTCCAGTAATATCATGTTGTCGAAACGGTAAGGAGGAAGAAAATGTACTTTTCTACCCTGTGAGACAGCTTTCCCTACTATTTCCTTCAATTGGGCGAACGGAAAACTTTTCCGGACTCCCACTTGTGCTGCCAGATCCTTTACACCAGGCTGCGGGCCCATCCAGATGATGTCATCCATATCTACGTCATTTCCAAAGAAATAATCCTCTCCGGCTTCTATATCCAATACGCCGGCATAACCGGGATGCGAGTGGCCGAAAAAATAAAGAAATGAACTGTCCTGGCGGAATTTATATGTGTTATCCGGATAATTTGCCGGAGCTTCATTATTACCTAATATAAGGATAATACCACTTTGCACTTTATTTCTAAGTGCCTGACGGCGTCTTTGATAAGTTGCGGAATCAAACATGGTTAACTTAATTTTAATTGAATATTTATTGAACTGTGTTGCAAATGTAATAATTATAATCTTAAAAGTACTATTTGCCCGTTTAATTTTTTAATCGATTTCGGCTTTATTTTTATCATTTGTCAATCACATTTTTCCAATCTTGCTTGTACACTCCGTCTTTTTTTGATAACTTGCCATCCTGTTATCTTGAATGGCATTTTCTTTTAACCTGATATAGATACCTATTTAAAAACTAACCTTATGAATAATAAACTGATAACTCGAACATTGGCAACTACTTTTTGTACCGCATGCTTTACAACTCTTACCGCACAGGACCGTCCCAATATCATTGTTTTTCTAGTAGACGATATGGGATTGATGGATACATCCGTACCTTTTGTAACAGATGCCGGTGGCAATGCGGTGAAGCAACCGTTGAATGAATGGTATCGTACCCCCAATATGGAGCGCTTGGCACAGCAAGGAATCCGTTTTTCTACTTTTTATGCACAAAGTGTCAGTTCTCCGTCACGAGCCTCTATCATGACAGGGCAGAATGCTGCCCGTCACCGTACCACCAATTGGATAAATGCAGAAAGTAATAACCGCACTCCGTATGGACCTATGGAATGGAACTGGAAAGGGCTGACCCAGGCTGATAGGATATATCCTTATGTCTTGCAGCAAGCCGGATATAAAACCATCCATGTAGGCAAAGCTCATTTCGGATGTCAGGGCAGTGAAGGGGAAAATCCCCGGAATCTGGGCTTTGATGTCAATATAGCAGGCTCTGCTATCGGCCACCCGGGAAGTTACCATGGAGAAAACGGTTATGGCTGGATAAAGGGGCAGAAAGCCAGAGCAGTCCCCGATTTGGAGCAATACCACCGGACTTCTACTTTTTTGAGCGATGCATTGACATTAGAAGCAGGAAAAGAGATAGAAAAAGCTGTGGCCGAAAAAAAAACTTTTTATTTGAACATGGCACATTATGCCGTCCATTCTCCGTTTGAAACAGACGAGCGGTTCATTGATCATTATACAGATACGGCAAAGAGCCAGCAGGCGCGGGCTTTTGCCACCCTCATTGAAGGAATGGATAAATCATTGGGGGATATTCTGGATAAACTGGAGGAACTAGGCATTGCAGAAAATACTTTTATTATTTTCCTTGGAGATAACGGAGGGGACGCTCCACTGGGCGAAGCTGCCGATTATGGTTCCTCTGCTCCTTTTAAGGGAAAGAAAGGAGCGGAATATGAAGGAGGTGTACGTGTACCTTTTATTGCAAGTTGGGCGCATCCTGATAAAAAGAATAAATACCAGAAGAAATATCCTGTGGCTCAGAACACCATTCAAACACAGATGGGTACCGTAATGGATATCTATCCCACTGTACTTTCTGTAGCCGGAATAGATAGGTTCCCGACACATATTCTGGATGGAGCAGACCTGAAAGAACTTTTGGCAGGGAAGAAAGATAAAAAACATCGTGATGATTTTCTGATGCACTTTCCACATGAACATCGTGGCAGTTATTTTACCACTTATCGTAAAGGCGACTGGAAATTTATCTACTACTACAACCCTCAAACTCCTGAAACTCCTTCTTACAAGTTATTTAACCTGAGGCAAGATCCCTATGAAAAGAATGATCTGGCAAAAGCGGAACAAAAGAAAGCAAAGGAACTTTTTAATTTGATGGTGCAGAGGCTGGAAAAAGAAAAGGCTCTTTATCCTGTAGATGCTGATCGGAATGAATTGAAACCCTGCTTTATTCCTCAATAACGAGCCGTAAATTCTTTATATAATATAAAAGATACAAGTTTGTCCCTTGAAAAAGCTAACTTTGTAACGAACTTTTTCAGGGGATTATTTGTTGTTCAACACAGATTATGGAAATAGATGATAAAACAGGACTAGTATTGGAGGGCGGAGGCATGCGGGGAGTTTTTACCTGCGGCGTGCTGGATTATATGATGGATAAAAAGGTGTGGTTCCCCTATGGAGTAGGAGTGTCTGCCGGGGCGTGTAACGGCCTTTCCTATATGTCCCGTCAACGTGGCAGAGCCAAGTTTAGCAACATTGATTTATTAGACAGATACCACTATATCGGCATAAAACATTTATGGCGCAAGCATAGTATCCTCGATCAGGAGTTGCTTTACGAGCATTTTCCCAAGGAAATCCTTCCTTATGATTATAAAACGTATGCTGAGAATCCAGCCCGTTTTGAAATGGTGACCACCAGTTGCCAGACAGGCAGGGCATGTTACCTGGAAGAGAAGCATGATCCCCATCGTATCATTGCTATTGCCAAGGCGTCAAGCAGTCTGCCTTATGTCTGTCCCATTGCTTATGTAGACGGCGAACCGATGCTTGATGGAGGTATTGTGGATTCAATCCCCGTGATGCGTGCCATAGAACAAGGATATCATAAGAATGTAGTGGTGCTTACCCGTAACCGTGGTTATCGTAAAAAAGGGAAAGATATCAAGATCCCTCATTTTATTTATAAGAAATACCCTCGTTTACGCGTGGTGCTGAGTAAGCGTTGCCGTGCCTACAATGAACAACTTGATTTAGTGGAACAATTGGAGGATGAAGGCAGAATTGTTGTGATCCGCCCTGATAAACCCATGGAGGTGGATCGTATTGAAACGGATATTAAGAAACTGACCGAATTATACAGAGAAGGTTATGTCTGTGCCCAGAAAGTATTTGAGGCGGGACAGATACTGAAGAGGTAATTTTTAAGTGGGGCAAAACTTCGGTAGTATATTTTATCGTATGGATGCACCCCACTGGTTTTTTGTCTATATTTAATAATATAAATCGGGGGAGAATGTCCGAGAACTCGGTCATCGCTTACGTCATGTTGTGATTTTAGGCGCAGATTGCGCGGATAACGCGGATAACGCGGATTTTTTGCTTATAATGTAATAGGGAACAGCCTTTTATCTGCGTAATCTGTGCCTAAAAGAATGCACAAGAAGAGTTTTCGGACAGTCGGGGGGATACTTTCAATACCTGTTCCATATAAACTGCTTCTATCAGTGGTGGGTTATGAATAAAAGGAAAAGGATCGAAACAAAGAATCCCCCTTCCTTCCAAAGAAGAAAGAGGGATTATAGCAAATAGTTTTATTTCTGATTTTATTTGGCGAAGCTTACCGCACGTGTTTCGCGGATAACTGTAATCTTCACTTGTCCCGGATAAGTCATTTCATCTTGAATCTTCTTCGCAATTTCACCGGACAGGCTTTCAGTCTGCTTGTCATCAATCTTGTCAGCACCTACAATAACGCGCAATTCGCGACCCGCCTGGATAGCATAAGTCTTCGTAACACCCGGATAAGACATGGCCAATTGTTCCAGGTCATTCAAACGCTTGATATAGGCTTCTACAATTTCGCGGCGGGCTCCCGGACGTGCACCTGAGATGGCATCACATACCTGTACGATAGGAGCTAGCAGACTAGTCATTTCCGTTTCGTCATGGTGAGCACCGATAGCATTGCAGATATCCGGTTTTTCTTTGTATTTCTCGGCTATCTTCATACCCAGCAATGCGTGCGGCAATTCCGGTTCTTCATCGGGCACTTTACCTATATCATGTAGCAAGCCGGCACGTTTTGCCTTCTTGGGGTTCAATCCTAATTCCGAAGCCATCACCGCACAAAGGTTGGCTGTCTCACGGGCATGTTGCAACAAGTTCTGACCATACGAAGAACGGTATTTCATTTTACCGATGATGCGGATCAGTTCCGGATGCAGACCGTGAATACCCATATCAATAGTGGTACGTTTACCGGTTTCAATAATTTCTTCTTCCACCTGTTTGCGTACTTTGGCAACCACTTCTTCAATGCGTGCCGGGTGAATACGTCCGTCGGTAACCAGCTGGTGTAATGCCAGACGGGCAATTTCGCGGCGTACAGGGTCAAATGCCGAAAGCACAATAGCTTCAGGAGTATCGTCTACAACAATTTCCACGCCGGTTGCAGCTTCCAGCGCACGGATATTGCGACCTTCACGACCGATGATGCGGCCTTTAATCTCATCCGATTCAATATGGAATACGGTAACCGAGTTTTCGATAGCTGTTTCTGTAGCTACCCGCTGGATAGACTGAATTACGATACGCTTGGCTTCTTTATTGGCTGTCAGCTTGGCATCATCCATAATGTCATTGATGTAAGAAGCAGCTTGGGTTTTAGCTTCTTCTTTCAGTGACTCTACCAGACGTTCTTTCGCTTCATCGGCAGAAAGGCCGGATAGTGCTTCCAACTTTTCGCGTTCCTGCATTTGCAGTTTGTCCAGTTCTTCCTTTTTCTTGTCTACAATGACAATCTGAGTTTCCAGATTTTCTTTGATAGCCTCAGCTTCCGTACGTTTGCGCTGAACCTCTTCCTGTTTCTGGTTCAGCATCAGTTCACGCTGTTTTAATTTATTTTCAGCTTGCTGAATCTTTTGGTTACGCTGGGCAACCTCTTTTTCCAGGTCTGCTTTCTTGTTCAGGAATTTTTCTTTTACTTCCAGAAGCTTGTTCTTCTTGATTACTTCAGCTTCTGTCTGTGCTTCTTTGATAATGATGTCATACTTAGATTTCAGGCCATATCTGAAAAGCATGTATGATAGGCCTCCACCTACAGCGAAACACACAATTGCTATTATTACCGTTGTTATCATTGTTATTAATTTATATATAAATAAAAAACGCACAAACCATCCGTCAAGAACCCTTCTCTTAACAGTATAGTTGTGCGTGAATATCCTTATTAATTCTAAACTATTACTCTCTGTTACTGATCTGTTTTTCTATCTCTTTTGTCAGCTCCTGCAATTTTTCCTGATAAGGGGCAGTATCATTCCTGTCTTTCATAGAAATATTCTCAAAAGCCAACTCCAGTGCAGCCATTGCCCAATGCCTTGCGGGGCTAAAATCTGGGTAATAACCGCGATATTTGTTTAGTTTATTGTCAATCTGCTTGGCAGCGTCCCTGTATAACTGTTCATCTTCACGACGAATGGTTAGCGGGTATCGTTCGTTGTCAATCAGTAGATGTATTTTCATCATATCGTCCATAATACTATCGTTTTATTGTTCCACTTCCTTTATTCGTTTAATAAAGCGATGCATTTGTCGACTTCACGCACAAGCCTTGACAACCGTTGTTTGGTATCATTGATATCTTTATCGTGGATACTGATTGTCCGGGCCATTTTTAAGTTGGTATACATAACTTCCAGATCTTTCCGGCTATTTTCCAGTCGCCTCACCTCTTCGTCTTTTTCAGCGAGAAGTTGCTTTAACCTAGCATTTTCATGTTTCAATTCATCATGCAAATACATAAAATGCCTCAGTCTTGCTTCGAAAGTTCCTAATAGCTTTTTGTCTTCTTCAGTCATTTTATACCAAAATTGTACACAAATATAAAGGATTGGAAGCAAACACGAAAATATTTTGCTATGAATTTATCATTTATCGTTTAAAAAACTTTTTTAACGTCTTCATTGGCTGTTTTTCCCGTGCTCTTTTAAATATGATCTTTTTACTATTGACGTATATTCATTGATGTTTGTTCACCGCTTTAATGTTTTATAGGACAAGATGTGCCAGGTGGTACCGGCAGCAATGATCAGGAACAGGATTCTTGCCCAAACGTAAGGTACTATCCAGATGGCGCAATAGCTCAGGGTAATCCATATCAATGATACGGAAACAATCTTAGCATGTAAAGGAATTGCCTTGTTCTCGCGAAAATTGCGGATATAAGTGCCTAGATATTTTTGTCGGATGAGCCAATGATACAGGCGTGGTGAACTGCGGAAATACATGGCAGCCGTCAGCAATAAAAAAGGGGTAGTAGGCAGTAAAGGGAGAAATATGCCGATAATGCCTAGTATGAGTGATATCGTTCCTATAACGGTATATAAAATTTTCATAGATGCAAATATAGACCAAAAAACAAAAAAATGCCGCATCCTTTTTATATTATTCTTTTTTAATGGTGTATCTTTGTACTCTGTAACACCGAGGTGACATCAGGTGTAGGTTCTTTACTCAATATAACTAAATGCTATGTATACAGTAATTAAACGAATGGAGATTTCAGCTTCCCATAGCCTGAAGCTGTCCTATAGAAGTAAATGTGAGAATTTGCACGGTCACAATTGGATTATTACCGTTTATTGCCGTTCCGAGGTACTGAACGAGGATGGTATGGTGGTGGATTTTACGCATATCAAGGAGGCGGTAATGGGGCGTTTGGATCATCAGAATTTGAATGAGGTTGTTCCCTTTAATCCAACAGCCGAAAATATCGCACGTTGGGTGTGCGAGCAAATCCCTTCTTGTTTTAAAGTCGAAGTCCGGGAGTCGGAAGGAAATACCGTGATCTATGAGAAAGATTAATGAAATATTCTATAGTTTGCAGGGAGAAGGTTATCATACTGGTATGCCTGCTGTTTTTGTGCGTTTCTCCGGATGTAATCTGAAATGTTCTTTTTGCGATACGCAACATGAAAAGGGGATATTGATGAGCGATGAGGCTATTGTGGCGGAAGTGGTGAAATATCCCTCTCCGATGGTTATTCTGACAGGGGGGGAGCCCGGATTGTGGGTGGATGAAAAATTGGTTGATGCTTTGCATCATAAGGGAAAGTATGTTTGCATTGAAACAAATGGAACTTGCGTTTTGCCCGAAAATATAGATTGGGTGACTTGCTCTCCCAAAGAAGGGGCAGCAGTGAAACTGAAGCGTATGGATGAGGTGAAAGTGGTTTATATGGGACAAGATGTTTCCCCTTATCTGGATTTGCCTGCCGATCATTATTTCCTGCAACCTTGTTCTTGCTCCAATACCGAAGAAGTGATTGCTTATATTTTGCAGCATTTCGAATGGCGGTTGAGCTTGCAGACTCACAAACTCTTGCAAATACCTTAAGATGATAGTGATAAAAAAAGAAAAGTCATTCGATGCCGAAGCGTTGAATGACTTTTCTTTTTTGCACGGGAGGAGAGGCTCGAACTCCCGACACCCGGTTTTGGAGACCGGTGCTCTACCAACTGAGCTACTCCCGTGTTTGCGACTGCAAAGGTAGTGCAATATTTGGAATATGCAAACCTATTTGTGAAAAAAATAGGAGTCTTCACTCATTCAACAGACCTAATTCGCTGAACATGACCCGGTAAGCTGCTGCTTTTTTTTCTAGTGCCAACGGATAGGCGCGACTTGATGAAGGCATTCTGTATAGTTTCATCGCCCGATCTTCAAATTCAAAAGGTTCGCTGGTACCTACAGCGGGTTCTTTCACTTCTACTTGTTCGCGAATGGTGTCTGTTGCCTTTTGTCCCGTGGTTACGATGGCTTTGCACAGAGGGATTTGTTTCAGTAACAGGCTGATATCCGTTTGTTCCACGACTTCCAGAAACTTGTCCGAGGCATTGTCTTGCAGACGGCGGATGGCCGAGGCGGTGTCATAAAGTGCAATGCCTTTCTTGTTCAGGAATTCGATGATACGATCTTTGTCAAATACTTTCTTGTCGGGAATCAGGAAGTGTTCCTTGTCTTGAAAGAAGATTACCCCAAAGATGCGCCACATGTCATTTTGCAGGTTGGGGTAAAAGAAATCCATGCTCCACCGTTTCTTTTGTGGAGGGAAACTACCTAGCATCAACAATTTGGCGTTAGCCGGTAAAAAAGGCTCTAACGGATGTTCCTCAATGTTTAATAAAGAATTCATGAAATTCAGATGGTGGTTATATTCTTGCTTGTCAGGACAAACTGATCAGTTTTGTGATTGTCATTTCCCTGTATGGGGTGGGGTACAATCTTATCATAGCTATCAAGCCAAAAGGTTAGTAGTGCTTTCACCTACTGTAGGGGCGGAATGCTTCCGCCCGAATGCATCCGCAAATCCACCTTTCAGAATGTTATCGGGCGCATTCAATGCGCCCCTACAGTGAACGAGAGCTTGATTTATCTCTTAGCTTGATGGTTATGGGACTCTTGCTCCCCTACAAGGAATGTTTATTCTTTCGGCTTCGGCTCTTTTTTTGCCAGTAATACGATGTTGTACACATATTCTGTCATCCAGCTTTCCGAATACCCCAGTGTCTGCTTGTATTTGCGGATGGTAACACAAGTTTTGTGCACGCTTTCATCTTTCCAGTCTGACTTGGTCATGATGTCATGTATGGTTTTCTCAGTCATGTTGCGTAGCATTTTCTTCATAACGCTGGGCATACGGAATTTCCATTGCATCAGGTTGCCTATCAGCATCATCAGGTCATTGCTGAATCCCTGGAACATGAAGAGGTAAGTCTTGACGTCATTCACATTCTTGCAGTTCTTTTTGATGGAACCGTCTATTTCTTTAAAAAAGTCATCGCTCAGACCATATAATTCTACCAACATCTTTTTGCAACGAGACTTTTCCGCAATACCCAATTTATTGTTTTGGGTAGGAATTTTAAGTGTACGCTTAAATACTGCCATGTCCGGCAGGAAGTTGATATTGGTGATGCCTATGTTGCTGGCCATGACCGATTGATAATATACCCGGATCAGTGTCATGAAGTCTTCCATACCACCTACGCGGCCTGTTTCTTCCCCTTCTGCCTGTTTTTTACCGAATAACTTTGAAAATATGCTCATTACGTTCTTATTTATTTGGGTTTATTGCCTGCAAAGATAGCGATAAAAACTGAAACAAAGTATTTGTGGGTTATTTTTTGACAGGAATGACCGGAAGGCAGGATGTTTACCAGCATTCCAAATCATCCTCGATATCCTTCATCCTATCTTTGGTAAAAACAGGATTCTTGATTCCATTGCGTTTCTGCATCCGGTAATCTTCCAGCAAACGGAAGGCATATTTGCCTAATAAAGCAATGGCTATCAGGTTACAGATAGTCATGAATCCCATTGCCATGTCGGCCAGACTCCATGCCAGGTCCAGACTAGCTAGTGCTCCGAACATGACCATACCTCCCACTAGTACACGGTAAACCGGAATGGCCCACTTCCGGCGGGTGATATAACGTACATTGGCCTCACCATAATAATAATTTCCCAAGATACTGCTATAGGCAAAAAACAGAATGGCAATCGCCACATAGATGGTTCCGATGTTGCCTATTTCATTATTCAGCGCCATTTGTGTCAACTTAATTCCATTAGCCTCTCCTGTAGAAGCCAATCCGCTGAAAAGAATAATGAAGGCAGTGCAGGTACAGATGATCAGCGTATCGGTGAAAACCCCTAATGCCTGAATCAATCCTTGTTTTACGGGGTGGGTGACATCGGCACTTGCTGCCACATTGGGAGCAGAACCCATACCGGCCTCGTTGCTGAACAATCCGCGTTTGATGCCTTGCATCAATGCCATACCTACACCTCCGCCCAAAGCCTGCTCCCAGCCGAAAGCATTCGCTACAATAAGTTCAATTACTCCGGGTAAATGCTTTACGTTCATAATTACGATGAAAAGGGCTAAAAAGATATATCCCAAGGCCATGACAGGCACAATGATGCTACTAACTTTGGCAATGCGCTGAATGCCTCCAAAGATGATAACCAAGGTGAATAGGGTTAGTATACCTCCTATCAGTGTAGGAGATACGTTGAATGCTTCCTCGAAGGCGGCACAAATGGTGTTGCTCTGTACAGAATTGAAAGCGAAACCGAAAGTGAAAATAAGTAGAAAGGCGAATAAAATGCCCATCCACGGTTGTTTCAACCCTTTTTTCATATAATAAGCCGGACCGCCAACGAAAGAGTTATGCCCATGCACTTTATATAACTGGGCCAAAGTTGATTCGATAAAAGCGCTGCTAGCGCCTAAAAGAGCAATTACCCACATCCAGAATACTGCGCCCGGGCCACCTAGCGTAATAGCGGTGGCTACCCCTGCCAGATTACCTGTTCCCACACGGCTCGCTATGGATACGGCAAAAGCCTGAAAAGAAGAAATATGATGTTCACGGCCTTCTATTTTACCGGTAGAGTCTCCAAGCAGACGTATCATTTCGCCTATCATACGGAATTGTACGAATTTCGTTTTATAAGTGAACCAGAATGCACATCCCAACAACATGATAATCAGAATGTAGGTCCAAAGCACATCATTCACGCTGCCGATTAATTGGGTCAGTATATCCATCTTGTCTATTCTTTGTTTAATTTAAAGTAGAATTTATGCCCGCTGAAAACAGGCTCCACTAGACCAAAACGGATAAAGTCCGCCAATAGTTCACAAGCAGCCTTACGATTTAACCGGCAAAGTTTGCAGCATTGGTTCAATGAGAGGTTTTCTTTCTCCTTCAAAGCATCCAGCAGCCGCTGTTCCCGTTCGGTAAATTCAACGAGTACGCCTTCGGCCTTTTTGCTATGCTGCCACACCTTCAGGTGTACGGGCGTGGCCAGTATGTTTTCATCTTTGATGCGGATATAGGCCCAGGGCTTGTTTTCCTCGTCCAGAGCATATACAGGTTTAGAGGCCGTTTCGCTGATGCGTATTTCCAATACCGTCTTTCCTTCTACCTGGTAAGTCTGCGTTTCCAGTTCCACTTTGGGCTGGCAGTACATGGTGGCCGCCGCTTCTATCATGTATATTTCTTCTTCAGACCGGACACCGGCTATCTTGCCGTTGTCCTTTACACCAACCAGTAGTCTGCCACCTTCCGTATTGGCAAATGCAGACAGGCTGCGGGCTATCTTCCGTGCGTCCGAAATCTCGAATTTAAAATCCTGATGGCAGTGTTCTCCCTCCGAGACAAGCTGCCGTATGTATTGTGTATCTGTTAATGCCTTCATTTCAGTTGCAAAAGTAGGAAAAATGAAACATATTATGGGTATCAAATGATAAAAAAGCCGATATTAACTTGTCTGTTATCAAGCTTTTTGCTTCATTTGCATTGGAATAAAAACAAATTGCCTTTAAAATCTATGGGAATAAGAAAAATTAGTTTGATCATCACATTGTCGTGTTTCTCTTGCCTCGTAAATGCAAGCGGATTCATGTTTAAACATCTGGAGGCTAAAGATGGTCTTTCAAACAATCAGGTTCTTGATATCTTTAAAGATTCCGAGGGATTTATGTGGTTTGCCACATCCTCCGGATTGAATCGGTATGATGGATATCAAGTGACGGTATTCCGTAGTTATGATACCGATCCGGCCACCTTGCCTGACAATTACACCGAAAGCATACAGGAAGATAATAAAGGAAACCTATGGATTCTTACCGGAGCCGGTTATGCTCTGTATAACCGGGAATCGGAGACATTCAATAGAGATGTGCGTGCATGGTTATGGGAGATAGGTATTGATGGAATCCCGGCTTTGGTATACATAGACCATAATAAGAGTATGTGGTTTTATGTAGAAGGCAAAGGATGTTATCTGTATATACCGGAATCACAATTATTGTATCCTCTTTTATTTGATGCCGGGCAGTTGCCGAAAGGTGAAATTACGGATATTGCGGAATGCAAGGAAGGAGTCTTACTGGTATATAACACCGGACGGTTGGTTTGTCTGGATTTCCAAACCAATAAAATCAAATGGCAGCAGGAGGATTTGATGAAAGAACTGGGAAGTGAAAAACAGGGAGTTTTCACTCTGTTTGTAGACAGTGAAGATGATCTATGGATTTACGGACCGTTGGGTATGTGGGTTTATAATCCGAAGCAGAAAAAATGGCAGTCTCATCTATGCGACCTCATCAAGCGCCAGTCTCACAATAGAGTTCGTGCGGTGGCACAGGACAAGCAGGGACGTATATGGATAGGCAAAGACCGGGAGGGTATTGATATCCTGGATAAAGAAACAGGTGAAGTAAGACAATTGCGGAACAAGCCGGATGATGAACGTAGCCTGCAAAACAATGCGGTTATGGCTCTCTATGAGGACTCAAATGACATAATGTGGGTGGGAACCTATAAAAAAGGAGTTTCCTATTTTAATGAGAGTATTTTTAAGTTCGGTATAGAACATTTAGGAGATATTACTTGCATGGAAGAAGACCAGGAAGGCCGTGTGTGGCTGGGTACTGATGACACCGGTATTATTTATTGGAATTCTGTAACCGGCGAGAAGAGCGCTTTTCCGCAGAAGAACAATACGGAACTGATAACCGATGCCATAGGCTGTATGTTGAAGGCTGCTGACGGCAAGCTTTGGATAGGTACTTTGGGAGGAGGTCTTCTGGGTTATGATAACGGTCGCATCATTCATTATAAAAAGATACAGGGACAACAGAATTCATTGATACATGACAAGGTATGCTCATTGGCAGAAGACCGTGAGGGAAATATCTGGCTGGGGACATCAGGAGGAGGCATACAAAGTCTGAATCCCAAGACCGGATTGTTCACCACTTATAATGAAAACTCGGCAGGTCTGATATCCGATCATGTTTCTTCCCTGTGTATGGGTAAGGACGGTTCTTTGTGGATAGGAACAGCTCAGGGGCTCTCTGAACTGGATATTGAAACCAAGAAGATGACTAACCTGACGGGAACCAAATCCGGTAAAGAACGCTTTTCCAATCAGAATATAAGCCAAGTGTATGAGGATAGCCGTGGATTAATATGGATAGGTACGCGTGAAGGGCTGAATGTTTACAATCCTAAGACCGATGAACTGACCATATTGGGTGTGGAACAAGGGCTTTCCAGTCCCATTATCTCCGGGATAGTAGAAGATGATGACAAGAATATATGGGTGACTACCGCACACGGAATTACCCATGTTATACCTTCAATAGATTCGAAGACTGGACATTATACCTATCGTAGTCATATTTATGCGGTTCAGGATGGTTTGCAGAATGGTGAGTTCAACCAGCGTTCCATCCGGAAACTATCCTCCGGTGAAATTCTTATGGGAGGCGTGTATGGTATCAGCCGTTTTCGTCCGGATGATATCAAATATAATAAAATACTTCCCAAAGTGGTGTTTACCCGCTTCCTCTTGTTCAATGAGGAAGTGAAGGCTGGTAAAGAGTATGATGGCAGATTGATTTTGGAGAAAGCATTGAATCAGGTAGACCAGGTTGAACTGAGTTATGGACAGAATATATTCAGCATACAGTTTGCTTCTGATAACTATATTCTTCCGGAAAAAATGAAGTATTCCTATAAACTGGAAGGTTTTAATGATGAATGGCTGACCACTACTTATGGAAAAGTGACCTATACCAATCTGGATCCCGGAACCTATATGCTGAAAGTGAAAGCAACAAACAGTGACGGATACAGTGGGGACGAAGAGGCTTCGTTGAAGATTGTCATCCATCCTCCTTTCCGGCTTTCCATATGGGCATATATCATTTATGGTCTTTTGGCAGTTGCGGCATTAATGTTGGCACGTCATTGGGTTTTACGGAGAGAACGAAATAAATATAAAATGCAGCAAATAGAGCAGGAGGCCGGGAAAAATCAAGAGAAGGCAGATGTGAATGATGATCTGATTAAAGGCCGGGAGTATCAGGAAATAGCGGAGAGCAAAGCGTCTGATCCGGGTATAGATATTAAAGAGGATGATAAGGATGATGCACCCGAAGGTGTCTGTCAGGCAGACCATCCGGATACTGAGATAGGTAGTGGAGTAGGTATGGTACACGAAGTGTCCGTATTCCATCCGGAACCGGATTTTGAAGCGGGCTGTGAGGAAGAACCCAACCATATTATAACGATAGAGGGACTGGAAGAAGACATCCGGAGATTAGAGGCCGGTGACACGGAGGATGCTGTAGAAGAGCAGCATATAGATACGATCTCGACTATCGCGCCACAAAGGGCAACGGTCATCCAGTTGACAGAAGGTGAGGACGATCAGATAATAACACATATCATTCCACCGCAAGAATTGCCGGAGGTAATGACGGTCGTTTCTAAAGCAAAGAAGAACGTCACGCCGCTTTCTCTGGCAGCTAAAGATTTGATTGGAGGAAAGGACTCTGACCGGAATCATTCTTCTATGGATACGGGACTGAGTGAGACTACCATTACTTCGATGGAGGAAAAACTGATAGATCATGCTGTGAAGTATGTGGAGGATAATATATCACGCAGTGATTTGTCTGTAGAAGAGTTGAGCCGTGAATTGGGGATGAGCCGTGTCCATTTATATAAAAAGTTATTGGCTATTACCGGAAAGACTCCCATCGAGTTTATTCGTGTAATCCGGTTGAAACGAGCCGCCCAATTGCTTCGCGAAAGTCAGCAGAATGTCTCCGAAATAGCCTATCAGGTTGGCTTTAATAATCCGAAGTATTTCAGTAAATATTTTAAGGAAGAATTTGGTATGTTGCCTTCTGCTTATCAGGACGGGGAGTGAGGTGGCTGTTGATGACCGGTTTGCTGTTTTTCGTCTGTGAATAAAAACAATTCCATTCTATCGTTGTTTTTATATAGGAATAGTCATACATTAAAATCATTATAGAATGGAACATACAGTTATACATGACGAGAAAGTAGACCGTTTTGAGGTATTTGAATCGGGACAAATCGCCTATTTGCAATATGATGAGAAAGACGGAGTTTTAGATATTCTTCATACAGTAGTCCCCCCACAACTGGAAGGACAGGGAATAGCTCAGGCACTGACAGAAGCTGCTGTAAGATATGCCTCGGTCAAAGGGCTTAAAATTCGTCCTACCTGCCCCTTTGCAAAGATATTCTTTGCCCGGCATACTCAACATAAAGATTTGTTGGTAGAGTAAAAAATAAAATCAGGCACGATGCGCATGCAATCCGTGCCTGATTCGTTTGGGAACTCTCTTATCTCTCTCTATCTTTAATCACATTGTTTATGTGTCATAATATCCAGTACCAGTTTATCAGTTTCATTCATGCCCTGCGAGCCGATCCTGGTCAGGTTGCGGATACTGCGGTCCACATCATCGTCAATGATACCTTCTACGGACGATACGCATTTGCATTCCATGGCTAGTATAGCCGAGAAAACGGCAGTAGAAACACCGCTGCTCAGTTTCAGTGCGCAACTGGGTTTGGCACCGTCACAAATCATACCGGTCAGGTTGGCAATCATATTCTGCACGGCAAAAGTAATCTGTTCATAAGTACCTCCCATCAAATAAGTGATACCACAACTGGAACCTGTTGCGGCTACTACACATCCGCACAATGCAGATAGGCGTCCCAGGCTTTGCTTGATATAAATCACTGTCAGGTGACTGAGCGTCAAAGCCCGGATCAATTCTTCTTCCGATTTATGGTTGTCTTCTGCATAGACCACTACCGGTAAGGTAGCAGTAATTCCTTGATTGCCACTTCCCGAATTGCTCATAACGGGAATCATGGCTCCTGCCATGCGTGCATCACAAGCAGCTGAGGTGTATGAAAGGATGTGGGTAAAAGTATTGCTTCCCAGCAGTTGCTCTTCGCTTTTACTGCTTCTTAGAATTTTGCCTAATTCGTGACCGTAGTTGCCTTTGAAAGACCGTTCGGCGGCAGCTTTGTTCAGGCGTTTGGTTTCAAGAATAAAACGAATTTCATCCAGAGGCGCGGTGGTGGCAAAGTCATACACTTTTCGCAAGTTCAACTCCGGTTCATTGGTATCTTCATTACATGCGGAGGCAGCGTGTTTGTTCAGCAATATTTCTTTATTGCGGGCTACGTATATAAAATGGGTATGTCCGCAAGCAATGATGGCCGTAGCTTTGTCGCCGTCGGCTTCACAACTGATCTCGATGTATAGTTTTTCTTCTATGTTCTCTTTTAGTCCGATACAGATAGCTTGTGAGTCGATCAGTTTCTTGCCCTCTGCTACGGCTTCAGGAGTACTGTCTTTCAAGACTTCCAGCTGATATTCGGATTTTCCAATCAGTGCACCCAATGCAATGGCTATAGGCAATCCGATCATTCCTGTGCCCGGGATACCTACCCCCATGGCATTTTTCAGAATATTGGCACTGAGCAATGCTTTGATCTTTTCAGGTCTTTTGCCTAAGGTTTCTGTTGCTTTAGCTACACAAAGAGCTACAGCTATAGGTTCTGTGCATCCAATGGCGGGAACCACCTCACGGTTTATAAGGGCAATGATTCGCTCTCTTTCTGGTTTAGCAATCATATTCTTTTTTTAATGTGGCCGATAATGTCCTTTCCGAACGACTCACCGATCTGAGTTGTACAACTCAGATCGGGTTGTATGACCTGGTATGGGGGTCTGTAGGACACTTTCGACCGGGTAAGTTTATTTTTTATAGTTTTGCAATCCGGTCTGGAGGAAATCAACGTATTTGTCTACATCCTCATCATAAGAATATGATTTATTTAACGGTTTGCCCTCATTGTCAATCAATACATAGAAAGGCTGGGCGTTAGCACCGAATTTAGAACGCTGCAAATAACTCCATTTGTCACCGATGGTACGCAGTGTGCGTTCCTTTCCGTTTTCCATAACTTTGATGTGCTCGGGCAGGGGGGTCTTGTTGTCAACGAACAAGGTAATCAATACATAATCTTCAGTCATCAACTTGTTTACTTTCGGATCTGTCCATACGGCAGCTTCCATCTTGCGGCAGTTTACACATCCATACCCTGTGAAGTCAAGCATTACCGGTTTTCCGGTACGTTTGGCATATTCCATGCCGGCATCATAGTCATCAAACTGAGCATGTACTTCGTTGGTATATAAGTTGAAATCCTGTGTATTCATAGGAGGAGCGAATGCACTGACAGCTTTCAAAGGAGCACCCCATAAGCCCGGTACCATGTAGACGGCAAATGCCAATGAGATAAGGGCCATAAAGAAACGGGTAACGCCCACCTTGTCTTCGTCATCATCATGCGGGAATTTGATTTTCCCCAACAGATAGAAGCCTAACAGAGCAAAGATCACAATCCATAAAGCAAGGAATGTTTCACGATCCAGAATTCCCCATCCATAAGCCAGATCGGCAACCGACAAGAATTTCAGAGCAAATGCAAGTTCCAAGAAGCCCAATACGACTTTAATCACATTCATCCAGCCCCCCGATTTAGGCATCGATTTCAACCATGACGGGAACATGGCAAACAAGGTGAACGGTAATGCCAGCGCAATGGCGAAGCCTAACATGCCAATGGCAGGGGCAACCACACTACCTGTAGTGGAAACTTCTACCAGCAAGAAACCGATGATAGGACCTGTACATGAGAATGAAACCAGAGACAGGGTAAATGCCATCAGGAAGATGCTCAGCAAACCGCTGGTCTGTTCTGCCTTGCTGTCTACCGCATTACTCCATTTTGAAGGAAGAGTCAGTTCGAAAGCTCCGAAGAAAGAAGCTGCGAATACAATCAGCATCAAACAGAAGAAAATATTGAATACAGCGTTTGTAGAAAGTGCATTCAAGGCACTTGCTCCGAATATTAGGGTGATAGCCAGCCCTAACAATACATAGATCACTACGATAGAGGCGCCATATGTCCATGCGTCACGGATACCTTTCTTCTTGTCTTTGCTGCGTTTCAGGAAGAAACTAACAGTCATCGGGATGATAGGCCATACACATGGAGTGAATAGAGCAAGTAAACCGCCGATAAATCCGGCGAAGAAGATGTAAATCCATGAACGGTTTTGCTGTGATGTCGTTTCGCCGAATGCGTTCAGTTCCTGAATAACCGGAGTCCAATAATCCTGTACCGCAGTATCATTGCCGGCCAATGCGACAGTGGCACCGCTATCTATAGCAACAGCGGTTTCAGTTGCAGGAGCTTCTGTTTCAGTGGCTTCACTTTGGGCGGGTTGGGCAGGCTCAGTAGCCTTGGCAGCGGTTGCAGCGGCTACTCCTTTTCCGGAAAAAGAGAAAGGAACTTCAGTGGGAGGCAGACAGTTTTCATCGTTGCAGGCACCGAATTCCATATAACCTTCTATCATATAGGTAGCCCCGGTTATCTTTAATTTCTGAATGAATGTCGCAGTGTTCTCGAAGTAACGTAATTTCATCTCGAACACCTTGTCGAAGTTTTCAATTTCTTTACCTTGTGGAGTGAGCTTTCCTACTAATTCGGCACCTTCTATTTTGTCTACATTGAAAGTGGCGGAGATAGGACCGCCCGAGGGAAGGTCTGTAGAATAAACATGCCATCCGGCATCTATCTTACCGGTGAATACAATCTGTGCTTCCGTGTCGGAAACCGTCTTTAACTCGGTCTTGAATTGTACCGGATCTTGAATCTGGGCAACTGCCGGAAGCAATGCCATAACGATCAAGAGGCAACTTAAAAAAAACTTCTTTTTCATTACGTGTATTTTAATTTGGATTAATATTCATACCGCAAAGTAAAGGATAATATCTTAGAAATGCCTCTCTATACCTATATAAATATCGGCAATTGCCGTTTTCAGAATAAAAAATGGAGCAAATAGATAGTTTATTGCTCTTTTTGGAGTTCCATCACTTTGTTTCTGTATTGGGAAGGAGTCATTCCTACTGATGACTGGAAAAGGTTATAAAAGGTAGAGATAGAGTTGAAACCCAACTCTGCCGAGATAGCTTTCAGCGGAGTTCCGTTATTGGGGTCAGACAACAGGCGGATGGCCTCCTCAATGCGGAACCGATTTACATAATGAGTGAAAGACAGCTTGGACTGTTCATTGATGATACGTGATAAATAAGTACGATTTGTATTCAGCATTTCCGCAACCTTGTCTTTGGTAATGGAATTGTCTTTGTAAATTTTTTCTTCTCTCATGACTCGCTCCAATGTGCGAAAAAGTTCCAGACTTTTTTCATCTGTCAGTGAGGATGAGGCATATTTTTCAGAAGTAGTAACCATGGAAGGGGCATTGGCTTCCAATTCTTTTATACGGCGGTTCAGTTCCGTTTCTCTCTTGATGGCTTCCTGATTTTGCTTGACAATACTTAAATAAAGCTTGTTTTTACGTCGGTAGAGATAATAGAGTAATCCTAATACAATGACGATGATAATAAGAATAAAAGTCTGTTGCTGTATGCGTTGTTCTTTTTGCATTACATCTAGTTTACTCTGTTTTATCAAATTCTCCTGTCGTTCAGAGTCATATTTGAATCGCATCTCGCTTAAATCTCTTTCTTTATCCTTATTGAAAAGGCTGTCGTTTTCCAGACGGAATATTTTGTAGTAGTTCAGCGCATCGTGATATTGGTGCAATTGCTCATAGCAAATGGAGAGATTTTCGTATAGTTCATTGCGATGTATGGCGTTGGCGCGTGCATAAGAAATGGCTATTCCTTGTTTTAATAATAAAATGGCTTCTCCTTGTTTTTTTTGCTGCATCAGTACACGTGCGTATCCCAGGTGGGCATAAACTATCGAAGAGGTCTGGGCCGCCTGTTTATCTTTCATTGCTTTCTTATAGTATTCCATTGCTTGAGGATATTCACCCATATCATACAATATATTGCCGAAAAGATTGTAAGTATGGGCTTGATCATAAAAATCGTTTTCCAACATCAGAGTTTCGGCTTCATGAATATACTTCATAGCTTCTTCATTCTGTTTTCTCAGGAAATACATGTAGGCGGAATTTACTGCACCGGAATAAATGATATATGGATTACGCATGCTGTGTCCTAATTCATAGCACTCTAATGCATATTTGGTACCGGCTGTATCCTTTTTAAGATAATAGATGCTTGCCAGATTTCCCAACAACAAGGCATATTGTTGTTGGAGATTGTTTTGCTGTGCCAGTTGGATGCCTTTATAAAGCCATCGTATGGCGCGGTAATAATCCGTTTCAATATTTGCTGAATAGAGGCCCAGATTACCGTAGACAGAACAAAGGGCCGAGTCATTATTCAGTTTGGTAGCTAGTTCAAGGGAGAGATTCAAATTCTTTTTAGCTATTTTTTCCCGTCCGCTCATCATTTGTGCCTGTGATTGGTAGATATATGAATAGAGTTGGAGCAAGGGATTTTTAGTCTTGTCCGCTACATTTTTCATAATCTCGGCATAAGTGATGGTTTTGGAATAGTCTCCTTTATTTAAGTAATACTGGCACAGAAACTTTAGTGCATCTCCATTATCGGGTTCTTTTCTGATGATTTCCAACTGTTTCTCGAGTATGACAGGCCGCTTTTGCGCTTTTACACAAAAGGGTATCCAAAAGAGCAACAGTAGGAAAAGACACTTTAGTTTCATATACTTTTATTCGGTTGAGAGTGCAAATATAATAAAACCTTTAATTTTTTCGTCCAAAAGTATTGCATATTTAAAATAAAGTCGTACCTTTGCAGCGCTTTCAACGGAAAGCACTTCTGATGAAGAAGTTTGGAGAGGTGGCAGAGTGGTCGATTGCGGCGGTCTTGAAAACCGTTGTACTGCGAGGTACCCGGGGTTCGAATCCCTGTCTCTCCGCAATAAACATTGAAAATCAATAGTTTACAAGATTTACACCCAGTTTTACACCCAAGAATGTAAAATTGGGTGTTTTTAGTTTATTTAGCTTGTCCTACTTCAATTCTATGGCTTACTCCGGTTGTATATCGGTGCTTTCTCCATAATCGCCTGCTTATTTTTCTTGCCTCAAACAGCCCTTTAGAGCAACATTTAGACTATCTTTTTATATCTTATCTCAAAAACAGAAAAGATTGAAGATAAGTGAAAATAAAACATAACTATTTGCTAATCATTGACTAATAAAGAGAAAGATAAGGCTATTTATATGTTTGCTTTTGGGTGTTCCTCCTTGTTGTTCTGACATCCGTTCCTCTTTTGGCTGATATTTACTTCACCGATTTTGAAAGGGGGTGCGATATATCCTGATTGAATGAGATGTAGCAAAGAATATTTCTTGCTTCAATCTTCTAAAAAAAGTAGTATGGAAGATTTTAAAACGGCAATCTTGGAAGAGTTGAAAGAAATCAAATCACTCAGCCTTCTTGCAGCAAAGAATGTATTGACTATTGAAGAAGTCGCTTTGCTGACCGGATTAAGCGTTTCTTGTCTTTATAAAAAGACGTGTGCCAAGCAGATACCTTTTTACCGTTCCAGCAAGCGGATTTATTTCAATCGTCAGGAAATAGAGGCGTGGATGATGAGTGTCAGGGTTTCCGGTAGTTCCCTTATATAACAAGGGGTGAGTTATCTACAAAATTTGTATATCATATAAATCTTATGTTATGTATGATACTATCGGATTTTATTACCAAGACTACCGGATAGACCCTGAAATTACCTCTCAGGACTTTACTAATTGTGATGAGATAAACAATGGAAAAACGAAAGAGTTTCGTTTTTATGAAGGGCATATAGGAGAAGTCTACATCATGGTAGGAAGGGGTTGGATGCATTGCAGTAGCAGTTTCCCTCGTTTGCTTTATTCTGATAATTCATTCACGTTGAAACGTGCAGAAGCAAAAGCATGTATTGAGTTTCTATCCGATACTTTGCATTACAACATGAATAATGTAAGTGTAACTCGAATAGATGTAGCAACTACGTTCAGTATGAGGCAACCAGTGAAAATGTATTTTGATTGTTTGGGAGCTTTGAGCCGTTTCAAAAGAGTAGTAGTCGTGAAAGATGAGACTTTGGAGTATAGGCAAGGAGTTATAAATAAAAAAGGACAATGTCTTGCTTTTTATGATAAGCAGCTTGAATCGCTTGAAAAAAGAAAACTTCATCCCAAAGGATTGGTAGGCGATAATTTGCTACGCTACGAGCACCGTTGGTTCGGTAGGCTGGCTACTCGTTTGAAAGAGCCGGAAGTAACAGGGAGAACCTTGTATGATGAGAGGTTTTATCGGAAAATCGCGGAGCTATGGGAAGAGGATTATTTCAAGATAGAGAAGAAGAAGGCTGTTGTTGCGGAAGCTATGAGGTTAATCAAAACGCCTAATGAGGCTTTTAATATCATTACTGCACATGGTCTTTCAAAAATCCCGAATGAAGAACTAAGCCGTTATATTAATCAGATAGCTAACAATGCAGGTTTTTCGGCAAATGAGACTTATATGGAAAATTCACTCACCATTGCCCCCCTCCGTTCACTTTAAAGTGATCCCCCAAA
>CAVJPC010000126.1:0-10158 GCA_963651205.1 Bacteroidaceae bacterium
AAGGATGGATTGTGGAGTAAGGAAATCAATGTTTCAGACTTCGTACATACCAACATTACCCCTTATGAGGGCGATGCCTCATTCCTGGCAGGCCCCACAGAGCGAACTAAAAAAGTGTGGAACGAATGCCTCAAAGCACTTGAGGAAGAGCGCGCCAATAACGGAGTTCGTTCTCTTGACAATGTAACAGTTTCTACTATCACCTCACATAAAGCAGGATACATTGACCGTGAGAATGAACTGATCGTAGGTCTTCAGACAGACGAATTATTGCGCCGAGCCATCAAACCCTACGGCGGCATCAAGGTAGTAGAAAAAGCCTGCCACGAAAACGGTATAGAAGTAGATGAAAAAGTAAAGGATATTTTTACCCACTATCGCAAAACCCATAATGACGGCGTATTCGATGCTTATACCGAAGAAATCCGTTCCTTTCGTTCCCTCGGCTTCCTGACTGGTTTACCTGATAATTATGCACGTGGACGTATCATCGGTGATTACCGCCGTCTGGCATTGTATGGCATTGACCGGCTGATTGAGGCCAAACAAGAAGATCTGCATAATATCACCAGTCCGATGACCGACGCACGCATCCGCTTACGAGAAGAAGTGGCAGAACAAATCAAGACATTGAAAGAAATCAAAGTAATGGGTGAATATTACGGACTTGATCTAGGACGCCCTGCTACCAATGCACAAGAAGCTGTTCAGTGGGTATATATGGCATATCTCGCCGCTGTAAAAGAGCAAGATGGTGCAGCCATGTCATTGGGTAACGTATCTTCATTCCTCGATATCTATATTCAGTACGATCTGGATCATGGGAAAATTGATGAATCATTCGCTCAGGAATTAGTTGACCAGTTTATTATTAAACTGCGTATGGTCCGCCATCTGCGTATGCAATCATACAATGACATTTTTGCAGGTGACCCCACTTGGGTAACTGAATCTATCGGCGGACGCTTTAACGACGGACGTACCAAAGTAACAAAGACCTCTTTCCGTTTCTTACAGACATTGTACAACCTGGGCCCGTCCCCCGAACCTAATATGACTGTACTGTGGAGTCCGGAACTACCGGAAGGTTTTAAAGAATTCTGTGCCCAGGTTTCTATTGACACATCTTCTATACAGTACGAAAATGATACGCTGATGCGCGAAGTTCGCAACTGTGATGATTATGGTATTGCTTGCTGTGTATCCTATCAGGCTATCGGTAAACAAATCCAGTTCTTCGGGGCACGTTGTAATCTGGCTAAGGCATTACTGCTGGCTATCAATGGCGGACGCTGCGAAAATACAGGTACTGTAATGGTCAAAGATATCCCTGTATTGACAGGAGACTTGTTGAACTTCGAAGAAGTTTGGTCTAACTATAAGAAAGTATTAATGCAGATTGCCCGTGTATACAATGATGCAATGAACATCATCCACTACATGCACGACAAGTACTATTATGAAAAGGCTCAAATGGCTTTCATTGATACTGATCCACGCATCAATCTGGCATATGGTGTAGCCGGTCTGTCTATTGCCATTGACTCATTGTCTGCCATCAAATATGGTAAGGTACATGCTAAACGTAATGATATAGGGTTGACCGAAGGTTTTGATATTGAAAAGGCATATCCTTGCTTCGGTAATGACGACGACCGTGTAGACCACTTGGGCGTAGATTTGGTTTACTTCTTCAGCGAAGAATTGAAGAAGCATCCGGTATATAAAAATGCCCGTCCTACCTTGTCATTGCTGACTATTACTTCAAATGTAATGTATGGCAAGAAAACAGGTGCTACCCCTGACGGTCGTGCCAAAGGTGTTGCTTTCGCTCCGGGTGCCAACCCGATGCATGGGCGTGATAAAAACGGTGCCATTGCTTCACTGAGTTCTGTAGCCAAACTACGCTATCGTGATGCTCAGGACGGTATCAGTAATACATTCTCTATCGTACCGAAATCATTAGGAGTAGACATGGAAACTCGTGTAGAAAATTTAGTAACAATGATGGACGGATATTTCACCAAAGGGGCACATCACTTGAATGTGAATGTACTGAACCGTGAAATGTTGGAAGATGCCATGGAACACCCTGAAAAGTATCCGCAACTTACCATCCGTGTATCAGGTTATGCTGTAAATTTCATCAAACTGAGTCGTGAACATCAGTTGGAAGTGATCAGCCGTTCTTTCCATGAAAGAATGTAATATCAACATACATTAACCGTAGGGGCAGGTTCAAAAACCTGCCCCTACCAGTTTAAAGACAAAGCATTATGATCAGAGTACATTCTTACGAGTCAATGGGAACATTTGACGGTCCCGGTTTACGCTTGGTTGTATTTTTACAAGGTTGCAATTTTCGATGCCTCTATTGTGCTAATCCCGATACAATTGACGCGAAAGGTGAAAGCGCAGAAACGACAACAGACGAAATCGTGCGTATGGCTGTCAGCCAAAAAGTTTTTTTCGGTAAAAAAGGAGGAGTAACTTTCAGTGGTGGTGAACCTACCCTGCAAGCGAAAGCACTGATACCTCTATTCCGACGATTAAAAGAACTAGGCATTCATATCTGCGTAGATACCAATGGCAGCATATGGAACGAAGAAGTAGAGGAACTGCTACATTTGACAGATCTGGTGTTATTGGATATAAAAGAATTTAATAATACGCGTCATCAGCATCTGACAGAACGTAGCAACGAGCAAACCATACGTACTGCCGGATGGCTTGAAAAAAATGAAAAGACTTTCTGGCTGCGTTATGTATTAGTTCCCGGGTACAGCTCTTTTGAAGAAGATATTCGGGCATTAGGAGAGCATTTCAAAGACTATCAGATGATTCAACGAATTGAAATACTACCTTATCATACACTAGGCGTACATAAATACGAAGCAATGGGGAAAGAATATCGGCTTAAGGGTATAAAAGAGAACACCCCGGAGCAACTGGAAGCAGCCAAAGCTTTATTTTGTGAGTATTTCAATACTGTATATTTGAATTAGAAATACACAGGAAAACAAGCAACCATCACCATTTGATAGAAACTTTTTTGTCATTTCAATAAAATTATCTAAATTGACATTTACAATTTCATCCGGTCCTTAAATTCCGTTTGTGCGATAAAACATTTTAATAACATTCTATTTTAAATAGTAAGTCCTTTATTTGTAATTACTCAAATAAGGGACTTATTATATGTTGGAATGGGCTATATCAGCACCACCATCACATCCCGTGCTCCGTGAGCCCCCATTACCAAAGCCTGCTCAATATCAGCAGTTTTTGACGGACCGGAAATAAAGGTTCCGAAGCCATATTCGCCTGTATCTATCAGTTTATATGCTTCATGCATATTGTTCACAATCTTATTCCTGTCCAGAAGAATAACCAATTTCTCGGCAATAAAATAAATGGCACGCTGCTTTACATCCTGTTCTATCCATACCGCGCCATTCTCTGCAACCCCAATCTTTCCGTCTATGATGGCTAGATCTGTACCATTCAATTCTGCCGGATCCTCCACATCATCGAGATTAAATGTTGCACAGGTAATACTCTTCAGATTAGAAGCGATGCGTTTGGCTTCGGGATAGGCTTTTTTAATGAAATCATTCACGTCATCCTCTTTTTCCAAAAGAACAGCCTCCCCTCCAACCTGCTTCATGATAAGATAAAACTGTTCTATCTTACTGGGATAAGTCGATGCTATATCTTCCAACGGCTTTAAGTCTGGTTTCTCATACTTCACATGTGTAGCACGCCGGATGCTCTGCAATATATCTTCTCTGCTGCTCATAATTATTTCACTTTACCTTTCTTCCACATTTCATTAAAACTCTCCTTGGCAAATTTCGGCATTTCACGCCCTTTGCCCCAGTCGTTCAGTCCGTTATAGATAAGGAAACGAGGCATTCCGTTTACCAATGGCGCCCATTTTAATGCCAAATTGAATACCGAAGGACGGTTCATCATGTATTCCATGCCACCGGACATTACTTTCTTCATCCGGTCTGCCTTACCCAACTTATCCAAATCCTGACGCCACAGATAAATCTGCTCCGCCAAATCCACCTTGGCCGGACATACAAACGAACAGGAATAGCACAAAGAACAAGCCGACACATTATCATAATAATGCAACGGAGCTTTCAACATACCCAAATTAATCCCTATAGGGCCGGGAATGAAATAAGTATAGGAGTATCCGCCACTACGCCTATACACAGGACATGTATTCATACAGGCCCCGCAACGAATACAATTCAACGTCTTGACATGCTTTTGATCGGCAAGGATCTTGCTGCGGCCATTATCCACAATAATAATATGAAATTCTCCACCCTCACGAGGTTTACGGTAATGAGAAGTATAGGTAGTGATAGGCTGGCCTGTAGCCGAACGTGCTAATAAACGAGTAAATACGCCTAATGATTCACGGTCTGGTACTATTTTCTCCATGCCAAAAGCCGCAATTTGCAACTTGGGCTGTGAAGTACCCATATCTGCATTACCTTCATTGGTACATACCACAACTTCACCGGTAGACGCTACGGCAAAATTGGCTCCTGTCATAGCCGCCTCAGCATGAATAAATTTCTGGCGCAGATTTTTCCGGGCTGCATGTGTAAGGTAAGTAGGATCAAAGTTTCCTTTCTCCGTACCCATTTCTTTTTCGAAAAGCTCACCTACCTGTTCACGTTTGATGTGAATGGCAGGCAATACAATATGACTCGGCTTTAAATCCATCAACTGCAAGATACGTTCTCCCAAGTCGCTCTCCACCACTTCAATGCCCTTATTTTCAAGAAAAGGATTAAGTTCACATTCTTCGGCCAGCATGGATTTGCTCTTTATAAAATGCTTCACTCCATGCTGGTTCAGAATATTATAGATGATATTACAATACTCGTCTGCATCCTTCGCCCAATAGACATGAGCTCCGTTGGCACGGGCATTGTTTTCAAACTCCACCAATAATTCATCCAAATGACTGTTGCTATACATTTTGATAGCGCACGCCATATCGCGCAATTCCTCCCATTCGGGAACTTCCTTACTCAGTCTGTCACGCTTTGCTCTGACCAACCAAAGGGTTTCGTCATGCCATGCGGCTTGTTTCTTGTTTTTCAGAAACTCCGCAGCTGCTTTTGAATGTTTCGTACTCATAATCCTGCTGCTAAAATTTCAACAATATGCAATGTCTTGATAGGAAGTTTGTCACGGGCTATAATGCCGTTCTGATGCATCAGGCATGAACTATCAGCTCCTACAATGTATTCGGCACCGGTAGCAATATGACGCATCACTTTGTCATGTCCCATCTGCACAGAAACTGCATCCTCTTCAACAGCAAACATACCGCCGAAACCACAACATTCGTCTTTGCGTTCCGGTTCTACAACTTCTACTCCCTCTACCAATGAAAGTAAATCACGCAGTTTGCTGAAATAAGGAATATTAAGTTCGCTGGCAGAAGAAAGTTTCATCAATCGCACTCCGTGACAACTGTTTTGCAGACTCACTTTATGCGGAAATTTAGCTTTCAGTGAGGCAGGTCTAATGATATCATGAATAAACTCACAAATATCATATATCTTGCCTTCACTGGCACAACGATGTTTGTCTTCTTTCAGCAAACGACCGTAATTATCACGCACAAATACCACGCAACTGGCTGAGGGGCCTACTATGTAATCGTAATCCTTAAATTGTTCGTCAAAACGGCGAGCCAAGTCCACCGCCTCATTCTCAAAACCTGCATTCGCCATCGGTTGACCACAACAAGTCTGGTCAAGCGGATAATCTACGTCCACCCCCAGGCTTTTCAGCAGTTTGTACGAGGCTATCCCCACCTGCGGATACACCGCGTTGATATAACAGGGAATAAATAAACCTACTTTCATTGTCATTAGTTAATATGTGTCTTATACTGAATAACAAAGTTAGAGGATATTTGTTAAGAAAACAACGAGAATTCTAACGAATAATGAAGCAGAATAGGTAAAAAAGCATAATTTACTTCTTAGGTTTCAAGAAACTATCGGGGAATGTTACATCCTGCTCTATCTGGTTATCCTTCAGACGAATCCATGTCCGAAAGTTTTTTTCACCTTCGGTCAGTTCTATAACGCGGGCACCGTTGGGCAGATTATTATAGACCGTATCACCTCCTGTATAACGTCCATAAGCCAATAAAATACCATGCCACATCACAGCATAGTCATCATCGTGATCATGACCTACGAAAACACCTTGCACATCCCCCAGTTCCTTCATGGATGCAAACAATCCCGAATTCAGCCACGGGGCGCAAGCCTTTTCTTTCCGAATACCGAAAAGAACGGCCGTTTCATCGGATGCAGCCTGGTTGAACTCCGGTAATGCAATATGGAAGAATGCTAATGAAGGAACCGGCGTACCCCCATTAGCTTCCGTAAACTTACTGCTGTTTTCACGATACCACTGAATCTGATCAAAATCAATATAATCATATCCTCCGATACCTTCAATCTGAGAATAAGAATGGGAATCTATCAAATAAAGAATTTCAGCATCCTTACTACCATCCGATGATTTGAGCGGCAGAATATAATTAGTTACGCCTGAGATACCTTCTGTAGTGGTAGTCAGATTGTGAGGAATACTTTGAATAATCTTCAATAATTCTTCACGGGTTAATCCCTGTTCATTATCATGGTTACCAAAAGTCACGGCAAAAGGAATCTCTCGTTTAGAAACCAGATTCAGCACCGTACGCATACTTTCTTCCGCCGGCTTACCATAGATTACATCACCGGTAAAGATGACCAGATCAGGTTTTTCTATATCCAGCACCTCATTTATACGTTCAATGGCTACGGCAGAACGTGGATCTTCATAAATGAAATGCACATCAGTGAATTGTACAATTTTAAACTTGCCGTTGGCGTTGAATTTTAATGTCTGGGCATTTATTCCGAAGATAAGCCCCAATAACAAACACAAAGTTAGAAGTGATTTTTTCATAATTTTATTTAGTTTTCTATGATTATTTTAAACTGATCATATGATGCGGTACGCCAAGCTTTGTCACAAGTCGTGGGCGAAAGGGCGAACAGCGGAGAGAAAGTACGTACCGAAATTGTTTTCCCAGCGGGCAAAAATAGATTTGTGCAGAAAGGGAATGACACATCCCCCAACAAGCACATAAGGTTAACAATTCTTTCTTCATTCTTATTATATTATTCAAAACAGATATTCCCAAAAAGAAAACATAAAGAGGTGCATGTTAAAGTTTATACGCAAAAGTATAAAAAACATCCATTCTAAAGAAATTTTATGGCAATTATCCACTTGCCCCTGCATTAAAACGATAAATTAATGTAACTATTAAAGCCCAATGACGATGTGACAAGCTATTTACGCAAAAAGTACTCCCCGCGAATCACTTCGCAGGGAATACTTTTAACTAATAACTAACTTTGTGGTTTACGTAATTTCTATATGACTAACTTATAGTGCAAAGATAGAGGTTCGGCGGCATTCCTACAATCACCCTATTTAGGTATTCTATCTTTTCGCACTCACTATTTGTAGGTATTATAAGTTCATCTTGACCTCGCTCAGTTCCACCAGCTTATTTACTATGGCATAAATTGTCAATCCGGCAGGTGAATGTATCTGTAGCTTGCGCGCTATATTTCTGCGGTGGGTTATCACGGTATGAATGGAAAGGAACAGTTTTTCGGCCGTTTCTTTATTCGTCATTCCACGTACCACGCAACAGATAATTTCTTTTTCACGCTGGCTCAGCGCTTCCTGTTCACCGTCTGTCTCGTCTACACCGAGATTCATCAAGTCTACCAGCTTTTTATTCAATGTTTCTACATCATCATACAGTGCGATACTTTCATCATATCCTTTCAGCAGATTGGCATCTGTGACGGAGCACAGCAAAGAAACGCATTTAGTGGATGCCTGTGGATAGTTCAATTTAAACTCGTCCACATTAAACCAGCCTCCGAAAGTAGGGTTTATAATCAGAATGTCCGGTTGATGCCCCTGCATGCAATTCTGCAACCCTTCGGGCGAAGTTATTTCTACCGACTGCACGGTAAGATCGGGCATGCGCTTCAGCACAGCCACAAGTCCACTACGCACAATGACTGATGTTTCGGCCACTGCTACGTGTATAGGTTCTGTTCGTTTCATTTCCCCTCCTTTTCTAACCTAAGTACGGCAGGCACAAACAGGTCGTCTTCTACGCGGCAATGAGATGCCAGATCTTGTTCACAACTGAATATGTCGAATAATGCAGCATTCAGCAAATGATTATTGCCTTTTGCCGGATAATATTTTATAATAATGTTCTTTAACTCGGTCAGTGTTGCGTCTATCTGGTCGTGCCTGCGGGCAAACTGAGAAATACAGAATCCCTTGGTCTCGCGTCCATCCATCAGATTCTCCACATAAGTAAACACGTTCATATCTTCATAGTCCATATGTTTACGCACTTCTCCGGCATACTGATCGAAGAACTTCAAAATAAGGAATGCCACTTCATTCTCCGTAGAAGAGTCTATGGCGTCTATCAATTTGCGACGTATCGTAGGCAGACAAAAATCAAGAAAGTAATGATGCGCCTGTTTCAGATAATTCATTAACGAGGGCATAGAAATGTCTTTCACATCATCCTCCATCCGGTCGCTATCTTCAATCAGAAAATTTACTACGGCAAGAAAAGTACGGCAGTCCACTCCGTTTTCACGGCACACCTCCTGCACAGTCTTGTCTCCAAACCCCAACGAGAGATCAAAACGGCTCATTACCTGTAGCAATGTATAGTTATCACAGATAAGATAGCTCATTTTGTCTGTCGGAGTATATTTACTTGTTTTATACATAGTTATGTTTTTTGTATCTCTTAATGGCTGCAAAGTTACGTAAAATCGGCAGGGTTATCAATCACCATAAATAGGTATTTTTACCAGTTTCCGGAGATTTATTCTACTACCTGTTATTATTAATTATATACTAAAATATAACCATTGAGGTAAGTTGCAAAAAGCAACCATAAAATATAAGGTATGAAAAGCCACGCGGACCATTTCTTTACCGGATAACTTTCTATCATATAATAGATAACAAACATATCCAGCAAGAGAATATTCGAAAATCCCAGCAGCGGACTTTGGAAATAAAAGAAGAAAATACTCCATGTGAAATTGAAAAGAAGCTGAAGTCCGAATAATTTTATAATAATTTGCCTTCTGACCACCTGTACATTCCAAAGCAGTCCGATGGAGATTCCCATACACAGGTAAATAATACTCCAGGCAATGGGAAAAGCTATATTAGGTGGTGTAAAAGATGGCTTGTTTAATGTAGGATACCAGTTGAGAATGGACTCCGACTGGAAATAACTGGCTGTACAGCCTACCCCGAAGCAGACAAGTATGGCAATTAGTATGGGAATCGCTTTTTTCATAAAGGAGATTATTTCAGTTCTTGATAATACAAACAAACCTGTTCTCCGATTTGTTGCAGATGCAGAAATTTTCCCTGTCAGCATAGAAATAATACATCCATAAAAACGTGCTCCCATTCGTTCGCTTACGATGGGAGCACTTACAACACAAAAACTAAACTAGACTTTTTATTTAATTTAGGGTCTACTCAACTCAGTATCAACAAGTTAAAAATGCTATTTTTTACCATTGGACAAGAAAACGGAAACAAAACAGAATTAGTGCGTTCATAATCAATCATTTAAAAGTTAATATTTAATCATATTTCAATCAATTCACAAGACTAAACTATATATATTCATTTGGGGATAGCACTCTGCCATTGAGTGCAAAGATAGGGTAATCTCCCATATCTGCGACATAAAGAATGGGAATATTTCGGGTATCTTCCTGAGTTTGCAGGGCGGCAGCGACTTCAAAGCCGTTTAATCCGGGCATGTGTATATCCAGCAAGATCAGATCGGGATGATTTCAAATACATCTGGTTGCCGATGGCTGGATAACATGGGATTCCGGTATTCGTGAAACCCTCCGGTGTGGAAGTAGCGCTACTGGCAGGAAAGGTGATGGTTCCTGTTTCCCTTTACCGTCCTATATTCGCGCCTGCGCGCCCGTGTGCGAATATTATAATGTGTCCCCCTTTTCCCTC
>CAVJPC010000127.1:0-26312 GCA_963651205.1 Bacteroidaceae bacterium
TTACCGATAAGGTTTTTCATCCATATCCATTATGAAAAAGCTCCTCTCCTCAGAACGAATCAAAGCTAAAGCCCTACGCCTCGGCTTTTCAGCCTGCGGCCTGGCGCCTGCCGAAGCTGTAGATGAGACTGCGGCTACTGCCTTTCGCCAATGGCTGGCTGACGGTTGTCAGGCAGAAATGGCATATATGCAGAATTATGAGGATAAACGGCTCGATCCACGCTTGTTGGTGGAAGGGGCACGTACGGTCATCAGCGTCGCGTTAAACTATTACCCGGCAACGAAGATTCCCGAAAATGAATATCAGATTGCATGGTATGCGTATGGAAAAGATTATCACGATGTGATGAAAGGGAAATTGAAGGAACTTTTTGAGTTTATAGAGAAAGAAGTTTCGTTCTCCGAAGCTGAGATTACCTCACCATCGGTTCAAGGCCGTATATTCTGCGATACAGCGCCTATACTGGAACGCTATTGGGCATGGCGCTCCGGCTTGGGATGGATAGGAAAGAATACACAACTCATCATTCCTCACGCCGGCTCCTGCTTCTTTTTGGGAGAAGTTGTCATTGATCTGGAAGCTGACAGCTATAACTCTCCACAGCGCAATCAATGCGGTTCGTGTACACGTTGTCTGGATGCTTGTCCGACAAAAGCATTAGAAGAACCTTTCAGACTCAATTCCGAAAGATGTCTTTCGTATCTTACCATCGAATATCGTGGAGATTTAAAGCCCGAAACGGGCAAAAAAATGGGGAATAAGATATATGGCTGCGACGAGTGCCTGAAAGCTTGTCCTTGGAATCGTTTCGCCCGTCCTTGCAGGACGGTGGAATTTCAACCGTCCCCTTCTTTGTTGAGTATGAGAAAGGACGATTGGCATTCGCTGAGCGAAGAGCAATATAAAAACGTTTTCAAGGGTAGTGCGGTGAAAAGAGCCAAGTATAATGGACTGATACGTAATATTCAGGCGATTCATTCATCTTTTTCATATTAGCTATTGCACTTCCAAAGAAATGCTCTCCAAACTATTAAATTTGAATAACTATTATCGAAATAGCCATATAACATTAAAATCAAGCATTTAGAACAAATCAAGATGGTATAAATCAACTTACCGTATAGACTTATACCATCCTTATTTCAACTTCATCCACTTACAGCCGCCAGTCAACCACCAGCTTTTGTCCTGTAAAACGATGAGCTACATTCTTTTGTGATTATCGGACATGCAATTTACTTGTTTCAATCGTCATTCCTTTCCCAACTTGCATAAAACTCCTGGTTCTGGCAGAAGTACCCACTTTCGTCATAACAGGCTCTCTCATGAATGGCGTATCTGCATTAAAGCTGAGCATACTACCATCTTCCTGAGACTCAATGTAGTATTTACCTCCGACCACTTCATATTGAGCTCCCCCTTGAAGCGTCACCAGGCCATTCATCCACTGTACACTACCGTCGCGCTGAAGCATACCTATATAACAAATGTATCCGCTACCACCAACGTAATAAACACTACCACCCATTTCTATTTGTCCGTAGAACATCACATTATATGGTATGTCGTCAGTATCAATATATACAGCTATATCCTCTTGGGCAGTAATATAAATCAATCCGCTAGTCACATCAAAGTTAGCTCGTATCGCATATTCAGCACTAGCACCCAAAACAGATTTTCCCCAACCCGCCAGATTATAAGTTGAATTGGCTGTAGCCTGTTCAATGGTAAGATCATAAGTAAATTGAGCACCATTGTTCATTCCTGCTAGCGTCCAGCTTCCCAAATAATCAGTGTAAACAGGGAGTCTTTGCGTGACGGCTATAGTGGCAGTCAAGGTTTCAGAAGTAAGAGTAACAGTTGCAGTTCGATTGGGCTGTCCGCTGTTATCCGTAGCTGTTAGAGTGAGAGAACTTTCATCGTATGTCACCGTCAGCCAATCTTCGTCAGACTCAGCCGTGAAAGGCAGTGTACTGTTTACTTTAATATTGACCTCATCACCGGTGTAATACATAACCTGAGTAGTCTTTTCAGGAATAAGCTGAATCCCCGATTGCGTCACCGTTATTTCTGATTCCAGACTGCCACTGACCAGTTTAACCTTCGTTGTAAGATTATTGTTAGTATAGTTTGTCTGAGCCGTAAGAACCAAAGTATTTCCGTCTACCTGAGCGGAAAGCCAGGAATTCGCAGGCGTAGCAGTAAAAGGCAGAGAATTGCTTACATGGATTCGCTGAGTTCCTCCATGAGCATCGAATGCTATATTATTATCCTCGGCAGCCGGTATTAAGTTTCCCGGCTGTGTAATAGGAAATGAGAGACTGTTTGCACCCTTTATCACTGTTATCAGTGCGGTACGCCCCTCTAAAGTCGTATTAGCTTCAAGAGTTACTTTTACCACCTTTCCGGAGAGGCTGACAGTACACCAGGCCTGATCTGAAACTGCTTTATCTCCTTCTGCAGACAAAGTTACAGTTAAATCTCCTCCGGCAGCTGTAGCAGTTGCATCCCGTTTTACTATTTCAAGTCCTGCATCATTGTCATTAGAATCGTCGCAAGAGACGATGCATACACATAACAATAGCATAAATATATTTATAAACTTCTTCATAATCGTATTTTTTAAGCTATTAATTACCTATTTTCTGCAGAGTCGGATAAGGTATCTGCAATAAACTTCCAGCAGCGGTATCGCTACTTGGAGAACCAGTAAAGGCATAATATAAAAGCGAACTGGCCGACCCATATACTCCATTATCTTCAAATTCGATAGTCATCGGATCAGTCCCTTGTGAAGTGATATATCCGGATAGTCCTGTTCCCTCCGACCAAGTCAGATATCCTGCAGCGGCATCCCAAGGACAGAGATAAACTTGATAACTACCATATTTCCCCAGATATTGGTAAAGCAGGTCAATACACTCCGTATCAAAATTAAAGCTTACCTCAATATCGAACTGTGGAAGTCCGCGAAGCGTATAACTTACTCCCTCGATCTTTTGAGAAATAGTAACAGTAGATTGTGAACTGCCATATCTCATCCGATAGGTGCCCACATAGTTCGGATAGTTTGCAGGACAATAAAACTCGACAGAAGCACTCACTCCCTCATCCGTACATACAAAAGTACGCTTCGCACTATCCCAGACAAATTGCGTCATGACCGTCCCATTTATTTCCATCGGTTCAAACATCTTGATACCTTCTTCTGTGTAAATATACGGATAGCGCACCGTGGTTGCCTGCCCTCTGTCATCAACGCTAGTCACAGTCAGTGCATGCTCCGAACGGAACATGTTAACCACCTCTGTCCCGCCAATCTTCAGCTTATAAGTAGCGTAAGGAGCGTCATCCTTAATCCGGTTAATGCCATTCAGAAAATCTTTCCAGTCAGTATCTGCCGACAAAGGAGTCATCACCAGCGTATTGCCCCGCTTCTTTCCTGTCAATACGATTTTTTCTTTTGACACACTTCTGAAAATAAACTCATAATCACCCGCATATCCCGGATCATTATAACCATTAGGCTCACAAAACATGTGAATCAGTTCGTTGTGGGAATCAAAACTCAACTCCGTTCCCTGGAAAGATACCACTTTATACAAAGTAGTACATACTTCACCTGCCGCATAATTATCGGTAGTCATCTCCGAAGCTAATTCCACATAATCATCACCAAACTTCGCAATCAGATTATATCCCCCGAACTCCGGTCCGTCACCGGGATAATACTCCATCAGCCAGCCATTGGATGCACTTTGCAGTGCTGCATGGCATTCATCTACAGAAGCCATTGCCCGCTGTGCCGAAGAGTCATCAAACACATCATCTTCGCTAAACAAACAAGATTGCGTCAGCAGGCATAAACATGCCAGTAGGCTATATATTTTTATATTCTTCATATACCTTCATTGTTTAAAGTGTACTCAAATCTAATTTCGATATCTCATTCTGACGTCGTTGAACTATCTCACGAAGTTTATCCAAATCAACTCCCCAGGAATCCAGCATATAGTTATATACGATTTCAAACTTCTTTTCCAGAATAGGGCGTCCTGTCGCTCCTGCGGTAGCCAACCGGCTCTCCCAGGCGGCAGCCGTATTTGTCACATAAATCGACATCATTTCTGCAAAGTCTTCCGTAGCGCGATCCATCGCATAAGGGGAAATACAACCTTTTGCCAAAGCGTCATTCAGCCTCACCTGATACCAGCTGGACCCTACATAATCCGACTCACTGATTCGGTCATAAGCGGGATCATACGCCTTTTTCTGATTCAGGATATGCGTAAACTCGTGGTGCATCGTCTTAAAATAAAACTCATTCAACTGGGCAGCACTGATACTACCCACATTGATTTCATTCACTCGGAAAAGAGTTACTTTCAATCCGCCTTCGGCTTGTCCCAAAATCATTCCGGACTCCGTATATGCAACGTTACCAATTAGCTGGATAAGCTTCGGAACATAGGTTCTGGTCATATCAATCCCCCATATTTCGTCATAGGCCTCCATCCACACATGTTTCACAATCTTCATCAACGCTACCGATCTGTCATAATCGGCAGGAACAAGGTCGTACGTCACTTCTGTTTCCGTATCATCCAGACGATACTTCACCTGGACATTATAAGGATATATATAATTGCTGAGAAGCCATTCGTCAAATCCGGTAACGCCTTCTTCCGTAGAGCCGAAAATACTGTTTTTCGTATCAATATCTTCATCATTGTTGCACGAAACGAAGCATCCGGCAACAAGCAGCAAGCATGCATAAATAAAATACTTCTTCATAACTTCTTTCGTTTTTATTTGTTTCTTGGATTAGGTTTCATTCCCGCAGAAATTACATCACTCGGAATTTGTATGGCACGCCGCGGATCATCAGTCGCCAACACATCTGATGCCCCAAACATACCTGAGCTAGTAATATAGCGACGGTATATAACAATACCAAAACGCTTGATATCCAGCCACCGTAAGCCTTCGTGCAAAGTCATTACGCGTCGTGCATGGAGCAAACAGTGAATGAGATTTTCCTGTGTTCTGTCTGCAATAGTGAAAGCAGGGTGCAGTTCTTTTTTCACAGTCGGCGCTGGAAGGGTATAGTATGGCATATTCCCATAATAAGTATCAATAGCCTCTACAGTAAGGGGAGTAGTGCTACGAGTAAAAGCTGATTGCCAAACATTCAGGTCAGCAATAGCCTGCTGATAAAATCCGGAACCTTTCATTATGTACGCTTCCGCACGGCAAAGCAGCGTCTCGTCCGTAGTAAAAGCAGCATTAATAATATGCCCGTTAATCGTTCCCGCAACAGGGTCCACCATTTCCTTATACTGAGCAACCTTCTGCAATATTACTTTAGTAGGCAATGCACTGGAGTTACTCCACGGATACAGATAATAAACACTTGCAGCCTTATTTGAAGAATAATCTCCCCAAAGACCGCTGGAGCGGCAAGTTTCCATAGCAGCCAACGGGCCATGCGCATAACGTTCGCCCAATCCATAAGGAGCATGCACATATCCCCAATAAGAGTGTGCGCTTACAAGCAACAGATTAGCACTGTTACTAGCATCCACATAAGCATTAGGCGCCACATCTCCATTCAAATCAAGTGCTCCCAACGATTCCCAGTCACGTACCACGGCTGAAGCGTTATTTCCAAGCACTCTATCAGCAAATCTAATCACCTCATCATAATTTGAAAGATCCGGCTGAACATAATACAGATAAAAACGGGCAGCAAATGCATAAGCAGCTTTTCTGGTAAAGTGATATTTAGGCACTGAATATACATCATCCCTGATCAAATCCATGCCAGCCAATAAATCCGCTTCAATATTTTTATAGACATCTTCCAAAGTGCCACGGTCATAGCTCGGAAGCACCGTAGTTTCAACGTCTTTCATGTAAGGGATACCCAAATCTGTTTTTGCTGTAGCACTACTATATGCTTTACAGAAGATATTCGCCAACTGGAAATGAGCATAAGCCCGGCATACCAGTGCCTCTCCTTTCACAGGGTCCAAAGAAGCCGGACTCCCTGCATCTTCCACTACTTTCAAAGCTTGATTACACGCCGCTATCGCAATGTAGCACGACTCCCACAATGCACTCGGAGAGTCATCTTCCCGCTCGGAAGAATCTTCCCACTTATAAAGATCTTCCTGCAAGCGGTTGAATGCAGAAAAGTTATTCGGATAAGCATCCGTATTATCAGATGCCATTTCGGCCATCTCACAAATCGCTGTAGTCGGATATGCTGCCAACAATATCTTACTTACATTGTCCGGTGTCAGCTCCGTACGGTTATCAGGTAGTTCATCCAGAAAGTCCGAACAAGATGACAGACCGAATATGAATGCTGTGGCTATACTTGCCAATATAATATATTTCTTCATTTTCATTCTTGTTTTTTAGTTAAAGTCCTAATCTCAAAGTCAATGTAAACTGACGGGGAACCGGAGAAGCTACACCACCGGCATTAAAGAACTCAGGGTCCTGACCATTCAGCTTTTTATCTGCATAAATCAAGAACAGATTGGTAGCCTGTAGCTTAAGGGACAAATCCGAGAGTTTCAGGTTCGAGATCCACGATTTCGGGAAGTCATAAGACAATGAAATCTCTTTCATACGGATAAAATCACCTTTAGCAATGCGCTCTGTTGAATAATTATATGCATTATAAGCATAACGCAAATTGGTATTGCTGTCATAATCGCGTTTATTCAGGATAGCCGGGATATTGGTTTTATTCTCATCACCAGGTAACGTCCAGCGATTCTTAAACTCACGAGTCATAGAGGACAAATCCGAATATTTTGCACTGAACACCGGATTCAATCGAATTACATTACCGAATGAATAAGTTACGAATACATTCAGACGGAAACCCTTGTAAGTAAACATATTACCCAAACTACCCGTAAAAGTAGGATCAGTAGGTCCCTCATATATCAAGTAATCTGTATTTTGGCGTTCCTGGAAGTTGATGTCCGTGCTTGTTACCACTCCCTTCTCATTGAGTACCATAGGAACACCATTCTCGTCCAGTCCTTTGAAAGGTATGGAGAACAGACCGCGTACCGGATATCCCTGTTTGGCAAAACCATTACCGGAAATAAGATCCATCACGTTAGAATTTTGCTGCAAATCAGTCACTTCATTCTTTGTGTACGAGAAAATAAAGTCAGTATTCCAACGGAAGTCCTTATTCTGGATATTCCGACTGGAAACAGTGAATTCAATACCATGAGATTTCATCGTAGCAATATTGGCAAACTTCAGAATCTGTCCACCTACGCCTTGAGTATTGACAATACCGATCAGGTCGTAGTTGTTACGCGTATACCAGTCAACAGCAAAATTTATTCGGTTATCAAGGAATCCCATATCAGCGCCGATATTCAATTCATGCTTCTTCTCATAAGTCAACTCACTATTTTCCAACTCCTTCAGATACAATCCTGCTTCTTGAATATCAGTAAACGGACGATAGGGAGAATAACTTGTGATGATTGCCTGTGAATTGGTCACATCTGCCGGACCACGGTCGGCAGTCAACGAATAAGAAGCTTTCAACGTGAAGTGAGAAAGCGCAGGCTTTAATGATTCAAAGAAAGCCTCTTCGTGTGCATTCCAAGCCCCGGATACATTCCATGTAGGCAACCATCGGGAAGAACGACTTCTACCCATACGGTTGGTACCCTCATAACGTCCAGTAGCATTCAGCGTATATTTTCCCTTATAAGAATAAGTTGCATTGGCAAAGAAAGCTGCACTCCGGCTACGCGTACGATTCAGAGAATAGTAATTACTACCGTCTTCGATCCCTTTTTTAAAGAATTCATAAACATAGTAAGGTATTTCACCCATGCTATACTGCATTCCCCAACCTTGGAAATAACTTCTGGAACGATCGGTAGAATTAGTTTCCATACCGGCAAAGAAGTTCGTGATATGAGTCTCTTTAAATACATGATTCCAACTTGCGGTAGCCCGGAAGTCATATCCCAGCATCTTATAATCCCGGCGTTGATAAATACCACCTTCGGGTAGAATAGAAACAGGCAATGCATACGGATTATCAGGATTAGTATACAGGAAAGGATTCCGATCCATGATTGTTTTATCATCCAGACCTGCACGATAAGCTCCTGCCTGATTAGAATCGTCCTTAATATTATGTTCTTGCGATGTTCCCTGATATTTCACAGCTCCTAATACACTCAGCTCCAGACTTGGAATCACTTTCCACTTCAACTCTCCCTGGAACTTCACGTCTGCGATATTCAAGTCCATATAGTTATTCTCCAATTCATTCAAGATGTTGAAAGGAGAATAATTACTTGTATAATATTCATTAGGGTCCAATGTGCGCGAAGTATTAAGAGCATATGAATACGGGTTGATATCAAAATCACGTTTCACCTGCCCGCTTACAACGTCTATATCCTGTCCCAATGTCCCCGGAGCTTTCTGTTTACGATAAGAAGCACTGGAAATTAAGTTGATATTCAGATTTTTCAGTATATTATACGTTGTATTCAGATTAGCAGTATAACGATCTACAGAACTTTGTTTATACCACCCCGGATCGTGCATTGCACTCAAAGAAGCATAAAATGAAGATTTATCTGTACCGGTACTAATACTAACCGAATGGTTCTGACTAAGAGAGTTAGAGAAAAGTTGCGAGAACCAATTTGTATTTCTCATCTCAGCAGCGCGCAAATAACCGTTTTTAGCCGCATCCGTATTGTCCAGCATATAACGTCCGGTAAGCGGATCATATGTATTAAGCAATTGATACATCTTTCCATATACACCGCTCTCGGCATTACGCGATGTCTCAGAAAAATTGAGCCATCCCTTTTCCATCATTTCTTTATAGGCGCCCATCTGTTCCTGCGAGTTCATGATATTAAAATCATTATAACTAGGAATTAATCGGGTCGTAAATTCGCCAGTATAGCTAATCTTGCTAACACCTGCCCTACCCTTTTTGGTAGTAACAACAATTACACCTGCCATAGCACGTGCACCATAAATAGATGTGGCCGAACCGTCCTTCAGTATTTGAAAACTCTCGATATCGTCAGCATTCAATCCTGCAATTGCAGAGCTGATCAAGGTTTCAGCATCACCGGAAGATAACTGGTCTGCACTAACCTCTACAGCATCTTCCATAATTACCCCGTCTACCACCCATAAAGGCTTGGAACTACCATAAATAGAAGTAGCACCACGAACACGAATTTTAGGAGCTGTACCAAATGTACCGGATACATTCTGAACCGAGACACCGGCCGCACGCCCTTCCAAACCACGACTAATATCAGCTAAACCATCAAGCTTCACACTCTCGGCAGTAAGTTTACTGGCCGCTCCCGTAAACAGACGTTTGTCCATTCTCTGCATACCTGTTACAACAACTTCCTGTAGAACTTCCGCATCCGGTTTCAAGACCACTTTCAAAAGAGTCGTTTTAATAGTAACCTCTTGCGTCCGCATACCAATATAGCTGATTTGCAGAGTTCTTGCAGAACTTGGTATTACGAAATTCTTCCCTACTACTCTCATACTGCGAAATGAATAAAAATATCAAAATTAAAAAGTATAAATATATATACATAAACGGAAGTAAATGATACCCGAATGGAAATTGAGTATACACAAATAAAGATATTTCATACATAAAAGGAATAAAAAACAGATTTCAGTTGTTTATCATTCTCGAAAAGTGACTTGACAACCGCTAGTGAAACGGTAAAACAGAACGAGCAAAAGTGTTTCTCATTGTGAATATGTATTTAACATATTATTAGCTTTAATCTAGTCACAAGCAGAGACATCATTTTACACAAAGCCGATCTAAACCATCCTATCAAAAGCTTATCATAGCATTTTAGCATCAATATAATACAATAAAACAGGAAGAAATAACATTTTTATTAAAACAATACTTTTTTCAATTATTTTCTGATTTTATTTTGATTTCATAAATATATGCTTAATTTTGCAAAATGTTATAGAAAAAAAACAACTATTCTTTGGTCGTTTAATTTTAGAATGAGAGCATATTTATGAAAAGAAAACTAGCGCTGTTATTAGTCTGCCTGTTGACAGGAATAGGCTTAGTGATTGCTCAAACACCTAGAAAGGTAACGGGTATTGTTACTTCGGAAGAAGACAATGAGCCTGTTGTGGGAGCATCTGTATTAGTGAAGGGTACAACAATGGGAACGGTCACCGACATCGACGGAAAGTTCACGATAAACAATGTACCAAGTTCTGCAAGAACTAATAAGTAAAAGCAAATTTTTATCAACATTTACTTCTTTCTTAGCGTATCGCGAATTCAACAGTGAGATCATAGTACATTGCTTATATATGCTCCAGAAGTCTCACAAAGCATACTTCTCCTTTCGAAAACTAAAATCCTGGAATAACAGCTGATTCATATCGTCATCTCGATTATAGGAAAGATGCTACTTAGCAAGAATACCACACCAATCAATAACCGAATATGATCCCTCAAACAGCCTTTAGCAACCGCTTTTGCTACCGAAATTTAACTGTCGGATCCACTAATATAAGTAGTATTATCTGCTGATCGTTTAATACTAAGATCCAATTGTACTAATCATATTTTCCAAGCACCAAAGAATTAAATTTATCCGCCATATATGATATACCCATTTTCTACTAGTAGTCTTTTCGAGATTAATTCATCTCATTGAAACCATTCATAAAACTGCCCTTGGTTTAACGTACCCAACTCACGCTGTTGACTCCGCAAGATTACACCCTTAATTTAAAAGTTTAAGATCTCAGACTTCAGAGAAAAGAAAAAAAATATTTTAGTCTCACGGTCTCACTATTTTGAATCAAGCAATAGATAATCAGCGTTTTAGCGAATGAGAGATACCTACCATCACTTGTATCTCTCATTGTTTTCACGAACACTTGCATTTTCATCCTAATGAACCATACATCAGAAGTTATCTACCGTTACTTCTCATGTTAAGTCCCTTAACTTAAGCCATTATCCATAACACATTGATGCCACATCTTACTATCATCCTCATCGTGCCACCCTTGCGAACCGATCGTTTCACAAAGGTAGCACGATCTGTTTACCCAAGTGCGCTAGCCTGTTCACCTGGGTGGAACGATGAGTATGTCAGTAGGTTAACACACAAATGTAGGTAGATAAGCATATCAACTACAGCAATTTAAGATACGAATCTACGCTTAATTGAACTTTACGCTCTCAATTCAAGTGTTTAATATAAGGTGACAATAGTGAAAGATAGATCAAATATAATGAGAGATATCCCGAAATAAATAGAAAAATAAGTATGATAAGTTTCTAGCATACAATACCATGAGCAATAACCATAAGACAGTTTTTACTAATAAAAAACGAGGGTGTGTCAATTGACGCATCCTCGTTTAAAAATAATTAATGTAAAGTAAATCCTGATTTCTATTATAATAGAGGAATATCAGAATTTAGTAAAAGAACAAGCTCGCTTGCTTTCTATAAAATTATTGCTCGTATGGCCAACGAACCTCGAATGGAACCAGCATAAAACTATTTGCAGATATATCATTATCCTGCAATTGTATTACAGTTGGGTTCTTCGGATTATCCGCTGTCAGTGTGAATGTTTTCTTTTCTCCACCTAATGAACCAATCATTTTTAAGATTTCGCTTACGCCGGCATTAACATAAGTAATTCCAATCTGATCTGTTCTACCTTCCAATTGTAGCCAAATCTGATTGTCGTCTACAGTACCATATTTATAAGAAATAATGGATCTTGCAAATGTGGAAGGAGTATCAAGCGGTGCGAAACAGAATCCGTACAAGCCAGAGTAAACTCCCATATGAGCCCAGTAAATATCATAATAACCACTAGGATCTGCATAAAGTTTTTTGATGGCCGACGTCCACAGGTTCTGACCGTAGCTACTCATCAGGCTTTTTGCAAAGTACCACTTGCCACTGAAGAATATTTCACTTAATGCAGGCCATGTGTCTTGCATTGTTGCACCTGTAGTTTCGTCAGCCAAAGTGATAACCATATTTTCATCCTCGCCTATATACTTCATGCCTGTGATCTCTTTTCCTCCGATGTGCAAAGGGGTATAGAATACGATTCCATCTGTCGTCACACGGAATGAAGCTGTAGCAGATTCATAACCCTCCGTACCTGGGTAAGAAAACAACAGCGTACGATAATTCATTGTAGCGGTTGCTTTGAGATCCCCCATTGTAAAATTGAAAGAACTTGCTGCAGAGTTCATGATGTCTGCCATATCAATATACTTTTGCATCAGATCAGGCCAGCTTGTATCTGTGGCAATTGGAGTCATGATAATTGTGTTGCCAGTCTTTTTTCCTTTCAGATGTACCTTTTCGGGGGTAGCTTCTATAACCATAAATTCATAGTCGCCTCCCATACCACTATCAATCGGGCCGATTTCATCCGGATTATTAGGATCGGAGAAATAGTGGAACAAAGAGTTGTGTGTGTTGAAGGTCAGTACTGGGCCACTATCGGCAATCAGCTCATACATACTCGTTTCAGTCTGGTCAGCTTTACCCTTTTCCGAAGCAACTGTAACAGCATTGTTATCACCGAATTTCACAAACATCGTATATCCTCCATACGATTGTTTCTTCTCTGGGAAATATTCCATTATCCAGCCATTGGTTGCTCCCATCAACACCTGTTGATCGTGTACTAGTCGTTCTTCCATACGTTGGGAAGCCGACTTATCAAAGATATCATCGTCGTCCTTAAAGCAAGATTGAAGTACCAAGGGCAACGCAAGTAATAAAAGATAGTATATTTTCTTCATAATTTGTTCGGATTAAAGTTCGTCTAAGTCCAATTCTCCTATTCTATTTTGATGGTCGAGCACTGTATTGCGCAGTATATCAAGATCAATGTTCCATGTATCAAGCATGTAGTTATATACAATTTCGAATTTGGAGTTGATAATAGGTGCCCCGGTTGTTCCTGCCGTTTTGATGCGAGACTGCCAGTATGCTTCCGTATTTGTCACGTACACGGCAATCAATTCCACAAAATCTTCATCCACGGCACTTGAAGCATATGGAGTGATAAATCCGGCTTTCAAAGCTGCGGTCTCGGCGGCGGTACCACTTCCCCATGCAGAACTCCAACTGTCCTTTACATATTCACTTCCGCTGATTTCTTTGAAAGCGGTAGGATATGGACGAGTCTGATGGAGAATATGCGCAAACTCATGGTGAATTGTCTTAAAATAGAAATAGTTCAAGGCGGATACGTTGAGTACATCTACATTATTCACATTGTAAAGTGTAATTTTTAGTCCGCCTTCGGCTGTACCTAATACCATTGTTCCATTGTTTTCATAGGCCGGCGAACCAACCAAATGTATCATTTTGGGAAAATAGTCACGGATAAACTGTTTTCCTCCCGTAACTTCATCATATACTTGAAGACAAAGAAATTCGACTAGTTTGGCTAGTTGTACGGACTTTGTATAATCAGCAGGAATTAAGTTATAGTTACGATCGGACTCAATATCCTCCATACGATATTTGAAATCGATATTATAAGGCGTCACATAGTTTTTCACAATCCAACGATCGAAGTCGTTTTCTACACGCTGTGCCTCGGTTATGACGCTTTCACTGCTCAAATCATCTTCCGAACAAGCCGAAAAGAATGCAGCAAACAACACAGCTATAAAAATATAAATTTTATTCTTCTTCATTGTCTTTACTTCTTTTTTAATGTAATACATCATTTCTATACTCAGTATTTTATCTTGGGTTCGGAGTGATACCGGCAGAGATAACGTCAGGCGGAATCTGTAGAGCGCAACGGTTGTCGCGTACTTTCAACATGTCTCCAATAGAGACAGGTTGTCCGCTTTGCATAGTTCGGCGATAGATTTCGATGCCGTAGCGTTTGATGTCAAACCAGCGTAATCCGGAGAACATTGTTTCATATCGGCGTGCATATAGCAGGAATTGTAGATATGCCTCTTGTTGCCCCTCTTCAATGGCAAATTCCGGATTTAGCTTTTTCTTTGGGGTAGGTGCATTGGGCGTGTAATACTGATAGCTGTCTACCCAGTTCTCTATCGCTTCTTTTGTAAGCGTGTAGGGACCATTGATTGTATTGTTTACCCACACTTGGAGATCTGCCAGTGCTTTGTCATATTCTTTCTGCAGGATATATGCTTCAGCACGTATCAGTAAAGTTTCTTCAGCGGTAAGAGCTGCATAGACAGTTCTCGCATATCCGGTTTGTGCTACAGGATCGGTATATTCTATTAGATATGGAAAACGAGGCACCAGCGTTTTGTCAAAGTTGGTTCCGGTAGATGCCCATAGATTGAATTTATACACTTTGTTGGCATACGTTCCCCATGGGGCACGGCTCATCAGGGTTTCAGTTTGTGCCAGATATGCACCATGCGCATAACGAGAACCTTCGTAATAAGAAGTGAATACCAAACCCAGTCTTGAATATGCGGTTTGCAGCAAATAGTTAGCTTTTACGGTAGCGCTTACGTATTGTTCGCATACTTTGCTGAATGGGTCTTTGGGAAGTGCATCCAATGCGGCATAGTCACGGAGCTGTCCGGCAGGTGAGGAGCCGAGTGCTTTTGTTGCACAATCTATTGCTTCTTGCCACTTCTGATAGTAAAGATAGAAACGGGCAGCGAAAGCGTAGGCGGCTTTCATATTGAAATGATACTTAGGTACTGTGTAGATTTCATCACTGATAAGCGGTAATCCTTCTTTCAGGTCTTTTTCTATTTTCTCATACACTTCGGCCACTGTGTTGCGCTCATATTTCGGGTCAAGTTCTGTCTCGGATACTTCCATATAGGTGATTCCTAAATCTGTTCCGGCATTTGCTTTGGTGTAATGTTGAGCAAAAACATTAACAAGAATGAAGTGTGAATAGGCACGACAGACTAATGCTTCACCTTTAGCTGCTTTCATGGCTGAAGTTTCTTCCATCTCGGCAATAGATGCCAAAGCCTGATTAGCTACAGCAATGGCATTATAACAGGCTTCCCAGATGCGAGAAGGATCTTCATTGTCAGCTTCAGAAATCACCTGCCAATTATAAATCTGTTCCATAAAGCGGTCGCCATACGGATTTGATTCTCCGAAATCATCTACGTTGTCTGTTCCCAGTTCTGTACAGAAGATATAGTCGTTTTCCGGATAGGCAGATACCAGTAAGCTAATGATCTTTGATTCGCTGTCCAGTTCGGCGCGGTTGTCGGGCATTTCGTCCAAATAATCTTTGCACGAAGTAGCAGTCAGCATACCCGCCACAGCCAGCAATGTCAATAATATATTTCTTTTTTTCATAACTTTCTTTGTTTCAATCCATTTATTAAAGTCCAATTCTCAGAGTCAGTGTGAACTGTTTAGGTACAGGAGCGGCCACACCACCGGTATTGAAGAATTCCGGATCTTGTCCATTCAGCTTTTTATCGGCATAGAGCAGGAAGAGATTGGTAGCCTGTAATTTCAATGAAAGGTTGGCTAAGTTCCATTTGCTTATCATATCTTTCGGGAAGTCATATGTCAGTGAGATTTCCTTCATGCGGATAAAGTCGCCTTTTGCGATACGGGCTGTAGAATAATTGTAAGAGTTGTATGCCACAGACAGATTGCGGTCATTTTTCTCTTGACGTACACTGGCTATTACTGGTATATCTGTATACTTTTCATCGCCTGGTACTACCCAGCGATTGCGGTATTCTTTTGGCATAGCGCTGAGATCAGTATATTTTTTCTTGAATACCGGGTCCAGGCGGATTACGTTACCGAATGAGTAAGTAACAAACAAATTCAGACGGAAGTTTTTATAGCTGAAGGTATTACCTAAACTACCAATATCCGTAGGATCGGCTGAACCGGAATATTCAAGAAAATCTGTATGATCACGTTCTTGAAAGTATACGTCGGATACACTGATGTTACCGTCTTGGTCGCGGAAAGTCGGCAGACCTTCTTCGTTCAATCCCATGAAAGGTATGGAGAAGATAGAGCGTACTGGATAGCCTTCGACAGCAAATCCGTTACCAGAAACGAGGTCGATAACGCGTTTCTTTCCACCTTGCAATTCAGTTACTTCATTTTTGTTATGCGAATAGATGAAATCCGTAGACCATGTAAAGTCTTTAGTCACAATGTTTCGGGTAGAGATGGAGAGTTCAAATCCGCTAGACTTCATAGAAGCTACATTACCGTACTTTTCAATTTCTCCACCTAGTCCTTGTGTTGTGATGATTCCTATCAGATCGTAGTTGTTGCGTTTGTACCAGTCAGCTGTTACGTTGATGCGATTGTCCAGGAAGCCGAGATCGGCACCGATGTTAAGCTCGTGTTTCTTTTCGTAGGTCAATGCACTGTTTTCAAGGTTCTTGATGTAAAGAGCAGATTCAGTGACACTACTTGACGGACGCCAAGGGTTTCGTGAGCTGATAACTACGCGTGAGTTAGTAACATTACTTGGTCCACGGTCCGCTGTAAGGCTGTATGATGCTTTTAATGTAAGGTGTGACATGGCTGGTTGTAATGATTTGAAGAAACTTTCTTCATGAGCATTCCATGCGCCGGACACGTTCCATGTAGGCAGCCAACGGGAAGATGTGCTTCGTCCCAATTTGTTGGAACCTTCGTAACGGACTGTTCCATTAAATGTATAACGTCCTTTATAAGAGTAGGTACCGTTTGCAAAGAATGCGACATCACGTGCATGCGTATTAGCCATTGTAAAATAATCGGAGTTTTCTTCTTTGCTCTTTTTGAACACTTCGTAAGCATAGAAAGGGATCTCTCCCATAGTATACTGCATACCCCAACCACGATTCCATGTTTTGCGGCGGTCGATAGAATTGACTTCCATACCTCCATAGAGATTCATGATGTGAATTTCGTTGAAAACCGTATTGTAAGCAACCGATGCACGGAAATCATAAGCTAGCATACGATAGTCTGTGCGTTCATAAATACCTCCTTGTGGTAGTACGGTGATAGGTACTGCATAGGGATTATCCGGGTCTGTATATAAGAAAGGATTATTATCACGTATATGTGTGGTAGGCATTGAACGGTATGCCATTGCTTGATTGGAATAGTCTGTAATGGTATGCTCCTGTGAGGTAACCTGATATTTTACTGCTCCCAAAGCTGTAAGTTCTAGTCCTCTAACGGGTTTCCACTTCATTTCACCTTGAAATTTCAGGTCAACTACGTTGATGTCGAGGTAGTTGTTTTCCAATTCGTTGAAAATGTTGAAATCAGCATAGTTACGTGTGTAAATTTCTGTGGGGTCCAACGCACGTGAGGTGTTCAATGCATAAGAATACGGATTGATATCGAAGTCGCGTTTTACTTCTCCATTCACAGCGTCAATCTCTGACGATAATGTTCCTGGTGCCCGTTGCTTGCGATAAGAGGCACTGGAAATAAGGTTCATAGAGAGATTTTTAAGAATGTTGTAAGTAGTATTCAGATTGGCAGTATAACGATTTACTTCGCTCTGACGGGACCATCCCGGATCGATCAACGCACTAAGAGAGGCATAATAGCTAGCCTTTTCGTTACCGGAAGTAATACTGACGGAATGTGTTTGCATTACGTTACTCTGAAATAGCTCGTCGAACCAGTTTGTGTTGCGGTATTCCGCATCACGGAGGTAAGAGTTACGGGCTGCTTCTGTGTTTAGTAATGTACTGTTAGAAATCTTCTGATACATCTTTCCATATACGCCACTTTCACTAGCATTAGCCAAATCGGCATAAGTAAGCCATCCTTTCTGTTGCATTTCCTGATAGACAGCCATTTGGTCCTGTGAATTCATAATATTGAATTCTGTATAATGAGGCTTCATGCGGTAAGAGAATTCTCCAGTATAGCTAATCTTATTCATTCCGGCTTTACCCTTTTTAGTTGTAACAACGATAACTCCTGCCATTGCCCGTGCTCCATAGATAGAGGTGGCGGAACCGTCTTTCAATATTTGAAAGCTTTCAATGTCGTCTGAATTTAATCCTGCAATAGCTGAACTGATCAGTGTGGTAGCATCTCCAGAAGAAAGCTGGTCGGCACTGACGTCTACTACGTCTTCCATAATAACGCCATCTACTACCCAGAGTGGTTTAGAGCTACCGTAAATGGATGTGGCACCACGGACACGAATTTTGGGAGCTGTACCAAATGTACCGGACACATTTTGGACTGATACGCCTGCCGCACGTCCTTCAAGTCCACGGCTTATTTCTGGAAGACCGTCCAATTTTACATTGTCGGCGGTTAAACTGGCCGCAGCACCCGTAAAAAGTCGTTTATCCACCTTCGTCATACCGGTTACTACAACTTCGTCAAGTACTTCCGAATCTGTTTTCATTACTATTTTCATCAGACCGGATTTAATTGCAATCTCTTGTGTTTGCATACCGATAAACGATATCTTCAAAGTTCTAGAAGAACTTGGTGTTTTATCCTTTTTGATGTAATAAACAAAAATGTACATCTTCGTCAATAAATGATTTTTATACAAATTACCTATAGCTAAGATATTTTTTCTATTATTGACTGTCTTAAACAATCGTAATACAATCATAATAGTGACATAAAGACAATTTAGACAGTCTAAAAATCGATAAAGCACAATGCATGCTTCCTAAATGATATATTATAGCAAACAAAGAGCAATCCCTGCTATTAATATGAATATACAAGTATTTTCAAATAAATTTTCATATTTTGTTTTGTATTTATAAATATGTGCTTATATTTGTGAAATCACACTTATAAAATAAGCGGATTATTAATTATTAATAATAAAGCGTGTTTATGAAAAGAAAATTAATGCTGTTATTGGCCTGCCTGCTGGCAAGCATAGGTCTAGTGATTGCCCAAACACCTAAGAAGGTGACAGGTGTCGTCATTTCTGAAGAAGATGATCAACCTGTTGTGGGCGCATCCGTGTTAGTGAAAGGTACAACAATGGGAACAGTCACCGATATCGATGGCAAGTTTACCATAAGCGACGTACCAAGTTCTTCTAGAACTTTGCTTGTTAGCTACATTGGAATGAAATCCCAAGAAATTCCCATCAAAGCAGGAGTTATTAAAATTGCAATGAAATCTGACGCTGAAGTATTAGATGAAGTCGTAGTCACAGGATACCAGAAAATCGACCGCAAATTATTTACTGGAGCTGCTTCACGGGTAAAAATGGATGATATCAAATTAGGTGGAGAATCTGATATCTCCAAATTTTTGGAAGGTCAGGTTGCCGGCGTATCTATACAAACTCCTTCCAGCACTTTCGGTACAGCACCCAAAATCCGCGTGCGTGGTGCCTCATCCATATATGGAAATCAAAAGCCCTTATGGGTAGTAGACGGAGTAGTACTAGAGGATGCAGTTGAAGTATCCATTGACCAGCTGAATTCAGGAGACCTCTCTACCTTAGTTAGCTCTGGAGTTGCAGGGTTGAACTCAGACGATATAGAATCCATGCAAATCCTTAAAGACGTTTCTGCTACCGCTTTATATGGCGCACGAGCCATGAACGGAGTTATTGTAGTAACAACCAAAAAGGGGCGCTCCGGAAAAATCAATGTAAATTATTCCACTAACATCGCTATTCGCCCACGCCCAACTTACGATGATTATAATATTCTTAATTCTCGTGATCAAATGTCTATCAATCGGGAATTATATGAAAAAGGATGGACAAATGTTGCTAAGACCCAATTCGCTTCTGCCCATGGGCCTTATGGCAAAATGTTTGATTTGATTGCCAAAGGAGAGTTAAACTGGGTTGATAATACTGACCAACTAAACGACTTTTTACGAAAATATGAAATTGCAAATACTGATTGGTTTGATGCCTTATTCCAAACCGGCGTTCAGCAACAACATACAGTCAGTTTTTCCGGTGGAGGTGAAAAATCAACCATCTATGCTTCCATTGGTTATTTACATGATAACGGATGGACCATCTCTGATAAAGTAAACCGTTATACCGCCTTATTAAAAGGGACATTTAATATAACCAAGCGTTTTTCTATTACAACCCAAGCCAACTTGTCATATAGAGATCAGAAATTATCAGGAGTCTCTGATAGTAAGAACGATGCAGATGGGGTTAATCGCTGGACTGGACGAATCGAACGTAACTTCGACAACAATCCTTTCCTCTACGCTTTAACAACTAGCCGGGGAATACGTGCCTATGATGAATCGGGGAACCTTGAATATTTCCGCCGGAATTACGCAGATTACAACATTATAGATGAGTTATCAAAAAATATAACAGGAGTTACCGTAAGAGACATGTCATTCCTTGCAGACTTGAAATACGACATTTTACCCAACTTAACCGTATCCGGTAAAATATCTGCCCGATACTTCCAATCGGAAACTAGTCGTACAATTCATGAAAACTCAAATGAAGCCAATTCATATCGGGCAGGAACTATGCCAGGAGATTCAGAAGTAGTTCGGGATGCCAATGATTTGCTCTATGAAAAACCCGGTAGCACCACAGGTATCAAATATAGTATTTTGCCGGAAGGAGGCATTTACTCCGTAATCAATGATATTATGTCCAATTACTATATGACAGCCAACATTAACTGGAATCCGAGAATTGGCGATGATCATATGTTCACCAGTCTTTTTGGAACTGAAGTTCGCTACGTAGATCGAGAAAGAAACTTTAGTGACGGATATGGACATTTCTTCGATGGTGGGAACGTTTCAAAACCCTCACCTAATTATATAGAGTATCTATCAATGAATGGAAAATCCTATTTCGGAAAGGAAGCCACTCACGATCGCTTTGCTGCTTTTTTCCTAAATTACGGCTATTCTTATCAAGGAAAATATACATTTAATGGAACTGTTCGTTATGATGGTTCTAACCGACTTGGGAAATCACGCACAGCACGCTGGCTACCTACATGGAACCTCAGCGGCAAATGGGCAATGAAAGAAGAAAATTTCTTGAAAGACATAGAATGGCTCAGCACATTAAATTTACGTGCCACCTATGGATTGAATGCCAGCTTAGGCAATGCTTCCAATTCAACCTTGGTAGCCCGTTCACAAGCATCTTCACGACCCTTTAATCCCGATCTGTCAGAACTAGAAATATACATATCTCAATTAGAGAATAGTGATTTAACATGGGAAAAACAATACGAATTAAATCTGGGTGCCGATATAGGATTCTTTGATAATCGGTTAAATTTAGAATTTAACTACTACAGACGAAGAGGCTTTGACTTGATCGGAGATTATCAGTCAAATGGTGTAGGCGGACAGTCTGTCAAGATAGGCAATATTGCAGACATGAACTCTCACGGCTTCGAAGTAGCAATCAATGCAACTCCGTTGATTATCGACGGTTTTAGATGGAATATTAATCTAAACTACTCTTATCACAAAAATACGATTAAAAATCTGATAACCAATGACTGGGTGTCCAAAGCGGTAAGTAGTTATGGAGTTCCTGTAGAAAATGGACCGGTACGAGGAATCTATTCATCGCGGTTTGCAGGACTTGACAATCAGGGAGTTCCATTATTTTACAATCGTAATAATGAAAAGGTACGCTATCTGAATGTTCAAACGGACGACTTCTCAGACTTTGTTTATTCAGGAAATCTGGAACCAACTACAGATGCGGGTATGCAACATACTTTTAGCTATAAAGGAATTACGTTATCTGCACTCTTCACCGGACAATTTGGACATAAAAAAAGAGTAATGCAAAATTTCAGCTATCAGTACAATGACTCTCAGGCTTTAACATCTCACTTAAAAAATCGTTGGAGAGTGGCAGGAGATGAAAATGTGACTAATATCCCTGCTATTCAGGACGCTGATATGATGAACAAAAATAATGCGACCGATATCCGGACAGCTTACCAACTCTACGGAATGTCCGATTTATGGTTAGCAAACGCTTCTTTCATCCGGCTAAAGAACCTGTCTATTAATTATTCATTGCCCCAAAAATGGCTGAAAGCAACAAAGCTAAATAATATAAACATAGGTTTACAGGCTACAAATCTAGCTCTGCTATGGTTAGCCGATAGAGAAAAGCTAGGTGGAGAAGATCCCGAGTTTTCTTGGTCAGGCGGTACATCAATGCCTATCAGCAGACAATATACGATGACATTTAGTATAGGTTTTTAAAAACAGAAATATTATGAATAAGATTAAGATATACGGTTATGGAGTATTTATCTTGGCATCCTTTATATTCACAGGATGCGAAGGTTTTCTAGGCAAGGCTCCGGATGAGAGACTAACGATCAATAACTTGGAAAAAATTAATCAAACCCTAACAAGTTCATATCAGAACAGCAGAGGGTATCGATTCTCTCATTTTTGCACTGATGATGTAACACTAACAGAGGGCGTATATGAATCAGATCCAATCATCACAGATTTGTATTCATGGAGTCAAAACATTCAGAATCAGACTCATCAAGATTCCCCTTCGGAATACTGGCGCACAGCTTATGCTTCGATAGCTGCTGTCAACCATGCTCTCAAAGCAATGGAAAACATAAAAATAAACGAAGCTGACAAAGAAAAAGCTGATGCTATAAAAGGAGAAGCCTTGGTTATGAGATCTTATTGTCATTTTATGCTGGTTAATCTTTTCAGTAAGCATTATAATCCACAAACAGCTTCCAGCGACTTAGGAATACCATACGTAACAGAACCGGAAAATAAATTAGAAGTAAACTATGAACGGGGAACAGTAGAAAGCACCTACAAATCGGCAGAGGATGACCTATTAGAAGGAATACGACTGCTAGAGGCAAATAGTGGTTCTTTTAAGACTAACAAATATCACTTTACTTTTCCAACAGTTTATTTATATGCTTCACGGTTTTATACTTTCCGTAACAAGGATAGTAAGGATATAGAGCAAGCTATTAATTTTGCCGAGAAATCTATCAGGGCATTTGGAGGAATTGGCGTAATGAGACCATGGACTGATTATGAAACTGATAATTATGGTCCGATAGATGTGGATCAGGCAGAAGTTGGAATGGTACAGAATTCATATACCTGGACTAGTTTTAATTGGGTATACCAGTCTACTTTAGATATTGCCAACAAACAGTGGTCAAGGAATCCTCTTCGTTTCTCGGATGATCGACTCAATATCTCTTACACAAGAGATGGAGACATTTTCGTTCCGGCCTTCTATTTTATATATGACTCGACCAGCGGCAATGAAAAAACTGCAACTGATATATTTCCAATCGCAGAAGCTGTATTGAACGCAGCAGAAGGCTATGCAAGATCCAAACAACCTGATCAGGCTATCAAATATATTGGAGATCTGGAAAAAACTGTATATAGCAATTTTAACCTAAAACAACTTACCGTTGACAATCTAAAAACCGCCTGGGGAACAGAAGATACAGAAGAAGCCTTAATTAAGACCATTCTATTTGAAAGACGGATACAATTTCTTTTCAAAGGTATGAGATGGTTTGATATCCGGCGCTACCAGTTGGAAGTTGAGCACTTATTAACTGACGGCAACACACTCAAACTATCACAAGTGAACCCTGATAGAAGTTTCCAAATACCGAATTATGCTATTGCAGCAGGAATGCAACCTAACGAATAAATAAGATAATTATGGAAAAGATACTAAAATATTTATGGTTATTCGTCATTGCCACATGTTTAAATGCATGTAATGATGAAGAAGCGTTAACCCCTTCCGGTGAAGAATTATTTCCACCAAAAGAACAAACTGAATTGGATAAGCAACTGGCAAAAATGTATTCAGACTATAACACGGTAATTGAATATAGATATATCAAGAACCTTCTTCCAAAAGACTGGTATTATATTACTCCGGTTTCCATTGATTATGTACTACCTATGGCCCAATTCTTAAAAGATATGTGGATTGCTCCTCTTGAGGCCGGTTCATCGAAAGAGTTTGTACAAGCTCATTTTCCAAGAATGATTGTTTTAGTAGGATCTCCCGCTTATCAAAAAGACGGCTCCGTCGTACTAGGACAAGCAGAAGGAGGAACCTTGATTCGTTTCACGGAAGTAAATTATTACAGCGAAACAAGCAGAAACTGGAAACAAGGTCAATTGGAAACCGCTTTCCATGAATACGCTCATTTATTGCACCAAACATTCAATCTTCCCGACGCATTTCGCCAGGTAACTCCCGACTCTTATACTAAAAATGGTTGGATGGCAGTCACAAGTAGTGAAGCTTTAAAAAGAGGAATGGTTTCGCCCTATGCAACCTCCGCATTCGCAGAAGACTTTGCTGAAATCTTCTCCTTTTACCTTTCTGCAACAGACGAAGAGTTAGATTACTATTTCAATCAACAACCAGTAAATTCGGCCCAAGATGTCGATTTAAATAAAGGACGAGCACTCCTAATGACTAAATTGAACATTCTCGTTAAATTTTTGGATGGTATCGGAATGGACATAGATAAAATCCGCGAAGACCTACAAAATAAATTAGATAATCTGGATAACTAAAAAATATGATTATGAAAAAATATATTAATATATTGTTCCTGTTGTCTTTGTTTTTGTATTCTTGCCAAAATACAGAAATAGATGAACTATTCGATCAGTCACCAGAGGAGCGGGTTACAGCTCAATTGGAGCAAATGAGAAATGAACTGATAAATACAACTTACGGATGGACTGTTTACTATCGATATGCCAATCTAAAAAATGAAAACTATTTCAACATTATTTTCAAAGAGGAAGGAAAGGCAGTTATCAATTACCCAATGGCAGATGGAACAGTAGGAAGTGAGACTACTACTTATACTCTACGCTATACTCAACAAATAGATTTGATTTTCGACACATATTCTATTCTAGCCTCCATAGTGGGCAATGCAGGTGGCGATTTCCGTTTTGAATTTGATAAACGTGAAGACAGCAAGATATACTTCAATACTCGCAATGATGCAACAGAAGGCCAAGGAATATTGGAACTATCAAAAACCAGTACAGCAGAAGAATACCCCGACTTAGTTGCATTACAGGCAAAAATGGTTGATAATCCAGCTAAGTCTTTCTACCGTATATTGTCATTAGACAATGGCAGAAAATATTTGATGAATGTGTTGTCAATGAAACTAGCATGGCTGGAATGGACCACAGCAGATGAAATCTTCCGGGAAAAATACCAACTAGTTGCAACAGAAGAAGGGTTCAGACTTGAAACACCTATACAAGCAGATGACATATCAATAACAAAGTTTATTGCCCAAGAGGACGGTTCTTTTGAAGCCTGGAGCGAAACCAACAAAGTCGGAACATTGGATTATGGACTAAAACCATTCAATTATCCTAATTCTTTAGCAATGTTGCTGGATGAAAGCGCTCAGTATTTTTATATCGCAGAACAGTATAGCCAGACTTTCACTGCACTTATCGATGAATTAAAAATCGCAGATCCTTCGTACACACATCTTCAATTCTATCTTGGCGGAGGTTTTATTGCATATTTCCGTTCAAATGCAAGTGTTCGCTGGATGCAGTATGGTATGGAGTTTCAATTTGCAGCAGATGCAATAAAAATGTCTTTTGATGGTAGAGTAAGTTCTGGAGCCGACGATTATCTTGATTTAGCATTACAATCATTCTTGCAGATTCACAATAAATCTTTCACAATAGTACCCCGTGATGGTCTGTTCTACCTTGTACAAGACCAGAATCCGACTATTTGGTTGATTCTTCAGCCACAATAAATAAAAGAGTATTTCATAGCAATTATAAAAAAGGAGAGTTACAGTTTAGCTTTAAGCCTAATTCCATATAGGATAAGAACTAAACTGCAACTCTCTTTTCACATATTATTTTGATACCAAACAAATTACGCATATAATCATTCACGCAACAACCTAATCACTTTTCTAACATCATCTCATTTTTTATACCGGCCATCCTATAGGTATTTACTACCTTGCGGTATAATGTATTCAAATTGCATTTACCTCCATTTGGTATACTTACGTTCTACCACATAAAAACACTCCTTAATTATAATCTAATTCAAATCATGAAAAAGGAATAAAATAAAGAGAATCTGAATATAAATTTCTTCTGAATCGAGATATCTTTGATCTTATATAGGCATACGTCTCAGATCTTAGTAAGTCACTGTCAACGGTGTACGCACCTTCTGCGCATACTCAGCCATATACGCATTCCACGCAT
>CAVJPC010000128.1:0-52519 GCA_963651205.1 Bacteroidaceae bacterium
TGAAAGTCGGGGCTTTGTGCATAAAAAAGGAGATGTGCATTTTGACACACCTCCTCTCAGTAATATACCAGGAACAGCTTATTTCGCCGTTTCCTCCATCGTGTTTGCAGGCTTCTCAATACCTTCGCTTGTTGCACGTTCTTCCATACGCTGGATACGTGCATCAAGATCGGGGTGAGTAGAGAACAACTGATTCAGTTTGCTGCTCTTCTGCGCTCCCGCCTCTTCCTGCAATTTCTTAAGTTTCTGGAATGACAATGCCATAGCCCAAGGATTTTTGCTGGCTTTCTTCAGAAATTCGTAACCATAATCGTCGGCCGCACGTTCTTGTTTCTGTGAATAAGTAGCATTCACCAACGCTTCGCCTAGATCACCCAACTGGGAATCTGTCAAAACAGCCGCCTTTCCACCTTGCGATGAAATACCGTCTTTCAATGCCGATGTCAGTAATGCGGTACGGAAACCGTTCTTCGAGTCCTTGTGAGCCACATGGCCCACTTCATGACCTATCACACCCAGCAGTTCTTCGTCAGTCATGATATCCATCAATGAAGAGAATACCCGCACACTGCCGTCAGCGCAAGCGAACGCATTTACATCAATCACATAATATACCTTGAAATTCAGAGGCATTCCCTCTACTTCAGTCAAACCTTCGGTCAGTTTTTTCAGACGGATGGTATACGGATCATCATCTGCGCAAACCTGATTGTGCTTGTCCATCCAGTCAATGTACTCCTTTACGTACTCTGTCATCTGTTCATCGGTCAAGGTCACTGCCTTTGCGGCTTTCACGGCTCCACCTACTGCTTTCTTCAAATTAAACTGAGCCATTGCAGGTGTTACTCCCGCCAAACACAGTAGCATGACGGCTACCCTCAATAATGTTTTCTTCATTTTTGTGTCTTTTAGATTAAACGTCTATTCTTTATTTTGTGAATAACTGCTGCAAAAGAACAAATTTATATTCTATTAACCAATACTCTATCTATCTTTTTTTATTGCGGTTTATACGGCTGATAAGATAATGGGGAATCAGGCAATAGACCAGTTGCGCACGGGACCATTTGTAACATTGCTGGAAAAACACCAGTCCGATGGCTATGAACAGTACCGCCCCCACCGTTACCTGCAAAGGCAGCCATATCAATGTCTCTGCCGGAAGAAGCATGGGAATCAAGGCTAAAGCCCCGACGGGAGCAAAGAATTTCCCCAGCCACTCGAACAAGCAGAAAAGCACTATGAAAATCGCCAGCGCAACTATTGTTTCAGGAAGACCCAGATAACTATGTCCCAACAATTGGAAAGTAACCCCTATCAATGCCCCGAAAACCAACAACAGCACCGTCAGCAAAGGCCGATTCCTGAATCCCGCCGTAGAATTGGTAAATTCTACAAACGAAACCAGCAACGGCGGAATAATCAGATAGGGACAAGAAGAACAAATAGCCAGCGAGGACACCGAGAGAATACTCATCAAAAGACAGCACCAACGCAGAATTTCCTTTTTCCAATTACGGGGAACCGGCTCGTAAACAACCTTTCCGCGCAATCCTCCCTTCTCCATCAACCACTGTACCGCAATGATAACCAGACACATGACAAAGACGGATAACGGATACACCCAACTCTCCGTACCCAGCAGAACGGGCAGCACACAAGCCGAAATCAATGGAAACAGAGAAGCCCGTGCAAAGAGCAGACCGACAGCCGCACACAAAAAGGCCAATACGATATTCAGCACCAAAGGCAAAGCAGAATAGCGGACAATGAGAACTCCCATACAGGCACCGACCGTCATCAAAGCCAGCATATGCCACCTCCTGACACGCCACACCCTTTTATCGACAATCCACATACCGATGGTAAGTGCTGCCATTTCGGGGAAAAGGACTTCTTTTTCCTGCAACCACTCGGATACCCCTACCATCAGTAGAATCATACCCAAAGAAAATAAATATCTTTTATTCTGTAAAGTATCCGCAAACATTCTCTGCGGTAACTGCTTATTCTCGTTCTTCATTCGGCTCTATTTTAAATTTATGGCCGCAAAGATAAATAAAAAAAAGTGAAAAGCCACCGCGAATTCCCTTCGCGATGGCCCTTACCCATTTTATATACACCTTTAAACAAAATGACACTCACGCCCTAATTCACTAACCCCTTGCGGGCATGAGCTGATCTTTCTCCTTATTTATTTGCGCGGGCTTCTGCAATGTAAGCCAATGCTTCTTTACATTTTGCGGTTACATACGCCCAGTCTTCTGCGGCCACCTTGTCGCCCGGGAACAATTTAGAACCCATACCCACACAGAACACACCTGCCTTGATCCAAGAAGTCAGATTTTCCTGAGTCGGTTCCACACCACCGGTCACCATCAGTTTAGACCAAGGCATCGGAGCCAGCAAACCTTTAACCAATTTTGCTCCCAATACATCACCCGGGAATATTTTGCAAAGATCGCAACCTACTTCCTGAGCGAAACCTACCTCGGACACACTTCCGCATCCCGGAGTATAAGCCACCAAACGACGGTTGCACACTTTAGCGATTTCAGGATTAAACAACGGGCCTACCACAAAGCAAGCACCCAATTGCAAGTAAAGAGCGGCAGTAGCAGGATCAACGATAGAACCTACTCCCATAGCCATTTCAGGACATTCCTTTGCCGCGTATTTCACTACTTCCGCAAACACTTCATGAGCAAAATCACCACGGTTTGTAAATTCGAAAGCACGAACTCCGCCGTCATAACAAGCTTTCACTACTTTCTTTGCCACTTCTGCATCTTTATGGTAGAATACAGGAACCATGCCGGTTGAACCAATCTTGTTCAACACTGCTATTTTATCAAAACGAGCCATAATTTTATATTTTAGTTTAAATGAAAGACTGGAACGCGAATGACGCAAATGATACCTATAAAAACGTGTCAAAGATTTGCGTTATTTGCGTTATTCGCATTCCCCAAAAAACAATTTTAGCGTTGTACACGTCCGCTGGCATCGCCACCGGCCAATGCTTCCACTTCGTCTACAGATACCAAGTTGAAGTCACCGTTGATAGTATGCTTCAAAGCAGAAGCGGCAACAGCAAATTCAAGGGCGGCACCCTGATTCGGTTTGGTCAGCAGACCGTGAATGATACCTCCGGAGAATGAGTCGCCACCACCTACACGGTCAATAATCGGGTTGATGTCATAGCGTTTTGATTCATAAAATTCTTCTCCGTTGTAAATCATAGCCTTCCAGCCGTTGTGAGTAGCCGAGAATGATTCACGCAAGGTAGAAACCACATATTTAAAGCCGAATTCTTTTGCCATAGCCTTGAAGATTCCTTTGTAACCTTCCGCATTGGTTTCACCGGCTTCTACATTCGCTTCCGGTTTGAAGCCCAGACAAAGTTCGGCATCTTCTTCGTTACCTATACATACATCTACATATTGCATCAACGGTTTCATGATAGACTGTGCTTTTTCTTTTGTCCACAATTTCTTGCGGAAGTTCAAGTCTACAGACACCGTAACACCATGACGCTTTGCAGCCTCACAAGCCAGCTTGGTCAGTTCGGCAGCCTTATCAGAAATAGCCGGAGTGATACCCGACCAGTGGAACCAGTCAGCGCCTTCCATGATGGCATCAAAGTCGAAATCGCAAGGATCGGCTTCAGCGATAGCTGAGTGGGCACGGTCATAAATTACTTTGCTAGGACGCATGGAAGCTCCTGTTTCCAGATAATAGATACCTACGCGGTCGCCACCACGACAGATGAAATCGGTCTTCACACCATATTTACGCAATGCATTCACAGCAGACTGTCCAATTTCGTGTTTCGGCAATTTAGTTACGAAATAAGCTTCGTGACCGTAGTTCGCGCAGCTCACCGCTACATTCGCTTCACCACCGCCATAAACAACATCAAATGAATCCGACTGTACAAAACGTGTGTTTCCCGGAGTTGACAATCTCAACATAATTTCACCTAAGGTTACTACTTTTCCCATAATTTCGTGATTTTAAATTGTTATATATTTATTCGTTTAACTTCCAATCCAATTAAAATACTGGTTTACACATCCATAGACGGATCACATCGTAACCTTGTACTCAACAGGGCACTCAAATAATTCATCCGTGTGCGTGCACAAAGGTACTATTTATTTTTTTAAAACCAAAAATTGTTATATATTTGTGTCGAAAAAAAATAAATTATCAGTGTGCACGAGCACAATATATATAATTAAGGTATGAATAAACTGCCCGAAAGAATCAGAATCAAGGATATCGCCCGCCTGGCAGACGTATCAGTCGGCACAGTGGACCGTGTATTGCATGGCCGCACAGGAGTATCCGAAGCCAGCCGGAAACGGGTGGAAGAAATATTGAAGCAACTGGATTACCAGCCCAATATGTATGCCAGCGCTTTGGCATCCAACAAAAAGTACCTGTTTGTCTGCCTGCTGCCACAGCACAAGGAAGGCGATTACTGGACCGATGTGGAACTGGGGATGAAAAGAGCCGTAGAAACCTTTTCGGATTTCCACATCACCCTGTCCGTGATGTACTATGACCAATATGAATATTCCTCCTTCATCAACGCCGGCGAGGAAATACTGAAGCAAGAGCCGGATGGCGTATTGCTCGCCCCCACTATTCCTGAGATGACGGCCAGATTCACCGACAAGTTACAAGAACGGGAAATACCTTATATATTTATAGACTCCAATGTGGCCAGTCTGAACCCGCTGGCATTCTTCGGGCAGAAATCCGATCAAAGCGGATACTTTGCCGCCCGCATGGCCATGATGCTGGGAGAATGTCCCAAAGAAATCGTTATCTTCAGGCAAATCAACGAAGGGCGTCTGGGATCAAACCAGCAAGAAAACCGTGAAAAAGGATTCAGAAAATATATGCAGGAGCATTTTCCCGACTGCAAGATCGTGGAACTGAATCTCTATGCCAAGCGTCCGGACGAGGACGAGGCGCTGATGAACCGCTTTTTCCAAGAGAACCCACAGATTACGTGCGGCATCACTTTCAACTCGAAAGTGTACATCATAGGCGAATATCTCATCGGGCACAACCTAAAAAATTTCAAACTGATTGGGTACGATTTATTACGTCGGAACGTCTCTTGTCTGAAAGAGGGCGCAGTGGATTTCCTGATTGCGCAGCAACCTACCAAACAAGGATACAGCGGCGTAGAGAGTCTGTGCAACCACCTGATTTTCAAGAAAGAGGTGAAGCAATGCAATTACATGCCCATCACCCTGCTTGCGGTGGAAAACGTGGATTTCTATCTGGACGCACATAAAAAATAAATCTGATAACTAAAAATAGAAATGGAAACAAAGTATTTGAAAATCAATCCGGCTGATAACGTAGTGGTGGCTATCTCGGATTTAAAAGCAGGCGAGACCATCACGGTAGACGGTCATGCTATCACTTTGAAAGAAGACGTGCCCGCCGGCCATAAGGTGACACTGAAAGATTTCGCCCAAGGCGAGAATATCATCAAGTATGGTTACCCCATCGGCCATGCCGTGACTGCTGTGGAACAGGGACGCTGGATCAATGAAACCCAGATAAAGACAAACCTTGCCGGATTGTTGGATTACACCTACAATCCGGTCAGCGTAGACCTCAATATCCCGAAGAAAGACCTGACGTTCAAAGGATACCGCCGCAAAAACGGTGATGTAGGTATCCGTAACGAGGTATGGATTATTCCCACCGTGGGTTGTGTAAACGGTATCATCGGACAACTGGCCGAAGCGTTACGCCGCGAAACCAACTGCGAAGGTGTGGACGCTATCGTGGCATTCCCTCACAACTATGGCTGTTCACAGCTGGGTGATGACCACGAGAATACCAAGAAAATTCTCCGCGACATGATTCTGCATCCTAATGCAGGAGCCGTACTGATTGTCAGTCTGGGCTGCGAGAACAACCAGCCGGATGTTTTCTGCGAATTTCTGGGCGATTATGACACAGACCGCGTAAAGTTCATGGTAACTCAGAAAGTGGGGGATGAATTTGAAGAAGGTATGAAGATTCTGCGTGAACTGTACGCCAAAGCCAAGACCGATGTGCGCGAGGATGTTCCTTTGTCCGAACTGCGTGTAGGCTTGAAATGCGGCGGTTCGGATGGTTTCTCAGGTATCACCGCCAATCCGTTGCTGGGTATGTTCTCCGACTTCCTGATTGCACAGGGCGGTACTTCCGTACTGACGGAGGTTCCCGAAATGTTCGGTGCGGAAACTATCCTGATGAACCGTTGCCGCACCCAGGAACTGTTCGAGCAGACCGTACACCTGATTAATGACTTTAAGGAATACTTCCTGTCACACGGCGAGCCAGTGGGCGAAAATCCGTCACCGGGCAACAAGGCAGGTGGTATCTCCACCCTGGAAGACAAAGCGTTGGGATGTACCCAAAAATGCGGCAAAGCATACGTTGACGGAGTGATGGGCTATGGCGACCGTCTGAAAGTGAAAGGTTTGAACTTGCTTTCCGCACCGGGCAACGATTTGGTAGCTGCCACCGCCCTCGCCTCCTGCGGCTGTCACATGGTGCTCTTCACTACCGGCCGCGGTACTCCGTTCGGTACGTTTGTTCCTACCATGAAGATTTCCACCAACTCCACTCTGGCTAAAAACAAACCGGGATGGATTGACTTCAATGCCGGAGTCATCGTAGAAAACGAACCGATGGAAAAGACCTGCGAACGCTTTATAGACTATATCATCCGTGTTGCCAGCGGAGAACCGGTAAACAATGAAAAGAAGAATTATCGCGAAATCGCCATCTTCAAGACAGGCGTGACACTATAATCCCATCTTATACCCAACTTTCCCAATACCCTTACAGCCCTGCCTTCCCTGTTACGAAGGTGGGGCTGTGACCTTTTTCTCCCATATATTGTTATAAAACAAGTCTTTTTGTAACTTTGCACCTCATTTTATAAAATACAAATTCATGAATGGTGAAAAATTAACTCCGATAACCAATAAACCCAGTTTATGGGCACTCAGTCCACTGCTGGTATTTCTATGCCTGTATCTGGTGACCTCTATCATTGTAAACGACTTCTATAAAGTCCCCATCACGATTGCTTTCATGGTATCCTCGGTCTATGCGGTATGCATCACCAAAGGCCTGAGTCTGAATGAGCGAATGCTGCAATATTCCATCGGCGCAGCCAACAAGAACATCATGCTGATGATCTGGATTTTCATCCTGGCAGGCGCATTCGCCCAAAGTGCCAAAGATATCGGGGCCATTGACGCGACCGTCAACCTTACGCTTCTCCTGCTGCCGGACAATCTGCTGCTGGCAGGCATCTTCCTGGCTGCCTGTTTCATCTCACTCTCCATCGGAACCTCGGTAGGAACCATCGTGGCACTAGTCCCCGTGGCAGCAGGCATCGCAGAGAAAACCGACATGAACCTGGCCTTCATGACAGGTATCGTGGTGGGAGGAGCCTTCTTCGGCGACAACCTTTCATTCATCTCGGATACCACCATCGCCGCCACCCGTACCCAGGGATGCGCCATGCGTGACAAGTTCCGGGTAAACTTCATGATAGCCCTTCCGGCCGCTCTGATGGTTTTCGGCTACTATATTTTCAGAGGGATGGACGTGATGACCACCCACGATATCCAGTCGGTGGAATGGGTCAAAGTCCTCCCCTATCTGGTTGTACTGGGAACCGCCATAGCAGGTATGAATGTAGCACTCGTACTGATACTGGGCATCGCCACAACGGGAATGATCGGCCTGTTCACAGGGAGTATCAGCCTGTTCGACTGGCTCGGCTCCATGGGCACAGGGATCACCGGGATGGGCGAACTCATCATCATCACCTTGATGGCAGGCGGTATGCTGGAACTGATCCGCTTTAATGGCGGAGTGGACTATATCATCCAAAAACTGACCAAACACGTCAACAGCAAACGCGGAGCCGAACTTTGCATCGCAGCTTTGGTAAGTATCGCCAATTTCTGTACAGCAAACAATACGATAGCCATCATCACAGTAGGACCGCTTGCCAACGATATCGCGACCCGTTATAGGGTGGACAAACGCAAGAGTGCAAGTATTCTGGATACTTTCTCGTGTGTCATCCAGGGAATCATCCCTTATGGAGCACAAATGCTGATTGCCGCCAAACTGGCTTCCCTATCTCCTTTGAGCATCATCGAATACTTGTACTATCCGGTAGCCATCGGGATATTTGCCCTGCTGAGCATTTTATTGAGATATCCCAAGCGATACTCGTAAGAACAAGGCAGACGGTCATAATCCGCCACCGCCCCCCAACAAAACTCCTTTGCCGTCAAAGACGAAAGAAAGCAGGCTTTTATACGTACGTATATGTAGGGTTATACGTACGTATGTGAAATTATGCACCTCCCAATGTGGAAATACTGCCCCCCAAATGACTTATACGACCCAAAGTAGCAGAAGAAGATTTATGAATATTTATTTTGAAAATATACATAAAAAATTACCTTTGTACCGAAAATGAATCAATGATATGAACCAATTACAAACTACATACAGCATACATCACCTTACATCGGGAAATAAGCCCCTGTGTAATCACTTCATTGTGCATGTACATTGGTTCAGCGGATTTGTTTAGATTTCCACTCACACGTAATTTATGACCAAGCTTTCATCCTACTCACACACGTGACCGATGAAAGATATATTGCATGATGGTTCTCATTCGGTGAGACCGTCGGGTTGTATATGTTTTACTTAAAAAAAATGATTGCTATGTTTACTATTATATCTATTATGTTTGTTGGTATCGGTATAGGATATGTATTGCGCAACTTGCAGTTTTTACAGAAAATAGAAAAGAGTACATCACTCACTATCTTCCTGCTGCTGTTTGTTTTGGGAATCTCTATCGGTTCCAACAGCTTAATCATTAACAATTTAGGCAGATTCGGATGGCAGGCGGCTATATTGGCTACATTAAGCATTTTAGGCAGTATGCTAGCTTCCTTCCTGGTATTTCATCTGTTTTTTAAGAAAGGAGGCAAACAATGAAAGGCAGTTTGATTGTTGTAGCATTTTTTTGTGCAGGATGTATGATTGGAGCTGTCAATAATTTCCAGTATGACATGCACTCTGTTTCCATGTATGTGCTTTATGCACTGATGCTGCAAGTAGGAATCAGCATAGGCAGTAATAAGAAATTAAAGGAACTGATTAAAAGCTTACGGCTGAAAATGCTCCTGGTACCGATGGCTACCATTGCGGGAACCTTGCTTTTCTCGGCACTGGCCAGTCTGCTATTAAGCCAATGGAGTGTATTCGACTGTATGGCAGTGGGCAGCGGTTTCGCCTATTATTCGCTATCCTCCATTCTGATCACACAGTTCAAAGAACCGTCTATCGGATTACAACTGGCTACAGAATTGGGAACCATCGCGTTGCTGGCCAATATTTTCCGGGAGATGATGGCATTGCTCGGTGCTCCGCTTATACGGAAATATTTCGGACAACTGGCTCCTATCTCGGCTGCCGGAGTGAACTCGATGGATGTATTACTGCCATCCATCACACGCTATTCGGGAAAAGACATGATTCCCATAGCCATATTCCACGGAATACTGATTGATATGAGCGTTCCCGTTTTCGTATCTTTCTTCTGTAATTTATAAAAAAAGAGAAGCCCGCTTAACCAATCAAGCGGGCTTCTTTTTCTATATATAATATAGGTAGGAATTATTTCGCAACCTTTTCCAATTTCTTCATGATAGAGAAGATGAACAATGCGGAAAGCAAGCAGCATACAATCAATACACTCCATACCATCCACAACTGCATATCGCCCCACAAGTAACCGATAATAGCTACCAGATAGTTACCAATAGCAGTAGCCACGAACCAAAGTCCCATCATAGCGCCTTTATACTTTGGAGGAGCTACCTTGGAAACGAATGAGATACCCATCGGTGACAGGAACAATTCGGCAAAAGTCAATACCAGATAAGTCGAGATCAGCCAGTTGGGTGAAACCAACGCGCTCTCGGCAATACCATTGGCATCTACTTCAGCAGGAGTAGGCAGACCAAATGAACCGAATGCCAGCAACATGAAACCTACTGCGGCAATCACCATACCGATACCGATTTTACGTGGAGCCGAAGGTTCTTTTCCTTTCTTTGCCAACGAACCGAATACCGCCAACGATACCGGAGTCAGAGCGACAACGAAGAAGGGGTTAAACTGTTGGAAAATCTGAGGAAGGATAGGCAATGTAGGGTCCATAGTACCATAATTAACTCCCAAAACAATCAGAGCCAATGTAGCAACAACACCCGAAATCAGTTTGGTCTTGCTTGTCTTTGACTGGAATAAGGAGAATCCTGCATAAACAGTAATAATAATGAGAGCCAGATTCCATACGCTGAAGCCAAGACGATCCAGACCGGTTACCTCATGTGCCGTATAGTCACGGGCGAAGAAGGTCATAGTAAGACCGTTCTGGTGGAATGCCATCCAGAAGAAAATGACTACCGCGAATACCAGTAACAAGGCAACGATACGCTCTTTTGTCTGTGCGGGAGTCAGTTGCTCTTCGTGTACATTAGCCGGTTTAGCCTGCTTGGAGTTGTAATCAGCATGCTTGAATGTAGAACGGAAAATAACATAAATAGCCATTGAAGCAATCAAAGAAATACAAGCTACGCCGAAACCATAGTTATATGCTTCAGACAACTTGTCAATATATGTAGTACAGAAATCGGCTGTGCTTCCTGCAAAGTGTTGCGCACTCTGCATAGCGGTCAATGTAGCTTCGCCTTCGGCAGTGATCGTACCATCAAGGAACTGGTGTGCCAAAGAAGGTATCTGGGGTACATAGCTGAAACCTGCTTTACCCAGCACATAGTTGGTCATGGCAGTAGCGGCAGTCGGAGCGAACAGGGCGCCGATGTTGATTGCCATATAAAACAAACTGAAAGCGGTATCGCGTTTCGCACTATACTCGGGAGCATCGTACAGGTTACCTACCATTACTTGCAGATTCCCCTTGAAAAGTCCGGTTCCCAAAGCAATCAGGGCAAGAGCGCCGAACATGGAATACAATCCGATATTGGTTGCCATCGGGATAGCCAGCAGCACATAACCGGCAAACATGATAACGATACCGGTAGTAACCATCTTGCCATAACCGAATTTATCGGCCAGGATACCTCCGATAAGCGGCATGAAATACACTCCTGCCAGGAAACTGGCAAAGATTGTTGACGTCGTGGCGGCTGTAAAGCCGAATTTCGCTTGCAGGAAGAGAGTGAAAATAGCAAGCATGGTGTAATAACCAAAGCGTTCGCCGGTATTGGCGAGGGCTAATGCGTATAAGCCTTTAGGCTGTCCTTCAAACATAGTTGATAAAGATTTAATTAATAGTTAGTATTCTTTTTTTGCAAAGATATAACTTTTAGTCTATCTGAAAAAAAAAGAGCCACAAATGTGACTCTTTTTGGCCTATTTATTCGATGAAAAGGGAACAAATCTCTGCTTTCGTTTCTTTTATCAAGTCATCGGCCGCTATTTTTATTTGTAAACCCCGGATACCGGCACTGATATAAATGTATGGGAATGCGGTGCAAGTCTCGTGTATATAGGTGGGAAAATGCTTTTTCATGCCGATCGGAGAACATCCACCGCGAATGTACCCTGTCAGGGGAAGCAATTCTTTCATGGGGATCAGGTCACATTTCTTGTTACCCGATACTTTTGCCGCCATTTTCAAATCAACTTCGTGCTCGCCGGGTATGACACAGACAAAATATCCAGATTTATCACCATGAAGCACCAAGGTTTTGAAGACTTGTTCTATGTTTTCACCCAAACTGGCGGCGACGTGAATGGCGCTGAGGTCGTTCTCATCTACTTCGTATGGAATAAGCTCGTATGTTATCTTGGCTTTGTCAAGCAGACGGGCTACGTTGGTTTTAGCTATTTTTTCTTTCATATTATGATTGCTATTCAGGCGGACTACTCTTTCTATACATCTTATTTAACATTTCCAGTAGTGCTGTTATTTTGCCGTAGGGGCGGGGTTTGCCCGCCCGAAAACGGTTCGCCATAGGTATTCGGGCAGGCAGACCCTGCCCCTACAGCAAATGGTAACGCGATGTATGCTCATTAATTTTCCAATTCTTCTTTTATAAACTTCGGCGTATATCCTTTCTTGCTTTCTGCCACTTCCTCGGGAGTACCGGTAGCAAGTACCTGACCGCCGCCCCGTCCACCTTCAGGACCCATATCTATTATATAATCCGCCAATTTGATGACATCCAGATTATGTTCGATGACCACAACGGTATTGCCTTTCTCCACCAGCTTATTCAAGACATTCATCAAAACACGGATATCTTCGAAATGAAGCCCTGTAGTGGGTTCGTCCAAAATATACATGGTCTTTCCGGTATCACGTTTGGATAGTTCCGTACCCAATTTCACGCGCTGGCTCTCGCCCCCCGACAAGGTGGTAGAAGGCTGTCCCAGTTTGATATATCCCAGACCGACTTCTTGCAGCACTTTGATTTTATTCAATATCTGGGGAACATTCTCAAAGAACTCTACGGCACGATTGATCGTCATATCAAGAACATCGGCTATGGATTTACCTTTATAGCGTACTTCCAGCGTTTCACGATTGTACCGCTTGCCATGACAAACTTCGCAAGGCACCAGCACATCGGGCAGGAAGTTCATTTCGATAGTCTTGTATCCGTTACCCCCGCAAGCTTCGCAGCGTCCTCCGGTTACATTGAACGAGAAACGCCCCGGCTTATAGCCACGGATCTTCGCTTCGGGCAGACCGACAAACAGATTCCGGATATCCGAGAATACGCCTGTATAGGTAGCCGGATTGGAACGCGGTGTTCTTCCTAACGGGGACTGGTCCACATTCACCACCTTATCTATATTGTCCAAACCTTCTATGCTGCCGTATGACAAAGGCTCCTGTAAGGAACGGTAGAAATGCTGTGACAGAATGGGTTGCAAGGTATCGTTTATCAACGTGGACTTACCGCTGCCCGACACCCCTGTGACACAAATGAGTTTTCCCAAAGGAAATTCCACATCCACATTCTTCAGATTATTTCCTTTTGCCCCCTTCAACCATAAGGATTTCCCGTTGCCGGATCTGCGTTTGGCCGGTACTTCTATCTTCATCTGACCGTTTAAGTACCTGGAGGTAAGTGTTTCTGTCTGAAGCATTTGTTTCGGCGTTCCCTGGAATACTACTTCCCCACCCAAACGGCCTGCCTTCGGACCCATATCGACTACATAGTCTGCTGCCAGCATCATATCCTTGTCGTGCTCCACTACAATGACAGAGTTGCCTGTATCACGCAGCTTCTTCAGGGAATTAATAAGACGGAGATTATCCCGCTGGTGTAATCCGATACTCGGTTCATCCAAAATATAAAGCACATTCACCAATTGGGACCCGATTTGAGTTGCCAGACGGATACGCTGGCTTTCACCTCCCGAAAGGGAAACCGAGGTACGGTTCAGGGACAGATAATCCAGCCCCACATCCAACAGGAATTTAAGACGGGTACGGATTTCTTTCAAAATCTCGGAGGCAATCATGCGCTGCTTGTCCTCCAGAAAAGGATCGACCTGCTGCAACCAGTCATACAGTTCGTTGATGTCCATGCTTGCCAGTTCATAGATGTTCTTGTCGTGGATGCGGAAATGCAACGCCTCCTTGTTCAGGCGCGCGCCCTTGCATTCGGGACAAACATCGGTCTTGGCAAACTGTTCCGCCCACTTCTGTGCTGTGGCCGATGCATCTTTCTCCTGCATCATCTGGATGTACTTCACAATACCTTCATAAGTGACAAAGTAATCGGAAGAAGTATGGATCAGACTACTTTTGATCTTGATACGCTCATCCGAGCCATAGAGTATTTCGTCTATCGCATCATCCGGCATATTCTTGACCGGCGTCTTGATATTAAAATCATATTTCTCAAGCAATGCCTCGATCTGCCAGAAGATCATGGCATTTTTATATTTGCCCAGAGGTACGATGGCTCCTTCGTATATGGAAAGATTTCTGTCGGGGATAACCTTGTCCACATCAATCAGGTTCACATAACCCAGGCCCTTACAGCGCGGACAGGCTCCCTGCGGAGAGTTGAACGAAAAATTGTGCGGGGCAGGCTCCTTATAAGACAATCCGGTGACGGGACACATCAGCCGCTTGCTGTAATGGCGCACCTTCTGAGTGTCGGCATCATAAATCATAATCAGCCCCTCGCCCTGTTGCATGGCGGTGGCAACACTTTGTTTCAGTCGTTTGTCATCCTTTTCCGATACAACCAGCTTGTCAATCACGACTTCTATGTCGTGGTTCTTGTAACGGTCCAGTTTCATACCGTGAACAATTTCGCGCACCTCGCCGTCCACACGGACATACAGATAACCTTTCTTGCGCACTTGTTCGAAAAGTTCTTTGTAATGTCCCTTACGGGTACGTACCAACGGGGCAAGCATGAATATCTTCTTGCCCTGATAATCCCGATGGATCAAGTCGATAATCTGCTCCTCGGTGTACTTCACCATTTTTTCTCCCGAAAGATAAGAATAGGCAATACCTGCACGGGCATAGAGCAGACGGAGATAATCGTATATCTCTGTCGTGGTCCCCACCGTAGAACGGGGATTCTTGTTTGTCGTTTTCTGCTCGATGGAGATTACCGGGCTGAGTCCTGTAATCTTGTCCACGTCCGGACGCTCCATCCCCCCCAGAAAGTTACGGGCATAGGCAGAAAAGGTTTCAATGTACCTCCGCTGTCCCTCGGCAAAGATGGTATCGAATGCCAAGGATGATTTACCGCTTCCGCTAAGTCCGGTCATTACTGTCAGGCTGTTCCGTGGAATTTCTACATCTATATCTTTCAAGTTATGTACACGGGCACCGTATACATTAATCAGTTCTTTTTCTTCACTCATAATCTTCTTACTCTGCGTAATCTCTGCAAAATTAATGCTTCCCGACGAAATATTTAATTAAAAAGCCTAATAATATTTTCTATTCTCTCTATATAATGTGAATAAAACAGTTTTTTTTGTACTTTTGCCACTCAGTTTAATCAACATACTGCAAATGAAATTTATTCGAGCATTATATCTTATCGCAGCCTTGTCTGCTACCAGCACCGGAATGATGGCTCAAACACAGTCTTCCGGCTACTTCCTGCACACCATAACCAAAGGGCAGAGTCTTTATTCCATAGCCAGCATGTACAATGTGACTACCGGCGACATTGTCAGAATGAATCCCGGCAGCGATGAAAAAATAAAGGCCGGCGAAACATTGAAAATTCCACAGAAAAATGTCGGAGCGGAACAACAGGTGTTCCATACCATCCAACCAGGTGAAACCCTGTACAAATTGACACAACGCTACGGAGTGACCGCACAACGTATCTGTCAGGCGAATCCCGGACTGAGCGCCGAGAATTTCCGCATAGGCCAGGTAATTGTAATTCCAGCCAAAGCAACTGATAGCGAAGAAACAATCATAAACGAGGTAAAAACCGCCAAACCCGCCACCACTTCCACCCCACTGAAGCCGAATTGCAGGGATATGCACAAAGTGGAGCGCAAGGAAACGATATTCAGCATCAGCCGCCTGTATGGTATCACAGAGGCCGAACTGATTGCCGCCAATCCCGAACTGCGTACCGAAAAGCTGAAGAAAGGCAAGTTTCTCTGTATTCCATACGCCAAGGATACAAAGGCCGAAACTCCCGTCAACCATACGCCTACTGTAATCCCTACCGATGACCAGTTGTTTGATGAAAGCAAGAAAGAGGCACGCAAGATATCTACCATCAAAGCAGCCGTAATGCTTCCGTTCATGACGGACGGCAGTGGCAACCGTGACGAACAGGCACGCATGGTAGAGTACTATGAAGGCTTCCTGATGGCGGTAGACAGCCTGAAAGAGAAGGGAGTTTCCATAGACCTGTACTCATATGACACTCGCAACAATGCTACTTCCATTAAGTCTATTCTGGGCAGAGGTGAACTGAAGAACATGGATATCATCTTCGGTCCGGCCTATCCCGACCAAGTGAAACCGGTAGCGGAGTTTGCCAAGAAGAACAATATCCGATTGGTAGTACCGTTTACCTCGAAAGGCAATGAGGTGTTCAACAATCCGGCCATTTATCAGATAAACACTCCTCAGTCTTACCTTTACTCGGAAGTATATGAACACTTTACCCGTAAGTTTACGACCGCCAATGTCATTTTCCTGAATGCAGAAGATGGTGACAAGGACAAGGCTGACTTTATAAAAGGACTAAAGGAGGAATTGAAAAACAAGCGTATTCCTTTCACCGAATTAAAAGGAGAAAACATTACTCCCGAATCACTGAAAGGCGCGATGAACCATATTATGGACAATGTATTTATCCCGACATCGGGAACCAACGTGGCATTGATAAAATTGTTACCGCAACTGATTGTGACTTCACGTGACAATCCCGACTACCGCATGCAGTTGTTCGGCTATCCGGAATGGCAGACGTATACCAATGACCATTTGGCCAGTTTCTATGAACTGGATACCTATTTCTATTCTTCGTTCTACACGAACAACCTGTTTCCGGCAGCCGTTCAATTCTCGTCGGCCTATCGCAAATGGTACAGCAAGGATATGATTAATTCGTTCCCCAAGTATGGAATGTTGGGCTTTGATACGGGATATTTCTTCCTGAAGGGATTGTCCCAGTATGGTAACAAACTGGAAGACAAACTGGACAAGGTAGCTGTCACCCCTATCCAGACCGGTTTCAAATTTGAACGTGTAAACAACTGGGGCGGATTTATCAATCGCAAAGTGTTCTTCGTTCATTTTACCAAGGACTTTGAACTGATTAAACTGGATTTTGAATAATGAAAAAGTATAAGAACTTCGGAGTGCTTGCACTGGCACTGCTTTTTGCATTGCCGGCAGCAGCACAGTTGGGTGAAGAGCGTCATAATTTTGCTGTCGGCATTAATGGAGGGCTGAATATGAGTTCTGTCAGTTTCGACCCAAAAATCAAACAGAATACACTGAACACCCCATCCATGGGTATTACCATGAGATACATGTCCGAAAAGTATTTCAAAATGATGTGTGGCTTGCAGATGGAAATAAACTATTCCCAGCGCGGTTGGGATGAAAAGATAGAGGATGAGTCCGGCAATTCCTACAGTCGTACCATGAATTATCTGGAAATCCCTTTTATGGCACATCTGGCATTCGGTAAGGATGCGCTGAACCGGGGTGTGAAGGTCTTTTTTAATGCAGGTCCGCAAATAGGGCTTTTCTTGGGCGATAATGAAAAGATAAACTGGGATTCTACCACACAACCGGAACAGCATGGTAAAGAAGTGGAAAATAAATTCGATTACGGTATTGCAGGTGGAGCAGGTCTGGAAGTAAGTACCGGCATCGGGCATTTCCTGCTGGAAGGACGCTACTATATGGGATTGAGCGACTTTTACAAGAACTCAAAGAAAGACTATTTCGGAAGATCGGCCCATTCATTTATAGGAATACGATTGAGCTATCTGATAGATATTACGAAATAAAGAAATGTCCCGGAAATCAAATTCCGGGACATTTCTTTTATCTATAAAATTATTTTTTCCACCATTTAATACTTGGATCACGATCCTTGGCCCAATCTTTAAATTTAGGATACACTTCGTCTATCCTCACTTGTTCATCTCTCAAGTCAATATTTAAAATAGACTGATCTGCACGTGCGTCCAGATGGATAGCAAATGGAAATCCATCCTTGCAAACAAAAAAGCTCTTTTCTCCATCTGCAATATCTGCTCCCTGCGGAAAAGTATTATTAGCTTCTGTCGTAGGCTTATAGTCTGTCAGATGAACCTCAGTATTACCTATTTTTATAAAAGGATTGTAAGGTGGAAAAACTTTAGATTTATCCATATCAGGATCATTAAATGTCATTGTCACAGTAAAAGTCTTTTCCGTCACGTCCTGAGACGGCATATCTCCGGCACCTATTCCTGATACCCCTAATTCTTTTTTAGCATCCGTAAATACATGAATAACATTATTGGATACAGACGAATTTTCGCCACCAATTACTTTTACTTCAGCCTTACTTAAATCAAACGGCACTTCGTAGGAGAATCCGTTTCTATAATCCGCCCCGGTCCATACCAATGTAATCTTATCAGTGATTTGAATCACCTTATTGTCAGAATTATAGTCCACATCGGATGCATATTTAATTATGACATCATTCATATCATAATCTCCCTGTTCAGGCCAGTTATCCTCAAAGCCTAACAAACCCTGATAGGTATCCGTACCTTCTCTTTCCCCCGGATCAGGGGCAATAGGAACATCAATGGCGCCTATAGGGTCTGAAGATATAATAAATGCAACGTCATTATAATCGGGAATACCTGTATCTAGCTTCCAATCTTCCATTGAAATAACATTATACTTCTCACCATCCTTATTTTTAGCCGCAAATATAGCTGTATGAGATTTACCTGTTTTATTCAAAGATTTGGTAGAATAAAATATATGTTTTTGTTTAGCTACAGCATCTTGCTTCCAAGCATTGTTCCAAATTAAAAAACCTATTTTGGTTCCAGCCGGGAAGCCGTCTTCAGCAGGATGAAGATTGCCACTCTGATCTATATATCTCAGATCCACACCTACACCGCTATAGTCTCCTAAAGGCCCTTTGTATGCGTTAGGAAAAATAACACAGGCATGTCTTGCAGCTTCTTGGATTTGAGATTTAGTTGCTCCCTCCGGATAACAATAATAGGCAAATGTACTTCTAGCCTCAGTGTTTCCCCCAAAATAATTAATAGATACATGTGCAGCTTCCTTTATTAAAATATCTGTATCATCTGATATATATGGAGAACCTCCGTTCTTTTTTGCTTCAGGAAAATAAGTGGTTATATAGCTTTTGAGACTATTGTCTATTTTTATCTTATTATTATTATTCAAATAGTCAGGCCTTCCATTATCTTTATTCCATGTACCCAAGACATTGGGAACCACATTTGTTATAAAATTTGTGGTTGCCGCCCGCGGTTGTGCACTTCTTGATGGTAATGCACTTAAATCTATTTCATTTTCAAAAGTTATAGCTGCATTAATTGCTTCATTGTCTACTGAAGTTTTATAGAGAGTAGGTACGCCAAAGTCCGGAGAGTAAATATACACTTCAGTTACAGATGCAGGAATAGTTCCTTTTTTATTATACACCCCTATCCCATTCGCAAATCCGCTTGCTATAGGCAGAATCCCTTCTTTTTTGAGAACCTGACTTCCTTCCTCTTGGAATATAAGAGGATTTTCAGCATATACTTCAAAATAAGCCTTAGGGCAGTCTTTCCCATAATCAACATTTAGCTGTACAGTCTTCGTAGTAGAAAAATCGAAGTAGTTATCTAAAGTAACTTCATCCCCACCCTTTCCTTGTGTAGGATCAAAAAGGTCTTCTTTCTTCATGCATCCGGTGATGCTTAAAGAACAAAAACCTGTCACTAAAATATATTTAATGACATTCTTACGGTTTATACAATTCCCCATCATGATTTTGTTTGTTAGTACAATATATAATGCAAATATAAGTATAAAATTCTATATCGGACTAGCGATTTCAAAAAAAGTGCTGACAAACAAGAAATTATTATAATAAGATATAATTGAGGAACTTAATATAAACCCAAACAAAGATTACCTATTCATTCTAACAAGTACTTTTATGAACTAAAAAGTGCGCTTATGAGATTTTTATTCTCATAGGCGCACTCATTCCTCCTCAATAATGACTATCTCAACCGGTCATAAGCTTTAACCAATACTTCATCTTTACCAATAGCACGGATAGCCAACCAATTTAATATAATGGCAACTAACGGCAAACATACTGTCCAAGAGGCAGAATAGGTCATATTGTCCTCTTTCAACAGAAAAATAAAAGTAGCCAGAGTTACATAATATCCTACCAACAAGATGGTACAGAAAATGGTGAAACGAATCTGTAGCATACGCTTCTTAAACAGAAAAATGGTTGTAAATGACAGTAAGACCGCTACTATTAAAATAGCGAACAAAGCCCATGGAGCATAATCCTTGGCGCCATCTGCACCCGTAATACATAAATTAGTGAAGGTAGAAACACTGTAGTCTTGGCTTATATATGAACCTACAGGAGTACACATGCATACTATAAGCAGCACGGTTACAACCAATAAATAAACAGATTGAATGCGTTGTATCATAGTCTCTTTTGTTTTTTAATTCCAAACATACAACCTGTCATTCTGAACGTAGTGAAGAATCTGAAAACACAAAGTGAATGTTATCAGATTCTTCACTACGTTCAGAATGACAGATCAAAATACATTCCACATCCCGACAAGGATGCGGCAGATAAAAGATTATTGTAATTTTTCTTTTTCCTTAGCAGGATTACGGAAATAAACCTTGCCTTCTTCATACTCCTGAGCAGCAATCAGGGTCGGTTTCGGCAATTTCTCGTAATAGCGTGAAATCTCAATCTGTTCCCTATTTTCAAAGACTTCTTCCAGGTTATCATTGTATGAGGCAAATTCCTGTAATTTCTTTGAAAGGTCGTTCTTCATTTCAACACTAATCTGGTTGGCACGTTTGCCAATAATAGCAACAGTTTCATAAATGTTACCTGTATCTTCACACAAGTCCATCATGTCACGGGTAACAGTATTACTTGGAGCGTTTGTCTTTTTGTAATCCATAATTTCTTATTTAGTTTTATTCATTAATTTCTTTTACATACTTGTTAGCTTCCTTGTAAATGTTGTCCACCTCTTTGGTGTACTTACTGTCGGGAAACTCGTTCTTGAAAGAATAGTATTCATCGATAGTCTCGCGCATACGTTCCTCTTTCTTTTCTTCCACACTCGCCTTAGCCATGTCAAACTTGGCACGCAAAACAAGAATGGAAAGATCCTCACGCATCTTGGTATAAGGATAGTCCTTCAACGCATTCTGAGCCGTAACAATGCAGGACAGATAGTTATTACCGGTAGTGCTGTACGTACTGTTTCCGGTATAAGAGCCTAAATCATAATACAATTTTGCAGCCAGATAATCTTTCATCACCAGCTTGTCCTGCAAATCAAAAATCATCTGCTGTGCGTCCTGCCGGCGGTTGCTGGTAGGAAAATATTCCATAAACATCTGCAATTCCTGAATGGCTTTATAGGTGCTTGACTGGTCCAGACGAGGTTCCGGAGTATCCAGGAACAATGCCTTTCCGGAGAAGAATCGGGCCTGTTCGGTATAGATTCCACGCGGATAAGTATTATAATAAGTGGTGAAATAGTGCGAAGCTGTAATGAAGTCACCTTGGTTATAATAGGTCATACCCAACATATAAAGTGATTCTTCAGCCTTGTCCGTTCCTTTCAGGATGGTAATTAACTCTTCCAGGATGGTGGCCGCCTTGGTGTTCTGCCCTTTGCCAAAGTAACTTTTGGCTGCTTCGTACTTATATTCGTAGTCCGTGCTTTTTAAAACTTTGTTATACTCTCCACATGACGTTAAAACCGTTCCGGAGACAAGAGCTATAATGATATATTTTTTCATCTTATTCAAATAATTGCGCAAATTTACGCCTTTCCACCGAATAATGCAATCTTTCCATGTTTTTAAATGCTAAAAAGTCGATGAAAGTCCATTTTTTGGAGATGAATGGATGTTATATAAGGAAATAACTGTATTTTTACATCTCATTAAACTAAACGCACTATTTATGAATTTTGAACTGATTTCCGAATACCAACCCACCGGCGACCAACCCGAAGCTATCGCTCAATTGACCCAGGGAGTGCAAGCGGGAGTACCTGCACAGACTTTGCTGGGAGTCACGGGTTCCGGCAAGACTTTCACGATTGCCAATGTGATTAAAAACATCAATAAGCCTACCTTGATATTAAGTCATAACAAGACATTGGCAGCCCAGTTGTATGGAGAGTTCAAGAATTTCTTTCCCAACAATGCGGTGGAATATTACGTATCTTATTATGACTATTATCAGCCGGAAGCTTACCTGCCGTCCAGCGATACTTATATAGAAAAGGATTTGGCCATCAATGAAGAGATTGACAAGTTACGGCTGGCAGCCACCTCTTCCCTGCTGTCGGGACGAAAAGATGTGGTAGTGGTATCGTCTGTCTCCTGCATCTATGGTATGGGAAATCCGTCCGATTTCTACAATAACGTCATCGACATCAAGAAAGGCAAGTTACTGGACAGAAATGTATTCTTACGCCGGTTGGTAGACAGCCTGTATGTGCGCAATGATATAGAGTTGAATCGCGGTAACTTCCGCGTGAAAGGGGATACGGTAGATATTTACCTGGCATACAGTGACAATATTCTCCGGGTGATGTTCTGGGATGATGAGATTGATGCCATCGAAGAAGTCGATCCCGTTTCGGGCATCCGCCTGGCGGCTTTCGATGAATACAAGATTTACCCGGCCAATCTTTTCATGACCACCAAAGAGAGTCAGTTGAGAGCCATTCATCAGATTGAAGACGACCTGACGAAAGAAGTCGCGAAATTCGAGGAGGAAGGCAAAATGTATGAAGCGAAACGGCTTTATGAACGCGTTACCTATGACATGGAGATGATTCGTGAACTGGGCCACTGTTCGGGTATAGAAAACTATTCCCGCTACTTTGACGGTCGTACTTCAGGAACCCGTCCTTACTGTCTGCTGGACTTCTTTCCGGATGATTTCCTGATTGTGATAGACGAAAGCCACGTCAGTGTGCCGCAAATACGCGCCATGTATGGCGGCGACCGGGCAAGAAAGACCAACCTGGTGGAATATGGTTTCCGCATGGAATCTGCTTTTGACAACCGTCCGCTGAAGTTCGAGGAGTTCAAGGAACTGGCCAAGGAAGTCATTTATGTCAGCGCCACCCCTGCCGATTACGAACTGATGGAAAGTGAAGGTATTGTGGTTGAACAGGTAATCCGTCCCACCGGTTTGCTGGACCCGGTGATTGAAGTACGTCCCAGCCTGAATCAGATTGACGACTTGATGGAAGAGATTCAGCAACGCATCGAAAAAGAAGAGCGTGTACTGGTGACTACTTTGACCAAACGTATGGCGGAAGAGCTGACCGAGTATCTGCTGCGCAATGATATCCGTTGCAACTATATCCACAGCGATGTGGACACGTTAGAACGTGTCAAGATAATGGACGAACTGCGGCAGGGAGTTTATGATGTATTGGTCGGCGTGAACCTGCTTCGTGAAGGTCTGGACTTGCCCGAAGTGTCCCTGGTTGCCATTCTGGATGCGGATAAAGAGGGCTTCCTCCGCTCCCACCGCTCGCTGACGCAGACAGCTGGACGTGCCGCCCGTAATGTGAACGGAAAGGTGATTATGTATGCAGACCGCATAACGGACAGCATGAAGAAGACGATAGACGAAACCAACCGCCGCCGTGAAAAGCAGCTGGCATATAACGAGGAGCACGGCATCACTCCCAAGCAGATACAGCGCGCACGCAATGCCGTGTTATTGGGAAAGAACACTAATGAACCCACCGAGGCCACCAAAGGGCCTAAAGCCTACATTGAGCCTTCTTCGGCTACGATAGCTGCCGACCCGATTGTTCAGTATATGACCAAACCCCAGATGGAGAAGACGATAGAACGTACCCGGAAACTGATGCAGGAAGCTGCCAAGAAACTGGAGTTTATCGAAGCAGCCCAGTATAGAGATGAATTGCTGAAACTGGAAGACAGGATGAAGGAGAGATGGGGATAAGTCAATCTTGTTATCCCAATGGCACAAATACACGGAAGAGATTCCCGTAACTGCCGTACAAGAAGAGCTTTTTATACGGCCAAGTTTGACTCCCCACGGTTATGGGGAGCGCAGCCCACGGCCGTGGAGAGCGCTCCTCATATCTGTGGAGAGCGCTCTCCATAACCGTGGGGAGCCAAACTCTAACGGAAGAAAGCAGGTTATCCTTTGTACGTTAACCTGTTTTGAACGTATATGGATCAGAATCTGACCATTAGTTCCATGACAAACTTATCTTGTTCGGACTCTTTAGCCAATGATAGTTTATCATAAAAGTATTTCTCGTAATTGAGACGCAAGTCCGCCTGGAAAGCTTTACCGAAACTCAATGTGACACCGCCTGTGACACGCTGACGGGAATAATCCGTAATATATAGTTTACCATCCTCATCTGCAATACCATTGCTATGATCTCCCATGCTGTCATAACGTCCCAAAAATGATATTTTCTGAAACAAGCCTTTCTTTATGGGCAGATCGTAATTGACAAAGGCATTGAAAGCATGCACATCATCAAATGAGTTCTTTGCATAGGTTTTATAAAGATATTCGGCTTCGATATGCCAGTTGTTGGATTCATAATAGGCGCCGATATCATACATATAGATACTGGTCTTGTCAGGATGTATTTTCTGGGTACTCAGAGTCAGGTTATAATTTTTCCAAGGCATCAGTTGAAGTTTCATCGAATAGTTCAATGTATTGTGCCATTCTTTCTGATTGGTAAGGCCTGAACCATTAAACAAACCGCCTTCCAACTTCAAAGGCAATCCTTCTTTCAGGGAAAAGGCGCCTGTAGCACCTACATCACGTACATTTCCCACTTGCTTTGCAATGAACGAGCGGTTGGCGAAATATTGCTGGTGGGGGGAACGGTGGGCATCTATGGTAAAAGGTACACGCATCTGCCCCATAGTGACATTCCATGTATCGTTAGGAACAAAACGGGCATAAGCATCCAGCATCTTGATACTTCCTTCATCGGACAGGTCGATTTCGGCTTTATAAGCAATGACCGGCAGAACTTTCCCGTCCAGACTGACACGGGCGTTACGCACCTGGAAGCGTTGCATTCCATTGGTGGTTTGAAGTTCATATTTACTACGGATGGTTCCGTGTACTTCCGGCAGATATTCTTTGGGAATAGTCAGTTGGGCAGAAGCTGTTGTGATACTCAATACTGTAAAAGCAGACGCTACAAATCTATTTCTCATCTTTATTAATGTGACTTTCTTTGATTACGGCTGCAAAGATAGGACCTTGGTATATCTGTAATATTTCATCTACATTACAAATATATTTCATCTACTGTAATTAATTACGAATTAATTTATTGGCAGAAGCAGTTCTCCAGAATGTATTCGGGCGACCGGATGTCGCCCCTACGGTGTGTAATAGCGGAGATGATAAATGGACACATAGACAATTTATTCAATAATACGGGCAGTCTCTACCTTCTCCAGGCGCGCGCGCAGCTTTCCCATCATGGATTTGCGGATGCGGAGTTTCATTACACAGTCCATATCATACGATTGTTCCAAAATGACAGGTTCATCCTCTTTCACTATACGCATAACATCATTCATAAAAGGATACTCAAAGGAAACGGTAATATCCTCATCCACCGTTTTCTCTATAATTTCAGCAGCGGCAATTGCTTCGGCAGCCGCCGCTTTGTAAGCTACAATCAGTCCGCTGGTCCCCAATTTGATGCCTCCAAAGTAGCGGACTACTATAAGGAGAATATCCGTCAGTTCATTAGAGTTTATTTGTCCCAAAATAGGTTTTCCTGCCGTTCCCGAGGGTTCTCCGTTATCATTCGCCCGGAAATTTTTCCGTTCATGCCCCAACATATAGGCATAACACACATGGCGGGCGTCGTAATATTTCTTCTGATAAGTCTCAAGATGCTGCTTTATCTCTTCTACAGTGCGCACAGGTATGGCAACTGCTATAAACTTACTCCGTTTTTCTGTATATATGCCCTCGGCAATGGCTGTAATCGTTCGGTAAGTATCTTCTTGTATCATAAGTACTCAGAAATCGTCATTCTTAAATTATCATTCACAGAATCTGTCTGGCAATCCATGCACATGCTTCAGCATCCGCCAAGGCATGATGATGATTCTTCAAGTCAAAGCCGAAAAATCCGGCAACTGTATGTAATTGATGGTTTCTCAATCCTTTCAGCTTGCGGGAAGCCTGATAGGTGCAATAAAATTCATAATCAGGATAATCCATGCAATAGGTGCGGAATACGGCTTTTAGACAGCCTTCATCAAAGGCCTTGTTATGGGCAACCAAAGGCAGGCCCTCTATTTTGGGGGAAATCTGTTTCCATACTTCCGAGAAGACAGGGGAATGGGCGGTATCTTCCTGCGTCAGTCCATGTACACGGGTATTCCAGTACAAATAATAGTCCGGCTCGGGATGAATGAGGCTGTAAAACTGATCGGTTATCTCGCCGTTCCTCACAATGACCACGCCCACACTGCACACACTGGTACGTTCATTATTTGCCGTCTCAAAGTCTATTGCTGCAAAATTATCCATACTTTTATCTATTGTCAGCGCAAAACAACGAAAAAGATTTGATAAAAAGAAATAGTTCTATGGCTTTTTCTTGATACAATTCCATATCTTTAGGGCCTTAACAGCAAAATAGACCAATATCTGTGACAATCAGCACTTGTTAGAGCTGAAAGATTAAACCATCTTTGCACTGTTTTTGTTTTTTAACTTAGACAAGATTAATAGTAAGATGAAAAAAATGAAGTTCTCTACCTTATTAATAGTAGCAGGTTTACTGTGTACCTCTATTCACACGACAGCCCAACCCCATCCCAGAAAAAAGGTGGGGATAGTTCTCAGCGGCGGAGGGGCCAAAGGCATGGCACACATAGGTGCCTTGAAGGTTATAGAAAAAGCAGGAATCCCCGTAGATTATGTAGTGGGTACAAGCATGGGATCCATCATCGGCGGACTTTACTCCATCGGTTATACTCCCGAACAACTGGACAGCATGGTACGCCGCCAGGACTGGACCTTTCTGCTGAGTGACAAAATTCCTCGCAGCGAACAGAATATGGCGGAACGGGAAGCCTCTGAAAAATATGTATTCTCCCTTCCTTTCGGAAAAGATGTTAAAGCGCAGGCCATCGGAGGGCTGATAAAAGGTCAAAACCTGGCAAATCTGTTTAGTGAATTGACTGTGGGATATCACGATTCCATTGATTTCAACAAACTGCCCGTCCCCTTTGCCTGTGTTTCCGAGAATATTGTGAATGGCAGTGAAGTGAATTTCCACAAGGGTGTACTGGCTACGGCTATGCGGGCAAGTATGGCTATACCGGGTGTGTTTACACCGGTCCGACTGGACAGCATGGTGCTGGTGGACGGCGGCGTGGTAAACAATTACCCCGTCAATGTCGCCCGTGCCATGGGTGCGGATCTCATTATAGGAGTAGATGTGCAAAGCGACTTGAAACCTGCCAGCGAACTGAACAGCGCAGGCAGTATTTTGGGACAGCTCATCAATCTGATGGGATTGCAACTCTACAAAAAGAATCTGGAAGAAACAAATACCTATATAAAAGTCAATGTCGAAGGCTATTCTGCCGCCAGCTTCACCCCCAGCGCTATTGATACGCTGATCCACCGGGGAGAAGCAGCGGCACTGGCACAAGAAAAAGCCCTGATGGAACTGAAACGGGAACTGGGGCTGGACAGCACTTATATGCCGGAACCAGTCCCCTCCTATCCTTATTCCCCCAACCGCAAAGTGTATGTAAAAGAAATCACTTTCGACGGACTGGACGATAAAGACAAGCGATGGCTGTTGAAACGCTGTGACTTGAAAGAGGATTCTGAAATAAGCATCCGGCGCATAGAAGAAGCAACCGCCATATTATGTTCTAATCTGGAATATTCCAATGCCACTTACAATCTGCCTGAGGCTCCCGGAGGTGGTTATAACCTGAATTTCCTGTTGAGCAAAAAGTATGAGAACAAACTGAATGTCGGAATCCGCTTCGATACGGAAGAAACAGCCAGTCTGCTCATTAATGTCACTAGTAATTTCCGGGGAAAAGTACCCACCACCCTGTCTCTGACGGGACGACTGGGCAAGCGTTATGCGGCCCGCATTGATTATGGTTTTGAACCGGCTCCGTTAAAGAATATCGGGTTGGCATACATGTTCCAGTATAATGATATCAATTTCTACCATCATGGGGACAAGTCGCACAACTCCACCTTCCGCTATCATTTGGGAGAGTTTTCATTTTCGGATGTATGGTACAAGAATGTACGGTTTGCCATCGGACTGAGATATGAGCTGTATGATTATGACAAGTTTCTGTACCAGGAAGGCAACCAGGGTTTTGATGTAGGCACGGAACATTTCTTCAGCTACTTTGCACAGATGCATTACGAGACTTTCGACAAAGCCTATTTCCCGACCAAAGGGGTATCGGCCCGGGCTTCCTATTCACTTTACACCGATAACTTTACCGGATATGACGATCATGCTCCTTTCTCGGCCATAAAAGGGTATTGCCAGGGAGTAGTTCCCGTGACACGCAGATTCTCCATACTGCCTGCCGTATACGGACGATTCCTGATAGGAAAAGGTATCCCTTATTCCAAACTGAATGCGATGGGCGGAGATGTGCAGGGACGTTTCCTGCAACAACAACTGCCATTCGTAGGGATAAATAATGTGGAACTGATGGAAAATTCATTGCTGATAGGAAGCATGAAATTCCGCCAGCGGATGGGAAGTGTACATTATGTGACGCTGACGGGTAATTATGCACTGAGTGCAAGCAAACTGAGATATCTGTTGGAACAGGAAACCATGTTCGGTTGTGGCATCGGCTACGGTCTGGATAGTATGTTCGGCCCCTTGGAGGCGTCACTGAACTATGCAAACCGAGCCAATAAGGTGAGTATGTACATCAATTTAGGATTCAAGTTTTGATTCTTCATTGATGACTGCCATCATGCCTTCTATCTGAGCCAGGGCCATCATACGGCCGTGGAATGAATACCCCGGATTGTACCCCTTGCCGGCATCATCCAGCATCATGCGGCCATGATCCACACGCATAGGGACACCCGGACGTTCTTTTTCAAAAATACGAATCAATTCTATGACGTGAGCACGTCCACCCAAATGGGATGCTTCAATAAAGTTTCCGTTAGGAAATGCATTGGTGCTGCGTAGATGTACAAAGTGAGTACGATATGCGAACATGCGTGCCAAGGATGGTACATTGTTGTGCAGTCCGGCACTGAGTGAACCGGCGCAGAAAGTCAGCCCGTTATGCGGATTATTGACTGCATGGAGGAACCAGTTGATATCTTCCTCACTGGTCACGATGCGAGGCAAGCCCAATATCTGGAACGGAGGATCGTCAGGGTGGATACACATATTTATGCCGTATTCATCACAAACCGGCATGACGGCTTGCAGGAAATAACGCAGGTTTTCGCGCAAGGCATCGCGATCTATCCCCTCATACAGAGCCAGCAGACGACGGAAAATGGCTACCGGGTTCTGATCCCCTTCCTTAATGTTGCCATTTACAAAGCCCTGTGTCTTGACGATAATGGTGTCTACCAATTCATCTTTCTCGGCTTCGGTTATGGTTTTGTCCAGTTCACGGACTTGTCGCAATTCTGATCCGGTATAGTCTTTTTCCGCTCCTTCACGCTGAAGAATCATGCAATCAAAATAAGCGAAGCGTATCTTGTCGAAGTATAAAGAACTGGTTCCGTCCTCCCAGGGATGCTCCAGGTCGGTACGTATCCAGTCAATGACCGGCATAAAGTTATAACATACGGTCTTGATCCCAGCCTTGCCCAGATTGGCAAGGCTTATTTTATAGTTTTCTATCAATTGGTCGCGTTCGGGACCGGCGTATTTGATCGCCTCGCTAACCGACAGACTTTCTACCACCGACCAGCGCAATTGATGAGATTCGATATAGGCTTTCAGACTATTGATAGCTTCCGGAGTCCATATCCCGCCATTAGGTACATCGTGAAGGGCGGTTACAATTCCTTCCACTCCTATTTGTCTGAGCATGGGAAGGGTTATCTTGTCCTTCTTCCCAAACCATCTCCATGTCTTTTCCATTCGTATTGTTTATTTTGGTCCGCAAAGCGGGCGCATTTATTGATGAATAATCATAGCAGAACGTGCCGGTATCATGAGTTCAGCCCCTGACACTTGCCCCATGCCTTTCATATTGATCTTGCCGTCCTTGCAGACCACAGTGTATTTGCCCGACGGAATATCAAGTTTGACGGGTTCGGTACGGCTATTCAAGGCTACAATAATATTTTTCCATGAATCACCGTTAGCATTATCCTTCAGGACAAAAGCAACGACATTCGTGTTCTTTACAGGTAAAAACTCTAATTGCTTTCGCACCATATCCGCATCTCCCATACGGAAAGCGGGATGCGCCTTGCGCATGGCAATCAAGCCTTTTACATATTCGAATACATCCTTATGCGCTGTCTTGTTCTTCCAGTCTATAGTGTTGATACTGTCGGGACTGTTATAGGAATTATGTACGCCCTTCTTGTCACGCATCACTTCGTCTCCCGCAAATATAAACGGTACTCCTTGTGAAGTAAAGACAAATGTCTCGGCCAACTTCTGCAAAGCCGCTATATCTTCTACAGAAGCCTCCGGCATCGTAGCTTTCAAACGGTCAGCAAGACACATATCATCATGACAGCTCACATAACTGATCATCTGCGTAGGCTGTAACGCCCAAGGTTTTTTGCTATAATTCACAGAGTCGTTAATGACCTGGGGATGTTCGATAGCTCCTACAATACCGAATTTGATGCTCATCTCGTGCCCCGGCTCCCCTATCAGGAAAGCTCCTTTGGTATCATCGTCCCAACCGCCACGCAAACCGTCACGCATTTCATCAGAGAAAGCGGCGATACGGGGCATTTTTTCCACATTGGATTTCATGGCCAATTTATCATTTTCCAATTGAGGCGAGCTGGCAGCCCATCCCTCACCATACATGAAGATAGACGGATCTATTTTATCAATGGCATCCCGTATTTCATTCATCGTTTCAATATCATGTATTCCCATCAGGTCGAAACGGAAACCGTCTATATGGTATTCATTTATCCAATACAGTATGGATTCTATCATATATTTACGCATCATGGCACGGTCACTCGCCGTTTCATTTCCGCATCCCGAACCATTCGCCAACTGGCCGTCTTTGGTCTGACGATAGAAATAACCGGGAACAGTACGCTCAAAATTACTTTCGTCCGTATTAAAGGTATGGTTGTACACCACATCAAGCACTACTCTGATTCCCGCTTTATGCAACGCTTGTACCATTTGTTTAAACTCCTTAATTCGTACATCCGGTGTATAAGGGTCCGTAGAATAAGAACCGTCGGGCACATTATAGTTTTGCGGATCATATCCCCAGTTATATTGAGCTTTGTCCAGTTTGGTTTCGTCTACAGAGGCATAATCATAAGAAGGCAATAAATGCACATGGGTGATCCCCAGTTCTTTCAGATGATCGATACCTGTCTTCTCACCTAAAGAACTGGTAGTCCCCTGTTCTGTCAAAGCCAGGAATTTGCCTTTATTCTGAATGCCGGAAATGGAGTCCAAAGAGAAATCACGGTGATGCATTTCATAAACCATGATATCTGCATAGTTCTTCAAAGGAGGACGAACATCGTTTTCCCATCCCTCCGGATCAGTAGAACGAAGATCAATCACAGCCGCCCGTTTTCCATTCACTCCTACAGCTTTTGCCATAATACCCGGCGTGTCTCCCAGCCATTTTCCATTTACCTTCACATTGAAAGTATAGAATTTTCCCTTCAGATCCTCTTTTACCGAGATACTCCATGTACCCTCTTTTCCCATCTCCATCGGAAAGGTGTTGCATGCTGACCCTTCGTTACCTGAATCAAACAAAAGGACACGCACCTCTTCGGCTGTAGGGGCCCAAAGTGAGAATTTTGTTTCAGCGGGCGAATATTCCATCTCGGTCAACGCACCTTCACGGACAGGATATTCATCAAACGAAGTATATTCTTTTTTCACAGACTGACAACTAATAGTAGTAGATACAATTGATGCCCAAAGAACGTGTTTTACATTCATAATTTTATCTTTTTATTTTATCGGGATTCTTATTTATAAAATCTTTCCATCCGGAATACTCTTTCGCCAGAGCCGGTCTGCCCATTTGCAGATAATGGCAATAGGCGGCTGCCAAGCCATCTGTAGCATCCATAAAGGGAAGCATTTCACTCTCTGGTATATGTAACATACGTTTTAACATATCCGCCACCTGCTCTTTGCTGGCCTGACCATTGCCGGTTATTGCCATCTTTATCTTCAACGGTGCGTATTCTGTTATGGGGATATCACGACTCAATGCCGCTGCCATAGCCACTCCCTGCGCCCTTCCCAGTTTCAACATCGACTGTACGTTTTTACCAAAGAAAGGAGCCTCAATAGCCAGTTCATCGGGCAGATAGGCTTCTATTATACCAATCACCCGCTCGAAGATGCGGCGCAGTTTTAAATAATGGTCCCCGTATTTACGCAAGTCAATGACTCCCATAGTCATAACTTGTGGTTTAGTGCCCACTATTTTCAGGAGACCATATCCCATAATGGTTGTTCCGGGGTCTATACCCAGAATGATTTTCTCCTTTACCGGCTGAATCACTTAATCACCTCCATCAATGTTGGAAAGCCAACCACTTTATCCTTAAATATTTGCATCATTTCCTCGTTCAGACGCATGCCTTGCTGGGTATGCCAGCGATGCAAGGCTGCCGTATCTTCCACCTCCCATTGTAATGAGAAGCATTCTGAGTCCTGCTCTTGATGGCTAAGAATGTGTGTAAGACGAGGATGGTGTAATATTCCCGTTTTTTCTACTTCGGGAATATAACTTTCACTGAGCCAAATGACGAAATTACGCGCATCGTCAATTCTTGTTTGATAGGTCGTATTATAAATCAACATAACTATTACCCTTTAAATTAAAAAAGGCCTGCTTTGCAGACCTTATTTTTTTCCATTAAGAAGTGGAGCATGCGAGACTCGAACTCGCCACCTTTAGACTGCCAGTCTAACGCTCTAGCCAGATGAGCTAATGCCCCGACAATTGATAACGGTGCAAAGATACACAGAAAATCAATACTACAAAGTTTTTGGGAAAGTTTTTTTCTGACGAGTGAAAGTTTTCCTATTTTTAATTTACACTGTGAACTATGATTTTTGAATGATATTCTCCCTATCTATATAAATACCCCGACTTATCACAAGCCGAGGCATTAAAGTTTTTCTATTATGAAGATTTTATTGCCGAATACGATAACTGACGCAGACAACAACCGCTGTGGAAAGTCCATCTTTGCCGGAACCGTATCTGGCGGTATGAAAAACAGCTTATCTTATTTTTTTGTTCAATCCACTTAGCTGATAAAAACCATTCAAATAAAAGGTATTCATACAAAATTAATTGGTTTGGTGAAAGCGGGACGGATTTTAAGGTAGTGAATAACAAAAGACTCAGAAGAAGATAGAATATACGTTAATATTTCGTTATATGATAGTTTTCTTAACTGTCATTGTAACAATTGTTACAGTTAAATTCTCCATTACCGATTATATTTGCAGAAAAAAATAAATTATGGAACCATTACACGCACATGAAGTCCTTCATATGATGGACGGAAACAGTTATACAGAAGCATCTTTGAGAGAAGCAATCATTAACAGATTTGGTGAAGCGCAACATTTTTACACCTGTTCGGCAACAGATATGGATGTAGACACATTGATTCAGTTTCTAAAAGAAAAGGGTAAGTTCATGCCTGTTAATGATGGTTTTACTGTAGATATGACCAAGGTTTGCAGTCATTAATCATTCGCACCAGCTTTTCCGTTCAGATAGGGAGGCTGGTGCAATTTATATATAGATTTATCTTTCTGCTATAGGTTTGGACCAAACTTCCTCTTTCGTTTCCTTACACCTTACAGAGATAGTCCCTCCAACAAAATCTTTCACATATCCTTTGCGCTCGGCCAGCATGTCCTCTGCCATTCTGATAGCTTTGGCTTTGTCTTTTAATGAGAATCCTTTGTTAGCAGAATCAATTCCTTCTTTAAAATAAATATCATAAGTTTCCATTGTATTATCTTTTTAAATTTCGGGTGGCAAAGATAGAATCTACAAATATCATGCACAAGAGATTTCTTAATTATTTTTCAACTATAATCAGGAAACATCTCAAATAAAAAACAAATTATCCCCAATGGGGATCCCCACAATACATACTACATCAGATTCTACGCCGGCAAACAAAAAGCATGGTCAAGCTGTTTTATCAGCCTCATCAAAACATTAAAAGAGCCATGAAGAAAAGATACTATTCTATATGTGTGATAGTATGGGTACTGGTCGCTACCTTGTCTGCCACCTCTCCCGCTACATTTCACGCAGCCCTGAAAAAGATGTATCCGCAAGCTACGAATGTGAGTTGGAATCAGCAGGGAAATTATTATGTAGCCTCCTTTGCCCAAAACGGCTTTGAGAAAAAAGTATGGATGGACAACAATGCCCGATGGGTCCTGACAAATACCGATTTACAAACCACCGACCAACTGACGCCCGGCGTGTACAATGATTTTACGCTGAGTCAATACTCCATGTGGACCGTTACCGATGTAAACCTCATAGAATTTCCCAAACGTGCCGCCCTGTATGTCATTACCGTCAATCAGGATAACTCATCGGCAACCAACCAGTTATTCTATGCACAAGACGGCAGGCTGCTGCAAACTCGGAACGTCAGTTACATCAGTCCCACACTGTATCCCGGAGTGTTTGATTTTCAGTAGGCTGAAGTTAAACATTCCGCTCCGGTGGTTTGTTATTATATACATAAAAACAAATACCATTATGACTGAACAGATAACCAATATTCCCGACAAAGGGAGCAAGAAAAGAGTAGTCATTGTAGGAGGAGGATTTGGAGGTTTAAAGATTGCACGCAAACTGAAAGGACACCACTATCAAATTGTGTTACTGGACAAAAACAATTACCACCTTTTCCAACCTCTGCTATATCAAGTAGCCACATCGGGCATCGAGCCCAGTGCTATTTCATTTCCGTTCCGCAAAATATTCAAAGGATACACAGACTTCCATATCCGCGTATGTGAAGTACAACAAGTATGTCCGGAAGAGAAGCGCATTACCACTTCCATCGGCAGTCTTGACTATGACTATCTGATAATATCCACCGGATGCTATACCAACTATTTCGGCAACAATGAAATGGCCAGGCGAACCATGTCCCTCAAGACCACAGCCGAAGCCTTACACAACCGCAACCAAGTGCTTGAAAGTTTTGAGAAAGCACTGAATACGAATGATCCTGAAAAGCGGAAGCAACTGATGACCTTTATCATTGTAGGTGCAGGAGCCACCGGCATAGAACTGGCAGGAGCCTTGGCGGAGATGCGTAAATTCATCCTTCCGCACGATTATCCCGATCTGGACACCAGCATGATGAGAATTGTACTGATAGACGGCGGACCGCGCCTGCTATCGGCTTTTTCCTCCCAATCTTCCGAAGAGGTAAAGAAATATCTCACTCACCTCGGAGTGGAAATACTGCTGAACCAGCAAGTAAAAAGCTACGAGAACAATATGCTGGGACTGAATGACGGGAGTATCATAGAATCAACCAATGTTTACTGGGTGGCAGGGGTGAAGGCGAACAGCCTGGCAGGTTTCCCTGCCGAATGTTACGGTCCGGGCAACCGCTTGAAAGTGAATGAATACAATCAGGTACAGGGTTTTGAAAACATATTTGCCATAGGTGACACCGCGCTCATGATTTCCGAAGAGTATCCCAAAGGACATCCGCAAGTAGTGCAACCCGCCATACAGCAAGCCATGAATCTGGTAAAGAATCTGAAGAATATAGAAAGCAACCACCCGCTCACCCCCTTTAAATACCACAATAAAGGATCTATGGCAACCATAGGGCGTAATAACGCCGTAGTAGAACTGCAAAAAATACGTTTCGGCGGTTTTCCTGCATGGGCAGTCTGGTTATTTATACACCTGATGAGCATAGTGGGTGTAAAAAACCGGTTGTTCATCTTTATAGACTGGATGTGGAGTTATTTCACCTATGATCCCTCCCTGCGACTAATCATCAAGCCACAGCCTTCGGGAGAGGAAGAAAAGGAGAAGAATGAATAATGGCAACCAATTATAAACGAGCATTTTAAGAAACGTCATGGAAAGTTACAGCCCTCCATGACGTTAAATTTATGTAAAATATTGTTTCATATCCCACCCCCCTAACCTCATTTTACTACTTTTGCGCACACTCAGCCTATAAATGTGCAAAAGTAATCATGGAACTAGAACAGAGTTTTATTGCTCTTATAGAGCAAAGCATAAAAACAAATTGGTATTTAAACGCTCTTACAGACTATAAAGGCATCACATTGCAATACAGAGATGTAGCCCGTAAAATTGAGAAAATACATATCCTGCTGGAAAATGCCGGCATTGAAAAGGGAGACAAAATAGCCATTTGCGGGCGTAACAGCGCCCACTGGACAGTTACTTACCTTGCCATCATCACCTATGGCGCCGTAGTAGTACCTATTCTGCATGAATTTAAAGCCGACCAAGTACACAATATCGTAAACCACTCTGAATCACGCCTGTTGTTCGTGGGCGACCAGATATGGGAGAATCTGAATGAAGCTGCAATGCCCCATCTGGAAGGTATCGTAGAACTGAAAGATTTCGGCGTACCCGTTTCCCGTTCGGAAAGGCTGACCTATGCCCGTGACCATCTGAATGAGATTTTCGGCCATAAATTTCCCTGTCGTTTCCGGCCCGATGATATTTCTTATGAGGAAGAGAAATCCGAAGACCTGGCGATCATCAATTATACTTCAGGCACCACCGGATACTCTAAAGGTGTGATGCTGCCCTACCGCAGCATACTCTCCAATGTGCTATACTGTAAAGAAAAGATAGGTTTGAAAGCTGGTGACAGAGTCGTATCCATGTTACCTTTGGGACACGTATTCGGCATGACTTTCGATTTTCTGTACGGCTTCACGGCAGGCGCCCATCTATGGTTCCTCACCCGTATGCCGTCGCCCAAAATCATAGCCGAGTCATTTGCCGAAATCCGTCCGCGCATCATAGCTTGCGTGCCGCTCATTGTAGAGAAAATATTCAAGAAAAACATCCTCCCCAAAGTGGACAATAAGCTGGGCAAGTTGTTGTTGCACGTACCCATTATCAGTGACAAGATAAAGGAACTTATCAAACAGAAAGCAATGGAAGTTTTCGGTGGGAATTTCATCGAAATTATTATCGGAGGTGCCCCCTTCAATGCCGAAGTGGAAGCATTCCTGAAAATGATCGATTTCCCCTACACCATTGCCTACGGAATGACCGAGTGTGGGCCTATCATTTGCCACAGCCACTGGACAGAGCTGAAGCTGGCATCCTGCGGAAAGATTGCTGCACGCATGGAGGCCAAGGTATTGTCCCCTAACCAGACGACAACAGCCGGCGAACTGGTATGCCGGGGAGCCAATCTGATGTTGGGATATTACAAAAACGAAGAAGCCACCCGGCAGGTCATTGATGCCGAAGGGTGGTTACACACAGGGGATATGGCAACCATTGATGAGGATGGGAATGTCTACATCAAGGGACGCTGCAAGAATCTGCTGCTTACTTCCGCCGGGCAAAACATTTACCCGGAAGAGATAGAGTCCAAGCTGAACAATATGCCTTATGTATCAGAGTCACTGATAATCTTACAACAAGACAAACTGGTAGCTTTGATTTATCCCGATTCTGACGATGCCTTCGCTCACGGCCTGCACCAGTCGGATATTGAAAGAGTGATGGAAGAAAATCGCCTGGAACTAAACAAACAGCTACCGATGTTCTCCCAAATAGCCCGCTTCAAACTTTATCCTGAAGAATTTGAAAAGACTGCCAAAAAGAGCATCAAGCGATTCTTGTATCAAGATATAAAAGAATAGCGAGGAGTATTTTTCATTGATATGCATCGTTCTACACATACGTACGTGTTGAACGATGCAACTGTATGTATAAGGCGATACGTTCTAACGTGAAAGTCCACACATACGCACGCATTTATTCCGATCAAATGCTATAAAAGTTCTGATAATTCGTCCTGCAAACGCCCTGTCACTTCCTCTACAGACACTTCCCTACCCAACTCCTTCTGCAACGACGTAACCCCTTTATCCATAAACCCGCAAGGATGGATATAACTGAAATAACGCAAATCCGTATTTACATTCAGCGCCAGCCCATGCATGGTTACAAAATGGCTGCTCCGTACCCCCATGGCACAGATTTTCCGTTCCTGTGGAGTTCCTATTGCCAACCATACGCCGGTTGCTCCCTTCACGCGTCCCGCCTCGATGCCATAGGATGCACAGACTCCGATTACCGCTTCCTCCAATACATGGATATATTCTTTCAATCCCAACTGATAATCCTCCAGGTTCAGAATAGGATAACAGACCAACTGCCCCGGACCATGATAAGTAATATCACCTCCCCGGTCAATGTGATAAAGAGTCGCGCCAATTGTCTTTAATTGTGCTTCGCCCAACAACATATTTGCATCCTTTCCACTCTTGCCCAACGTATATACATGTGGATGCTCCACAAAAATGATTCTGTTTTCATATGATTTTCCCGTCTGCTTGGCTTCCACCAATGCATTAAACAATTCCGTCTGCCGGTCCCAAGCTTCGGAATATGGAACCAATCCCCAATTTTCTATTTTCATGATATTTCTTTTTTCCTGCAAAGGTGGGATAATTATTGTATATTTGCAACCCCAATCAAAAGAAAGAATATGCTGTCATACATCAATGATTTTCCAATGGGATTCCGCGACTACATCGCAAGTGAGATTATCCCGCAATATGCCGGCTTCGACAAGGCGCACCGTGTAGATCATGTGCTGAAAGTTCTGGCAGATAGCCTTGAATTGTCCCGATATTATGACGTGAACCGCATGATGGTGTATGTCATTGCCGCCTATCATGACTTGGGATTATGCGAGGGAAGAGAGTTTCACCATCTGGTTTCGGGAAAGATACTAATGTCCGACACGAAACTGAGAGAATGGTTTCCCGAAGAACACATCCTGATGATGAAAGAGGCAGTAGAGGACCACCGTGCATCCAACCAGCACATTCCACGCAGCATCTATGGCAAGATTGTGGCAGAAGCCGATCGTATCATCAACCCGGATATCACCCTGAGACGCACAGTGCAATATGGTCTTTCCCACTATCCCGAACTGGACAAAGAAAGACAATATACACGTTTTCTGGCGCATCTGAAAGAAAAATATGCCGAAGGAGGATATCTGAAATTATGGATACCACAGTCGGCCAATGCAAAACGCCTGCAAGAACTGCGCCGGCTGATTGCCGATGAAGAAGAACTTCATAAAGTATTTGAAAATATCTATTCGCAAGAAACGGGAACGATACAGGATTAAGAAAATATCCCTATATTTGTCCGGAACAAAAATATAACGGAATATGAAAAAGCTGATTCTATCTATTTCTATGTTTCTGGTTGCAGCCGCCACTTTTGCGCAATCGGAAGTTGTGGCAGATAGTATTCCGCCCATTTCACTGGATGGCTACAAGAACTTTGACGGATTTCTATTGGATATGGGGCCGATGATGATTGCCCCGCCTCCTTTGATAGCTCCCCAACTCCATTACCAATCTTATAATAGTAATGTGATTACAAACTATAATGAAATTTTTCGTCCACAGATGAATATTACTTATGACCGGGGGGCTTACAATCATGTATTTACCCCCATGTATTCGGGAATGGGAATATATGGATTCGGAGCAATGTCAATTCCTCCCACCTTGCAAAGCGCAACTTTTAAACTGAAAAACGGATTGCGCATCACCACTTACGGCGAATATGATGCCTATGGAAACAAAGTGCGGAATCCAAGCGCACTGCCCTGGGAAAGGAATAATTTCAACGGAGCTTTCGAAATGAAATCAGAAAACGGAAACTTTGGCATCCGTATAGAGGTACAGAGAGGAAGAAACACTCCTTATTAAATTAAAAATGGAGAATTAAAAATTAAAAAATACTGTGTAGAAGTTCTGTTTCGCACAGCTCGTTTCTTAATTTTTAATTCTCCATCCAACTCACAGCTTTTTCCAGTTCAGGCTCAAACTGTTCAGCACCACACTAACGGAACTGCACGCCATAGCAGCACTGGCAATCATCGGATTCAGCAATATACCATACATGGGGAACAGGATACCTGCCGCCACAGGAATGCCTATCAGGTTATAGATAAATGCCCAAAACAGATTCTGATGAATCAACCGCACCGTCTTATGGGAAAGTTTGAATGCCTTGGGCAACAAAAGCAGATCCGAAGTCATCAGTGTAACCATCGCCACATCCATCGCAATATCCGTACCTTTACCCATAGCAATACTTACATCTGCACGCGCCAAAGCCTGCGAGTCATTGATACCATCTCCCACCATAGCCACTACCCTGCCTTCGGCCTGCAATTCCTTGATAACCTTCTCTTTGTCCGCCGGCAAAGCATCCGAGATAAAACGGTTGGCATCAATCTCTCCGGCTACATTCTGTGCAGTAAGATGACCGTCACCGGTCAACAACACAATATACTTGCCACTTTCTTTCAGTTGCTTGACCGCTTGTCTGGAAGTATCTTTTATCTTGTCACTGATGGCAATCACCGCCAACAACGTATTTCCCTCGCCAAAGTAAACCAGGCTCTTGCCACTCTTCTCATACTCTGTCACCATGCCTTTCAACAAGTCGGAAACCTCGGCTCCAAAATCTTTCAGCAACCGGTGACTGCCCGCCCAATAAGTCTTATTTTTACGGGTTACAACAATGCCTCGTCCCGTGCGGCTCTCAAAAGAATCAATGATAGCCGGTTTCTCGCCTTCCTTCTTCAATGCCTCGATAATGGCCAATGCCAACGGATGTTCCGACTTCAATTCGGCAGCATACAGAATCCCTTTATGTTCATTCTGCCAGCCGGCATCATGCAGCCAGCCGGACACTACAGGGCGACCCTCGGTTACAGTCCCCGTTTTATCAAGCACCACTGTATCCACTTTCCGCATCTGCTCCAAAGCCACGGCATCCTTTATCAAGATATGCGCTTCGGCTCCTTTTCCTATTCCCACCATCAATGCGGTAGGTGTCGCAAGCCCCAGCGCGCACGGACAGGCAATAACAAGTACGGACACCGCCGAAAGCATAGCGTAAGAAAAATCATCTACCCCGCCCACTATCATCCAAATAAGGAAAGTAAGGACAGCAATAGCCAGGACAGCAGGAACAAAGACCGCAGTCACCTTGTCTACAATGCGTTGAACCGGAGCTTTGGAACCCTGTGCTTCCTGTACCATACGGATAATCTGTGCCAGAACCGTGTTCTTCCCCACCTTTTGGGCAGTCATTATAAAGGCGCCATTCTGATTGATAGTACCGGCCAGGACTTTATCACCGGGCTTTTTCTCTACAGGAATAGGCTCGCCGCTTATCATGCTTTCATTTATAAATGTTTCTCCATCGGCAATGATTCCATCCACCGGAATCTGTTCACCGGGACGGACGCTGACTTTATCACCTGCCTGAAGTTCGGCTATCAGGATATCTTCTTCCCTGCCGTCTTTCACCACACGGGCGGTCTTGGGCTGCAATCCCATCAATTTGCGTATGGCGGTAGAAGTCTTTCCTTTAGCTTTTTCCTCCATCAGTTTGCCCACCAGTACGAAAGCGATAATTACGGTTGCAGCTTCATAATACACATGGGGTTCCAACCCGCGATTGTACCAAAATTCGGGATAAAAAGTATTAAACAAACTAAACAAAAAGGCTATGGATGTACTCAGTGCCACCAACGTATCCATATTGCTGGTACGCTGAAGCGCCTGCTTCCAGGCATTGATATAAAAAGAGCGCCCCGAATATAAAATAACGGGCAAGGAAAGAAACAGCATCCACCAGTTCACCCCCGGAACATTCATCAGGAACATTCCCAAAACAGCCACCGGTAAAGCAAAAATCCAAGCTATAATAGTCTTCCGCTTCAATTGTCCGTAATAGGATTGCTCTGCTTCTTCCTGTTCCTGAACGGGGTTATCCTCGTCTGTTATCAGGTCGAAGCCTATTTTCTCCACCGCCTCTTTCAGTTGTTGCGGTGACACGATATCCGGATTATAAGTTACCGTCAGAGTAGCTGCCGCCAAATTTACCGATGCGCTCTCAACGCCCTCTTGTTTTCTTACAATCTTCTCCACATTGCCGGCACATGCCGCACAATGCATTCCTGTAACAGGATATAGCTTTTTTGTCATATCACTCATATTCTTTTCTTTACTTGTTATATTATAGCCTATCAACGGACAAATTTAGCAAAAAGTTCATGCATCATCACAGTGATAAGATAAATATATTTTCGATTTTTAGATGGACATTTCACGAAGTTATTCTATATTTGTGGAGAAAGTTTGGATAAGTAATCCGCACAAATAAACAAAAAGTTATGAAAAGAAGAAATCTTGTATTGTCTGTTATGGCAAGTTGCCTCATATCCTGCTTTTTATTATCGGGATGTAACGGACAAAAACAAATTGATAGTGAGACTGTGAAGAGTGTAAAGGTGGAAGAACAAGCCCATTTACAAGATGACACAACCTCACCTGCCTGCAAAATCACTATTGATTATAGTTATTTAGCAGAATCAGGCGCTGCAGATAGTATAGCACAGCGCATCAACCGCACCGTACAGGCCCAAACATTGGGTAAAGAATATGCTCAACTGACTCCTGAGACTGCCGTAGACTCTTTCAAAAATGCCTACATTGCCAACTATCGCAGGGATGTGAACGCATTCTATCAGGAAGATATAAAGAACGGCACTCCCAAAAACGAACTACCTACATGGTATAACTATGAATATGGACTGACGACCAGTTTCAGTGACGGTAAAGAGGGAATTCTGAATTTCATTGCGGAAACATTTGAATACACAGGCGGAGCACATCCCAACTCGTGGAATAGATGGATGAACTTTGAACAAAATACCGGCAAGCTGCTCACATTGAAAGATGTATTCATGGCAGGATCAGAAAAGCCGATGAGTGAAATGCTGTTGAAAGAACTGATAACAGATATGGCTGCCCGATTGGAAGACAGCTCTATCACTTCGCTGGAAGGACTTCAGAATGCGGGTATCCTGAACTCTACCGGAATGTATGTACCGGACAACTTCCTGCTGAAAAAGAATGAAGTGTCCTTCCTGTACAACAAATATGATATCGCCCCCTACGCCGTAGGAGTCATTACCCTCTCTCTGCCCTACACTTCGGTAGAGAAATATATGATACATTAAAAAAACATTTTTTAGATAGAATGGAATTAATACTGAAATATTTCCCCGACCTCAGCGAGCGGCAAAAAGCTCAGTTTGCCGCCTTGTATGATCTATATACAGACTGGAACAGCAAAATCAACGTGATTTCACGCAAGGACATCGCCCATCTGTACGAACATCATGTGTTACACTCGCTGGGCATAGCCAAAGTAATCAATTTCACTCCCGGCACCCAAATTATGGACCTGGGCACGGGAGGCGGTTTTCCGGGTATTCCGCTGGCGATCCTGTTTCCCGAAGTCCGGTTTCATCTGGTAGACAGCATCGGAAAGAAAGTGAAGGTAGCCACGGAAGTAGCTAATGCCATCGGATTGGAAAACGTCACTTTCCGCCACTGCCGTGCCGAAGAGGAAAAAAGGAAATTTGATTTCGTAGTGAGTCGAGCCGTTATGCCGCTGGGCGATTTGATAAAAATTATCCGTAAGAATATCGCACCGGAGCAGCACAATGCCCTGCCCAACGGACTGATTTGTCTGAAAGGCGGAGAACTGGAACAAGAAACAATGCCTGTAAAGCACAAAACGGTGCTCTATGATCTGAAAGATGAATTTGCAGAAGATTTTTTTGAAACCAAAAAAGTGGTGTATGTAACCATCAATGGCTAATAACTATAGAGAATAGAACGATGAAAATAAAGAAATTTGAATTCAATATGTTTCCGGTAAACTGCTATGTTTTATCGGACGAAACGAAGGAGGCTGTCATTATTGATGCCGGATGCTTCTACGACGAAGAAAAGCAGGCACTCAAGAGATATATTGACAGTAATGATCTGACAGTGAAACATCTATTGAATACTCACCTGCATTTGGACCACATTTTCGGCAATCCTTTCCTGTTGCAGGAATACGGGCTGAAGGCCGAGGCCAATCAAGCGGATGAATTTTGGCTGGAACAAGCACCTGCACAGTCACGTATGTTCGGCTTCCAATTGCCCGAAGCGCCCGTGCCGCTGGGAAAATATATCTTTGACGGCGACATCATCACTTTCGGCCATACCCGGCTGGAGGCTATACATGTGCCGGGACACTCGCCGGGAAGCATCGTTTATTACTGCAAAGAAGATCACTGTATCTTCAGCGGTGATGTTTTGTTCCAGGGAAGCATAGGCCGCGCCGACCTTACAGGCGGCAACTTTGACGAACTGCGTGAACACATTTGCAGCCGTTTGTTTGTGCTGCCCCCCGAAACGGTAGTTTATCCCGGCCACGGAGATCCGACCACTATCGGCGCCGAGAAAGCAAACAACCCTTTTTTTCGATAAAATGATATTTTAAATTAAACTTATATATACTACTACCATGAAAACAGATTTACTAGCAGACCGACATATCGGTATACAGGAAGAAGACCTTCCCGTTATGTTGGAAAAGATCGGCGTAAAGAGCCTTGATGAACTGATTAACAAGACTATTCCGTCTAAAATTCGTCTGAAAGAACCTCTGCCGCTGGCTGCTCCCATGACAGAGCGCGAATTTGCAGAACATATTGCCGGACTGGCCTCTCAAAACAAGATTTATACCTCTTATATAGGTATGGGCTGGTATGATTGTATCACTCCCGCAGTGATACAGCGCAATGTATTCGAAAATCCTGCCTGGTACACCTCGTACACCCCTTATCAGACCGAAGTTTCACAAGGTCGTCTGGAAGCATTGATGAATTTCCAGACTGTAGTATCCGATCTCACGGCCATGCCCTTGGCAAACTGCTCACTGTTGGACGAATCTACCGCAGCAGCCGAAGCAGCTACCATGATGTTCGGTCTACGCACACGCGACCAGCAGAAAAGGGAAGCCAATGTATTGTTTGTTGATGAAGAAATCTTTCCCCAGAACCTGGCAGTTATTGAAACACGTGTCCTTCCGCAAGGAATGAAAATACAAGTGGGCAATTATAAAGAATTGCAGTTCACCCCGGAAATCTTTGCCTGCATCCTGCAATATCCCAATGCCAGCGGCAGTGTGGAAGACTATCGCGAATTTGTAGAAAAAGCACATGCAGCCAACTGCAAAGTAGCTGTAGCCGCCGATATCATGAGCCTGGCATTATTGGTTCCTCCCGGCGAGTGGGGAGCGGATATCGTATTCGGAAGCACTCAGCGCCTAGGCATCCCCTTGTTCTACGGAGGTCCGTCCGCAGCTTACTTCGCTACCCGCGACGAGTACAAGCGCAATATGCCGGGACGCATCATCGGCTGGTCTAAAGACAAGTACGGAAAACTGGCTTACCGCATGGCTTTGCAGACCCGTGAACAGCATATCAAACGGGAGAAAGCGACTTCCAACATCTGTACCGCACAGGCATTACTGGCTACAATGGCCGGCTTCTATGCCGTTTATCACGGACAGGAAGGCATCAAGAATATAGCCAAACGCATTCACAGCATCGCCACCTGGCTGAACAAGGCTTTGACCCGGTTGGGATATGTGCAGCATAATGAACTGTTCTTCGATACCCTGCGTTTCAGCCTGCCCGACCATGTTTCCGCCCAAAAACTGCGTACCATTGCCTTGAGCAAAGAAGTAAACCTTCGTTACTATGACAATGGGGATGTAGGTTTTAGCATTGACGAAACCACCGACCTGAAAGATGTCAACCTGCTGCTTTCTATCTTCTCTATCGCTGCCGAAGAAACCATTCAGGAAGTGACAGATATCCCCGAAGCATCTTCATTAAATCGTGAACTGCGCCGCCGCACTTCATTCCTTACCCATGAGGTATTCAACAAGTATCACACAGAGACGGAAATGATGCGTTACATCAAGCGCCTGGAACGCAAAGATATCTCTTTGGCACACTCCATGATTTCATTGGGTTCTTGTACTATGAAGCTGAATGCAGCTTCCGAAATGCTTCCGCTCAGTAATCTAGGCTGGATGGCCATACATCCGTTAGCTCCTGAAGATCAGACAAAAGGATATCAGACATTAATTAATAACTTGAGCGATCAATTAAAGGTTATCACCGGATTTGCAGGTGTCACTTTGCAGCCCAACTCAGGTGCGGCAGGTGAATACACGGGACTTCGTGTGATCCGTGCCTATCTGGAAAGTATCGGCCAGGGACACCGCAACAAGATATTGATTCCGGCATCGGCACACGGAACGAATCCGGCATCGGCCATTCAGTGCGGATACACTACGGTGACTTGTGCCTGTGACGAAAAAGGGAATGTAGACGTGGAAGACCTGCGTGCAAAGGCTGAAGCCAACAAAGACGATCTGGCTGCATTGATGATTACCTATCCGTCCACTCACGGCATCTTTGAGCCGGAAATTGCGGAAATCTGTAAAATTATTCATAAATGCGGAGCACAGGTTTACATGGACGGCGCAAACATGAATGCACAGGTGGGTCTGACCAATCCGGGCACAATCGGCGCCGATGTATGTCACTTGAATCTGCATAAGACTTTTGCCAGCCCTCACGGTGGCGGCGGTCCCGGCGTAGGCCCTGTTTGTGTAGCCGAACATCTGGTTCCGTTCCTTCCGGGACATCAAGTTTTTGGCAACAGTGCCAATCAGGTTTCTTCAGCTCCATACGGTAGTGCGGGAATCCTGCCCATTACCTATGGTTACATCTGCATGATGGGTGCCGAAGGTTTGACCAATGCCACCAAGACAGCCATTCTGAGCGCTAACTATCTGGCTGCCTGCTTCAAGGACACTTACGGCATTGTATATACCGGTGCCACGGGCTTTGTGGGCCACGAAATGATTTTGGACTGCCGCTATCTGCATGATGAAGCCGGTATCAGCGAAAATGATATTGCCAAGCGCCTGATGGATTATGGCTATCATGCACCTACCCTTTCCTTCCCGGTTCACGGCACATTAATGATTGAGCCGACTGAAAGTGAAAGCTTGTGGGAACTGAATAATTTTGTAACCGTGATGCAAACCATCTGGCAGGAAATTCAGGAAGTGAAGGATGGCAGTGCCGATAAGGAAGATAATGTATTGGTAAATGCTCCGCACCCTGAATATGAAGTGGTAGCCAATGAGTGGAATCACAGCTACAGCCGTGAGAAAGCCGCTTATCCCATTGAAACAGTACGCGAAAACAAGTTTTGGATCAATGTGGCGCGAGTGGATAATACATTGGGTGACCGCAAGCTGTTGCCGACACGATATGGCAAGTTTGAATAAACGCTATTCGCGCTAAAAACGCGGGCATTCAAAATAAAATCCTGAATATTCACGATCGTGATGTGAATATTCAGGATTTATTTTTGAATATAGATAGCGTTGGCCTCCACTACCCGAATACGGTTCGCTTTATGTAATCGCGAGCCCCCCTCATAGCCGTCAAGCTAAGTTTCTTAGCGTTAAAATAGTACTGCTCTTCATAGTCGGTGGTAACTTCATCCCCTCTTGAGAGGGGTAGGGGTGTGTGAATGGCATCCTCATATTCATTCATAAGTGTATTCTAACACACCCCTTACCCCTCTCAAGAGGGGATGAAGTTACTCCGACTATGGGAAATTAGCCCTATTTATCTCTTAACTTGACGGTGGAGGGCAACGCTATGTGTAAAAAGAACCGCGCAATGCCAGTCCGATCAGGAAAATCAATACCACCAACAGGTGTAGATAGCGGCGGAAGCCTTAACATCCGCCTTCCAACCGTAATTCAATACCCCAGTTCATACGGCTGCTCCACTGCCGGAACACCCTCGGACATCCATTTCGGCATCGTTTCCTTCTTCAAATAATGATTAAAGAACTGGAACATACGTTTTTGAAAATCGATCTTGTTGGCAAGCTTTGTCGGCCAATGCGGTTCGCCTGTATAGTTCAACATCCAACAAGGCTTTCCCAGACGTTTCATTGCCACAAAGTACTCTATTCCCTGATACCAGGGCACATGTCCGTCAGAATCATTATGCATGATCAATATCGGAGTCTGCACCTTATCCATAGTGAACAAAGCAGAATTTTCCAGATAACGCAACGGAGTGCTCCACGGTGTACCCGCCAGACGGCTCTGGGTATGTTCATACTGGAAAGAACGTGCCAACCCCGATCCCCAGCGAATACCTCCATATGCACTGAACATATTGACCACCGGAGCACCCGATTCAATAGCGGCAAACAAATCGGTACGGGTTGCCAGATAAGCCACCTGATAACCTCCCCAGCTATGTCCCTGTGCACCAATGGCTTTTTCATCAATATAGCCTTTGCCAATCAGCATGGCAACACCCGGCATCAGGCAGTTATAACAACTCTCACCCGGATAACCGTCTACATAACGTATGTCCGGATTGAATACAATGTATCCATTACTGTTATAAAGATGATAATCAATGGTAGAACGATGCGGTTCCGGCATCCGGTAATTATACAGCGTTTCAGAATTTCGTTCATAGAAATTCACAATCATCGGGTACTTTTTATCCGGATCAAAATTAGCAGGTTTATACACCACTCCTTCCAGTTTACAACCATCCAAGGATGTCCATGAAACCAGTTCGGCAGTTCCCCACAAGTAATCCTTCTGTTGGTCAATGCCATGAGTCAGCCGGAGCGATTTCTTAAAATCGAGTGTGGAATAATGTATATCAGGATATTGTTCGAAGCTTTCCACTGTATAGATTACATCATCCGCATGCTTTGCCTTATGGATACTGCGCAACATATAGTTTCCAGCCATCAGCTCTTTGGGAGAAGCAGCGGTTGAAAGACGAGCTTTGTAAAACCCATTACCTTTGGTTACTTCATCGAAGCCTTTCAGTAATTGCGGTTTGTCAAGATCAATAAAGCGTTCCTCCTTATTCAAATTCACCAAACGATATGAAATATGGTTCTTTCGCCCGTCAACAGTCAGATTGAGAGGTTCCTTTGCTCCTGCCGGATCAAATTTCCAGATATCATAACGGTCATAAATCAGCAAATACCCGTCATTATCCGTCCATCCGGCTGCCCCGTGTGCCCCCGGATAATCGGGGACATCATTCTCTTCATCCCATGCAGGAAAAGTAGCAGGAGTAGTCAACTGCACTTTCTTTCCGTCCGCCAGCGAAAGAGTGTACCAGCAACTATCCGTTTCGGCATACCAGTAAGCATATTTGCCTTGCGGTGAAAGGCGGTATCTGCCATAATCTGCCGTTGCCAGTAAATTACGGCTGCCATCTTCTAAAGACACCGTGTAATAATCGCTGCGTGTCCTCCCCTCCCACATGGAAGAAAGTGAATAAGGACGTGAAGTAGAAAGCAATGCCAACGGAGCCTCTCCCTCATCCCCCAACCAGATATGGGGTAACTCTTCATCTGCCAGCTGGAAGATATGACCACTGCTTACATTATAAACTGCTTGGTAATTTCTTTTCAGATCCTTTTCCTTGTTATAATTCTGCACGGTATATTGCACCGGTTCATCCCAACTCCATACCTGCACCTCAGGACGATTCTCTGCCAATTGCAAGGTATCCTTCTGTTTCGGTTCGGGAGATGTACCGAAAAATAGTCGGGAAGCATTCTTTGAGAAATATAATTTGCCATGCCCGCTAATCACCCATCCTGTCGGAAAAGCCTGATTTTCGCGGGTAGCGATCTCTTTTGCCGGTTGTCCCTGCTCAGACAGCCATACCCCCATATCCTTGTACCCGGAGTCTTTCTTTTCACCATATAAAAAGGCCAGATATTCCCCTTTTTCATCAAAAGTTGCCTGTTTAAATAGACCTTTCCCCTCCTTTATTAACGTCGGCATTCCTTTTTCGGGATTAAGGGCGAAGATACCCGGCCTGCCGTCCTGCTTGTCACCGGCACTTACATAATACAGCATACCACTCTCCTTCGCGAAACTAAAATCCTTCACGGCAGGAAACTTCATTACTTTGCTCCCATCCAGCGAACGGACAAACAACGTGGAATCTTTACGTCCTCTTTGATAAGCAATCCAGTCCGCCTTCTGTGCCAGCTTAAAGGTCTTAAGTGAATCTATCAGTTCCTTTTTACCGGAAAGAGAGTAAATCACCAATGTGTTCATCGGCATGTTGTCTTTCTTGGTTTTCAACACCTTCAACGAATCCAGCCTCTCTTTTTCCGGCTTCTGTGTCACTACCAGATAGTTGGAAGAGCAGGAAAAGGCAAAACTTTCCGCTTGTGGAAAAGCTGCTATTTCTTTTCCTTGTGCACCATACAAGTTGACTGTGGCATTACCTTCCCAAGGTTCCATCTTGCATGCCACCCATTTCCCGTTATCAGAAATGGCTTGTCCGCTAATGCGTTGCCAAGTAACCAAATTCTCTACCGTGAGACTTCTTTCTGCCGTTTGCGACATGGCAGGCAGCATTCCGCCTAAACAAAGTGCAAAAGCCAGATACTTTACATGTTTCATATCTATCTTGTCGTTAATAATTATTTATTTTAGTCATTACAATATCCATATCAGCAGCGATCCAATTATCAAATGTATCCGGGTCATGCATTTATGCCTTTGTTCGGGAGTTAAAACATCTGTCATTGATTTACTTTAGAATTTATGCAAATATATAAAAAATACACTGATAAGCCAGCTGAGCCATAGAATAGAATTACCCAAGTTTCATCCGCCTTTCCGCAACCGTGACCAGATAAACCTCACCGGTTGCTGAATTTTTCCTCCTGCATTGCGGATATCAGCGATAGCCTGCCATATAGGATGGCCGATAACCCCATAATTACAATAAGACACCAGACGGACTATTTCATCCTGTTTCACCCCGAACAGTTGTAAATTCTCTATCAGCCCTCTGCAATTACGCTTCACACCATCCTGAGGAATAAAAGACAAAACCTCCTCCATCGTCCGCACCTTCCCCCCGGGGGGATCAGAAGGGGGATATTTACTTTCCTCTACTTTCAGTTTACTTTCTTTTTCTTTACTTTGTTCTGAAATGTATGCATGGGGACCTGTCCTGTCAACATCACAAGAGAAAATGTCAGCACCGGCACCATTCGTTCCTTTTTCCTTATCCGGTTCAGGATAACTTTCCCCTTCTCCTAGTACCGGTTGAACACCATTCAAAGGATCACCGGCTGCCGGAATATCCTCTTCACCCGCTATATGAATATTTTTATATTTTGCCGTATCCACCAGCAAATAGTCCCGTTCCACTTCCACTAGCTTGCGCCGCTGCACCGCCTCAAAATAATGAAGCTGGATACTTCCGGAAGTCAGTATCCCATATTGATCGTAACACTCCTTATGAAAGAATCCACGTACCAGTAATTCATCAATGACCTGCTGCACATATTCCGCCGTATAATCAGAAGGAAGCCGGCGCGTGAACAGAAGACATTCATCCTTGCCCCATTTATAATAATATCCTTCATGATAAATTTTGGACAGGAGCTTTATGGCGAGCAGGGTAGCCCTGCTGCCATATTCCTGCTCTACCAGTAATACCTTGTCATTGTCGAAGAAGTCCACACTCAGGTAGAAAAACTCCAGACCCGTTGTCTGCAATGCCATAGCTTATACTTCCCCTTCCGTTACCAAGTGACAGATGCGGAAGGTGCGCCACGCCTCCAGTTCCAAATCCCAATACACTACAAAAACCGAACCGGGACGCTGGTGGTAAGGTCTGCCGAAATCCTTTTCATAATTCATCAAAGTACCCTTCACTTTGCGGTGAAGCAATTCCTGATGGAAGATATCTTCAGGAGCATAATAAGCCAGGGTAAACCCGGTTTCACCGGTCTTCATTTTTTCTACCAAACCGGCTACAAAATCTTTCTTTTTGTCGTTTCTTTTCATAACTCTATGTTTTCTAAAATGCAATTCATAAAAATAGGAGGATATTCTTGCAAACATCCTCCTTACCAGCTTGTTTTCTAGCTCATTGCCTGTACCCCAAGCGTACCCGCTATGGCACTGACCACTGCTGCGACAAGCTTAAAGACCAACATCAGATTTGACCGTTTCATACTCATTTTTTTTAGTTTACAAATTCATCATTGTAAATAATAACCCAAAAGTAGTCCACCATAATAATTGAAAAGTATACCACTC
>CAVJPC010000129.1:0-2344 GCA_963651205.1 Bacteroidaceae bacterium
TGTACCATTACACGGTACATCTTACCGAAACGGTTGAAGTTGGAAGCATACAAACCACCATAGTAACCTTGCAACGTCATAAGGATATCGCTCGGGCTGATACCGACTTTCTTACAAGCTGCCGCATCGATGTCGATCATATACTGCGGGAAGTTCGGGTTGAAAGTAGTCTGAGCCGACTTAATCTCCGGACGGGCTGTCAAAGCTGCCATATAGTCTTTGGATACTTCAAAGAATTTCTCCAAACTACCCCCTGTCTTATCCTGCATGTTCAACTCGATATCACTGGAAGCCGAATAACCCGGAATCATAGGCGGAGTAAAGAACAATACCTGCGCATCTTTCACTACTTTCTGTGCACGCATGAACAAGCTACCGTAAACAACTTCCGCACTCTGTGTCATCGAACGTTCATCCCAGTCTTTCAGCTTGATGATGAATGAACCGTAAGAAGGTCCTTGTCCACCGATAAAGCTAAAACCGGTAATAGCCGTACGTGATTTTACAGCGGGATCGGATGCGATCAGGCTATCTACACGTTCCATGATTTCAATGGTACGTTCCTGAGAGGCTCCGGGAGGCAGTGTCACAGCGCCCATGATCGTACCCATATCTTCATTCGGCACCATACCGGTCGGCGTTACCTGCATGAAGAATACCAACAAAGCGACAGAAGCGATTACAGTTCCGAATGCCAGCCATTTCTTCTGGATAAAGAACAAAACGCGTTTCTTATAACTTTTCAGCAGCGAATCGTATGCCACGTTGAAAGAAGTATGGAAACGGGAAACGAAAGTTGTCTTCTTTTCTGCATGTTCGTCATGAGGTTTCAGGAAGATCGCACAAAGCGCCGGACTCAAAGTCAAGGCATTCAATGCTGACAAACCGATGGCAATAGCCATAGTCACACCGAACTGACGATAGAATATACCGGCTGTACCTCCCATGAAACTTACGGGGATAAACACGGACATCATCACCAAGGTAATAGAAACGATTGCACCACCAAGTTCACTCATCGCATCAATAGATGCCTGTTTCGCCGATTTATATCCCTGGTCCAACTTGGCATGGACCCCCTCGACGACGACTATCGCATCATCGACCACAATCGCAATGGCCAATACCATCGCACAAAGTGTCAACAAGTTGATACTAAATCCGATCAGTGACAATAGGAAGAATGTACCGATCAAAGCTACCGGAATGGCAATAGCCGGGATCAGGGTTGAACGTAAGTCTTGCAGGAACACATATACCACGATAAATACGAGGATAAAGGCTTCCAGCAAGGTCTTGAGAACCTCATGGATAGAGGCATACAAGAAGTCGTTGGCATTCATAGAAACTTCCACCTTCATACCCGGAGGCATGGTGCTTTCCGATTTCACCAGCAAATCCTGGATATTGTTGATGGTTTCAGTTGCATTCGTTCCCGGCATCTGGTAAACGATACATGCTACTGCATTATGGCCGTTTACCTTATTCACATAGTTATAAGTTAAACGTCCCAACTCGATATCGGCAATGTCTTTCAAACGAAGAACTTCACCATCAGGCAATGCTTTAACTACGATATTATCAAACTCTTCAGCAGTCTGCAAACGTCCTTTGTAACGGATCGTATACTGGAACGACTGGTTTCCCTGTTCACCGAAAGAACCCGGAGCAGCCTCCACATTCTGTTCAGCCAGCACATTCGATACATCATTAGGCACCAGCTTGTATTGGGCCATCACATCCGGCTTCAACCAGATACGCATAGAGTAGTCGGTACCCAACACGTTGGCATCACCAACACCGGGCACACGCTGTACTTCCGGGATCAGGTTGATCTTTGCATAGTTTTCCAGGAACTTCTGGTCGTAACGGTCTTCCGCATCATATACGGCAAAAACAACCAGCATGGAGTTCTGGCGTTTCTGGGTAGTTACACCGATCTTCGTTACTTCGGCAGGCAACAGACCTTGTGCCATAGACACACGGTTCTGAACGTTTACCGCCGCCATATCCGGGTCGGTACCCTGCTTGAAGTATATGGAAATATCGGCTGAACCGTTATTGGATGCATTTGATGTCATATACATCATGTTCTCTACCCCGTTGATCTGGTCTTCCAGCGGCGCAATCACACTATTCAATACAGTCTGCGCATTGGCACCTGTATAAGTGGCCCTTACCGAAACGGTAGGAGGCGCAATGTCCGGATATTGGGTAATAGGCAATGTGAACAAACCTAATATACCCAGGATGACAATCAGGATGGAGATCACCGTTGAAAGCACCGGACGGTTAATAAATCATAGCGGTAGGTCAGCTCATAACGCTCCCCGGCTTTCAGCGC
>CAVJPC010000130.1:0-3843 GCA_963651205.1 Bacteroidaceae bacterium
AACGATACTTCTCCAGCAATTCGATATCCCTCCGGAGAAGCCCGTAAGTGACCAATACGATATTATACCGGTTGAAACTCTTCCAGGGTTCCCTCCTTTTCTGGTCGCCCGTATAAGTATAAACGCTCAATGTACTGAACTTACGGATCTCCCGTTTCCAGTTCGGCAACAAAGAAGTAGGTACGACGATCAGCGATGCAGGGAGAAGCGTCTCCTCTTTCTCTTTTTTCTTTTCCTCATACGGCTTTTCGTCCGGCAAATCCATTCCGAAGAACGAGAGTTGTCCACCGGAGTCGACTGTGATATTTGCCGGTTCAGCTTCAGGCAGAGTAACCTCTACGGGTTCTTCCGGATCATATATATGTTGTAGCAAAGTTATCGTCTGCAATGTTTTCCCCAGTCCCATATCATCCGCCAGGCAACCACCAAAGCCGTTTGCCGCCAGATGAACCAGCCATGAAAAACCTTCTTGCTGATACGGACGCAAGGTAGCTTTTATTTTAGGTGGAACAGCAACCGATTCTTTCTGCACATACTCCTTCGATAAAGTATCATCCTGCTCCAATGCAGAAACGATCCCCAGGTGCATTTTCCGCACTCTGATCTCCTCTGTCCGGTCGTCGCCGAAGGCAAACAAATCGCTATACTTCTCAAACCAGTCCTCCGGCAATAAAGCCACCTGCCCGTCCGGCAGCACAAACTCCCGCTTCCCCTCCTGAATATGTTTTCTGAAACGGATAAAAGGGAATTGGTAATCGCCCATACGAACCATTATACGAATATCGAACCAGTCGGGAGAAGAAGCGATCTCCTGGGTAAGCGAAACCTCTCCCAGATAAAAACTCAGCGATGTCTCTGTCTTTATAAAAGAGAAGCAAGACTCCAACTCCGTTTTATGTCGTTGCAGCCAATCGATAAAAGTATATCCGCCCGACTCCGCAGTCCGGACAAATTGCGTATCTGTAATCTGCTTGAAGTTCCATTGTTCGAGCAGGCTGATATAAGTTTGTTCCAACCGCGGGTCGCGTGTAAAATAATAAATGACAGGTTTACCATCCACCTTTTCCAACCGGGGATAAGTAAACTCGCATTTCTTCCCCGGTGAGAAATACCGGTCTCCATACCGGAATCGCAATTGTAATGCCGGTTCGTCATCTATAGACCGTTCGACGGATAATTCAGGGATACAGGTGCGTGCCTCCCGGATAATATCAAAGCCGGAAGATTCGCTGGGATAGTCACCAATCAAAGGAAGTACAACCATCTCCAGATACTTTTCGGCATCAGCCAGCGGCACTTCCACATATTTCCGGGTCTGAAAAGGAATAACTTTCGATGCTTCGATCCGCTTGAATGCCAGCAACCTATCATCGAGCAGAAAAATAGCCGGTCGGGATGAGAGCAGCATAAACCGCCTCTTCTTCAGTAAAGGGATCTCTTCCCCATCCATCCGGCTGATGGCTGTATAACGGAAAGAATGATCCGTTATCTCGAAACGAAAAGAAATCTCCGCCTCTTTTTCTGAAAAACGTATCCGGTCATGTCCATAAAGCTGTTTGACTCCGGGTTCCTTGAAATAGACAGGTAAATGATTCGCCCGCATCAACCTGACCATCTCCCTTATTTTCTTATCTATAAACGGACGAAGCTGCTTCTTCAACAAATCCGGCGCTATCGAGTTCAGGAAAGCAGCAACGGTACGCTGCCTGGAATACACCTGCATCAGATTCTTTTCCGAATAGCTTTGCGCAATGGCAATCGCCCGCTTCTCCATATCCGACAACTCCATGTCGTCCCCGGCATGGGTAGCCTGCTCCTCCACACTGATCACATCCGTAGATACAGGTTTGGCAAAATAAGGAATAAGCAAAGGCCCCAAAACGGGATGGTTACTTAATGCGATGATTAATATATGGTTCTCGGACATTCGACTGATTATTTTATCTGAAAAGAAATTAGTTTATTTACTGATTAATAGTCTTCAATATCAAATCTTTCAACTGCTGCTCCGTTGGAAGTTGTAGTTTATATTTAGACACAAAGATCTGTTCATCCAAACCTGTTGTTGCATATTGAACTAAAGCATTATTCTTATCTGTTACCAACAAAATTCCAATAGGTGGATTATCTCCGGGCTCCATCATCTCCGCCCGATAATAATTCAAATATGAATATAATTGCGACACATGAGAATGATTAAATGCAGAGATTTTCAGTTCGCAAAGAACATGACATTTCAATATTCTATGGTAAAATACCATATCAATAAAATAAAACTCATCACCAATCAAAATACGCTTTTGTCTTGCTTCAAAGCAAAACCCATTCCCCAATTCTATAATGAAATCACGCAAATGGTCGAGTAAAAGTGTTTCAAGTTCATCTTCTTTGACAAATGATAAACGTTGCGGTGGGATATTCAAGAACTCAAAGAAATAATCATCCTTGACAGCATCAGTGACGGTCTGCGGATGGATTTTCTGTTTGATTACAGATAATGCATTTTCTATATTACCGGACAAACCAACCCGTTCATAACTCAAAGATTCGATCTGTCGTCTAAGTTCCCGAACAGAAAGTCCGGTTTGAATGGTTAGCATCTCATAATACATTCGTTTAATAGGATCATCAATCTTTAGTAGCTCAATAAAATGAGAGAAAGATATTGAAGAAAATATTTTATCGGCAGGCATTCCATCTATATCACACTCACCATCAACGACTTGCAATTTATGCGACAGTGTCGCACAAATCTCTTCTTTATCCTCTTCCAACGATTTATGTGACGCTGTCGCATAAATTAATCGAAATGAGCCGCTAATAAGTCTGGCAAATGCAGGATAAGTAAGATAAAACTTTCTCGACCATTGAAATAAGGTCACATTTAATCCTTTCTGATTCAATTTTTGTTCCAGTTTCTTCAATAACTGTTCACCATATTGCGCCCGGTCTTCACCATTCTGTTCAAACTCCACAATGTAAAAACCCACAAGCCAATTACGTATAGTCTGGAATTGGTTGACTGCTTTTACTGCATTCTGCTGTAATTGCTGATGAGTATTCTCTATGATAGCTGCTAACTGCTCAAAATTCATTACTACTAACTTTTCATATTGCATCCAAATGTACTTAATATTACATAATCAAATGTATAAAAACATTACTATTTTCAGTTTTACCCTCATATATAAATTCTTCTGAAATAAATAATTACTTTTGTTTAATCATAAAATACTAAATAATTACCGAATCATGTCATACTGCGAATACATAAATACCATCACTGGTTGGGCTCTCGATCTGAACAAAATATATCACGATGAGAAATATGGTTTTCCTATCGAAGATGATAACGAACTGTTCGGCAGGCTCCTGCTGGAAATCAACCAGGCAGGCTTAAGCTGGTCGACCATATTGAGAAAAGAAGCAGCTTTCCGTACCGCCTACGACAAGTTCGATATCGAAACGATTGCCAACTATACGGAAACAGAAGAAGCCAGGCTTTTATCCGATCCCGGTATTATCCGGAACAGGCTAAAAGTAAAAGCTGCCATCCACAATGCACAGGTCATTATGGAACTGAAAAAGGAATACGGCTCATTCAAAAGCTGGCTGGATCATCATCATCCTAAAACCAAAGACGAATGGACAAAACTGTTCAAACAAACATTCAAATTCACCGGTGGGGAGATCGTCAATGAGTTTCTGTTAAGTACCGGATATCTTGAAGGTGCCCATACGCCCGATTGTCCCATATACCAGAAAATATTGGACAAAAAACCGGCATGGAGAAGATTATAACACACTTTTCTGTAAAGCCCGGTATTCACTGGCAGCCATCCC
>CAVJPC010000131.1:0-20137 GCA_963651205.1 Bacteroidaceae bacterium
CACTAACCACTAATCACTAACCACTAATCACTAACCACTAATCACTAACCACTAATCACTAACCACTAAAAAACATGTACGATATACAAAAAATAAGAGAGGATTTTCCGATACTTAGCCGTGAAGTGTATGGCAAGCCACTTATCTATTTAGATAACGGCGCTACTACTCAGAAGCCGCGTTGCGTGGTGGAGGCTATAACCGATGAATATTATTCGGTCAATGCGAATGTGCATCGTGGAGTGCATTTCTTGTCTCAACAGGCAACAGAGTTGCATGAGGCTTCTCGTGAGACGGTGCGTCGTTTTATCAATGCACGCAGTAGCAATGAGATTGTGTTTACGCGGGGAACGACGGAGAGCATAAACTTGTTGGCTTCTTCCTTTGCCGATAGTCAGATGAAGGAAGGGGATGAAGTGATTGTTTCTGTCATGGAACATCACAGCAACATTGTGCCTTGGCAGTTACAGGCTGCGCGTAAAGGAATCGTGCTGAAAGTAATTCCCATGAATGATAGGGGGGAATTGTTGCTGGATGAATATGAAAAACTTTTTTCAGAACGAACCAGACTGGTGAGTTTTGCTCATGTAAGCAATGTGTTAGGCACCGTTAATCCTGCGAAAGAGATGATTGCGACAGCCCATGCACATGGCGTTCCTGTCCTGATTGATGGGGCACAGAGTGTTCCTCACATGAAAGTGGACGTCCAGGATCTGGATGCTGACTTTTTTGCTTTCAGCGGACATAAGATATATGGGCCTACCGGTGTAGGGGTACTTTATGGGAAGGAAGAGTGGTTGGATAAACTTCCTCCTTATCAGGGGGGAGGCGAGATGATACAGAATGTCAGCTTTGAAAAGACTACTTTTAATGAACTGCCGTTTAAATTCGAGGCGGGAACTCCCGACTATATCGGTACTACTGCATTGGCAAAAGCATTGGATTATGTATCGGCGGTCGGCATAGAGAATATAGCAGCTCACGAACATGAACTTACACAGTATGCCATGCAGCGATTGAAGCAGATAGACGGAATGCGTATCTTTGGTGAGGCTGAAAACAAAAGTAGCGTTATTTCTTTTCTGGTAGGAAATATTCATCATTTGGATATGGGTACTTTGCTTGATCGTTTGGGTATTGCTGTACGTACCGGACATCATTGTGCACAGCCTTTGATGATCCGTATGGGAATTGAGGGAACTGTGCGTGCTTCTTTCGGCTTGTATAATACAAAAGAAGAAATAGATGCATTGGTGGCCGGAATTGAACGGGTCAGCACGATGTTCTAGCTAGTCACACAACTGCCGGAAACCGGTTGCTAAACAAAAATTCAGGGGGCTGCATTCATCACGAGCGCGGCCCCCTTTCGGTATTATTTATATTAAGGTAAAAAGAGAGAGTTTATTTGCCATAATCATCATATAACATCAGTAAATGTGATGAACTCCAACTGAAATGGGGAGCTTTTAATAGTTCACCGGTATGTGTACCATAGTTTTCATGTATCGGTGCGCCCTCTTTCAAGCCTTGCAGACGGTCGAATACCTGGAGGGTATATTCATCCGCCATCTTGTTATACCCATAATTGCGCAGGCCGCGGATTGCAAAATAAGTCTGGTCCAACCAGATAGGACCGCGCCAGTACCCGCGTGGGTTATACTTCGGATTGTCTGCTGCCACTGTAGGGAAAGGGATATAGGTGGAGAACTTGGCTGTATCGGTCAGTAGAGGCAGCATTGCCTTTACCTGACTGGCGGTAGCAACTTCTGTCCATAACGGAGTATATGCTTCACATCCCGGTTCCTGGATAAAGCTTCCGTCTTTTAAACGGCGGTCAAAGAAGAAGCCTTTTTCTTTGTCGAAGAAATAATCGGCTACTTGGTTGCTGTAATCCGGACCATCGAAAGTTACTCCCAAAATACCGGCAAACTTTTTCAATAACTTGCATTCCAATGCTAGATAGGCATTCAGGTCAACACTTTCCTGATCCATACTCCATGCATCCTCCGCACCGTCATTTTTCAGCATTTTAGCATCATCGAAACGGATGGCATTGTCCATGCCACTTTCCCAGGCTGCCGCTTCCAGTGTGCCGTCCGTAGAACCATATTCACACATGCCGTTGTGATTATGGTCACGCTTGTTATACCACCATTTGTAATAGGCCATCAATTGCGGATACATTTCGCTGATGAATGCCGTATCATTGGTGTGAGTGAATATTTCGTCTACCGCCCATGATACGAGAGGAGGCTTGCTGTCCCGTGCATTGTTCTCGGCAGGATCGGTATAGATACAGTCTATAATCATGCCGTCCGGTTGCTGGTAGTCAAACATGGCGCGGATGTTGTCTTTGGCAAGTTCGGGATCGAATTTTGCTAGGGCGGCAGAGAAACGCCAGGTATCCCAAGCCCAGAAACCGACAAAATAGTATGCAGCATGACTGGGGACAATCCCTTCGTGTAATAATCCGCCACGGTGAGTACGCCAGTTGCTGATCAGGGTAACGACAGCTTTCACGGCAATACGGTCATATTCGGGTTTCATATCCTTACGCAGAATCTTGGCGAGGTATCCTTCCCAGCGTTCTTTGTTGGCTTTAAGTCCTTCTTGTGGATTGCTTAAAGCTAATTGCGCTTTCTGTAATCCGGCGGAAAGCTCTTTTTCTCCGGTATAGAAAGAAATGGCTACATACGTATCATGTTCACTGCCATTGGTTTTTGCCCGGTAATTATTGTGGGTACTTTCTACGCTAACATCCGGTGTAAAGGTCAACGCCACGATTTCCCCGGACGGGTGGCGGGCAATGACTGTATTTTGATCAGTGCTCACTTGGATATCTTTTCCCCATTGGCTAGCCGTAAAGGAAAGCTCTTTTCCTGCATCGGAGTGAATGCGGAGCAGTGCGGTAGAAGCATCCAGGAAGTTCAAACGCTGAATGATTCTGCCTTCCTCCGAACTGGCCGAGAGATATAACTCACCGGGAAAATAACAGGTGGAGTCCGGAATCAATACACCATTTGCATCATCGTTATAACCTACGGTGACAGCGGATTGCGCCATCCATTGGCGCCGGTTCATATCCAGACTGAACGGACCGCAGAAACCGTTCACCCAATTATCCTTTTGGGGCAACGTGAACCCCATCCAGGAACCGGCATCCGTAAACCAACCCCGGCAACGTGCCAGTGTGTCAGGCGTATAAGCTATATCCAGTATGTTGTTAAATTCATATCTTTTGCCTGTAGGGGGATTCTCACCGGCAGGTGTGCAGGCCGATGTGAAACCTGCAACCACTGCTGTGAGAAGAATGATTTTGGTAAATTTATGTTTCATATTATAAGAGTTGTTTAAGAGATGTTTTCTCCACTGTAGGGGCAGATTGAATCTGCCCGAAGACCATTTGTTTTGTGTATCCGGGCGCATTTAATGCGCCCCTACGGTGGATGATATGGTTGGTAACCCGTAGGTGCTATATTATTTTAGAACCATTTCTTATGCGCTTTTTCAGCGGCATCCTCTTTATTGTTCAAAGGTTGCATGGTAAAACTATACTGCCATTCGTGCGGAGTGATGGTATATTCAGGATGTACCTGTGCTCCCCATGTATTATCTCCACCTACACCCATGTGGCGATGGTCAATGTTCAGCCATACCATATCCTTCTTCATAATACTTCCTCCATGACGGCGTTCTGTATTGAATGCTACATAATCAATATCTTCTAATGGGAAATTCCATGCACTGACATTCAGCGGTTCTTCCCCTGCAATCAACAGACCTTCTCCTGCTTTATTGCGCAAGGCTACCCAACGCACATCGGTTTTGTTGCCGGTTTCCTGTGCGCGGACATACGGATGGAACTGCTCCCATACTGTTGCCGTATAGAGTCCGATGGGATAACCCGTCTTGCGGTCGGCATAGTTTTCTTGAGGACCGCGGCCCAGCCAGGTCATCACATCATATTCTGCCGGCAGAATCATACGCATGCCCAAACGCGGCATTTCAGGAAGGGCCTTGTTGCCGGGTACAAAGTGCATGCTTACTTTTACTGCTCCATTAGGACGTATCTGATAGACAGTCTGCAACGTAGATTCCTGTTCTTCCAGGTTATAATTTGCTGTAACGGTAGCCAGTTTCTTGTTTGAATCTTCTTTCAGGTCGATGCTTTGCAATTGGGCGTTTTTACCTGCAAATTTCCAGATGCCGCAACGCTCCAGGTGGTTGTTGGCAACATCATTGTCGGTCAATGCACGCCAGAAGTTGGGTTGCAAGCCCTCTTTTATCAGATTCTTTCCATTATACAAAAGCTCGGTCATTTCACCGTCAGCGGTAGAGAATGCGATACGGAAGTTCTCTCCGGTCAAGGTAATGGCATCCGGGGTACGTTCTGCATTTAGGGTTTTGTCTGCTAGTTCCCGGGCAGTCCATGTGGCATTCAGCAAGCGTTCCCCTTCGGGGTTCAGTTGCCATTGCTCCATAGCCACTTCATGTCCTTTCGGGACCAATGGCGCTTCTTCTTTGGTAAATGCTTCCAGTTTCAGGAAGTATTCTTTTCCATCATTGGGAATCAGGTTCATCGGGATGGTGATAAAGGCAGAAGAACGGGCAGCCATAACCGGGAAATCCATTTCACCGCTTTGTACGGCTTTTCCGTCTGATTCTACCGTCCAACGTAGTTTGTAATCCTCTAGTCCGATGAAGTCATGCCAGTTGGTTACTTTAATCTGTCTGGTGGTAAAAGCTACCGGTTCAAAATGAATATACTGATATACTTTTTTCACTTCCCAGATGTGCGGATGAAGTGAACGGTCGGCAGCTACCAGTCCGTTGGCGCAGAAATTGGAGTCATTAGGAACACCCACAAAGCCCATATCGCCTCCGTAAGCCCAAATCTTGTTTCCATTCTTGTCTTTGATGTCAAAAGTAGCGTCTACCCAGTCCCATATGAAACCACCTTGCAACTGGTCATATTTATAAATCAAATCCCAATAATCTTGCAGGTTACCTACACTGTTGCCCATGGCATGAGCATATTCACACAGAATCATCGGGCGTGCGTCGCGTTGGTTTACATGGCGGCGGAGCGCCCAGACACGTGCATACATCGGACAATAAATGTCGGATTTGGCATCATACCCTCCACCTTCATATTGTACGAGGCGGGTAGGGTCAAACTTCTTGGTCCAGTCATATAAAGTTTCAAAGTGCTTTCCATAGCCGGATTCATTACCCATTGACCAGGTAACAATGGCAGTGATATTGCGGTCACGCAGCACCATGCGGCTCATGCGTTGCATAAACGGTATTTCCCAATCGGGATTGTTAGCCAACGTACCATCTTTATGCGCCTGCATTCCGTGGCTTTCAATGTTTGCTTCGTCTACCAGATACAGACCATATTCATTGCACAGAGCATACCATTCATAGCGGTTGGGGTAATGGCAGGTACGGACGGCATTCAGGTTGAATTGCTTCATCAACTGAATGTCTTTTATCATACCTTCCACGGTGATGGTACGACCATGATGTTGGTCGTGCTCGTGGCGGTTCACTCCCTTGAATAATACGGGAACTCCGTTTACCAGCTGCATTCCGTTACGTGCTTCTACGCTGCGGAAGCCGAAGGGTTGTGTGAAGGATTCCAATGCTTTTCCTTGGGCATCGTAGGTGCTGACTACCAGTGTGTAAAGATTCGGAGTCTCGGCATTCCAGGGTAATACAGTCGGGAACAACTGTTTCTGAGTGAACAACGTATCTGTAGCAGAAGTTATTTCCTTTTTATTTTGGTAAATCACATTACCTTTATCCATTACTTTCACTTCTACGGTTTCCCCCGGCTGAGGCTTATGCAATGTGATGTCCAGATTGAAATCTCCGTCTTTGTAACCATTAACCAGTCCGGCCACCAGTTTGAAGTCTTGTACACGGCTTTGCGGACGGGCATAGAGATAGACATCGCGTTCAATACCGCTATATTTCCAATAATCCTGATCTTCAAGGTAAGAACCGTCACTGTAACGGAATACTTTAAGGGCTAACTTGTTCTTTCCGGCTTTCAAGAGCGGAGTGATATTGAAATGTGCCGGAAGACGGCTGTCTTCGCTATATCCTGCCAATTCACCATTTACCCAGCAGTAGAAAGCAGATTCCACACCTTCAAAATCAAGGAAAATATCCATTCCTTTCCATCCGGCCGGTACGGTGAATTCGCGTACATAGGCGCCTACCGGATTATAATCGGCAGGTACATGAGGAGGGTTGGCAGGGAACGGGTAAGCCACATCGGTATAGATCGGAGAATCAAATCCTTGCAGTTCCCAGCTTCCCGGAACCTGTATATCTTTCCAGCGTTTGGTGTTGTAACCGGTTTTATAGAAATCTGCCGGGCATGCCTCATTGTTTTTGGAATACAGGAACTTCCAGGTTCCGTCCAGCGAAATACGGCGTTCTGTAGCAGGGTTTACTGCAAAGCGTTGGGCGGCTGGCAATGCCTGTTGCCTCAATGCATTAGCTTCATTCGTATAAGGAATGAAATGCGCATGGGCAGGCTCACGGTTTATTTCATTTATATGTGGATTCTGCCAGGGGACATTTTCACCCCAGGCGGAAGCACAAACAAACAACAGTGTAAGAAAAGTATGAAGAGAGTGTTTCATGGTTATTATTTTTTTAAATGGAACAGAAAAGAGTCACTAGAAAAGGCACGCTGAAATCCACAACAAAGCCGTGAAATATAGAAACCACAACAAAACTTTGACCGGAATAGCGGGTAATGATGGGCAAGGTTGTATCCATCGTAGTAGCACCTCCTGCCGAAATGGGCGCCAGATTGCCAAACCAACGTACCAGCAACGGAGCAAAAAGCAGGGTGATAATTTCACGTGTGATATTGGATAGCAATGCAATGGTTCCCAACTCCGGACCTTTATATTCCGTAATGAAGATACTGGACAGAGAGTAATAGCCGAAACCGGCACCTACTGCCATACAGTCTGTTACCGAGCGATGTGAGAGAAACAGACTGACCACTGCGCATCCTGCCAATGTACCCAGTATAGTCATGACCGGTAGAAAGATCAGGCGGGGGTTTAATGAACGGAAATTGCGTAGGGTCTGTGGGTCATTTCCAACACTGACGCCTACACTGAACATCAACGCACACAAGGCATAAAAGCTCAGTTTGCTTTGTGTAAAGTCATAAGGAATGAGGTGGTATACTCCGCAAAGAGCTCCCAGTACAAAGAATCCGACGATAATCAAACTTCCTTTCATACTTGTTCCTCCTTATTTCTTTTGTAAAGCACGTACCATAACCCCCATGCTGCTGTAACACTACCCAGCACTGCTGCCAGAGTGATGATGAGGGCTTCCATTCCTATGGTGTGCAGACCATTGATGATTTCCTGATTACCGCCTACATCTATACCCAGTAAGAAGAGTAGCAACCAAATAAGGACGGTGATGACTTTGTGTATCCCTGAAAGTTTATGCTTTCGAAGCAAGAAACCGAGGAGCATCCCCGTGAGCATTAATCCAATAATTGTAAACATATCTATGTCGTTTTATTTATGGGCAAAGATACTTCATTTTTAGATTACAAGGCGGCATCACCGTAGCGAAAACCGCCTTGCTGCCTAATTATATCTAACCAAAAAAGAGAATATTTATTTTAAGGCATCATTAGCATTCAACTCTGTAAGAGGAGTGGGGTAGAATGAGTTCTTGTCTTCGTTGAAGCCTGTTTTACCAGCAGCTTGTAGGGCTGAGGTTAATTTGCCCCAACGGCGGAGATCATACCAGCGGTAGTTCTCAAGTGGGAATTCAATCATGCGTTCATGTTCAATTTGTGCGCGGACTGCTTCTTGAGAAGTACCTGCCATGGGTGGCATATCACCATGAACATTTCTTACTTCATTAATTAAAGGAATAGCTTGTTCGGGATGCCCTTGTTCGTTTAGAGCCTCGGCTTTCATTAAGAGTACGTTGGCATAACGCATCAAAGGAACATTGACAGCTGTATAGTTTTGGCTTAAACCTTCATAGGTAGAAGGCATGAGTTTGCGGAAGGCAACACGTTCTTTGTTGTCAAACCAGTCATTATAGTCATAGCCATAAACACGGCCGCTGCCATCATTATAATAATCACAATTAAAGAATAATGTTGCGTACATACGTGAATCATATCGTCCTGTAGTAGCTGTTTCACCTTCTTTTTTGAATTCATTAATCAATGTTTGACTGGGAAGAATTTCATCCCATCCCCAAAGTTCGGAAACACCGATCCATCTATGGAACTGAGTACGATAAGTGGCTCCGTTTGCAGAACTCATAGAGAATTGAATTTCAAAAATCGATTCTTCACTGTTCTTATTATCCCCACTGAACATAGTGCTGAAGTTATCAACCAATTCATATCCTTTTACTTGGTTGAATGCTTCTATAGCACTAGCCAGATAAGAGTCTTTGTTGGCTGCCTCTTCATAGGCGCGTGTCAGATAGGCAAAACCAAGATATGCATAAGCTGAACCGCTTGTGGCACGGCCTACATTATCAGCGTCACGTGTTGCCGGCAGACTGGTTGCACGTTTCAAGTCTTCAATGATGAAATTCCATGCGTCCTCACGAGAAGAAAGCGGTTTGCTTAATTCGGCCGGGTCAGTGATGTATTTATCACGAACTATAATTTCTTTCCAGTTCAATAAAAGTTGCATGTGATAATAAGCGCGGATAAAGTAACCTTCATTGACCAATTGTTCGCGTGTTGTTGCGTCTATATTCTCATTGGGTATTTCTGCGGTTTTTTCAATTACCTGATTAGCAAAACTGATACCTTTATAGTAGCATTGCCAGTAATAACTGAACTGAGAGTTACCATTGGTATAGGTATAGTTTCCTAATTCCACCCAGTTTGGATAGTTCAGGGCATCACTCCCCAATTGGATAATATCTTCGCGATAGGCTTCTACCGGCCATTTGATTTCCGGGAAAGACCACATATCACCCGAATAAGTCATCAGGTAAAGTTGTGAGTATGCGGCTGCAACTCCAGCTTCTGCATCGGACTGGCTTCGCCAAAAGCTGCTGGATGTTAACTGGTCAGGAGATTCGACCGTCAGATAATCGTCACAAGCACTAAATAAACTTGCAATGCAGATACTTGCTATGTATAATAGTTTCTTCATTTTCTTATTGCTTTAAAGGGTTAGAATGTAAGTTGAGCTCCAACGGTGAATGAACGGGTAAACGGATAAATCAATTTATCAACACCGGTATTCAACACACTGGCACGAGAGAATTCAGGATCTATACCATCATAACCTGTGATAGTAAACAAGTTTTCACCACTTACATAGAAACGCAGTTTCTCAATATAGACTTTCTGCATGAGTGATTTGGGTAAAGTATAACCTAACTGTGCCTGACGCAAACGGACAAAATCACCGTTTTCAAGAAAACGGTCTGATTCTTTCATGTTACCGTTCGGATCTTGATATACCGCGCGGGGAACATCCGTATTTCTATTGTCAGGAGTCCATGCGTCTAGTGTAGACTTCAACATGTTTGATTTAGAGTTCATACCTTCATAGAAGTATTTGTTTCCGTTGTACAATTTGAAGTTCCATGCGCTGCCAAGTACAATTGAAAGGTCAAATCCTTTATAACCGAATGACAGATTCAAGTTAGCTTCCAATGTCGGGATACCTGAACCGCAATATTCTTTGTCACCAGCGTCTATGCTGCCGTTGCCATCCAAATCTTTGAAGCGGATATCACCCGGTTGTGCATTAGGTTGCAACAATTGCCCGTCCTTATTTACATGTGCATTTACTTCATCCATGCTTTGGAAAATACCATCCGTTCTATAAAGATAGAATGCGCCGATAGGCTTGCCCACTCTGGTTTCTGTCGGGAAGTGTTCTGTTCCATATTTTAATCCTTCCCCTTGGAGAACCTGGTCTGCATCTGACAACTCAACTACTTTATTTTTAGTGGTACTCATGTTGAAGCCGATATTGTAATCGAAGTCTTTAACAACATCACTCCAGTTCAATTCAAGTTCGAAACCAGTATTACGTATTTTACCTACATTCAAGGTTGGGTTAGTCATACCCGCTGAAGGAGGCAATACTTTGGTTATCAACAAATCTTCTGTTTGGTTATAGTAGTAGTTCAATGCACCAGTCAGTTTGCTGTTAAAGAAGCCGAAGTCAAAACCAATATTTTTGGTATCCGTTGTTTCCCATTTCAAAGAACGGTTTTCCAATCCGCGAGCGATACTTCCTGCCCATGCGTTATCACCGTTGCCTTTCACGTATCCTTGATACATTTCATTGTATGTGCTAATCAGCGCAAGGAAGTCATAATATCCCAAAGCATTTTCATTACCCAAACGTCCCCAACTGACACGGAACTTCAAATTATTCAGTGCAATGTCTTTCGGGAAGAATTCTTCCTGACTGATTCTCCAGCCTAATGCCACTGATGGGAAGCAACCCCAACGATTGTCTTTACCAAACTTGGATGAACCGTCATAACGTACAGTTGCCTGTACCAGGTAGCGGTCATTATAATTATAGTTCAGTCGGCCGAAGAAAGAGGCGCGGTTATATTTCCATTTTGTTCCGCTACCATCAAATGTGCCACCTGCTCCTGCACCTACAGTTGAGAAAGATGGATCAAGAAATCCGCCCGGAATTTCACTGGTTACCAATTTCCCGTCTTCTACTTTATAAACAGTGGTTTTACCTTCTACCCCAACAGAATTCCATGTATATTTGCGGGCAGTCATGGAAGTACCTGCCATTGCATTGACGCTGTGTTTTCCAAATGTCTTATTAAAACTTAATACATTTTCCCATACATGTTCTTCCCAGTATCCTGTGGTTTCGCTATGATAGGGATAATCACGTTTTGCTTTGGGGTCGGCAACATAGGCCGGAGTATGGTAAGTCTGACGTTGGTGTTCACCTCTGTATGCATAACTTGTCTTGAAATTCAGCCATGGAGTAAAGTTCATAGTCAAAGCAATATTGGCAGTAGTGTGATATTTCTTGTCTGTAGATTTTTCATAATGCTGGTCGGCCATAACATTACGGTTACTGGGCAGATCGTCAAAATCACTTAAGCCAAAGCCATACTCTCTTGTTTCATCATAGATAGGAACAAGCGGAGAAATCATGTACATTTCTTTAATAGAATATTCCGGCTGTTTGCTGTCTGTGAATTTGAAAGCAATGTTAGCATCCAGATCAAAGATGTATTTGCTCATGTGGAGTTTCAGGCGTGCATTATCTTGGCGGTAGTTGTTACCTAGGAAAATACCTTTTTCATCAGCATGGTTATAAGAAACGGAGTATTGGGCATTTTCAGATCCACCACGCATGCTGAACATATAGTTTTGTGAAACACCTCCTCTTAACATGGCATCCTGCCAGTCTGTATCAATCCCAGTATTCTTGTTTACAAAAGCTGGCATGGTAACATCTGTATCGCCAGGATATTGGTTCATGTAATTCTGATACATTTGTTTGTGCACACTCTTATATTCTTCTGCGTTCAGTAATTCCAGCTTCTTTGCTACGCTTGTAAAGCTCAGATAAGTACTGAAATCAATCTTCATGTCACCCTTCTTACCGTTTTTGGTAGTGACGATGATTACACCGTTTGCTGCAACCGAACCATAGATAGCAGCAGCTGCACCGTCTTTCAATACTTCCATTGACTGGATATCTTGCGGATTCACATTTTCAATATCGCCGGGAAAACCATCAATGATATAAAGCGGCTGGTTATCACCGAAAGTTTTGACACCACGGATTTTTACCTGTACGCCTGCACCTGCGTTACCACCGGCTTTCATAATGTTTACACCTGCAATTTTACCCTGTAATGCTTCGGCCGGATTAGTGGTAGTACGTTTTACCAGATCGTCTACATCTACTGAAGAAATAGCTCCGGTCATATCGCTTTTCTTCATGGTTCCATAACCTACAACTACTACTTCGTCCAGCATTTCTGTGTCTTCTTTCAAAGTTATCCGGATGTTGGTCTTTCCGTTTACTGGAACTTCTTGTGTGGCATAGCCCACATAAGAAATGATGATGGTAGCTTTGGAAGGGACACTTAATGTGAAGTTGCCGTCAAAGTCCGTGATGACTCCGTTGGTTGTACCTTTCTCTACTACACTGGCACCAATGATAGGTTCATTGGCAGCATCAGTAACCAGACCGGTCAATTGAATAGTCTGTGCGAATGCACCGAAAGGAGTCATAAAAGCAAAGAGCAGAACCAATAACATGATTCTTTCCTTGAAATAGTTCTTTTTACTCATGTGAATAATTTTTAAGGTTAATAATTGTTTCTCACACCGCTAAGTAATAGATTGCATGTGCGAATTCCTAATTATTATACCCTACAAATGAACTACAATGAAAGGAAAAACTCTCTTTTTTAATCTACAACAAAAAATATAAGATGTTGATATATAGCCTTATAAAGTAGTTAGTGATATCTACAAATCCCTGTTTAATAAAAACAATAAAAATATAGGTTATTTAAATATTCTGAAGGTAGTCTGTCAAGTCTTCTTCTGAAGATAAGTTCAGCGATTTACGTAAACGATAGCGGTTCATATTGATTGTTTTTGGAACACTGCCGGTCAGCATTGATATTTCTTTGGTAGATAGATTTACCCGTAACAGTGTTGCCAGATATTTTTCACCTTGTGTCAAATTGGGATGACGTTCAGACAACCGTTGAAGAAACTCCTGATTCTTTTCTTCAACGTTCATCAATAATGTGCTGTTCGTTTTATCTCCATTCTGATATTGGCTGATGAAAGCATTGACTTTCTTTAGATGGGGGACCAATGTCTGCTGGTCCATCTTGTATCCTTGCTTTATCATCTCCCTGATTTTCTCTAGCAATTCATTGCGGCTATGCAGGAATACGGCAAAGCTGGTTGCCTCCTGGCGGCTGTTATCCAATGCGGTTTGTACGGATTTCAATTCTAGCTCCTGCTGGCGCACTTTAAGTTCTGCAAGTTCATGCTCCGATTGCTCCAAATTATAGCGGGCAACCATTAACTGCATATTCTTTTTGCGTTTATACCATTTATATAAGAAGATGCTGAATACTGCCAGCGAAATGAATACCACTAATAAAGCAAGTAGGTTTCGTTTCAGCAATTCTATTTCATAAGCTTGCTCCCTTATTTCCGCTTTTCTTTGCTGGTTTTGATATCGTTTATGTGAAATTTCCTGTTCCACAATGCGTAATTTACTTCCGCTTTGCAGATCCTTGCTGAGGATATACAATTGCATGAGGCATTGATAGGCATTTTTATGATCCCCAAGGGCATCATATACCCAGGAAGAATATTCATAGTTATCGCAAACCAACTCCTTGGCACTGATGGAAGAAGCTACTTCATAAGCTTTTTGCAGAGCTTGCAAAGCATTATCATATTGCTTTGCATAGAAATATTGCTTTCCCATATTATTATAGTTCTCGCCCAAAGACCATTGGGAGTTTAGGTTTTTGTTGATGACAATTGCCTCATTAATGAAACCTATTTTCTCATTAAAATTTCCTTCATATAAACATAGGTTGTTTAAATTGGCAGAAATCCCCCGCAAGTTCTTCTGGCTGCGGTTTATGGCAAGCGCTTGTCGCAAGAATTGTTCGGCTGTTTTGAATTCGTTCATGGAGTAGTGTATGATACCACGATCATTGTAGCATAAAGCAATGGAAATGGAATCTCCTATGGATTTAAAGATCGAGATAGCTTTCTCGTTCATTTCTATGGCTTTGTTGTAGTCGGTCAGCTTGCAATAAAGGGCTCCTATCAGTGCATAAATCTGTCCGTTTAACTCTTTGTTGGTCGGAGTTGCATACTCCAAAGCATCATACAGGTTTTTAATGCTTGCATCAAAATTTCCTAATAACTTTTCTGCCTGACTGTAGTAGAAGATTGCTTTTGCCTTTTGGTCATTCCGGTTCTCGCCGGGAAATAATTCAATAACTTTGGCAGCATAGTAGCTGGCTTGTTTGGGATTGTTGTATAAAGCGTCAACCGACTTTTTAATCAGTAATTCGGCCTCTTGTTGTTTTTCGCGAGCATTGGCCCATGAGATATTTACCAGGCAAAGAATGATACATATAAGTAGTTTGTCTTTCATAACTCAAACGTGTTTTTAGCAAAAGCAGTGATTTTGTTAAACAAAAGTAGAGGTTTATTTTGAGATAGCCTAATGATTTTCCCTTTTAAAAGAATATCTTTACTTTGGATCGTTAAGTATTTTGTATCTAATAGATAGACAAATGCAAGTGGATTTATAGCTGTCGCATTTACATCTAACGGTGGTCACTCTTCTTAAAACGTATGCATGTTCTTTTTGTATATTAGCCATTCTGTATAATCATGGGCAATCGAATACCAATTTTATAAAATCTTACGTAACCAGATATTGCCTCAAACGTAGGCTCCTCAATGTTTGTAAAAGTAAAACGCTCTTCTTGTTCTTGATCCGGATATATGATGAGGCATTTGATAGGTGGAACCTTGTTTTCATCTAATTTTAAAGCACTATATATGCTGCTTAGCCTGGCATATCCGCTGACTTCTCTTGCATCGTCAATAGAAATTCCTCCACTATGTTTGTATCGGGGTTTGTATTTGGCATCAATAACATATGGTTCAGACCAATGAGATGGATTTAGTAAGTAGTCTAATTCCTGGAAGTGGGCATTCACATGATATCTAATCTCATTCTTGTCAGTAAATACTTTTCTGAGATGATGAAAGATATATAGTTCAAACAACTTGCTCATATCTATCCAGAAAGGAGGCGTGCTAATTTGTTGCTTTCCAATGTTTGTGATATCATAGCTGTATCTTCGAAGTAGTAATTGTGCAAATTCTACAGCTTGATTATATTCTTTGAATATGGGATTTCCCTTAAAAGATTTAATCGTTCGGATGCTTACATTATCAGATACTGAATCAAAGTAGGGTTGTATATATTTTGCTTTCGTTTCAAGAGGATGGGTATCAATAGCATGGCTATAAACAATAAGCTGTCGCTTACAGAATCTTAGTGCTTTCTTTAGTATACGGTTTTCGTCTGAATCAATGTCATATACTTGATATTTGCACACATTATTTGTGATTTTCCCTTTTGTCAAGTTTTGATGAACATTCTTTCCGATAAGAATTTTACCTTTTACTTTATTGGGAAGGTTCTCTTCAACCATGTAAAAGCTTTTTTTTAGTCCTTTGCGTACAATCTTCTGCAATAAACCAAGAAACTCAGTAATAAGAAATATGCTAAGAAAGTCCTGTTGTTGCTTGATTTGAATAGAAGGCTTGTCAAAGCGGATAGTTATCAAGTCTTTCAAATGCTCGAAGTTCTCCGGTTCGCATAATGCATCATTTAGCATATGAACGTAGTCTATTTCAAATCCATCGTTCATTTTCGGATTTATTTGAACGGCCAATTCTTTTTCTGCTAACCAATCTAAACCAACAAAATAAGAACTTGTAGCATAAACCTTATTGTCTTTACGAAACAGATGAATGCATGGCTCTTTTTCCTTACGTCCCCTTTTGACGGTATGTACAACATCCTGACCATCTTCCATATAAAGAAGAATAGCTTCTATTGCATCAGGTGGGAGAAGTGTGTTCTCTAATAGTTGCTCATGGAGTTGTATTATTTTCATTATTCAACGGCAATTTGATATAAATGATCAATTGTATTCTGAGTTTCGGAGGTCAGAATGCCATCACGCACATATTCTTCAAGTAATGGGATAATGTCATATAACAATCTATCGTTTATGTCCGATTCATTTTCTATGATGAAATAGCTATGGCCGATCCATACATCTTCCGGTTTATACTCATCAGATAAAGTGTCTGCCGGCTCTAATTTTAAAAATGGGTCCCATCTATTATCAGCATATTCATCGAAATTCTTGATAAACAGACTGCTGACTTCTTTAAACAATTCAAATTCAAGATTCACGCCATTAGGTTGGTAAGGACGATTCGCAATGAATGCAAACCGTCTTCTAATAGCATAATCCAATGAGCCCAATGAACGGTCGGCTGTATTCATAGTGGCAATGATGTAAATATTCTCGGGAATCTGAAATAAAGTCTTGGAGTAAGGAAGAATAACACTTTCTGCATTTTTGTTTCCTTTGCGTTTATCGGGTTCCAATAGTGTAATCAATTCACCAAATATTTTAGAAACATTCCCTCTATTCAACTCATCTATTACCATAATGTATGGCAAGGTATTACGCTCCATAGTCTGTGGCTTTTTGTATTTGTCAAGTAGTGTCTGAACCTTATCTAAAGTAATTGAATTCAATCGATAAACCGTACCCAAAGTAAGTGTTTTACCATCGTTTATCTCCACTATGTTTTCATTGATTCCTTTGACAAGCCATGTAACATTTCTTGTGCGTTTATAATCAGGAAGGCTGTCTATCCATTTATAATCTCCTGTTACCACTCCAATAGCATCAATAGTACGGTTAGAATAACAGCTCATGACAATATCACCTTCTTTCATCTTATTTATAAAAGAGTCAAGAATATATCTTCCCTCACTATTTCGTATGCTCCAATCTGTTTCATCGGTAATATTGGGGCCATATTCATCCCAGCCAATACGCACATAATTATTTTTCATACAATCGGTGCGGACAGGATTGTCTCCGGTACCTTGTAAAGACACTTTCCATACCACAGCATCTGGGGCAATACCAATTTCTTTATCTGTTATGATCGGGCGTTCTGCTTCTTCGCATAATTTTTTGAAGATACCTTTCTCAATATCATAGGTTATTTGGTTGTTGTCTGCTATCGGGCGCAATCCTTCAATCCAGTCCTCATAATCCATGGATTGATGGAATGTTGTGAATGCAATACGTTTATCTTGCTTAAGTTGATTGTATTGCTCCATCAATTCTTCCCTTGTGGCATGATTGGCATTAAAAGATGGCATGCAGAGTCTTACTGCATATTCAGGAACATCGTAAGTCTTACCTGTGCCAGGTGCACCGTAAAGAACTATATTTTTACGTTTTCTCCAAGTGGCAACAATATTGTCATAATACCCATTCTCTACATTTTCTTCGTTTGATTCATTAAAGATTTTCTCTGAATATGCGTTCGAAGATATCTCATAGAATGTATTTTCTTTTATTTCATTTGTCTGCATTTTGTTTTTAATGTTCTTAAGAATCTCCATGTACTCGGAATACTGCGGGGCTTTATCAGGTAAATATATACCATATTTTTCTTTCATGTAATTTCTGTTCGTTTTATCAAAAGCAAGAAAGTCATTTGGACGAATCCAGAATAGGGCCATAGTAATATTTATATTTATTATGAATTGAACAATGACTTGATTGTATTCTTCTTCAAAATCCTCATTCCTTACAACTTTCTCAAATAGTTTCCAAAGATTTTCAATGTCATTCTTTTGACGTTTACTTTTGAAACCAAAGAAATGCGATTTAATCTTATGAAGGACAGGTACGCCTTCAAAGTCAGTAGGAGAATTTGCATTTATATGAAACATGTCTTTCAATGTTTCAGTTGAGTGTATGCGATTGTCTATTTTAAAACCTCTGTTGAACAATCCGAAAGTTGTAAACGGATCAATGTCGGTACATAAATCGTCTTTACCACCTTCATCGTGGAGATAAGAAGCTAATAATTCTTCACGATGGTCATAAATGATATTGATCAAAGGTTTGCGATCACTACGAAATTGAAGAAGTTTTTCTGCAAACTCCTTGTAAAATGGAATCCAAGTAAATTTCATTTTAATATTGTTTTATTCTACTTTAGCGGCATATTGTGCGAATTTATTGTTTTTATTTGGAGACATCAAAATTTGAAGGTTAAAATTAAAGATTGTATTCTCTTTTTTTTAAAATGTCTATCTTTGCAAGTAATAATAAAGATGAGTTATGTTATTACCTTATTTGAATAAAGACCTGATAGAAGCCGGCTGTGATGAAGCGGGCAGGGGTTGTCTGGCGGGATCGGTATATGCCGCTGCCGTTATTTTGCCTGTCGATTTTAAGAATGAGCTGCTGAATGATTCCAAGCAACTGACGGAGCATCAGCGTTATGCGCTTCGGGAAGTCGTGGAACGGGAAGCACTGGCATGGGCTGTTGGTGTGGTGACTCCTGAAGAAATAGACAAGATAAATATTCTCAATGCATCTTTCCTGGCCATGCATCGTGCCCTTGACCAGCTGAATCTCCGTCCGCAGCACTTGTTGATAGATGGAAACCGTTTTAAGAAGTATCAGGATTTACCACATACCACCGTGGTGAAAGGAGATGGGAAATATCTTTCTATTGCCGCCGCATCTATTCTCGCTAAAACCTACCGCGATGACTATATGAATGGTCTGCACAAAGAATACCCTTTCTTTGATTGGAATAGCAATAAAGGCTATCCCACCAAAAAGCATCGTGCGGCAATCCGTGAACATGGAACGACTCCGTATCATCGGATGACTTTTAATTTGCTGGGGGAAGACCCGCAACTGGAGTTGAAGTTTTGAGTGTCAAAAGTCATTTTTACCACAGATAACACAGATTACTTCCCTTAAAATTCAGTTGTTTTAGATTGAATTTGTGATAATCTGTATAATCTGTGGTGAGTTTGAGTATACTTCCCTGTTGCAATTCTCAGCGCATACAGCTACTCTGCTTTTATTCCATCACTTCCTTGACCGATGATTCAGCCGATGCGTTTTCCAGCTTCTTTATCAGATAAGCTATTCGCTTGATATGTGATTGATAAATGCCGCTTAGTTTCTTTGCATACAGTTGGTTGGATGCCAGGTGGAAAAAGAACTGGACATGATAAGCATAGTGGGCGTTACATTCATAACGCTTCTTTATAGATAATTCATTACGCATCGTTAATAATCCGTAGCCTTTCATGATATTATCCATTCCGCTGAAGCTATGAGCACCGATAGGACCTGTTAACTGGAAAAACGAACTGAGTGTAGTGTGCAGATCGTAAAGTCTTTGCAATGCAGGCTGCTCTGTTTCATACGTTGCCGGATTGAGGAAACGATTCATGGTCAGATAAAACTTCAACATTTCCTCGTCAGAATGGAGTGCGTTACGTACTGCCTCTGGTTCCGTTTTGTGGGTTGCCTGCTGGTTACTTGAATTCTCTTTCATACTAATGAAATTTAAATAAGTTAATAAATTGGGAACATTAAATGGGGCGGGTGAAAGAGTTGATTTAAGAATATAAAAAAGCGGTTCCGCCTTTCCCATTGCATTCCACCAACAGGCAGTAGGTGCATTAACATCCTACATGGGGGTGCGAAACCGCCATATAGAACTATCGCAAGCGGGCACACGAATGCCCGCCACGAGATTATTGGCAGATTTCTCCACCTGTTGATAAAGAATGCACCGCAAAGATACAATAAAATTCTATTCACTATCCAAGTAACTAGGATTTTAATTCACTCCCCAGCACTTTAAGTTAAATTCAGTGAGGCTTTCTTCTACTTTCCCCGATTCTCCTTTCACCTTATCCGCCTCATTACCAGCGTTCGTCAGTATATGGCCGGCCGTAATGTCCCTTAGTTGGTTTATAGACAGTAGAATTTTTGTACCCTCACGCATCAATGACGGATGTTCCCCCTGCATCAGTATTGCCAAGCGGCGGTAAGCGGTGGTACGCGTCATTCCGTAGGTTTGCTGGAACTGCCTACAAGTGATGCTGCGATGATTCTTGAAGTATTCCGTCAGTAGACCGTCAACCTCAGTGGGAGAGAGGCTGTCCATATTGCGTCAACATATATTTCTGTATGCTATCCCACCGATGACTGAATGCCGGACGATGTGCCCTGCATTGCGTCAACATATATTTCTGTATGCTATCCCACCCGGGTGAGACTGGAGTTTCACCTAGCTGGAAGCGTAGTCCCACCCTAGTGGAATGGGCGTTCCACTAGGGTGGGATATCAGTGCTATCTGTACAAAAATACGGTTTCTTCTGTTCTTCAGCAAGGATTTCATTGTAGTTTAACGCTTTAGGTTGACTACTCCTTCATCTTACTTGTAAGTATG
>CAVJPC010000132.1:0-2529 GCA_963651205.1 Bacteroidaceae bacterium
CCATATAAAAAAACAAAAAGCAGGAATCATAGTTTTATATCTTTGTACCATTCCCCTGATAAGTTGGTTATGACCACCTTCGGATAAATAGTTTATCCGGATGAATAAGTGAAGATTATAGAAAAGGATTTATATAGAACTTTATTTTAGTATTACTTAATTTAGAATTTATGAGTAAAACAATTACCTCGTTAATTGCCGGCCTGTTGTTGTCGGCCAGTGTTTCAACTCATGTATATGCCCAAAATTACGGCGGACATAAGATTACGTATCGCCCGACGGATGTAATGAGCAGTGATGAGATTGATAATGAAGTAAACCATTTTGAAGCAGACAAGTGGTACCAGTTGGTAGATGAAGATGGCAAACTATTAGTGCAGTATCGTGATCTTGGTTATGGTTATGGGTATGGTACCAATGGTTTGGTCTTGAAACTAGAAGAACCGGGTTATAATACCCCAATCAATTATTCTTTGTGGTCAATCAAAGCTACCGATGACGGACGTAGCGGAAAGAACTTCGTGTTTGTGAACAAAGAAACAAATATGGAGTTGGAGTATGGGCATGTGAAAGCTTATACTCAGGAAAAAGTAGAGAATCATAATTCTTATTCTGATGGCCCTATTAAATCCTTTCTGGGTGGTTGTACACAAAACTGGGCTTGGTACACAACCGATAAGCAGGTGGATAATTTCGACTATGCTCCCTTGTATTCTTATTTCAGCAACCAGGACTCGGTTCTTGTTTTGAAGAAAAATGAGTATGAGGGCTCCAATGAACTCATGGCCTGGAAGTATTCTAAAGTAGAAGCCGGCGATGCAATGGCCAATATCATTGGTGATATCGTTAAGGTAAAACCTATTCTTGCGGGTGCTATCACATTGGATGCTAGTGCTGTTAACCAGATGGTTGATTTCCAGTATGGAAATTTCTGGGGAGGTTTGCCGAAAGATAAGAGCGTACAGTTCGACGCAACGGTTAAACCGACTGTGACTAGCCCGTTGCTGACAAATCAATTTATCGCGGTGGATAATGATGGCTCTTATTTCCCTTCAATAAGTAGCGCCGATGCACTTCTTGGGCTTGAATCCGATGAAGCAAAAAAGTATGTAAGATTACAGGTTCCGGGAGAAAGAGCTAGTGATGGTGATTATGATACTTACAGTACTTTATATGTAAGTACCGAATACTTCCCCAATAGCAGTAAAGATCTGAAATTAGACCTTATGGAAGGCGATCTGGATGCAAGTAATATGCCGGACGATATCACTGGATTGACACCAAAAGCATGGATTGCCCGTTCTCTCTTCAAGTTCACTTATTATCCTTCACAAGACAGTCTGGTGATCGAGCCGATGAATGCTTTGCAGAAAAATGCACCTTCCGGCCAATGGGTAAATGCTCAATATGCGTTCAACTCTACCAATAATGATATGGCAGCGATATGGGCTGCCAATGGAGTAGCTGCTCCGGAGCATAACGACACATACGGTCCGGTAGTTCTCCGTTTGGCTTACCTGACTGATAAGACGTCTGTACTCACAGCTAAGAATGCTGAATTGGATGGCGGCTATGAGCTCCCAGGCTCTCTACAGACCCGTTTCTTCTTCAAGAACCGCGACTTCGATTATCTGACACGTACCACGTTGCCGGAAGGAATTTACTTTATCAAGAGTGCCGACAACGGTAAGAATGTGGTGGCTAATCTGGCAGGACGCATGATGTTCGATGCTCCGGAAGACGATCAGAACTATGACGACATGCCTGCTACCATGTGGGTTGTTAAGCATACCGGTTGCGGTGACCGCTCTACCGTAGCTATCTATAACCGTGAATATGCATTCGATTATGCTATTTTCGACAAAGAGGATCCAGGTGCAGTTAACAGAAGATATAGTGATGAAGGTTGGTATATCTGTCAGGATACTGTTCCGGTCTTTGAAGGCCAGTTATATAAAGATAAAGACGGTAATATTTTCCTGATCAATGAAAACTATACCGGATTTGAATACAACAGTTGTAGCTCATGCAGTCTCTGGATGTTAGACCACCTGCATAACTATAACTTCATTCCGGTAACAGATAACGAAGCACTGACAAGCGAACATCACGGATACAAACACCTTGATCCGGCATCATTGCTTTACACCAAGTATCGTTTGAACTATAACCTGTTCGCTAACGGCAACCTCTATCTGAATGTAGTAGACAATACCTTCATGCCGATAGAAAGCCAGTCTACCACTTACGAACTTGAAATTGCTCCGGAAGACTTTAAAGCAACCAACTATGATTTTGGTTACGGTGCAGGTGTTGCCGGCTTACCGCAATTATCTCGTACTGCTTATGTGTTGAAAGTGAGCGATAAGAACCTGATCGATAACGATAAGATGTATATCGCCCTGGTAGAAGAATTTGGAAAGACTGCCTATTATCAGCCGATGAGCCGTGACGATATTGAAGCAGGTAAAGGCAAGCTCGGTGTATTCTATCTGAAAGCCGACCAGCGTAAAGACGATGACAAATGTT
>CAVJPC010000133.1:0-50841 GCA_963651205.1 Bacteroidaceae bacterium
TGAGTTTCCATTGCTCCAGTTGCTTCGCGTCGCCTGTTGCCTCGACGGTGGGCAGGGTGGCGAGATGTGCACGGTAATGACCGGTGGCGGCGGCGTGAGTACCGTCGGTAATCTCCCCGAATAGGCTCTGCCAAGTGACAGGCTCCGGCCGGGTATCACGCAGGGAGCGGAAGCGCGATGGGTCGGTTGAAATAGAATGTTCGTTGCTCATAGTTCACAGTACATAATGTTTACGTCTGTAAAGTTCGGCGTATTCTTTCGGGTGGACAATAGCGATTCAAAATAATCTGGAATAATCCAAGACAATCAAGAATAATCAGAATTCAAAATAGAAGCACAATGAAAAACGATGCAAAAAGAGAAAAAAGAACTTTCGTGACAAAAGTCATTATCAACATCAACGGTGGCAATAATCAGATACAGCCCAATGCTACCGGGGGAGAACAGAACTTTTATGGCACTGAGTTTGCCCCTGCAAAAATGCGAGATAGCATGGCGGAGGAGGTTGAAGATGAGGATGAAGCGGTACGTATAGCCCGCGGTACGCTGTGCATTTACTACTCCGATGAAGCAGAACTGAATGATATCATCCGCCGCATAACCGATTGCCGCAACGCCTCGGATCTGGCCAACCTGGTGGTGAATGATATGCAGAAGCATACCATTCTCACTTCCGAGCGTATGGTAAGCAAAGACTTTATTTGGGCCCTCCGGCAGTTTGTGACTTTCAAGTCGGGAGCATCGACGGGCAATATCCGTACACAGATAAATAATGTGAGGAGAGAATGAAGGGGGAGTGTGGAGATGAATTTTAAAAACAACAATCATATATGAAAATAATATTAGTAAATTACCGTTATTTCATAAGTGGAGGCCCCGAACGTTATTATTTCAATATAAAAGAAATACTGGAACGTAACGGGCATGTAATGATACCTTTTAGCGTGAAGAGTTCACGGAATTTTCCAAGTGATTATGAAATGTATTTTTTGGATAGGGTGGATGATGAAGTGTATTTTGCTCATTCGAATAAGAAGAGCATGAAAGTGATTCTGAAATCCTTTTCACGTATGTTCTACTCTTTTGAAGCTAAGAGAAAATTCAGACAACTGCTCACTGACACAAATCCCGACTTGGTGTATATCATGCAGTATCATAACAAAATATCACCTAGCATCATTGATGCGGCAACAAAACTGGGAATACCTGTGATACACCGCATTTCAGACTTCCAGTATATGTGTCCCAACGCATTGTTCTACAATGGTGTGAAAGGTGTTTGTGAGGAGTGCCTGAACGGAAATAGATGGAACTGTGTGAGAAATAAGTGTGTCTTGAATTCAACGGTCTATTCTGCCATAAAACTCAGTGCAAAGATGCTGCACGATGCTATGCATATTACTCGAAAAATAGATGCCTTTGTAGTGCCATCTTCTTTCACCTTGGGAAAATTGGCGGAGTATGGTATCTCTCAACAAAAGTTGAATCACATTCCCACTTTCTTTAATCTGAAAGAAGAGAATCCCGAAGTGGAGTATAAGCCTTTCGTTCTCTTCGTAGGACGAATAGAGAAGCAAAAAGGACTGATGACGCTGGTCAAGGCTTTTGAAAATACCGGCTATAATCTGAAAATCATAGGCTTTTCAAATGATGGTTATGAGGATGAGTTAAAGGCGTATTTGAACGGCAAGCGGCATCATATTGAGTTTCTGGGTAAAATGAATTTCGAGCAGATTGTGCCTTACTTGAAGAATTGCCTGTGTACGGTTGTACCTTCAGAATGGTATGATAATTTCCCGAATGTGATTCTTGAAAGTTTTGCCTATAAGAAAGCTGTTGTGGCTACTGATTTCGGCTCTTTGCCTGAATTGGTGAGAAACGGTGAGACTGGGCTGACTTTCAACTATCAAGATGTAGAAGACTTCCGCAGTAAGATTGCTTATCTCTTTGCCCATCCGGCGGAAGCAAAGAAAATGGGTGAAAATGGGTTCCAAGACATACAGACTTGCTATTCTCCGGCAGAGCATTATAACCGTCTGATGAAACTATTTAATGATATAATAGGAAAACAGAAATGAAAATTTTAGTAACTGGAGCCGCCGGTTTCATCGGTTCGCTGTTGGCTAATATGCTTGCAAAGCGAGGTGACGAGGTGGTGGGCATAGACAATATGAATACGTATTATGACCCCAATTTGAAGTACGCCCGCTTACGGGAGTTTTATGGGATAGAGGTGAATGAGCATTGGGGGATGGCAGGCGCGATTCCCGAAACCGGAAATGATGGCAGGACAGCGGTGGTCTTTCCCGATATGCCTTATGGACGCATCATGCAAAGCACACTGATGCCTAATCTCCGCTTTGTACGCATGGATATCGTAAACCGTGACGCTTTGAACCGCTTGTTTGAGGAAGAGAAGTTTGATAAGGTGATGAACCTTGCGGCTCAGGCGGGTGTACGTTACAGTTTGCGAAACCCCTATGCTTACATAGAAAGTAACGTAATGGGATTTATGAATATATTGGAGTGCTGCCGTTTGAATGATATTCAGCATTTGGTTTATGCCAGTTCAAGTAGTGTGTATGGGTTAAACGATAAGGCACCTTTTAGCGAAGACGACGAAGTGATTCAGCCCGTAAGCATCTACGCTGCCACAAAAAAAAGCGATGAACTGATGGCACATGCTTACAGCAAACTCTATGGGCTGAACACTACAGGGCTACGCTATTTCACCGTATACGGTCCTTGGGGACGCCCCGACATGGCGCCCGTGCTCTTTGCTTCGGCTATCAGCAAAGGAAAGGAAATCAACGTGTTCAACAATGGCGACCTTATCCGCGACTTTACTTACGTGGACGACATTGTAGACGGTACGATACGGGTGATTGATCATCAACCGGAAATTTCAGAAAAAGGTGTACCTGCCAAGGTGTACAACATCGGGTGTAGCCATCCTGTGAAGCTTATGGACTTTATCGGCGAGATGGAGAAAAACCTGGGAGTTGTGGCAAAGAAAAATTTCATGCCGATGCAACAGGGCGACGTCTATCGGACGAATGCCGACACCACGAAGCTGGAGCGCGAGGTGGGCTATTGTCCTTCAGTCAGATTGCCTGAGGGTATCGCCAAATTCATCGATTGGTATCAGTCGGACAAAAATCCGCTCAAATAAAGCAGAGCATAATTGATTTTAAAGTAAAAAGAATATAAGATGTCATATAATAATCATTCTATTCCCTGTCCTACGGACGCAAGTATCATCCTGACTTATCGTTGCCCGATGAAGTGCAAGATGTGCAACATCTGGTTCAACCCCACCAACAAAAGTGAAGAGATAAAGGCAAGTGACCTGAGGACACTGCCCCACTTGAAGTTTATCAACCTGACGGGAGGCGAGCCTTTCATCCGTGAGGATTTAGCGGAAATTGTGGAGGAATGCTACCGGCATACCGACCGCATCGTTATCTCAACAAGCGGATGGTTTGAGGACCGTGTGGTGGCTTTGGCAAAGAAGTTCCCGAAAATAGGCATCCGCATCTCCATCGAGGGATTGAGTCGTAAGAACGACGAGTTGCGTGGACATGCGGGTGGCTTTGATAAAGGGCTTCGTACACTGTTGACGCTGAAGAAGATGGGGTTGAAGGATATCGGTTTCGGCTGTACGGTGTCGAACAATAATTCTAAGGATATGCTTTCGCTCTATCAACTGAGCAAGAGTCTGGGGATGGAATTCGCTACGGCGGCTTTTCATAATTCCTATTACTTTCATAAGGATGATAATGTAATCACCAATAAGGACGAAGTGTGTGGCGACTTCAAGCAACTGATAGTATGGCAACTGAAGGAGAATCATCCGAAGAGCTGGTTCCGCGCCTGGTTCAATATGGGATTGATAAATTATATAGAAGGAGGCAGGCGGATGTTGCCATGTGAGGCTGGATCGGCTAACTTCTTCATTGATCCTTTTGGCGATGTATATCCTTGTAATGGGCTGGAAGAGAAGTATTGGAAGAAGTCGATGGGGAATATTCACGAAACTCCCGACTTTATGGCCATATGGGAGAGCGGACAGGCACAAGAGGTTCGAGCCATGGTGCGCCGTTGTCCCAAGAACTGCTGGATGGTGGGTACGGCTTCGCCGGTGATGCACAAATATATCAAGTATCCGCTGAAGTGGGCGTTAATCAATAAACTGAAATCACTGCAAGGGAAAGATATTTGTCTGGAACCGAAATGGTGCGATGTAGGGCAAGACTCTTGTCAAGGTGATTTAAGGGAGAAATTTTGATGAAACTAGTAGTTACCGGCACCCGTGGTATCCCCGATATCATGGGTGGTGTAGAAACGCATTGTGAGGAACTGTTTCCCCGCATTGCGGATAGGGATGTGGATACGACCGTAATCCGCCGCAGGAGTTACGTGAGAGATTCACTCACGGAATGGAAGGGTGTGAAACTGGTGGACATTGATGCGCCTAAAAAGAAATCTTACGAAGCGATTGTCCATACATTCTGTGCCATCAACCTGGCGAAAAAGTGGAAGGCGGACGTGGTGCATATCCATGCCATCGGGCCTGCGCTATTAGTGCCATATGCAAAGATGCTCGGCATGAAGGTGGTGTTCACGCATCACGGGCCCGACTATGACCGTGACAAGTGGGGCTTTGCCGCCAAAAGTGTGCTGAAACTGGGTGAGTGGCTGGGATGCAGGTTTGCAGATGATGTAATCGTCATATCTGAAGTAATTCAGGATCTGATTGCCCGGAAATACAATCGGCGTGAGAGGGTACATCTGATTTACAATGGTGTGCCGAAGCCTGAAATTTGCGACTATCCCGAATACTTTGAAGAACTGGGTATTAAGAAAGGAAAGTACATCCTTGGCATGTGTCGTTTTGTGCCGGAGAAGAACCTGCATCACCTGATAGAAGCTTTCAAGAAGTTGGAAGCTGGAGATTGTAAGTTAGTGCTGGCGGGCGATACGGATTTTGAAGATGAATATTCACTGGGGTTGAAGAAGATGGCGCGCGAGGCGGGTGTGGTGCTGACAGGATTCGTGAAAGGACTTAAGTTGCACTCGTTGCTGACGAATGCTCGCTGTTATTGCCTGCCTTCATCGCACGAGGGGCTGCCTATCGCATTATTGGAGGCCATGAGTTATCACTTGCCGGTGGTGGTGAGTGACATTCCGGCCAACCTGGAGGTGGGACTTTCTTATGACTGCTATTTTCATTGTGGAGATGTGGATGCTCTAGCCGCTCGATTGCAGAAGGTGATAGACGAGGATTATCATAGTGTGCAGTATGACATGGCTCCGTATGATTGGGACAAGATTGCAAAGCAGGTGATGGGAGTTTATGAGGGTTTGTTGAAATAAGAATAAAACTGATGATGATAAAGAAGTTGATTTACGGGACGGTGTTACTGATGGTTGTATGCTTGCAGCAAACGAAAGCGCAATATGTATATGGCACCACAGGTCTCCTCCACGCCCCTAGTGCGGACATGCAGCGCGATAAGACCTTCATGTGTGGATTTTCCTATCTGCAAGTGGCGGCCACACCGAAGCACTGGAATTATGACACATGGAATTACTACATTAACATTACCATCTTTCCGTGGCTGGAAGTAGGCTATACTTGTACGTTGCACAAAATAGGATTGCCCCAGTATGGTTATTCGTACAAATTCCGCAATCAGGACCGCCAGTTCTCGGGTCGGCTGCGTGTATGGAAAGAGGGATGGTGGAAAGAGTGGACACCGCAACTTGTAATTGGGGCGAACGACCCGTCTACCAACGATGTGCTGGGCGACCCGAATAAAGACGACTATGGTTTTACGGGTACATCTTCGGTGGGTAACGGACACTGGAACCGCTACTACATGGCAGCCACGAAGCATTTCGGAGTGAAGAATGTGGGAGAGTTGGGATTGCATCTCGGTTATGTTTACAACAAGCGGCTGGACTATCATCGTAACGGGCTGGTGGCGGGGGTGAATTTCCGGTTTGGCCTGCCGGCTGTTTCTTTCTGGAATAAAGCCGTCAATGGTCTGAATGTGATAGCGGAATACGACAGCTATTCCGTGAACTGCGGTATCGGGTATAACTTCTGGAAGGATTATATCAGCGGCGTGGTGGAACTGACCCAATGTAAGTATCCCAGCGCGGGGATGGTGTTCAGGGTGCATCTGAAATAAAAAGTGATTGAGTGCTTGCCATAAAAATGAATCTGTAAGGATAGAATATTCACTATAGGCTGTGTGCAATGATGCATGCGGCCTTTACTTCTTTTTGTTGCCGGTGGTGACCGGCATCCGCCTATGTATTGCAAGAACGATGGTCTTCGTGACTACCAGCAGGAGGTGAAGAACCGGCTCTTTAAGGAGTGGGAACTTCATCGGAGTGTCATGGTACAGATGCCTACGGGTACGGGAAAGACCCACCTGCTGGCGGCGGTGGTAAGAGAGTTTCTACACCGTTCCGCTACCCGGGTGTGGATAGTGGCGCACCGCAGGGAACTGGTGGAACAGATAGAGGAAACCGTAGCCCGGTATGGAATGGGCAAAGAGGACGGAATGGTGAGGGTACTGTCCATCCAGTGGCTGTCTTGTAACTGGAAGAATATGGATGAAAGCCCCGGCCTGATAGTCATTGATGAGGCACATCATACACTGGCGGAAACTTACAGGGAGCTTTGGAAGAGATATCCGGAAGCGAAGAAATTGGGCATGACCGCCACGCCCTGCCGGTTGAACGGCAAAGGCTTCACGGACTTGTTTGATGCACTGATAACTTCGTGGAGCATTGCGGAATTTATCGGGAAAGGCTGGCTGTCGGCGTTCGATTACGTGTCTATCCGTGCGAACAGCAGGGAGCAACAAATCATTGACTCGCTGAAGAAACGCGGGGCGGACGGGGATTATCAGGTGAAGGAAATGAATGCGGTTTTAAATCGGCAGACCGGTATCAGAAAGCTATATGAAAGTGTCGAGAGGTATGCCAACGGGAAAAAGGGAATAGTTTACGCCGTCAGCACAGCTCATGCCCGGCAGATAGCTGCCTGTTACAGTGCACACGGAGTGGAATCCGTAGCCATCGACAGCAAAACGCCTGCTTCGGAACGTAGGGAACTGGTGGAGGGTTTCAGACAGGGACGAATCAGGGTACTGGTTAATGTGGATATCTTTTCCGAGGGTTTCGACTGCCCCGATGTGGAGTTCGTGCAATTGGCACGTCCCACTCTTTCGCTGGCGAAGTATCTGCAACAGGTGGGGAGGGGGCTACGGAAGTCGGATGACAAGGAGTCTTGCATGTTGATAGACAATGTGGGGTTGCACAGGATATTCGGTCTGCCCGTCCGGAACTGGGATTGGGAGGCGATATTCACGGGAAGGATGCTGGGCAGCGCCCTGTCCCGTGCAAGGACGGATTATAACCACAGGTTGTTGTCCGTGCCTTATCCGCCCTCGGAGGATGGGAAGCGGAATGGGGAACTGGAGGTCGTGATGACACATGGACAGTTGCTGGACGCTATCAGGAATCAGGAATCCGTCTATCCCGAAGAAGAGGTACAAGCCGGAAAGGAGAGGCGCCCCGGTTTGAAAGCCTGCTATGACCGGAGTTGCAGCCTGTGGGGATTGAGGCGTGGAAACAGAATGACGCTCATGCCCCGATATCGGGAGGTGTTCGATATTTGTGAGGACCGGGCGGCAGTTCGCTTTGAAGATGGCCGGACAGGTGTTGTGGATGATTCCGGAAAACCGGAGATACTGACAGGCCACAGCCGGAAACTGAGATTTCTGAAAGGGGCACTCCTTGATGTCACAGGTGATGACGGTATCGATTCCTACATCGACTTGAAAACGAAACGAACCTACCGGGAGAAGCCGACGGTGTTTTCTTATGGTAGCGTGGAATTGCTGAAGGTGGGAGATACCTTCTATAGCCGCACGCGGAAAGTGTATGCCTCCATACGCGGTCTGCACAAAGACAGTCTCTGTTTTTACGGTTTCTACCTGAAGATACCGGACTATCGTGTCCCAAGGTTTTGTAAACTGGTGAATCCCGTGTGGTCTACTGTGTTTGATGTTTTTGCTTGCCTGCTGGAAGGAGATGATGAGGAAGTTTATTGGTGTTGCGGTCATTTGGCAGACCGGAGCATTGTAGTGACGGATGGAAATGGGAATTATTATCATGCGGAGAATGGGAAGAGGAAGCGATACATAGCCAGTGATGCACCCACAGCCGGTGAGGAGGATTTTGACTCGGTGATGGGGAGGCTGAAAGAAGAAGCCGGGCAGCGTGCGGAGGAAATGAGCCGACAGCGGCAGCAGAACGAGGAAGAAAAAAGGCGGAAGAGGCTGGAGGAGATCAGGGATGTCCAGCCTTTCCGGATGGGGATGAAGTGGGGGCTGAAATTGGACGGACGCATCGTGGTGCCTCCCTGTTACCGGAACATCCGCCCGCCCGTAGGCGGTTATTGTGCTTTTGAAGAGAACGCCTGTCAATGGGGGTTGATGGCACTGGATGGCAAGGTGGTGGTGGAGCCCAGATACCAGAAGGTGGAGATAGACGGCGATGGAACGGTGCGACTGACCGTTATTCCGGGAAAGGTGAAGACGATGAAACTTTGAAATGACTGTTTGATAGCCAAACGATAACCCAAAATTACTTTTGATGCACGCCTGTTCCGCAATCAGGAAAGTACGGGCCACTCCATGACAAATAGGGTTCTTCCTGGCCTGCTTTCCTGTAAATAGAGATTGCCTCCATGTCTTTTTATAATCTGTCGGCACAGGCTGAGCCCGATGCCTGTGCCTTCTGTTTTCGTGGTAAAGAAAGGGACGAATATTTTTTCTTGTAGTTCAGTTGGGATTCCCTTTCCGTTATCGAGTATCCCAATGTAAAGTTTGTCTGTCATTTCCAGCAGTACTTCTATCTGTCCGTTGCTTTCTCCTTCTAATGACTGAATACTATTTTTCAGCAAATTCAGAAACACTTGAGAGAGTTGTTTTTCGTCACCATTAATCTGTATATCGGAGGGTGCGCTGCTCAGGATAAAATGAATGTGGGCATTTTCGAAATCAGATTGTAGCAACAGGCTCAGATTATGCAATGAATCAGTTAATGAGAACCGCTTCTTTTTCGGTTCCGGCATATAGGACAAGCGGCGGTACGATTCGGTGAATTCCATTAATCTTTCACTTTGTTCACGGATGACTCCAAGTCCACGTACCACTTTGTCATCCGTGCCGGGACGCAGTGAAAGCGTTTGAGAAAGTGAAACAATAGGAGCAATGGTATTCATGATTTCATGAGTAAGTACCCGGGTGAGCTTGCTCCATGACTCGCTCTCTTTTTCACTCAGTTCATTGCTGATGTCCTTGATGGACAGAAGTGTGATGACTTCCGAATTTAACTTCATTCGATTCATGGAAAGTGAAAGTTGTTTTTTTGAACTTGATTGTAGCAGGAAAGATTCAGGAATCTTTCCTTTGGCTATAAAATCTTTCAAAGCAGGATAGGATTCTTCCAGTTGTCTGAGGAATATAATCTGCTCGAACCCCAGCAAACGTAAGGCTGCTCCATTGACAAACATGATTTTCTTTTCAGAGTTCCATGCCAAAACTCCGTCCGGAACTTCCTCCAGCAACGAATAATAAAAGTTTTCTTGTATCCGGCTGTGCGATTTAGTGTCGGCAAGTAATTCATTAATCCGGTTAAGCGAATGGCAGAGCGAATTCATTTCTTTATCTGCCGAATGCTCGTTAAACAGTATCATATTCTCCTTATCTTCCACAGCATCCAGGAATATTCTTATTTTAGCATTGAACTTGTTCAGTCGTTTTACCAAAGCGCCGGTCAGAAAGAGGGAAAGGATAAGCAGCAGGCTACCCAGAATGATTGCGGTATGTGTAATGATTAATGCGATACCTGCCCCGGCTACAGCTATTATTGATAAGGTGTAACCCAGAATAACCCTATATAGATGTCTGCTGAAGATCATGGGTGTCAAAGTTTAAAGCGTTTAATTTTGTTATATAGTGTTTGACGACTGATGCCTAACTGCTCCGCTGTTGCTGTCAGATTACCGTCATTTTGCCGGATAGCTGTTTCTATAGCCTGGCGTTCCACTTCTTCCAGATTAGGTACAGTGGTAGAGAATTGCGGACTCCAGGTTTGTTTCACAAATATATCTTTAGGACGAATCATGTCACCTTCACATAAGATGATTGCTTTTTCAATAGCATGTTGTAATTCCCGGATATTTCCCGGCCAATGGTATGAACATAGTTTTTCTAAAGCATGTTCATGCAGGGATATATCTTTCCTTTCGTATTTGGCAGCATATCGCTGCATGAAATAATCTATAAACAAGTATATATCTTCTCCTCGTTCCCGCAAAGGCGGAATTTCCAGATGGATGGTATTGAGCCTGTACAATAAGTCTTCGCGGAAGATTCCTGAATCAACCATTTCCTGAATATTCCGGTTGGTAGCCGAAATAAGACGGATATCAACAGGAATAACTTTATTGCTGCCGATGCGTGTGACAGTCCGGTTTTGAAGCACGGTGAGCAGTTTGGCTTGCATGGTTAAAGGAAGGTTTCCTATTTCATCCATAAATAGAGAACTGCCTGATGCAGCCTCAAATTTTCCGGGCCGGCTTTCGTATGCATCGGTAAACGAGCCACGTTCGTGCCCGAATAGTTCACTTTCGAACAGGGATTCACTGATGGCTCCCATATCGACTGTCACCATAGCCTGTTCCCGACGTGTGGAAAGACGATGGATTTCCTGTGCCAACATTTCTTTTCCTGTTCCATTTTCTCCGGTAATCAAAATATTGGCATCGGTACGTGCTACTTTGACTACCATCTTCATCAATTGTTGCATGGTGGGAGAAGTACCTACAATCATGGGGGATTTGTTTCCGTTCAGGCTAATACTCTTCTTTTTCTTGCAGCTGCCAAAAGCTTCTTTTATTTTACGTATTAAAGTCTGGTTGTCCCAGGGCTTTAATAGAAAATCTGTAGCCTCGTTCTTTAGCGCTTTCACTGCCAGTTCTACATCTCCGTAAGCCGTAAGCATGACTACAGGTAGTGTAGGAGCTATTTCACGTATCCGTTTCAACCAATATAATCCTTCGTTACCGTTATTGATACCTGCCGAAAAGTTCATATCAAGGATTATCACATCTACTGATGAAGTGTTCAGAATAGATAGAATCTGATTGGGATGATTGGTAGTCTTTATTTTACTGAACTCCGTTTCCAGTAATAGCTCCAAAGAAGCCAATACTCCTTTATTATCATCTACAATTAAAATGGTTCCTTTTTCCATAGTCTTTTACTTTCGGGAGGTAAAGGTATTAGCTTTTACTTGTTCCTGCAAAGGGTGTGTCCAATTATTGGACATTTATTAAGATAATAAAATAAATCTGGGGTGAAAGAAGAAGAAGGTTTCTTTGTATTTTGCTCTACTTTGCCTGATAAAAGTGAATGGATGTTTATGTTTTGGACATTTGTATGTCTAACAATTGGACAGTGTATTTTAGCTGCTAGTATATAAATGGTTGAAATACAGGCGCTTGTTGATCATGGCACGCCTTTTGCTTTTTTGTTTGCATTCAAACTAAAGTAAAATGAAAAACAACTTGCTAATTGTGTGTGTATTGTCCGGTCTGTCTTTACCTATACTGGGGCAAAGTACGCTGGACGATTGCATACACTATGCCTGGGAGCATAATCCCGGCTTTAAAAATACTGATATAGATTTAAAAGAAGCACGGACGGACTATAGGGCGGCTATGGGTAAATTTCTTCCTAATATATCTATACAAGCAGAAGTGGGAAGACACATAGGCCGTTCAGTAGATCCGGATACCAACGGATATACTGCCGATTCATATAATCAGGGAACGGTGGGGATGGACATTACGCTTTCCTTGTTCGAAGGATTTGCACGAATCAATCGTCTGCGCTATACGCACTGGGCTAAAAAGGAGAAAGAATGGGGCGGTCTGGCAAAACAGAACGAATTGGCTTATCAGGTAGTCGATGCTTATTATAAAGCGGTATTGGACAAGAAACTTTCTGAGCTTGCCGCAGAACAACTCCGTTTGGGAGAACGCTATCTGAAACAGACAGAGGTTTTCATGGAATTAGGTTTGAAATCGGCTTCTGATTTACAGGAGGTAAAAGCCCGTCATCAGGGAGATGTGTTCCGATATCGTTCGTATGAGAAAAATCAACAAATGTCTTTTCTTTATTTAAAAGAAATACTGGGAATGAAAGAAGCGGATACTTTATCTGTATCCTTGTCGGGGGTTGAAGATATTCCACTTTCTATACCTCAGGCAGATATGGAGGGATTATATTTACAATCCGTGCATGTATTACCGGATTATAAGCGGATGGAGATGTGGGAAAAGGCTGCCCGTAAAGAGTATGCTGTGGCCCTTGGGCAGTTCAGTCCCACTATCTTCGCCCGTTTTTCGTGGGGATCTGATTTTTATAATTCTTTATTTTCCTTGCATCAATTGCGTGATCATTGGAATAAATATATAGGTGTGGGAATTTCATTTCCTATCCTGAGTGGATTGGACCGTTATGCCGGAGCCAGAAAAAAGAGGTTGAACCTGCTGCGTGTGCAGAATAGCATTGAAGAGGAAAAACTACATTTACGCACCGAAACGGAGCGAATCATACTTTCACTACATTCTGGATGGGAGGAACATAGGCAAGCTGTTTTACAGGTGACTGCCGAGACACAGGTTCTGAAAGAAACAGAACGCAAGTGGGAGGAAGGAATTGTTTCCGTGTTCCAGTTGATGGAGGCACGAAATCGTTTGCTTGCTGCCAAAGCAGAAAAAGTGCGCGTCAAGTTGCAATACGAACTGACTTCCCGACTGGCTATGTACTATCAAACAGGGACGTTTATTAGTGGTTAATACCTGTGGGACGATTGCGCAGTTCACTAACTATTAATCACTAACCATTAATCACTAATCACTAATCACTAAAAAACATGGATACGCAGATTGAACGCAAAAAATATTTCACTCCCAAACAAATCTATGGAGGCATCGGAGCCTTGTTTGTGTTGGGGCTAATTCTTTTTTTTATTTTCCGTGATACCAGTTCTTCAATGACCGTGGAAAAGAACCGGATTACCATTGCTACTGTTGTTACGGACGAATTTAATGACTATATACGGGTGATAGGTCAAGTGCTTCCCAGTCGTATGATTTATTTGGATGCGATAGAAGGAGGGAAGGTGGAAGAACGTCTTCACGAAGAAGGGACAATGGTAAAGCAAGGTGACGTAATCCTGCGCTTGAGTAATCCTCTTTTGAATATTGGTATCATGCAGAGTGAAGCTGATTTGGCATATCAGGAGAACGAGTTGCGCAACACACGTATCAGTATGGAACAGGAGCGGCTGGGGTTGAAGCAGGAACGCATCGGAATGCGGAAAGAGTTCCTTACAAAGAAACGCCGATATGCTCAATATGCACGCTTGATGGAAGAACAACTGATAGCTCGTGAAGACTATCTGCAAGCCACCGAAGAATATGAAGCAGTGCGCGAACAATTGGCCGTATTGGATGAACGTATCCGTCAGGATAGTTTGTTCCGTTTGACACAGATTTCCAGCTTGGACGAAAATATCATGAATATGAAGCGAAGCCTGGCATTGGTGCGCGAGCGTCTTGAAAACCTGAAAGTGAAAGCTCCGATAGACGGACAGGTGGGAAATCTGGAAGCCCAGATCGGGCAATCCATTTCTGCCGGTGAACATATCGGACAGATTATAACTTCCGATCTGAAGGTACAGGCGTTGATTGACGAACATTATGTGGAGCGAGTCATTCAGGAACTTCCTGCTGACTTTACCCGCGATGGTGAAAATTATAAACTGGAAGTAACCAAAGTTTATCCTGAAGTGAAGGAGGGGCAGTTTCGTACTGATTTCCGTTTCACTACAGGTCGTCCCGAAAATATTCGTGCCGGGCAGACTTATCATATCAATCTTCAATTGGGTGATCCTGTCAAGGCTGTTTTGATACCTCGTGGCGGCTTTTTCCAAATTACCGGTGGACGATGGGTATATGTTGTTGACGAAAGTGGTAAATTTGCCGTCAGACGCCCTATCAGGATTGGCAGACAGAATCCTCAGTATTATGAAGTGACTGAGGGCCTGGCTGCCGGTGAGAAGGTTATAATTTCGGGTTACGAACTTTTTGGAGATAATGAAAAATTGATTTTGAACGAATAAAAACACACACGTAAGAATGATTAAAGTTGAAAACCTCTCTATGTTGTTCAGCACCGAGGAAGTGCAGACCAAAGCATTGAATGAAGTAACTTTCGAGATTGAAAAAGGAGAATTTGTTGCCATCATGGGACCATCCGGTTGCGGAAAATCCACCCTGCTGAATATCTTGGGTACATTGGACACTCCGACTTCAGGTTCCTATCTCTTTGAAGGAAAACAGGTAGATAAAATGAACGAAAATCAGTTAACTGCTCTTCGTAAAGGAAACATTGGCTTTATCTTCCAAAGCTTTAACCTGATAGACGAACTCACTGTCTATGAAAATGTTGAGCTTCCGCTGGTTTATCTTAATATGAAGCCTGCTGAACGTAACAGGCGAGTAAAGGAAATACTGGAAAAAGTAAATATGTTGCATCGTGCCAACCATTTGCCGCAACAGTTATCCGGCGGTCAACAACAGCGTGTAGCCATTGCTCGTGCCGTAGTGACCAATGCGCGGCTCTTATTGGCGGATGAGCCGACTGGTAACTTGGATTCTACCAATGGTATTGAAGTAATGGAATTACTGAGTGCTTTGAATAAACAAGGAACTACCATTATCATTGTTACCCACTCACAACGGGATGCTACTTATGCACATCGCATTATCCGCCTGCTGGACGGAAAAATTATTGCTGAGAATCGTAACCGCCCTATGGAGTCTGACACAAAAACCGAAGTCTTATGATTATACAGAATTACTGGAATAGTGCATATCGTAATTTGATGAAGCGGAAAATTTTCAGTTTCATCAATATCTTTGGTCTTGCTGTAGGTATGGCATCCTCCTTATTGATCCTTACTTATGTTGCTTTTGAATTTAGCTTTGACAAAATGCATAGCAAAAGTGATCGGATTTATCGTGTACAAAGTACCTTTCATGAAGGCGAAGTATTGACTGATGATTGGGCGACCAGTTCTTTTGGTTACGGTTCAGCCATGCAGGAAAATCTTGCCGGAATTGAAGACTATACCCGTGTAGGATGTATCATCCAACCAGAACAACTGGTAAAATATGGAGAACTGTGTTTCAGGGAAAATGAAATTGCTTATGCGGATCCTGGCTTCTTCCGGCTCTTTGACTTTGAATTGCTGAAAGGTGACCGCACCACCTGTCTGTCCATGCCGGGACAGGTGGTAATAACGGAACGTATAGCCCGTAAATATTTTAAGGAAGAAGATCCTATAGGGAAGATACTTATTTTTAACAGTAATGTGGGGAAAGCTTCCTGCGAAGTTACAGGAATCATGAAAGAGATGCCATCTAATTCGCACATACATTATAATTTCCTTTTATCTTATAAAACCTTACCCCAATGGATACATGATTATTGGTATAAACACGAGGCTTATACCTATGTATTATTGGATTCACCGGAGCGTAAAGAAGAAATAGAACGTGCTTTCCCTCAAATGGCTGAAAAATATAAAACTGAAGAAGCGTTGAAAAATAAGACGTGGGGTGTCCGTCTGGAGCCGTTGGAGAAGATTCATCTGACGCCTCAATTGGGTTATGAAGCAGAAACTAAAGGAAATCATTCCGCTATCATTGCATTGATATTCGGTGCTATTGCTATTTTGATTATTGCATGGATTAATTATATAAACCTGACCGTTGCCCGTTCTATGGAACGTGCCAAAGAAGTGGGGGTGCGCAGGGTAGTAGGGGCTTTTCCGAAACAACTTGTGGGACAATTCCTGTTCGAAGCCTTTGTCATGAATCTGATTGCTTTTGTCATTGCAATAGGATTGATTGAACTGCTGTTGCCTGCCTTTAATCAGCTGGTTGGGCGAAGCATTACTTTTTCAGTTTGGTTTACGGAGTATTGGGGGGTGCTGGTCCTGTTTCTTTTCATTGCGGGAATTTATATCTCGGGGTATTATCCGGCCAGAGCTTTATTGCGAAAGAAACCTATCGTTTTGTTGAAAGGGAAATTTCAGAATAGTCGCGCCGGAGAGAGTACGCGTAAAATATTAGTGATTGTACAATATACGGCCTCCATGATACTGCTTTGTGGTACTTTGATTGTGTTTGCGCAACTTAGTTATATGCGTAACCAGCCATTGGGTGTAAAGACCGACCAGATTCTGGTAATTAAGTTTCCCGGTCCAACGGAGGGAATGAAGACAAAGATAGAAGCCATGCGCAAAGCTGTCAAGAAGTTGCCGTTGGCATCTGAGGTAACTTGTTCGGGAGCTGTGCCCGGTGAGGAAGTAGCCATGTTCTTGTCAAACCGCCGGGCACATGATGCATTGAAGCAGAATCGTTTGTATGAAATGTTGGGCTGTGATCCCGATTATATAGATGCTTATGGATTGGAAGTAGTAGCAGGCCGTGGATTTTCAGAAGATTATGGTGATGATGTTAATAAACTAGTTATCAATGAAACGGCTGTACGTATGTTGGGGTATGTAAATAATGAGGATGCTATTGGTGAGGAAATATCCGTAGAAACGATAGGAGAACCTATGCAAGTCATCGGGGTGGTCAAAGATTATCATCAGCAGGCCCTGAATAAAAACTATACGGGCATTATGCTTTTCCATAAAGACAAAATAGACTGGATTCCCCAGCGTTATATTTCGGTAGTAATGAAACCGGGAGATTCTTCGGAACTAGTTTCCCAAGTAGCTGGAATATGGAATAATTATTTTGCTGATTCCAGTTTCGATTACTTCTTCCTTGACCAGTATTACAGCCGCCAGTACAAGCAGGATGAGGCTTTTGGTATCTTGATGGGAGGGTTCACAGGCTTGGCTATTTTTGTTTCATGTCTTGGCTTATGGGTACTGGTCATGTTTTCTTGTACTGTCCGTACAAAAGAAATGGGTATTCGTAAAGTATTAGGCGCTTCCCGTTGGAATTTGTTCTATCAGTTGGGGAAAGGTTTCTTTATACCCGTCATAGTAGCTATTGTCATAGCTTTGCCGGTGGCTTGGTTCAGTATGAATGCTTGGTTAAGCCATTATGCATTCCGCACGGATTTGGAGGCATGGTTTTTCTTATTGCCGGTATGTTTGATGCTTCTTATTTCATTTTTGACGGTGGCAGCCCAGACCATGAAAGTCATTTATAGCAAGCCGGCCCGTTCCTTGAGATATGAATGAATGTGTGTTTTTCCACTCACAAGGCGACTTTATGGGTAGTGTGAATTTGATTTTCCAAGCTAAATTTAGGTGAATGGAGTTACAAATAATTTATAAAGTATGGAAAAATGGGGAAGTTATACTATCTTTTTTTACCTTGCAGTGAACAATTTTGCAGATTCACGTGTTAATACTATGTGTTTTTCATAGTAATAGATTTAAGATTAATAGTTAGTATTTGCTTGTGAAAGTCAGTACACTTACGGATAAAGGCGTTTATCCGAAAAGAAAAAAGAGGTGGCCGTGAGTGGCAGCCTCTTTCTTTTTTTACCTGTTTGGGCTTTTTAATAGCCTTCTGACTATATATAGTATTTGTAATATGATAAACAGAATAACCATCCAAATGCCATATGTCCTCAGAAAAGGCATCCAGGAAGACCTTTCTGTTAACTGGGAAACAGGAAGCTTTTCAATATACTCCGGTGTCAGTGTGGGTATGCTGTCTGATACATATTTGCTGAATGATAAATCATATTCGGGGAAGGAAGCAGTGTGGTCTCCATAAAAAATAGCATACTGCATCCCTTGTTCCAAGTTTGTGATTAAATAATATTTAGGGGTATATGCCTTTATGGAATCTATAGTTAAAGGCCTGTCATCACCATTATTTACAGATAGGGTCAATGTGTCGGTATAAAGATTACAAGCTAGGATTAAAGGCTTTCCTCCATCGGCTGTAAGAGTTTTCGTAGTATAAGGAGGATACAATTTTAAATTTCGTTGATAATATGGAGGTGATGAGATATAAAAAACGAGTTCTGATACTTGGCTTTTGAATGGGAATATAAGTTTGATTTCCGTATATTTCCCATTCTGCAAAATGCTTGTTCCGCTGGTGTTTATAAGTGTAGGTAGTGAATCTTTACAAAGAAGCCACGCTGTTCCTTTTCCTTCTTCATCCTTTATCCGTATATCCGCCAGATCGGAACGTGCAGCGCCAAGAATGAAATAAGGCAAATTAATTTTGTAGTAACCGGTCGTATTGATTACTGGTAGTGTTGCTTTGTATGCAGGCTGAGCCCATCCGCTACTTGTACAAAGATACAAAAGCACAATCCATATACTAATTAATTTGTTCATCATCATTTTTAAATAAAACATCTTTCAATTTCTGATACAAGAAAGATAATGCAAGTAATATCACACCGAGCATGATGAATACTATAATCTTGCCGATAGTAGGCATTGCCCACAAGTCAACGAGCACTAATTTCACCAATACAATTCCTAAAGTGACGAGACTGACAATGCGTAATACTTTCTGATGCAGACGCATACCCAAGGACATTTGAATAAATCCGGCTACGGCCAATGCAATGGAGAATCCGGCATTGTATTCATCAGGCAATTCTGCCTGGTGCAGGAATAGTCTGACTATGGACAGCCATAGTAAAGTGGATATAACACTGAGGTAAACCATAAAGCGAGTGCCATTTTCATATTGAGAAAAATAGAGTCTGCCTACATAGGCAAGATTAGCGATTACAACCAGTGTAGTGATCCAGGGTAAGAGGGTGGGAAGGAATCCTGTGATATCATTATTTTCCCAGACACTAATTATATATAGGATTACATTAAGACCTATAGCCATTTTATAATATAGAGAATATATTTTTATCGGGAAGCGTTGTTTGAAGCCATAACATAAAGCCAGAATGCAGCTGGAAGTAAATAGTTGCATTACTTTATAAGATATATCGGAAGAAAGATAATAATAAAACTCAATCATGAATGTGTAATACAATATCACAACAGACAGAATAAGCATTATTGCATTCCAGGGAGTGTACTTTAAATACCGGGCTGCTGTCTGAAGAACAACACGGTATTTGGCAATTAAAAGGGCGAATGTTCCGGCAGCCAATCCTGTGAACAAGCTGGTGGCAAAGATGCTATTTATAAAAATAGCGCCGGATGGATAGAAACCGGTCCACTGATGTTCTACATCCATTATATAGGATATAAGTGTCAATACTACCAAAATAAGTGAAGCATACTCATATACTCTGATTCTGGATTTTACATAAAGCCATAATAGAAGTACCATTTCTGAAGCCCAGAACAAAGTTATGTAATTTCCATCCAGCTGAATAGGGATAGTTATGGAAACAAAAGTCAGAACCAGTCCTAACATGGTATAAATAAGAAACTTGTAATCTTGCTTGCTCTTTCTTAGCCATATAACCAGAATCAAGTTTACGATAGCAATAAATAAAGTAAAAATTCCTGTTGCCTTGATGGGAAGCATCATATTATTCAAGAATATACATCCCAAGGATAAGTAAATGAAATTGTTGGCTATAATAATAGAAAGTAACCATCTGTTCAGTTTTTTACCTTCATTTTTCAATATAGTGAGCACAGGCAGTAAGAATATAAAATAGAACAAAGTGGCAAAAAAGAATAAATACCTGGCTTGAGTGGCTGCTTCTATTTCGGGTTTATAAGCGAAAGCATAAGTATTCAGGGTATATAGCAGGAAAATAGAATAAGTAGCAATAAATGAGATAATGGGGAGTTCTGCCCATTTTTTATAGAGGGACAGGCCAAACATACCTAAATTGAGAATGGTGAGATAGGAGAATAAAATAATGTAATTCCCTTCTCCGGTGCTGATCAGGAAAGGAGCAATAAATCCACCTATCAGAGCAATGACAGCCAGTTCCCGACGATTGTATAAAACAGCCAGTATGGACATGGCCAATGTTATGGAAACAAGAATGACAAATGCGGTAGCCTGTGAAAACAGATGGTAGTAGTGGAAGGCGATGGCGACAGTCAGATAAAATATGGCGAATGCGCCACCGGCCAACAGGGAACTGAATGTACGGTATTTCTCTCGTACTCTTTCTGCTATAAAGAGTAGTAAGGAACCCACGGCAAAGCCTAGAATGGTTCGCATTGTCTCGTTTATCCAATTTTTGTCTATGGCATATTTGACAAAAAAACCGATACCAATAACCAATACAAGTATACCGATCTTTCCAAAAAGGTTTTCACCGATAAATTTCTCATAATTGATATTTTTTCTTTTCTTTTTTACGGTTGGGGAGGGTGACGGAGCAGGATTTTCTGCCTGTTCTGAAATGGGAGAATAATTATTTTCCGCATCAAAGATTTCAGAGTTGGTAACCGGATAATTTTCTTCTGTTGGTTCTATTAGCCGACTAGACGGTCTTGTTTCATCTTTTGCCGTTTTTATAGGCTCGGAGGATATATTTGTCTCACCGATATAAGATTCTTCATTTTTTCTTTCCAAAAGAAGATCTAATTTCTTTTTCACTGCATTGATTTCGGAATCTACTTTTGCAAACTTCTCGCTTTGCATATACAATATGACTACGAGTAAAACAATTATCGCAAATAACGAAAGTTCCATTGCCGTTTTATTTTGATTTACACTAAATTATGAAAACAAAGATAGGGATAAAAATAAAACAACCAAGAATAAACCGGGAAATTATGGATTTAAACTTTGCTGGTGATTAAATGCCTGTTTATTTAGACTCTTTCAATAAAAATAAAGAGTGTCTTCCATCATTGGGGACACTCTCTATTTTTTTATAAATTCATTTCGCGCAACGCCTTGCATAACTGGTCCGGACAGGATGTAGAGCGATTGCCACATTTGACTCCTTCCAGTTTCTTTAATACATCTTCAACTTTCATTCCTTTTACCAGCAGGCTGATGCCTTGTAAATTTCCATTGCATCCACCCCAAAAGAAAACCTGTTGAATGACGCCATCTTCCACTTCCACATCTATGTGGCTGCTGCAAGTACCTTGCGTCTTGTAGGTTAGTTTCATTTTATTCTTCCTCTGCTGATTTCATATTAGTATAAACTGTCTGGACATCATCAAATTCTTCCAGACGTTCTACCATTTTATCAAGTGTTTCGCGTTGCTCAGGAGTTACATCTTTCAAATCGTTGGGGATATAAGTGAAATCACCACCGACTTCCTCGAAACCACATTCTTCCAGGTGCTTCTGAATAGCTGCATAGCTTTTCGGATCACCATAAATGGTAATTGTGCCTTCTTCTTCATCTTCGTCGAACTCATCCTCTACATTGAAGTCAATCAAATCCAGAATCAATTCTTCCATATCAATGCCTTCTTTCTTCTTGAAAGTGAATACACACTTATGGTCGAACAGGAAAGCCAGTGAACCGGTAGTTCCCATATTTCCACCAAATTTATTGAATACGGAACGAACATCTGCAACTGTGCGGGTAGTATTATCGGTCAGTGTATCAACGAATACGGCAACTCCATGAGGACCGTATCCTTCGTAAGTCATACTTTTATAATCGCTGGTATCCTTACCCATTGCATTTTTAATAGCACGCTCAATATTGTCTTTCGGCATATTTTCACGCTTACAAGTTGCAATAACACCACGCAAAGTCGGGTTGTTTTCCGGTTCCGGTCCACCTGCTTTTACAGCAATCGCGATTTGTTTACCCAGTCTTGTAAAGGTCTTGGCCATGTGGCCCCATCTTTTCAGCTTAGTAGCTTTTCTATATTCAAATGCTCTTCCCATTGGAATCTATTTTTATAAATGGTTATTTTATGAATTATCTTAGTTTTGCATTTAGTTTGCTTTCCAGATTGGCAATCAGTTTGGACATGATTTTGTCAATCTGCTTGTCGTTCAGTGTTGCGTTTTCATCCTGCAACAAGAAACTGACCGCATAACTCTTCTTGCCCGGTTCCAGATTCTTGCCTTCGTATACATCGAACAGTTCTACTTCTTTCAACAGTTTCTTTTCCGTCTCATAAGCAATCTTTTCGATTTCAGCGAACTGTACATTCTTGTCAATCAATAAAGCCAAGTCACGTTTCACAGCCGGGAACTTAGACAGCTCCTTAAAGTTGACTTTAGCAGACTTGATGGCTTTCATCAACTCTTTCCAATTGATTTCTGCATAATACACTTCGTTGTCTATATCGAATGCTTTTTGAATCTTCTTGCTGATAATACCTAATGTAGCCAATAACTTGCCGCCACGTGTGTGGACGCTGATAGCTGTTGAATAAATATCGTTTGTCAGGTTACCGAATACCACATTACCGAAGTTCAATCCCAAACGGGTAAAGATATTCAGTACATACGCTTTCAGTTCGTAAACGCTGCTGTTTTCATCAGGGTGAGCCCATGAGTTGCTGACGCGCTTACCGGTTACCCACAATCCCAAATGATATTCCTCAGAATAAGGTGCAAGTACCTTTTCAGGATTCTTCTTTTCTACATTGAAGAAGTAGCAATTACCAAATTCAAAGAACTTCAAATCGGCATTCTTGCGGTTGGCATTATGCTGGATGCTTTCCAAACCTCCGAATAACAATGTCTGGCGCATTACGTTCAGATCATTGCTCAACGGGTTCATCAGGTTGACAAGGTTTTCGGGCTTATATGTTTCCAATCCATCATAATAAGCGGCGGCAGTCAATGAATTGTTTAGAATTTCATTAAATCCGCAACCAATCAACTGTTCTGAAATCAGATTTTGTAACTTCTGGGAGTGATCCACTTCACCTTTGGTTGTCAAACTGGATTTCAAAGTAGACGGAATTTCTACATTATTATATCCATAGATACGGAGAATATCTTCTACCACATCGCAATCACGCTGTACGTCTACACGGTAAGGAGGTACTTGCAGGGTCAAGCCTTCGGGAGTTTCGTTTACAATCTTCATTTCAAGACTGGTAACAATACTCTTGATCGTTTCTACCGGGATTATTTTTCCAATCAGTGAATGGGCCTTTTCATAGTTCAGTTCAACTGTGAAATCAGCAATCGGGGTGGGATAGCTGTCTTTAATTTCGGAAGCGATAGTACCACCTGCCAGTTCTTGAACCAACAAAGCTGCTTCTTTCAGGGCGTAGATAGTTCCGTTGGGATCGATTCCACGTTCAAAACGGAAGGAAGAGTCTGTGCTCAATCCATGACGACGGGCAGTCTTACGAACCCAGGTCGGATTAAAGTATGCGCTTTCCAAAAATACATCTACGGTTTGTTCGGTTGTTCCTGAATCCAAACCACCGAATACACCGGCAATACACATAGGCTCTTCCGCGTTGCATATCATCAAGTCCTTGTCGGACAATTTGCGTTCCATTTCGTCCAAAGTAACGAATTTAGTTCCTTCTGCGACCGTTTTCACTACAATTTTACCGCCTTTGATCTTATCTGCATCAAAGCAGTGCAGGGGCTGGCCGTAAGCGTGAAGTATGTAGTTGGTGATATCCACAATGTTATTGATAGGACGTACGCCGATCAGACGTAACTTATTCTGCAACCATTCGGGGCTTTCCTTTACGGTTACACCCTTGATGGAAACTCCCGCATAGCGTGGACATGCTTCAGTATTTTCCACTTCGATGCTGATGTCCAGCTCATGATTATCCACCTTGAAAGTTTCAATGGATGGACGTTTTAAAGTAGTTTGCTTGCCATTCTGAATCAAATAAGCATACAGATCACGGGCTACACCGTAGTGTGAACAGGCATCTGCTCGATTAGGTGTAATATCTACTTCCAGTATGTATTCGCTTTTGATGTTGAAATAATCCTTGGCAGGAGTACCCGGCACGGCATCTTCCGGTAATACGATGATACCGTCGTGGCTGGTTCCGATACCTATTTCGTCTTCGGCACAGATCATACCGATAGATTCAACACCACGGAGTTTTGATTTCTTGATGGTAAAACATTCTTCACCATCATATAATTTTGTGCCCAGTGTGGCAACCACCACTTTTTGTCCGGCAGCTACATTAGCGGCTCCACAGACAATTTGCACCGGTTCGCTTTGTCCCAAGTTTACAGTAGTGACGTGCATGTGGTCAGAGTTGGGATGAGGTTCACAAGTCAGCACTTCGCCGATAACAATACCTTCCAGACCACCTTTAATCGTTTGGACTTCTTCTACGCCTCCGGTTTCCAAACCGATGGAAGTCAGCGCTACGGCTACTTCATCGGGTGTCAAATCGAAGTTGACGTATTCTTTCAGCCAATTATAAGAGATATTCATATATGATATTTTTTATGTATTTTCAAAATGACCTGCAAATTTAGTAATTATTTTCTTTTATCCTGTTATGAATCCACCATAGATTACTCAGATTAACACAGATTTTTTCTTTTAGGGAAACAATCCATGCTAATCTGTAGTAGATGTATAAGCCTTAAAAAGGTAAAGGCCCTTCAGGAATAGGTGCTCCGAACGGATTATTGTCGGCAGGTGCAGCATCCGGAGGTGGCGGAGGAACATTGCTTCCTCCGTTCATTTTGGAACGGATAATGCCCGGTTCCTCGCCCGGCATAGGTACAATTACATCATCATCTGGATTTTGGAAACGGGCAAATTCGCCACGGAAACGTAGTAATACATCGCCTACAGCACCGTTACGGTGCTTAGCGATAATGATTTCCGCCATACCATGTAGGTCATTTCCTTTCTCATCCGAGAAAATTTTATAATATTCCGGTCGGTGGATGAAACATACCATATCGGCATCCTGCTCGATGGCTCCGGATTCACGGAGGTCACTCAACTGCGGTCGTTTTCCGTCAATACCCTCACGGCTTTCCACACCACGATTCAACTGGCTCAGTGCAATGATAGGGACATTCAATTCCTTGGCCAGTCCTTTCAATGAACGTGAAATGGTGCTGACTTCTTCCTGACGGCTACCGAAGGACATACCACTGGCATTCATCAGCTGAAGGTAGTCGATGATGATAATCTTTACCCCATGTTCACGTACCAGCCGTCGTGCTTTTGTACGCAGCTCAAAGACGGACAAAGACGGAGTATCGTCTACATACATCGGGGCATCGTACAATTCCTTTATCTTATAGTCCAGCTGTCCCCATTCATACGGGGCCAACTGACCACTCTTGATCTTTTCACCCGGAATTTCGCACACATTGACAATCATACGGTTGACCAACTGTACGTTTGCCATTTCAAGCGAGAACAAGGCCACAGGGATTTTCGCATTTACAGCCATATTCTTTGCCATGGAAAGCACAAAAGCCGTCTTACCCATAGCCGGACGGGCGGCAATAATTACCAAGTCGGAGTTCTGCCAGCCGGAAGTCATTTTGTCCAATGCATGGAAACCGCTTTCCAAACCGCTCAGACCATCTGTTCGTGCCGCAGCCTTTTGAAGCATTTCATACGCCTCCTGAATCACAGGATTGATCTGCGTATAATCCTTCTTCATGTTCTGTTGCGAAATCTCGAACAGTTTTCCTTCCGCTTCCTGCATCAAGTCGTCTACGTCTTGTGTTGCATCGAAAGCTTTTGTCTGAATATTACTGGTAAAGGTTATCAGTTCGCGTGCAAGGAACTTCTGTGCAATGATTCGTGCATGATACTCTATGTGCGCCGAGGATGCTACTTTGCCGCTCAACTGTGTTATGTAAAAGGGACCGCCCGCTTCTTCCAGATCGCCGGTGCTGCGTAATTGTTCGGCCACTGTCAGGATATCGACAGGCTGCTGGCGGAGAGCCAACGAAGTGATAGCCGAATAAATAAGCTGGTGCCGGCGTTCATAAAAAGATTCGGGGCGAAGAATTTCACTCACCAGTGAGTAAGCATCTTTTTCTATCATTAAAGCTCCCAGTACAGCTTCTTCCAACTCAGGTGCCTGAGGCTGCAAATGTCCATATTCGTCGACGGGTTTCGCTTTCGAAGGTCTGGGAGTACGTGTCGTTTTTCTCGTTTCTGCCATTGTCATCTGTTTAAAGTGGGGCAAAGATAGAACTTTTTGCTGAGTTGGACACCTGTCCATACCCAAAAATAATAAAAGAAATATGAACCAAAATCCATTAATGAATGAACAATCCAGACAGTAAATGGTTTTTTATATGGTTAAATGAAAAGTTTGTTTTATATTTGGCATCCTGTCCGGAGGAAAGGAGTATGTGTCTTTGTAGAACGGACAACAACCTGATGAAACACACTAAAAATAATTTTTTAAAGAAAAGAATATGATAACATTTCCTAATGCTAAGATCAATTTGGGACTGAATATTATAGAAAAACGCCCCGATGGATATCACAATTTAGAAACCATATTTTACCCGATAAACCTGCAAGACGCCCTGGAAGTAACGCGACGGGAGAATGGTGAGTACGAGTATACTTTACATATAAGCGGAGCCTCTTTGGATGGAGAACCCGAAGATAATCTGGTCGTAAAAGCTTATAAATTATTGAAAAAAGACCATCCCCGAATGTTGCCTATAGATGTACATATGTATAAGCATATTCCGGCCGGAGCCGGACTAGGTGGCGGTTCCTCAGATGCAGCCCATATGATAAAGCTTTTGAACGATAAATTCTCATTGGGACTCAGTACGGAGCAAATGGAAGAATATGCAGCACAATTGGGAGCTGACTGTGCTTTTTTCATTCGGAACAGACCCGTATTCGCTACCGGAATAGGGAATATTTTCGAACCTATAGAGCTGTCATTGAAAGGCTATCACATTATTTTGGTAAAACCTGATATTTTTGTGTCAACACGTGACGCTTTTGCTGAAATAAAACCCGTACGTCCTGCTGTTTCATTAAAGGAGATTGTAAAACAGCCTATAGAAACCTGGAAAGGCAATATGAAGAATGATTTTGAGGATAGTGTCTTCAAGAAATTCCCCGAAATCGCTGCTATAAAGGACGAACTATATGATTTGGGAGCAGTATATGCTGCTATGAGCGGTTCGGGATCTTCAGTATATGGTATCTTTAAAGAACCGATAGAAAATGTAGAAGATAAATTCTGTAGATGCTTTTGCAGACAGAGGGAGCTGGAATAGTGGTTAATGATTAGTGATTAGTGGTTAGTGGGCTGCGCTGTCATTCCGCAGGTATTAACCACTAATCACTAACCACTAATCACTAATTACTATTCTATTTTTTGCACAGTGCCTTGAAATCACAATAGGTGCATTTTTCCTGAATTTCTGTCTGTGTAAAGGTTTCTTCTGGATTAAATATTTCCTCCAGTAATATTTGGAGCCGTTCACGATATTCCTCTTCATATTTACTGAAGTCTTCTACGGGTTCTTTCGGCTTTCTCGGTTCGCCCATTTGGATGACCGGAGAATAAGTTTCTGTGGCTGCCCTATGAATATAGAGAAGGGCCGGAGCCACTTTCAATGTCTGTTTGCGACACATAATAGCGGCATATAGAAACGTCTGGAATACATAGTTAGAGCGTTTCTTGTCAGGAACGAACAAGGACTCCACGTTGGGAGGTGTATCTGCGTCACCACCTGTCTTATAATCAACGATGCGGAGCGTGCCATCTTTGCTGTCCATGCGGTCAATAATTCCTCCGATACGTGATTTTATGACTCCTTTTGGGGTGTGTATATCAATAGGCTCATCCACTTCTTTTTCTGATGCAACAAAAGTGAAAGGGGCGTAACGTAAGTCATTTTGCAGAAGCTGTTTCAAGTACCTTACAATAACAGCAGAATTAATAAGCTGTACACCGTTATATTCCGGTCTTTCATTTTGTGGAACATTAAAGAACAACTTCTTGAATGCAGCATCCACATAGTCTTGCAGTTTCACTTCATTATGCAGTAAGGTTTCCAATGCCTCCTTATTAATGACACTGCCATGAGCCGTCAGATCCTTATAAATATGTTCGGCGGCATAGTGGAAGATACTTCCGAATTTGGCAGAATCAATTTCCGCACTTACTTCGTCGGGAGCGGAGAGGCCGGCTACATACCTATAATAAAATTTTAAAGGACAATCCAGGTAATAATTCAAGGCCGACGGGGAGAATTTGGCTCTGGGGTTGGCGCGGACATCAAACAGGCTTTGCATTCTGCGCATCACGTCCGGAGTCTTTTCTACTATGATAGGAGAGGTTCCTTTGGGAGATTGTCCCGCCTCCAGAAACTGGCGTGTAATGGAATGCGGCCATTCTATAAGGAATTGCAGCATAAAGCGGCTCCATTCGCCACGGTTAAGTCCGTCCGAACTGGTATTATAAATTAAGGTAATCTTTTCCGCCCGTTGCAGCAGACGGTAGAAATAGTATGCGTAAACTGCAATCTTGTGTTCTATAGTGGTCATGCCGAAAGCCTTGCGCAGATTATAAGGGATAAAAGAAGAATCTCCTCCCGATTTGGGTAACTGTCCTTCATTGACCGACAGCAGAACCAGGTGACGGAAATCAAGGTTACGTGTTTCCAGTACTCCCATTACCTGCATACCTATGGCCGGTTCGCCGTGGAATGGGATGTTGGTGCCCGATAAGACCTTCACTAACAATCGTCGTAATGTTTCGGGTTGCACCGTTAACTCTTCCTCTTCTATCAGCGTGCGGAAACGATTGATTGTGGTGTAGGCTTTGAAAAGAGACTCCCGGTAGAGCTGGTTGAAAGCGTCTGTGTTTTCGTTTTCGGGAGTGGTTTCCTGATAAATGCCTGCTACTAGTTGCAAAGTCTCCGAAAGACGTATGCACAGGTTCAGGTTTCCTGATAGCGGAGTGAAAAGCCGGGTCAGAAACTCGTCTTTGCCCAGTTCGCCGGGCAGGGGATAGAAACGGTTGTTCCGGGTCAGTTCCTTTTCCAGCAGTTCGGCCTGGTCTGTAAGCTGACGGGTATAGGGATGTTTCAACACAGTAATAACCGATTGAAACGTATAACGAGCGCTTTTAAAATTAAATCCGTGTGTATATAAATCCAATAATGCTATTAGGAAACTATACACCGGTGTCTGTGACAAGGGGAATCCCATCGTGATATTGACGTGTTTCACTTCTGCCGGTAAAGAGTGAAGTACCGGTTGCAGTAATGCTTCATTGCACAATACTACTGCCGTTTCTTTCTCCGGTGTGGTCAGGTTGGTCCGTATCCATTGAGGCAGATAACGTGCTTGTGCATTTTCTGTAGAAGATGCGATATAGTGCACTTCTTTGGGTTGTGAGAGGTTGTTGAACAGTTCACCGGGCAGTGAAGAAGGGAAGTCGCGCAAGTTGCGACGGATAAATTCTCCGGCTTCATGGGTGGTTTCCTGTCCGCTTTTACCCATATAAAACAGATCGTAATCCCAATAAAAAAGGGCTTTTCCCGCATCCTTCAGTTTGGTAAACAGCGTATGTTCTACTTTGTTCAGCACATTGAATCCTACAAAAACATAATTCTCATAAGGGAGTTTATCCACATCCAGATGCTCTATGACATGCCGGTACATCATTCCTTCATAAGCTATGTTTTGAGTGGACAGCGATTCATGAAATCCTTTGTATATATTGCCCAGCACATCCCACATGGAAATGAACCGTTCTTTCAACGCTGTTCTTCGTTCGATGGAAAAATTCTGGAAGAACTGTTGGATAGCCTCTTCTTGTTCATCGTCAATGAATGTATAATCATCCATGATGTTGCGCAAATCCTGTAAATTGGAAAACAGTTTGTCTGTATCCACCATGTTCTTGTCGGCATCATCAAAATCACTGATCAGCATTTCCCCCCAGAAGTAGAAATCATCCAGTGTTTCAGTACTTTGGGTTTCCTGACGGAATATCTTATAAAGTTCGCATACCAGCTTTACCGGATCGCCCGCTTCCCATGAGGACAAGCTGCGAAATAATTCACTGATGCTGACATAGGCAGGTGACCATATAGGAGCATCCGCTTCCTTGGCCAGATACTCGTTAAAGAAAAGACCGGCACGCTTATTGGGGAACACAACGGCGGTGTGTGCCAAGTTGCCGTCAGTACGTTTATATAAATCGGCTGCTACCAGTTTTAAAAAGTTTTCCATTATTTTATTTCCTCCAATTCGTTGTTAAACACATACCACAAGTATCCGCGGATATGTTGATATCCCATATTTGATAATAAATCCATATACTCCCTTACCTGCTTGTTATAAGCCGGGCGCTTTTTACCGAATTTAAAGTCCACCACTATCACATCTTCGTCTTTCATCATTACACGGTCCGGGCGGCGTGTTTGCAGCACACCATCTTCTTGATAGATAATGGCGCATTCATTGTATAGTTTCCAATTGCCCGAATACCACTCTTTTACCAGCGGATGCGCCAAAGCCCATTCGGTGAGTTTGCGTAACTGCTCTTCTTGTTTGGCCGATTCTATAATTCCTTCAAATCGCAGACGCTCTATGGCAGAGGGAACATCGTTCAGTGTACGGATAACGGAGAACAGGTTATGTAACAATTGTCCCTGCCGGATATATTTTTCTTCGGTTTCCTCTTCACCACGGATAAATTCGGCGGAGCGGTTGGATTGCTTGAATTCTATGGTTGTTTCCAATGTTTCCAGATGGATGGGCAGACGTTGGGGTACGGTCAGAAGTTTATTGCCGGATACCTGTTGTTCCTGCTCTTGTAACGAAAGATATAGCATGCCCAGTTCATAAATCTCTTCTCCGCCGGTATAGTCTTTTCCTGTCATGCCGGACAAGGCATTTCCCAATAGCTCGGATACAGTTCCTTTCTGTCCTGCTTTTCCCCATATAATCAAGTTCTTTTTGGCACGGGTAAACGCCACATAAAGCAGATTCAGATTGTCCACCCATAGTTGCAGGCGTTCGTTCAAAAATTCCTCCCGATATATGGACTGCTGCATGGCCGAGGAATAATTGACGGGCACAATATCCAGGTCGCTGAACGGAGCCTGCCGGGGGGCGCACCACACCAGATGGTTGTAGGTTTCGTTCTCCATTTTCCAGTCACAGAACGGCAGAAGTACGGTATGGAATTCCAACCCTTTGGACTTGTGGATGGAAAGGATGCGGATACCTTCCACTTCGCCGGAAGGAATAGTCTTGCTGCATAGCTTTTCCTCCCAATAAGTGATGAAGGCGGATAATTCGGAAGAGTTGCTTTGAAGGTATTCCGTCACTGCATCAAAGAAAGCACACAGATAGGCATCCTGCTGCTCGATGTGTGACATCTGGAACAGGTTGAAAAGTTTCTCCATCAGTTCATACAGCGGCATGAGGCGCAGCTTCTCCACCTCTTCTGTAAAAGCGTAAGGCAGATAATCATCTATTTCGTTCAGTAATAATGTATTGAGGTCAATTCCTTTATGTAAAACTTCATTCTGATAAGCTGCCGCCAGTTGCGCTTTGGCAATCCGGTTTTCGGGTTGAGACAAGTAGCGCAGTCCGTCCAGTATCATGCAGACTGCCAGTGATGCGTCCAGCCGGAAGGCCTCATCGGATACTATTTTATAAGGTGTTTTTTTGTCGAAGTAGTCCGCTATCAGAGGGATGCTTCTGTTCTTGCGTACCAATATGGCAATATCTTTCAGTTGTACACCTTGAGTAACCAAGGATTCTACCTCTTCCCCCAGATGGTACAGAGTGTCTTCCATGTAGGTCATATCTTCCTTATCCGACAGGAATTCCACTTTTACATATCCTTTTCCGGGGTCTTTGTCTGTTTCCTGGCATACATCATTATAGGCTTCCTTCAGCTCTTCACATTCTTTATTCTGTTCTTCCTTGTAAATGTCATTCAACACCTCGCAAGCGGCTGTAAACACTTCGTTGTTAAAGTGAATGATGTTTGCGGCACTCCGGCGGTTGGTGGTCAGAGTCTTTACTTTGACGGGAAAGGCTTCGATGTTTGTTTTCAGTCCGTTCAGTATGCCCCAGTCGCCATTTCGCCAACGATAGATGGATTGTTTCACGTCTCCTACAATCAGGCTGTCGGCTCCTTGGGATAGTCCTTCGAGCAGCAAGAGGCGGAAATTGTTCCATTGCATACGCGAGGTATCCTGAAATTCATCAATCATAACGTTACGAATGGTCGTTCCTATCTTCTCGAATACAAAAGAAGAATCTCCGTCCCGCACCAGGTTATGAAGCAGGGCATTGGTGTCCGACAGCAGGAAGCGGTTGTTCTCATGGTTCAATTCGCGCACCTCTTCGTCTATGTTGGCCAGCAGACGGATATTGTTTACATGGCGCAGAGAAAGCTGGCAGGAGTTGACCAGCATATTGTTCCGGCTTCTGTATTTCTCCGATTCATCCAGCAGGGGAATCAGTTCTCTTTCTGCCAGTCCCATGATGGCATTGCGGATGGGAGATGTTTTTTTCACCCATTCATCGGGACAGTCCAGACATTTTTCCACCGTTGCATTGCGGATACTGTCATCCAGTTTCCCCGATTGCAACTTATTGAAATAACTGGCTATTCCCCGTGAACCGTTTTTCAGGTCTTCTACTTTCACTTCGTTTGTATCCAGTACCCCGAAGAATTGGTCGGCAAATCCTTTCATTTGTTCCAGCACTTCTTCCTGAATGGCTTGTAGTGTCTTGCGGTAGTTTTTAATGCAGTCTTTGTCCTGCAACTTTTCCCGTAGTCCGTTCCCTTTTTCTATATACCCCTCATCAAAGATATTTCGACCGAAGTTTTTTATTTCGCCGGAAACATTCCATCGTTTGTCATCGGCTATTCTTTCTTCTATATATTCCAGCAACCAATATAGTACGGGAGATTTCCGGTCCAGCTTTTCTATCATGGAGTCTACAGCATCACTCAGTACTTCCATATTGTTCAGCTCGATGTTCAGATTGGCACCCAGTTCCAGTTCCCGTGCCAGGTTACGCATCACCGACTGGAAAAACGAGTCGATAGTTTCCACCCGGAAACGACTGTAATCATGTATCATGTAGTGCAGTGCCGTACCTGCGGCTGTCCTTATGTCCTCTTGAGGCATTTGCAGCTCTTCTGTGATTTTCCGTAAATAGGGGTCAGAATCCTTGTCCTTTATCCATATGCCGTATAGCTGGCTCAGAATTCGTTCTTTCATCTCGGTAGTGGCCTTGTTGGTAAAAGTCACTGCCAATATATTACGGTATGCCCGTGGATTTTGTATCAGCAACTTTATATATTCCACAGCCAGCGTGAATGTTTTTCCCGATCCGGCCGAGGCTTTATAGACTAATAATTCAGGAGAATGTTTCATTTTAAATAATTTGTCAATTTGCGAATTTGCCAATGTGCTGCTCTGTGTGCCGGATGATAATTGGCACATTAGCAAATTGACAAATTAGCACATTATTATTAATTAAAGGCCAGTACGAAAATAGTAGCTTGCCCCTTTTCCTTATAAGGCAGCAGAGTCAGTGTGCCTCCGCTCAGTCTCATAATTTGCTTGCTCAGGCTTAGGCCGATACCGCTTCCCTCATCTTTGGTGGTGAAAAAAGGTATAAAGATTTGTTCGGCTGCATCGGGAGGAATGGCGGGGCCGTTGTTGGCTATTTCTATACGGATACTTTCTTGTTGGTCACAATAGGCTTTTATGGTAATCCTTCCGTCAGGAGTATTATCTATAGCTTGAATCGCATTCTTCAGCAGATTCGTGACGACTTGGGCTATCAGGTTCTCGTCGGCAAAGACTATCAGATCTTCCCGGGCTTCGAGGATGGAAAGGGTGATATTGGGGCACGGGTGCTGGTGCTGTGCCAGTTTTATCATTCGTTCCAGGAAGGGAAGAACATAAAATAGAGATGGCTCAGGCGATGGCAGGCGTGTCAGTTTACGATAGGACATGACGAAATTTATCAACCCTTTACCTGTGGTGTGGATCGTTTCCAATCCTTGCTTCATCTCTTCGTTCTCTGCGCCGGGAAGTGCCAGCAGCGTTTCGCTGAGGGAGGTCACAGGGGTGAGGGAGTTCATAATTTCGTGTGTCAGCACGCGGGTGAGGCGTATCCATGAATCTATTTCCCGTTCATCCAATTCCCGGTTGATGTCACTCAAGGCAATAATGCGAAGTTCCTCGTCTTTGATCCGGATACCGGACACACGTAAGGCAAGATGCACCGTTCCTCGTTCCGTATTGAACTGAATTTGCAGCTTGTCGCCCTGAATCGCTTTTTCCAAAGCATTCATCAGTTCGTCCGAGATGCGGGACAGTTGTTTGACGTGCGTCAGAACATCCAGCCCTAACAGGTTCATGGCCTCCTTGTTCTTTTGATAGACAGAGCCTTTGCTGTTCAGTACCACTATGCCGGTTTCTACAAAATCCATAATCAGTTCATAGTATTTCTCGCGTTGTGCCGTTTCCTGCTTTACATTATATAAAATGCGAGCAATGCGGTTCAGCATGACATTGACCATGGAAGAATCGTTGGGGGATGCATGTTCATAGAAACGGACGGCAGGGTCATCATTTTCGATGGCATCGAGCAGAAAGGCTATTTTTCGTGTATTATAGGTGTACAGGTGGTAAAACCAGCCGATGGAAACGATGAAAGAGGGTATAGCGATACATAGCCACAGCCAGTTGCGTTGCTGAATCAGCAGGGTGCAGGCAATGGCTAGAACCAGTACGGTAAATAGGCGGAAGAAGAATTGTTTCACAGCTTAATTATTTATTGTTTCGTTGAATGTTTCTTTAGTTCCTATTTAAAAATGGATTTTCGTTATTTGTTTTATTATTCCGGACACCTGTTTTGTCATTCTGAACCATAGTGAAGAATGACATGAGAGAATAGGTCATAGTCCGAACTTTTTCATCTTATTATAAAGCGTCTGCCGGGTAATTCCCAACTGTGCCGCTACTGCCGAGAGGTTTCCGTTGCATTTCTCTATCGCTTTCTGAATCATTTGCAATTCCATTTCCTCCAGTGTAGAAACACTTGTTTCTGTCGCAGGAGCCGCTGCTTTTCGGGGGAAATGAAAATGTTCCTCGCTCAATATACCATCTTCATTGATAATGACCGCTTTCTCTACGGCATGTTCCAGTTCGCGTATGTTTCCATACCACGGATGTGTCCGTAACTTCTCTTGCGCATCGGTAGAAAGAAGGATATTTCCTTTGTCATATTGTTTGCAGAACCGGTCTATAAAGCGTTCGGCCAAAGGGATAATATCCTCTTTGCGATCCCGCAAAGGAGGAATCTCAATGTGAATGGTATTGATGCGGTAAAGCAAATCCTCGCGGAATTTGCCTTTGGCCACCATCTCTTCCAAATCACAGTTGGTAGCGCAAATCAAACGTATGTTGACCGGTATCGGTTCGTTGCTTCCTACTCGTACCACGCTTCGGCTCTGGATGGCGGTGAGTAGTTTGGATTGCAGGTGGTAGGGCAGGTTGCCTATTTCGTCCAGAAACAAAGTCCCTTCATGGGCGGCTTCGAATTTACCTGCACGGTCGGCATGGGCATCGGTAAACGAGCCTTTTTTATGACCGAACAATTCGCTTTCGAACAGGGATTCGGTGATGGCACCCATGTCCACTGTTATCATATCCCGTCGGTATCGGTCGGACAAGGCATGTATTTCCCGCGCCAGCATTTCTTTTCCTGTGCCGTTCTCTCCTGTAATCAGAATATTGGCATCCGTTTGCGCCACTTTCTCTATCAGCGTCCGCAGTTGCTTCATGGCATTGCTTTCTCCCCAATACATAGAAGATACGGTTTTAGGGACTTCCGCTCTCTTCTTGTTCTTTGAGGAATTGCGGCAGGCAGACAGCAAGGTTTCTATCAACCGGGTATTGTCCCAGGGTTTGACGATGAAGTCTGTCGCTCCTTCCTTGATGCCGCGCACTGCCAAGTCTATGTCTGCATAGGCTGTGAAAAGTACTACGGGCAGGGAGGGTTGTATTTTCTTTATCTCGTGTAACCAGTACAGACCTTCATTCCCGGTATTCAGTCCGCTGCTGAAATTCATATCCAGCAGCACCACTTGCGCGTTTTCTTCACGTAACGTAGCGGCCAGTGTGATGGGTGAGGGCAGTGTGACGATATGTTCGAAATGATTTTTCAGCAATAGCTTTACTGCCGACAGCACTCCTTTGTTATCATCTACCACAATGATGGTTCCTTGTTTGCTCATAAATCGTTGTAGCTTCTTTTTCCTTTTAAGATATCTTTAGTTGTGCGTTTCATGCAAAGGTACTATTTCTTCGCACACTCTCATTTCCATTCCTTTATAGACCACTACAATTTTGTGTAGCTGTGTGGTGCTTACAGCATTCTTCACCCGGTCGGAATCAGCATAACGATTTGCCTGAGCGATCCCTTCCAGCCTCAGTTCTTCCACACGACTTTCAGAATCTTTGTATTTGGCATATTTCAACTCTATGATATAACTGTGCTTCATGTCCGGATAGATTTCCAGCAAAGGACACAGGAAAAGATCAGCGTATCCTTCTTGTGTATCCGCTTTGGAAATAGGGCGGTAGAAGCGGTTTTGCGCTGTCATGGCCAGTGTGAATCCATGTACGAAGAATTCTCCTTTCTGTTTGTCACGTTGTGAGGCGTAACGTTTCAGACAGTCGGCTATGTAACCGAAGTAGGCCTGCCAGTCGCCCCGATAAGCAAGTTTACTGGCTAATTCGTCTTTCTCATAACTGCTGAAACTAAGGTCGGCCTCATTGTATGTATTCAGCAAATAGGTGTATAGTTGCTCTTCCACTACCTGATTGGGAATGGTGAGTTTGTTTTTCCCTTCGTGCATTCCGCTGATGGTAAGCATGCCGAAATAATAGAGCAGACTCACGAAATTCTCCGGATCGACAATATTCGCAGCCGGAAAGCTATCCTTCAGTTCTCCGGTGATATATCCTTGACTTACCAGGGTTTGTATGATGGAGGCATCATAGGCAAACTCCTTGTCCTTGCGAATCAGCATCCGGAGTTTTTCGTAGTCTATGCGTATGTTGCTTTCTATCATTTTCTGTGGCGCTTTGCCGCGCAGAATATAGTTTTTGACAAAATAGAGAACCATGTTGGAATTGTACAGGGTAGTTTCTCCGTAGCATTCCGGTGCGAAGCAGTAGTTGTCATACCACGGCTTCATGATATCTATCAGTTGGCCGACGGTATGGTTGAACGGACTGTTTGTGGAATAATACGTCAGCATCTCACGCACTTCCTTTTCCGTGAATCCTGTCATTTCGTTGAACTCTGGTGAGAGGGAGTAATTGGTACCTATATTGAATCCGCTGGTGAGATCATCCATGGTTACGGGGCTTACTCCGGTGATGAAACAACGCTTGATGCAGGAATCTGTTCCGGCTTTCACTTTGTTGAAGAATGCGCGCAGGTAACCCTCTTTGTGTGTCTCTTCAGTGTATCGGTGCAGACTTTCGGCATCGGAGAGAATGGCATTGGTAAAGTGGTCATACTCATCGATAAAAAGATAAATTTTCTGCTCAGTCTTGTTGCACTCCGTAAACAGATATTCCAATTGTTCTACCGCTCCTGATTTTTCATCCAGCTTCTCTTTGATACCTTGTGGGAGATAGTCGGCATAGATATCGCAGAAATAGTCGAACATGGTCTGGCAATGTGCGTCCAGCCCTTGACGGTAGTTGTGCAATTCCCCGCTGATACCGGAAAAATTGAGCTTCAGTACCAGATAGGTGTTGCGGTCCGGCGTGGGATGCTTTCCTATGTAGAGGTTTCCGAACAGGGCGTCAAACTTATCGCGGGTACGTACGTCATAATAATGTTGCAGCATACTCAAGGTCAGACTTTTGCCGAATCGCCGGGGACGGATGAAGAAGAAAAACCGGTCCGACTGTTCTATCAGTGGGATGAAGGCGGTTTTGTCCACATAATAATAATTGTCGAAACGGATGTCTGCAAAGTTCATCATACCGTATGGCAATCGTTTCCTGTTTGAAGGTGCATATTCCATTAGTTATATTGTTTTTTTATGAATAAACTCTGGTAAAAGAGATATGTATGGCATACAAAGATACTTTCTTTTCCCTGCTTCTCCAAAAAACAAAGGTTCTTTCTTTTTGGTAACATGGAGGAAGCTGTCCGATAGGTATCCGCCAATCTTTTCTTTCAGAGAAAACTTTTCAAGTTCATGAATTGTTCTATTATAAAATAGCATTTCAAATGAAAACATTTATATTAAGCATAATTGTAACCATGATCACATCGGTAGCTGGCGCACAGCAAAAAAGTTTTTATGACTTTACGGTCAAGACTATTGACGGGAAGGACTTGCCACTTTCCACGTTCAAGGGTAAGAAAGTATTGGTAGTCAATGTGGCATCTAAATGCGGTTTCACTCCCCAGTATGCTAAGCTAGAGGAATTGTATGAGAAATATGGAAAAGATAATTTTGTCGTTATCGGATTTCCTGCCAATAATTTTCTGCATCAGGAACCCGGAACGAATGAAGAAATCAAGGAGTTTTGTACTTTGAATTATGGAGTGACTTTTCCTATGATGGCTAAAATATCTGTAAAGGGGAAAGATATAGCTCCCCTTTATCAATGGCTTACGCATAAAAGTGAAAACGGAGTTTCGGATGCTAAAATAGGCTGGAACTTTCACAAGTTTCTGATTGATGAAGATGGTAGATGGGTTGCGTCAATTGGTTCTACTACTAGTCCGCTTTCACAGGAAATTGTAGAATGGATTGAAGAATAAAATGACCAGAAGATAAATAATGCCATATTGTTATTGCACCAGCTTTCCGTTTTTCAGTTCCGACATCAGCAGGTCATAGACGTATGCCGGGCTTTCGATATACAGGCCGGTGGAGAAGTCTTCCAGTTTGACGAATGTCTCCGAATTGTGGAATGTGGAGATGGCTTCCTGCAAATCCATATCATTACGTTCCACCAAGTAACGGACTACATCAGCGGATATTCCTTCAAAGAGAAATTTTGCGGTATTTGTGTTCATAGTCGTTTCAGCATTTTAATCGCTGCCTCTGAGTGAAAGAAATATTGTGAAGTCACTTTCGAAAATGTCAGTTCGTGCAATAGTTGCTCTTCGCTAATAAAATTCTCGGTGTATAAACGCAGCAAGCGCGCAATGGTATCGTCGGCAACAGGGCCAATTACGATATCGTAATCGTGGCAAGGCTGAGCAGTGTTCATATCGCGGTTCGACATGACAAAACGTGCCCATTCCCTGTCTGGTTCCTTGAAAACCTTTACTTTCAATCCGCTCGACTGCGCTTCTTCGAGGTCAAACTCAAACATAGTCAGAGTGGGGTTTCCGCTGAACATCCGCGCTGTTCTTACGGCCATCCTTTGGGCCTGTTCCCTAATGTCGGTCAGGTAAAATCCTCTGCCGAAATCCTTATAGGGGCGGCATCTGTCGAGGTCGATGCCGTCGATTGCCGTATTTGAACCGTGGTAAAGTATCATCGCAATGTTCCTCCATTGTTTTGGCAGACGATGGTCAGGTCATCCACACAGTCGTTAAAAGAAAGCGTGTGTTCCACATCGTAAAATTCGGTGAGAAAATCAATGCCTTTGAAACGTCTGATATAATTGCTTGCCTCCCGGATTGTCAAACCGTGACGGCTCGCAAATTCGACGATGACCGTCATCACATAATCGATTAGGTTCTTGTCCGCTTTCTTTTTGGACTTGAGCGCCACTACCGGTTCGACACCCAACGCCTCCGCGATGCGGTTGACGGTGCCAAAATTAACACACAGACCGTTTTCCACTTTGGAAACCATTGCTTTTTGGACGCCAATTATCACCCCGACTTCTTCTTGTGTCAATCCTTTGTTTTTTCGGCACTGGGCCAAAAGTTCTCCTATTTTTTGCAAATTCGTATTCATACCACAAAAATAGATAAAGTTTCTTATATAGGAAACTTTTTTAACTACAAATAAAGGTCCAAAACAAAAAATAACCGATGGAACGTTGTTGTTTCCACTTAACGGTAGCGAGCAATTTTTTGCAGCCAAATATATGGCCTATATGCCAAGGGAAGAAGAGTTGAGCAGAGAGATAGAACAGCAAAAACGGTTCTTCTTGGAACAACACGGGATGGAGGAGTGATATGGAGGCGCATATTGGAGATATTGCGGGACTATGTCTATTTCCCCGATCCGACTAAAGAAGATGATACGACCGAAATTGTATGCCGTTATCCGCAGTTCTTTGCTACACGCAAACTGCGAGACCATATCCTGAACCATTTGCGTTCTGTCGGCATTTTGACAGAAGAAGAGGTAACATGGAGTCAATGCTTTATGGGTATCTGCTCATACGTGAACAAAATGACTACCACGGAGCATGATACGGAGAACATGAACAGGCACGTGGAACAGATGGTTCAGGAGGCGATTCTTGCAAGTGGTGTAGAACGAGTAATGAATGAAGGTGTTGAAGAAAATATTTTCAGCGACTCATTTGCCAAAGAGGTCGATGAAATAAAAATGCCGTTCACCAAGTTCCAAACTCTTTGCAAACTCGTAGCCAAAGCAATCAGAGCATACGGCCGGACAAACAAGATTCAGGCTGAACATTTCCAGAAAATGCTTGAAGATACAATAGATGCCTATAATACACATGATAAGTTGACATTTACCAACGAAGTGACACAGATTCTTTTTCCTCTTTTCAAAATATATATTGCAGTTCCATGCCTTTATGTTAATTTTTCCACAATAATAGTTTCAACAGAAAGATAATTATAAAGAAGATATGACCAGAATAAACAGGTATGGCTATGTTGCTACGTGGCGTTTTTGATGCGGTGAACGAGCCAAGCTCATACCAAGAACCGGGCAAGCATGTGATGCAGACAAGGCAGGCGTGTACCGAGTACCAGGTAACCTTGTTCACTGCATCTTTGAGTAATAAAGAATCACTAAAAATAGCGGAATATATTTTCGTCTTATTTATTAAATTGCTATCTTTGCCACGTTTTCCACGCCGATACTTCCGCAGGGAAGTTATGGGAGGTGGGGAATATACATATATAGAAAAGACGTTTACTTGACGTTTTGTTCTTGACATCCTGAAATCTTGCAAATTTCGATTGTCGTCAAAAACAAAGCAACAGTAGGTGTCTGCGGGATATGTTTATATCCTTGGTGCGCCTTTGCCAGTCAAAGGTGCATTCAAGTGTCAATATACATATCGGCGTGGGCTTCTGCGTTGCTCGTTCAGACGACAATGGGCATGCAAGAGCCTCAGGGTGTGGGACGAGTAACAGGTACAGATTCCCGCGCTTTTTTTATATATAGGTATTACAATTTCTGATTTAACACATAAGAACCATCCGGTTCGGGAATCTGCGGAAGGTCATCGGTTGACCCGACAGGCTGCATCTACATAGTGCGGATTCCAAATCCTCCATTTGTTGAAATAGCTTTTTCCCGGTCAACTTAATAACAAGAGGCCGATTCCTCTTGTATTTTACGAAATGCTTCGTAATTGATTGAATTGCAGATAGATATCTGTATTTCATAGCTCCATAACTATGCTCTCAAGTGAAAAAATGCAATGGTTTGCCATGCGTGCCACCTACCGCCGGGGGATGCAAATCAAAGGAATATTGGATAAGCTGGGAATCGACAACTTCATCCCGATGCGCTATGAAGTCCATATAAGGAACGGGCGTAAGAAACGTGAACTGATCCCGGTTATCAGTGATCTGATATTTGTCCATGCCGTTCAGTTGGAACTTCAGAAAGTGAAGTTCAAGCTTCCTTATCTTCAATATATGATTGACATTCGTAACGGACGGAAAATCATTGTGCCCGATGAGCAGATGAAACAGTTCATAGCTGTGGCAGGTACCTACGATGAGCATCTTATCTTTTTCAGCCCCGACGAAGTGAGCCTTCATAAAGGCATGAAAGTCCGCATCATCGGTGGTAACTTTGCGGGGTACGAGGGGGTATTTGTCAAGGTGAAGGGTGCGCGTGACCGCCGTGTAGTTATCAGTTTGCAAGGGGTGATAGCCATGGCTATGGCAACTCTTCCATCGGATTTGATAGAAGTGATAGAAGAGCCGAAGAAGAAATGACTTCATTTGCTACGTTAAAAATTGTTATTCCCTGATTAATGGGGAAGTAAACGATCTGATAATATAAATCTTATATATAATAATGTGTAGAACCACATCCATGCCGTCAGGCATCCGGCTCCGGCAGCTGATTCAGAATCAGCATAAGGAAATTTTAGCCAGGGAAAAGAATAATGATAAGTTCATTCATCTGTATGACATTGGCGCGTATTGGGTAGCTTTCGAGCGTTCCGCCTGTAGGTTGAGCGGTTTGTTTTCTGAAAGTGAGCTGACTTTGTTTCGTGTCCCGGATTGTGTGGAATATGTGGTGATGGCTTCTGTTCCTGCCGATGAGGCGGAGGGCTGTTTGGGTAAGTACATCATTTTGCACGATGGAATTTACCGGAAAGTGTGGTCGGAGCATTCTTTGCCGATGGGGGATTATCGTCATTGGCATGAGAGGGCTGTGAGGTCTGTATTATTGTAAAAAAAGTATGTGGACTTCGTGAGCCAAGTAAGTGGTGTTACTTTGTCTGCGGACATATATTACTTTGCTCACGAAGATATCTTACTTTTTTCAGTGGAATATGGTTATTGATCATGTTCTATAGGAAATACCCTGAAAAATCCTTCAAAAGCTTCAGCCTGTTCACAAACGCCCTGTTCATGGGCATTTCGGATGAAGGATTGGGCTTGGGAATCCTTCATCCGGGGATTGGAATGTTTCAGTCGAACTGATGTTCCTTCGATTCTTAGGGAATCGTTTTTCTGAAGGATATTTTCCGGCTGAAACATTTCGCGATGTATATCCTTCAGCCGGAATGCCGACAGACAGGGTGTTTGCGGAATGGCTGAAAGATCTGAAAGAAAAGTAAGGCGGTTCGGCATGTAGATGTCGTTATGGAAAAAACAACAGGTCAAATTTTAAAAAGCTCTTGTAAGGGGGATAAAACGAAACTGTAAACTTATACCATAGGCAAGAACTACATAAATAGCTGATAAACAAAACAGTGAGGTCGATTTAAAAGGAATGATAAACAAAACGAAACGGTTTACATTGGTTTACGTTGACTTTACGTTTATACCTGTTTGAACGCCCTATTTGAACGGATCGGTTTACATTGGGCGCTTTAAATAGAAGGTTTCTATTACGCCATCGACAGAATATACAAAGAATGACGGCGTAAATGAACGGTGCTATGATAATACAAGGTTTAAGCCGCTGTGTAGCCATTTAGAAGGCGATACGGCGGCTTTTGTTATATTCCAAACTATCTTATCGGCGGACTACGATAAAGCCCTAAAATCAGTCTTATTTGTCAGGCTGATCGGGAAAGATGGAAGACTTCGTTTTATATCTGCTAAAACGGTGTTTGAAGCCTTAAAAAAAGAGTGGGGTTACATTTGGGGTTACACTTTGGGGTTACACTTTTTGAGAAACCCAAAACGAAAACATAGGTTTGGGGTTACGTTTGGGGTTACACTTTTAACGGTATAAAAATGGCTTTCAAGTAGTGAAAAGGGTTATAATAATACTCTAAATGCCTGTTTTTCATATATAAATAGGGTGAAAATACGCCCCTAAGAAGGGACAAAATACCATAAAATAAGACTTTTTTTAATGTGTTTATCGCTTATAAATAGCTTATTATTAATACTTTATTATTTGCAAAAGAGTAAAGGAACACTAAAAAAGTGCGTGTGAACCTTTATTCTTTAAAGGACGCTTATCGGTGGAGTAAAGGCGTAGGTACTTGCTTGTTTAATTTGTGTTCATTATTCCTTTAAAGGGGCACCGGCAGAGGTCGCACGGTGGCTGTCGTGTAATAAATTGCTTCCAGTAGAAGCATCCTCTGCAATTTTTATGAAATCTGATTTATCCGGTTCAAGTAAACGAAGCCGTTCTTCCAACCGGGCATTTTCTTTCAGAAGTTCTTCTATTTTCAAATCTTTCTTCTCTATGGTATCGAATAACTTGTCTATTATCGGGCTGTCATTTGGCAATCTTTCCGATATGGTTTTGATCTCCGAGTTTATAAACATATCACCTTCCCCCATTATAATATATTCAATATTAATTTGAGGGTATGATAATTTCATACTCTTAATAATCTCAATAGAAAGTTTTTTTCTTCCTTGTTTAATATCACTAACACCCGCTTTATTAGTATTTAATATACTGGCGAGTTGAACATAGTCAGCGAGTAGCTTTTGTTTTTTCAAAGCCTCTACTATCTCAAAAAATCTGATATTCTCCGACATTTTATATTTTTAGTATGAAATATTCCGTCTTTTGCTTGATAGTATGAGATTATCATACTATATTTGCAGCATCTTAACCGAGTTAAGAGCGCCCAAATATACAGAAAAGTCTCTGTATTGCAATGGATGAAAGCGAAGTAACTTAAAAAACATATACAGATTATGAGTAAAGAAAAGCAGATTTTCCTTCCGGTGGAAGTTAAAAAAGAAATTATCAAGAGTTTCAAGACGACCAAAGAAACTTTGTGGGCTGCCTTAAACTTTAAAACAGACAGCAATTTCGCCCGTATGCTTCGGGCGGCCGCTTACGAACGTGGTGCTGTTCTGTATGATCCTACAAGGGCAGCAAGCTATAGCCCTCAATGTGAAACAGTCTTTAATACTTCAGAAGACACTATGATACAAAGTTTCGGCGTTCGGGTTAAACTGGTCGGTAATCTTTCCAGTGGTGAACTGTCGCTATTTGTCGATGGGGAACAAAAGGCAATGTTTGACAATCCGAAATTTGATGAACTGTCCGACATTCAGGCAGCCGCCCAAGATTTGGCTAACGAATTATCACAGATTCAGTAATCAAGTAAATTTTATCTGATGGAATACTATAATAAAATGATATGCGTAACAGTCGATGAACTGACCCAGGAATACGACGGTCAGCGAGTTATGACCGCATCCAATTACAAACAGTTATGCGCACGTAAACGCCTGTTTATTGCTCGCAAGGCTGGCGGCTTTGGTGTGTATGCCCTGATAATGTATTCCTCGCTTCCTGAACGTTTCCGTGCCCGTTTTGAAGCAATACACGGGAACCCCGAACAAATATTAGAACAGCAAAAAATGGAAAAGAAGGTTCTTAAAATAGATAAAGATGCCCGTGATTTTTACATGTCCCATATATTACCGAACGGTAAAACGCTGGTAGATACAAGAGTCGAAGAATATACCATTAATGCTTCAGTACTGGGGCTGGTACTTACGGCTTTGAATGAACGTATGGCGAAGGTTAAAGCACTGGGCGGTGGTATTCCAAAGGATTTATGGCATAAGGCACTGGATTTGTCAGAGTCTTACCGTAAAGACTACAATCATACCTTACCGAATACGTTGCGGGGCTTTCGTGATAAGATGAACGCTTTCAAACGTGACGGATATGTCGCTTTGATTTCCGGAAAAGATGGAAACGAGAATACACTAAAGATCACGGACGAAGCCGGCGACCAAATTATCGCTCTGAAACGTAGTAAGGTGCCCGTGTACACCAATTCACAACTGTTTGCGAAGTATAACGAGATAGCAAAAGAAAAGGGCTGGAAACCGCTTAAAAGTATTAGTTCGCTCGTTTCCTTCCTGGAACGCCCGGAAGTAAAGCGTCGCTGGTATGACGCCGTACATGGCGAACTGGCCGCACATCAAAAATATACCCGGAAACATAAAACAGCGCTTCCTTCTTTCCGTGACTCCCTTTGGTATGCTGACGGTACAAAACTGAACCTGTATTATAAAGCGTATGACGATAACGGAAAACTGCAAGTTCGCACGACACAGGTTTATGAAGTAATGGATGCCTTTAGCGAAGGACTGCTGGGCTATTATATTTCTGATAGTGAGAACTACGAAGCGCAATATAATTCTTTCCGTATGGCTATACAAACGGCCGGTTGTCGCCCTTATGAAATCGTAACCGATAACCAAGGCGGCCACAAGAAACTGGAAGCTACACAATTCTTTGAACGTATATGCCATGTTTTCCGATTTACAGCGCCCTATTCGGGACAAAGTAAAACAATCGAAAGCGCTTTCGGACGCTTTCAGGCTCAAATTTTGCACCAGGATTGGCGCTTCACAGGTCAAAACATTACCACCAAACGGGAAACCAGCCGCCCGAACCTGGAATTTATTGAAGCTAACAAAGAAAACCTTTACACTCTGGAAGAACTGAAGATCGCCTACGCAAAAGCCAGGGAAGCATGGAATAACGCAAAGCATCCGGCCACAGGTATAGCACGCATGGAAATGTACCAAAATTCAGTAAATCCCGAAACTACCGAAGTGGATCAGTTAGATATGATAGAAATGTTTTGGCTTACTACACAAAAGCCGTCAACCTTCACCGCCTCCGGGATCACTATTGAAGTCAATAATAAAAAATATACTTACGAAGTCCTGGGCGCTGACAAAATGCCTGACCTGGAATTCCGTCGGAACAATACTTTCCGCCAGTTCTATGTCATGTATGACTCCCTGGATATGACACAGGTACGCCTTTACACAAAAGAAACTAACGGAATGCGGTATATAGCAACCGCCGAACCTTATGTAAAAATACACCGCAACTTGCAAGAACAGAAACCCGGTGAAATGACATTCATTCGGCAAATGGATATTCGTAACAAACAGGAACGTGTCAATTTGCAACTGGAAGCCGCTGAACTGGAAATGGTTCATGGTGTAGCGCCGGAACAGTTTGGCCTAAACCGTCCAAAAATGCGAGGTATCAGCCTTGTATCTACTGAAGCACTGATGGAAGCGTCAGTAAAGAAAACGAAGGCCAAACAGGTAGAAATTTTAGACGTCGGTCTGCTTGGCAAACAGCTTAGTAATATCACCTTTAACGACGCCGCTTTACTTGACAAATATTAATAAATTAAATACTTACGATTATGGCAACATTATCAATTAACGAGAAAAACGAAATCCGGGACATGCTGAAAACCTATTGTGACAGATACCCGTCAAGAAATAAAGCTACTGCAAGCCTTCACGGTGTCAGCGCTGGAACCGTTTCTTCAATACTGAACGATAAGTACGACAACATTTCAGACGACATGTTCCGAAATGTATATTCCCAGGTTAGTACACCCCACCAGGCCGCCGGTCTGCAAATCGTTGAAACCACCGCTTTACATGAAATAATTTCCGCCATGCAGGATGCCCAGGACTGGCAGGACGTCACTTGGGTGGTCGGCGCTTCAGGTTGTGGTAAGACTACGGCCGCCAGCGTTTACCAAAGTAACCACCCGGAAGTATTTACCCTTCCGTGTAGTGAAGACATGAAGAAAGGCGACTTCGTCCGTGAACTGGCCGCCGTGATCGGTGTCAATGCAAGCGGTCATAATGTCCGGGAAACCCTGAAAGCTATTATCGCCCGTGTTAATCAGATGGATAGCCCCCTTCTTATATTTGACGAAGGCGACAAACTGAACGACCTGGTATTTCACTATTTCATTACCATATACAACCAGTTAAAGGATAAGGCGGGTATCATCTTCCTTTCTACGTCCTACATTGAAAAGCGTATGGAAAGCGGCCTGAAGCACAACAAAAAAGGCTATCAGGAAATAAACAGCCGTATAGGCCGCAAGTTCTATGAAGTGTCCCCAAATACAGCAAATGACGTTTACGCCGTATGTGTAGCGAACGGCATAAAAGAAGACAAGGCACTGGAAAATATCATTCAGGACGCCGCCAGCTATGAAAATGACATGCGCCGGGTAACCAAGAAAATCAAGATTGAAAAGAAACGCCGGGCGGCATAGTGATAAAACACCGTTTTAAGGCTGTTTAAACAGTCTTTGAACGGTAAATATACAAAGTAATGGAACATACGGAAACAAGTCAGGAAACAAAGCCAAAGAAGCTACAACGGGCGCTATCTGTGTCGGAGATACTGAAAATGAAAAAGAAACTCCTGAAGCTGACCGGCGCATGGGCTGACGCTTTCGGAACTCCTGAATTTTACGGTGTTTGGTTCATTTGGGGTAATAGTGGAAACGGGAAAAGTACATTCGTCATGCAGCTATGTCGTGAACTCTGCAAATTTGGGTTAGTTCTTTATGTCAGCCTTGAAGAAGGTACCAGCCTAACATTACAGAACACCCTTCGCCGGGAAGGTATGATGGAAGCTAATAGACGGCTGAAGGTAATCAGGGGGGAGTCTATGGAAGACTTAAGCGAAAGGCTGTTACAGCGTAAAAGTGCGGACTTTGTCATCATTGATAGCTTCCAATATACGCAAATGACCTACAAGGCATACCTAAAGTTTAAGGAACGCCACCCGAATAAACTTTTAATCTTTATTTCCCATGCCGACGGGAAGAACCCTTCAGGACGTTCAGCAAAAAGCGTAATGTATGACGCCAGTTTAAAGATATGGGTAGAAGGGTACCGGGCATTTTCAAAAGGCCGTTTTTTCGGATCAGTCGGACATTATACGGTTTGGGACGAAGGTTCCCGAAAATATCGTGGAGAATAGTTTTAACAATTAAATATTATTGAATTATGGAAGCATTATCAGCACTACGGCAGGCGTTCAGCCTGAAAAAGAATGAAGAACTGGGAAAGAAGTTCGATCCTATCACGTTGAAGCGGATCACGGAAGCAATGAAAAACTATGCCGACGCAAAGGCACGGGAACAAAGGATTATCTGCCAGGAAGCATTCGACGAAGTTTACGAAGCAAACGACTGTGATCCGCTGTTCGTCCAGATGCACGATTTAAGCGAATTGCGAGACTGTGAAAGCCCTGAACTTGATTAGGCTATGAGTAAAAGAAGTGAGATTATAACAGTCGAACCCGGTGATCGGTGGGGCAATATACATGACGAAAGTTATACCAGTGCCGGACACGATTGCAGCTACTGCAATGGTAGGGGGTATTTTACACCTACACAGGTCGGGCATGACGAATACGAAGATAACCCGTGCCCTGTATGCAAAGGAACCGGCCTTCTGAAAGCTGAAATTACGATCCACTGGGCACCGGATCACAGTAAAGAACAAAAAAATATGTAAGAATATGGGAAAAGTAAACAATTTCGCCCGGTTCTATGCGCTGTTAAAACGTATGCCAGGCAATCAAGACGATTTAAAGGAACAGTTAGTACTTACCTATACAGGGAACCGTACTTCTTCATTAAAGGAGATTAAACAAAGCGAATACGACGCCATGTGTGCTTCATTACAGGAAACCCTGGACGGCAATGTCGGCGCCGCTGAATTTAAAGCTCGTATCAAAAGCCACCGGTCGAACGTTCTGCACTGGCTTCAGGTGATCGGAATAGATACGACGGACTGGGATCGGGTGGACGCTTACTGTTTGGACTCACGTATCGCCGGCAAGGTATTTCGTAAACTCACGATCCCGGAACTGGAAGCCCTGGTTCCAAAGTTGAAGGCCATCGCCCGGAAGGCAAAAGAAAAGCCGGTGCCAGTCAAGGAAGAACAGCCGGAACCGAGAACGTCATACGACACAGATGCACAGGACGCTATGGCTATGTTATTACATTTTTCTATTCACTCACTAAATTAAATACAAAAATGAGAAAGCAAGATTTTAAAAAGAAATTCCCTGACTTAGATGTGCGGGAACTTCAATTTCCGCAAGTGCTATCAAGAAAAGCCATAGAGGACAAAGTTACTGAAATGGTCGAATTTCTTAAAACCGGGCTACTGGCTTACGAAGCCGACGGCCGTACAGCAACCGTCTTTATGAGCGATGCGTTTGGTCGTAAACTTCAGACAATGACAAAGGGCGAAACGGTATTAGACGAACAAAGGGGGTTAACGGGTACCATTGTAAGCGAAAAACCGGTTATCTGTGGCCTTACCATGTGCGTGCGGGTTGATATTGGCGGTAGTGTTGATTTATACGAATGTACTTACTTTAAATAATATAGCCATGAATTTACGAGACCAGGAAAAAGTGATTAAGGCGGGGTTTATAATTGTTCGTTCGGACGACCAGCCCAGCCCCAGGATAAAAGTAAAAGACGGTAAATCGTCCGAGTGGCGAACCCTGAATAAGCCTTTCCCGACAAAGGCCGCCCGTGACCGGGAATTAAATCAGCTTTTAAAGTTGGCTACGGTGATACAAGATTAATAGTTAAAACTATGGCAACCATAAAAATAACATTAGAAGATAAAGGCCAGGACTTCCTGGAACTGTATGTGTCTGAAGAAGACGGAAAGGTGATCGACGCACAACCGTTTCAGGGGACTATATGGAGGGGAGCAATAATTCCCATAAGTGACAAAAGCCTGTTTGAAGTAGGTAAGCGCTGCCCTATTCATAACCCGCCCCACATTAAGTTCGGTTTTCTTGATTATATAATCGAAAAGATAGAACGAATTGAATACAAGCCTTTGAAGTGTCGCAAATGCCACAAAGAAATAAAAGGCGCTTTTTATAATCCCCCCAGTGGTGCCGTTTGCTGTGAATGTTGGGAAAACAAAACATCCCAAAAAGTAAAAGATAAAGCCCTTTCGGAAGCACTAAATAAAGCGTCTAAATTGGGAAAATTAATTCATTTATGTGTAAATAATAACCCAAAAGTAGTCCACCATAATAATTGAAAAGTATACCACT
>CAVJPC010000134.1:0-7266 GCA_963651205.1 Bacteroidaceae bacterium
GTAGTCGCCGTTTTACAGAAAGCCTTCAGAACTTAATTGTTCTGGAGGCTTTTTTCGTTGAAGTTGCTTGAAATATTGTCTCTACTTATTGCCCATTTCCCAATTATAGATTACTTTTGTCCATAACCTAAAAATAACACTTCAATGGACACATTATTACCATTTGCATTACTATGCTTTACCTCTTTTTTCACATTAACCAACCCATTGGGAACAATGCCTGTATTTTTGACTATGACTAAAGGAATGGACGATGAGGAGCGACGTCATATTGTGAAACGTGCTACCATCATTTCCTTTATTACTCTTTTGGCTTTTACCTTCTCCGGTCAATTCTTATTCAAGTTTTTTGGTATATCGACTAACGGTTTCCGCATTGCCGCCGGCTTTATCATTTTGAAGATTGGTTATGATATGCTGCAAGCGCGTTTTACCAATACGAAGTTGAAAGATGAAGAAATTAAGACGTATGCCAATGATATTTCCATTACTCCGTTGTCTATTCCCATGCTTTGCGGACCCGGTGCCATAGCCAATGGGATTATGTTGATGGACGATGCTAATACTTGGACTATGAAAGGTATATTGATCGGAATGATTGGGCTGATTTATTTTATTACTTATCTTATCTTACGGGCTTCCACCCGATTGGTTTCTATTCTGGGGGAGACCGGAAATAATGTAATGATGCGCCTGATGGGGCTTATTTTGATGGTGATCGCCGTAGAATGTTTTGTCAGCGGATTACGTCCGATATTGATTGATATTATTCAATCAAGTAGAGTTTAATGAAAAAAGAAGAATGCGCCGGAAGTGAATTTTCCATCAATACAATAAGGATAAATTCACTTCTCACACATTCTTCTAAATTATGACTATTAGTCAAATTCGACCAAAATACGGAATACTTTTCCCGGAGCTGCCGCCCATTCTTTCATAGCCTGTAATGCGGTTTCGGGTTTAGCCACTTTACTGATCAGTTCATTCTTTGGGCAAGTACCTTGTTCCATATAATGGATAACTGCTCTGAAATCTGCGGGTAGTGCATTACGTGAACCACGGATATCAAGTTCTTTCTGCACAAAATATTTCGTCTGAAAAGAGACTTCCGATTTGGCATAACCTATACATACCACTCTTCCTGTAAATCCGACTTCGTTTACCGCCATAACGTAGGTTGCGGGACTCCCGACAGCTTCAATGACTACATCAGGACCGAATCCTTCCGTGATCTCTGTCAAGCGTTCGTGTACATTTTCTGTCATGGAATTGATGGTGTGGTGGGCACCAACCCGTTTGGCAAGTTCCAGCTTCTCGTCATCCAGATCTACAGCAATGACTGTAGCTCCCCGAAGGGCTGAGCGTACAATGGCACCCATACCGATCATTCCGCAACCAATAACCATAACTGTATCAATGTCTGTTACCTGTGCACGCGAAACTGCATGGAAGCCTACGCTCATTGGTTCGATCAGCGCACAGTCACGGGGGGAAATATGACTTGCCGGAATTACTTTGTTCCAGGGCAGTGCGATATATTCACACATGGCACCATTGCGTTGAACCCCCAGTGTCTCGTTATGTTCGCATGCGTTTACTCTACCGTTACGGCATGAAGCGCATTTTCCGCAATTGGTATAAGGGTTGACTGTAACACTCATACCGGGTTTCAATGAATCCGGTACATCCTCACCTACGGCTTCAATAACGGCTCCCACTTCGTGGCCCGGAATTACCGGCAGATTAACCATCGGATTACGTCCTAAAAATGTATTCAAGTCCGATCCGCAAAAGCCGACATACTTAATTTTCACTAGAACTTCTCCCGGTTTCAACTCTGGTTTCTCAATGTCTACTACCTTCATTTCGGAAGGAGCGGTAATTTGAATTGCTTTCATCTTCTATTTGTTTTTAGTTGTTTTAATCAATAATTTTACTTTTAATAGGAGAGCATAACTGGATGCACCTATTGATTATTCCGACATGTTTTTAATGTAAGGAAGAGATCTCAGATTTTTGAAGCCATAGAACTTCTCAGCATTTTTGCCTAAGAAGAGTGCTTTTTCTTCCTGTGTCATTTCTGTTGTTTTAAGGATGAAGTCGTAGGACATCTTGTAAGTAATGGCCGTAATGGTTCGCGGATAATCCGATCCCCACATCAGTTTGTCCATACCCACCAGATCTGCTGCTTCTTTAATGGCTTTTACCGCTCCGGCAAACGGATAGAATTCACGGTTGAACAACCAGGTGATGCCTCCCGATTCTATCATGACATTTTTATGACGGGCCAGCTTGATTTGTTCCTGCCAGTGAGGGGTGGTAACCATACCGAAGTGTCCTACAGCTATTCTGAGTTGCGGACATTCCTGAATGATTTCTTTCATTTCCTGTACTTGTGTATCCCCATCGGCTAAATCAATGGAAAGGATAATGTTTTTTTCTTCCATGTAATGGAACATTTCCATCATTTCGGCACTGTTCAGCATGATTCTTCCTTCTTTTAGAAAAAGACGGTGGGCCGGGATTTTTATTGCTTTGAAGCCGGAAGTGATCAATTCCTTGGCTTGCTGTAAATAGCCGGGTTTACGGAATTCGCACATGCCGCATACAAAGAAACGGTCCGGATATTTATTAACCACTTCTGCCAGATATTCATTCTGAATGCCATCAATGAATTCCTGGGTGATTACGGCAGCCGATACCTGTGCGTAGTCCATGTTTGACAGAAAAACCTCAGCGCTGTTTTGCCCGTCAATCATAAAGGGTGGCACCATCTGACGCTCTTCTCCCATGAATAAGGAGCGTCCGTTTGTTAATGTGCGGATAGGCAAGCCATTGACTTCCGTATCTTGCCGCAGCCAGAGGTGGGAGTGGGCATCTATTATTTTAAAATCCATACTTGTTCTCCTTTCTACTATGAATTAGCCCAGCTGACACGCATTTGTTCTCCGATTATTTCTTGTACTTCCTCTACAAGGTTCCAGTCGATGGGTTCTTCGGCATAGGCTATATTTTTCAATACATTATCCGGATTGGCCGAACTGAACAAAGTCGTGGCGATACGCGGATGGCTGACAGAGTACTGAATAGCCAGTTTCTCTATCGGATAATTTTTTGATGAGCAATGTTGTACCGCTTTCCGGCAAGCCTCTACCAATGGCTTGGGAGCCGGATGCCATGCAGGAACTCCACGTTGTGAAAGCAAGCCCATTGAGAGAGGAGAGGCATTGATGATACCGATATTTCTTGATTCGAAATAATCCAGATAATCGGCCAACTTTTCGTCATTCAGACAATAATGGCAGAAACTTAATACACTTTCTACCGTTCCCGGTTCCGAGTGATCAATCACCCATTTCAGATTTTCCAGTTGCAGGTCTGTGATACCTACATGTCCTACGATACCTTTCTTTTTAAGCTCGACTAATGCAGGCAATGTTTCATTGACTACCTGGTTCATATCTGAGAATTCTACATCATGTACATTAATCAGATCAATATATTCAATGTGGAGCCTTTCCAGGCTTTCATAAACACTTTCCGTAGCACGTTTTCCTGAATAATCCCAAATATTGACACCATCTTTTCCATAACGTCCTACTTTGGTAGAGAGATAGTATTTGTCACGCGGCATTTCTTTGAGGGCTTTGCCCAATACGGTTTCTGCTTTGTAGTGACCGTAGTAAGGAGATACATCGATAAAATTCATGCCCTTTTCCACGGCTGTATAAACAGCTTTAATACCCTCTGCTTCGCGGATATCATGGAATACTCCTCCTAACGAAGATGCACCGAAACTAAGATTGGAAACACGCATACCGGTTTTCCCGATTTCATTGTAATTCATTGTCCTATTTGTTTTTTGATTTATTTCTGGCATCAAAAATAGAGGAATAACCTTTAGGAAAGTAGTGGGAGAGGCTGAAAAAAGTACGTAAACCTTTGCGTAAAAAATATATAGGATTGTTATTTCTTGTATAACTCTCTATATTGTTGAGGTGTGACTCCTGTCAGTTTCTTGAATAAACGATTGAAATAAGAATGATCTTCATAAGCTAAAAGATAGGCTATGTTTTTTACAGGCATGTCTTCAGTAATCAGAATTAATTGAGCTTTCTCTATTTTTTTCTGATTGATATATTGTAGGGGCGTATTATTGACTTCTTTTTTGAAAAGACGGATGAAATGATCTTTTGAAAGGCATGAAATTTCTGCTAATGAGTCTATATCCACTGTTTTATAGATGTTCTTTCGGATGAAGGACAATACTTTTTGGATACGGTTATCGTTGACTTCTATTTTGGGTTTGGCATCTTTTAAAAAACGGGCCATAAGTTGATATACTATACCTCTGGATTCTACTTTATCGCAGAAGGTGCGCTGTTTGTTTTTAATAATATTTCGGATTAAGGTGGGATTGTTGTCATAACTTGTCGGGTCGGATTGAGGAAGCTGCATAGTAGGGTTTATTTCGCATAATCTTTTAATAAGTGGTAATTCCAGGTTGCCCGCAGGGATTTCTATCGGAAAATTCCAATCTTCTAAAATACCGGATTCCGATTGATGGTCTTCATATATATGAAGATAATAGTGGGTGAAATGAGAATTACAATGATAACTGTGGGTTGTGAATGATGGAACCAGATATAGATGATGTGATTTTAGTTCTTGTATTCCGTCGGGAAATATGATTTGGGCAGTTCCTTCCATTATATAATAGAGCCTGGTAAAAGGACTGTTTACGTTTTTCCAGTTCCAGTCTGCATTGTGAATGGCTAATCCTACATTTAATATAAGTAAGTGTAATTGGTCGATTGCTTGTGTCATGAGTCTTAATGTATTAGTATGAGAGATAGGGTTTGGTGCAAAGTAAGTAAAACTATGTATATAATCCAATGGAAAATCGATATTTTCATATCGAATCACCTTTTTTGATATTTGTTTTTGATTTATTTTATGAAAAGATCGATAAAATCCTATTTAAAAGCGTGTTTGGATAATATAGATTGGTTTTAGCGCCGTATATTTGCATCGTTGATAATTGAAAACATATAAAGCAATTATACTATGAAAACAAAACATTTTCTTTTAGCTTCGGCTTTGTTGATTTGGTCAGGAGTTTTGGAGGCGCAGACTTATCAGGTATCTGTTTCAGAGAAAAATGAAAAAATGCAGGAGGGAAAGTTTGAACCTACTTGGGAATCATTGCAGAACTATAAGGTGCCTGAATGGTTTAGAAATGCAAAATTTGGTATATGGGCACATTGGGGGCCGCAATGTGTAGAAGGGTCCGGTGACTGGATGGCGCGTTCTTTGTATTTGGAAGGTTCTCGGGAGTATAAGCATCATGTTGAGAATTATGGTCATCCTTCCGAGGTAGGTTTTAAGGACATATTGCCCTTGTTTAAAGCCGAGAAATGGGAGCCGGACAAATTGGTTTCCTTTTATAAGAAGATTGGGGCTCAGTATTTCTTCGCTTTAGGTAATCATCACGATAATTACGATTTATGGGATAGCCAATATCAGGAATGGAATTCCATGAATATAGGTCCTAAGAAGGATATATTGGCGGGATGGGCTGAAGCAGCTAAGAAAAACGGTCTTCCATTTGGTATCAGTTTTCATGCGGATCATGCGTGGAGCTGGTATGAACCGGCTCAACGATATGACCGTCATGGTGAAAAGGCAGGTGTGTCCTACGATGGATGTTTGACTAAAGAAGATGGTAAGGGTAAGTGGTGGGAAGGCTACGATCCTCAAAAACTTTATGCGCAGAATCACCCTTTAAGCGCTGGAAGTTGGGCTGACGGTATGATTCACCGTCAATGGGCATGGGGAAATGGTGTTTGTATTCCTACTCAAGAATATGTGACGAACTTTTATGATCGTACAGTCGATGCAATAAACCGTTATAATCCCGATTTGATTTATTTTGATGTGACTGGTGTACCGTTTTATCCTATCAGTGATGCAGGTTTAAAGATTGCCGCACATTTTTATAATCACAACATGGCTGCTCGTAAGGGGGATTTCAGCGCTGTTATGTTTGGTAAAATTCTTACCGATGAACAACGTAAAGCTTTGGTATGGGATGTGGAAAGGGGATCTCCCAATAGTATTTATGAAGAGCCATGGCAGACTTGTTCTTGTTTAGGCGGTTGGCATTATGATACCAGATTGGCGGAGAATGGCTGGTATAAGAGTGCTTCCGATGTAGTGAAACTATTAGTGGATGTGGTCAGCAAGAACGGCAATTTGTTGCTTAGTGTTCCTCTTCGGTCTGACGGAACTTTCGATGAAAAGGAAGAAGCCATTTTAAATGAATTTGGTGACTGGATGAGTGTGAATAAAGAGGCTATTTATGATACACGCCCGTGGAAAGTCTTCGGGGAAGGTCCGATAGCCAATGCTGATATCAAAATTAATGCCCAAGGTTTCAATGAAGGTGCTTACACTAAAGCCACTGCATCTGAAATCCGTTTTACTCAAACCAAGAAATATCTCTATGCAACCGTCCTTGCATGGCCGGAAGAAAAACAAGTTGTCATTCAATCGCTGGCAACGGGAAGTGAGTTGTACCCTGATAAAATTACTAAAATTAACTTGTTAGGTTATGGAAAGGTATCTTTTACTCGTACAGCGCAAGGACTTGTTATTGATATGCCTGATGTACAGTTGAATAAGATTGCTCCCGTATTTAAGATAAAGAAGTGAATATAGCATAAAGTAGGTTTATCTATCGGCTTTTTTAGGTCGGTAAGCCCTTATTATGTCTTGAAAATTAACCCAATAATCAATAGAATAATGAAAAACAGATTAGAATGTATGCAGCCAATAAGATTCTTGGCGGTCTTGTTGATGTGTTGTCTGAGCTATACTACTTGGGCACAGACACAGAGTAATGTCAATGGTTTGGTTACTGATTTTTCCGGTGAGCCGTTAATTGGAGTCAGTATCTTGGTTAAAGGTACTTCCAGTGGAACTGTTACTGATTTGGATGGCAAATTTTCTCTGTTTGCTGAAATGGGAAACATGCTCCAGATAAGTTATGTAGGTTATATTTCGCAAGAAGTAAAGGTTGAAAGTAACAAGTTACTTCGTATTATAATGGAAGAAGATACAAAAAAGTTGGAAGAAGTAGTTGTGGTTGGATATGGAACACAGAAAAAGGTAAATTTAACGGGAGCCGTATCTGCTGTTTCAGCTGAAGACTTGGCTAGTAAACCTGTTATGAGTACTGCTCAAGCACTGGCAGGTTTGGCTCCA
>CAVJPC010000135.1:0-2084 GCA_963651205.1 Bacteroidaceae bacterium
GCATACCTGTATATATTGGTGAAATGGGGTGCGTGCATCGAAGTAATGCCCGTTCCGAGTTGTTCCGTAAGTACTATTTAGAGTATGTATGTAAGGCTGCTCGTACCAATGGCATGGCGGTATTCTATTGGGACAACGGTAGTGCCGGTTCGGGACGCGAGTGTTCAGGAGTGATAAACCATGCTTCAGGTGCTTATCTGAACAATGGGAAAGATGTAGTAAATGTAATGACAAAAGGATATTTCTCTGAGGATGCTTCCTATACTTTGGAAACAGTTTATAACAATGCTCCTCAATGAGAGAGTTTGTGTGACCTCTTTCTTCCTCCACAAAGTTTAAAAATGAAATGTATCTGTCACGCTGTCACGCTTAAGGGTGTACGGTGTTGATGGATAGGATATTAAAGCGTGATAGATATCCGTGATAGATAAATATATTGACAAGCATCTATCACGCATCTTCAATATCAGTTTCAATGATGTAAACCGATAGTTTCAACGGTCTGAACTAACAGTTTCAACCTTTGAAACTGTTGGTTTCACTTGCTGAAACTATCGGTTCCAAGGCATGAAACTAACGGTTTCAACAGGTGAAACAAACATCAAAGGACAGGATCAATGTAAAAACCTGAGGGTTTAATTTTATAATTCTTATCTTTGTCGTATATAAAATATCACGCACTAATATAATGGAAACAACCGGTTACCGTCTTCTTCTTCCTGAAGGCACTTTAGATTACTTTACTCTCGTTGATGTCAAGGAGAGCAGTTCTGAAATCATCATCTATTTGGAGGAAAAGAATGAGGTTCCTTCAGAGTACTCGGCCAAAGCTACCGAGAGTAAAGGTTTCTATGATCCTGTGGTTGTTCAAGACTTTCCCATTCGGGGTAAGAAAGTATTTTTAAATATTCGTCGTCGCCGTTGGATGCTTAAAGAAGATAATAGCTACATTAGCCGTAACTGGCGTATGGTAGCCGAAGGCACTCGTATGACGCAAGACTTTGCGTCTTTTTTAAAAGCATTATATTGACAGCTATCCAATTAGTTGTAAACTGCTGGGGTTACTTTATGGGATGGACGGTGATCTTTTGGAGCGACAATATCGGAATCACCTGAGTACCTACCTGCATTGGAACCAGTTGGAACATGCTGAAGAATGGTTGCTTTTTGAGAAGAATATTAGTGCTTACGTTGGCATTGACGAAGTAGCCCTCTCTCGTGGTGAACTCTATACCATCTTGCTCAACAAAGAGGCCCATGGAAGAAAAGGAAGTATTATAGCTATCATCAAAGGGACAGATGTTTGTACAGTAAGTAATGTTTTGCTTAAACTCTCCCGCCGTCGTCGTTACCAGGTTCGTGAAATCACTTTGGATATGGCTCCCAATATGGAACAGATAGCCCGTGCATGTTTTCCTGCCGCCAAACGTGTGACTGACCGTTTCCATGTTCAGAAGCTGGCTTATGAAGCTGTCCAGGAGATGCGTGTGAAAGCCCGCTGGGAAGCGCTGGATGAAGAATCCACTCAAATAGCCTATGCTAAAGCCTGCGGAAAGACGTATCATGCACCTGTGTTTGAGAATGGTGATTCCCGCAAACAACTGTTGGCAAGGAGCATTTACTTACTTTACAAGAAAGAATCTCTTTGGACTGAATCTCAAAGGAAACGTGCGGATATTCTTTTTAGAGAATATCCCGATATAAAGAAAGCCTATTATCTGGCTATGAGATTGGGGCTGATTTATCATCAGTCTAAATTTAAGGATATAGCTTTAACAAGACTTGCCAGGTGGTATGATGAGGTGGATAAGTCCGGGTTTCTGACTTTTGGAAGAGTGGCACGCTCCATACAAACCCATTATCTGAACATTATAAACTTCTTTGAAAAGAGGTCTACCAATGCCGCATCAGAATCATTTAATGCGAAGATTAAAGCATTTAGGGCACAGTTTAGAGGAGTAAGAGATAAAGCGTTCTTCTTGTACAGATTGACTAAATTATATGCATAAAAAAGAAAGCCCTCAGATTCTTACGTTGATCCTACATCATACGGTAAGAATCAAGAGGATGCTTTAATTTATCTA
>CAVJPC010000136.1:0-2329 GCA_963651205.1 Bacteroidaceae bacterium
CCGGTTGGTTATTGAAGGAGTTGGTCCCGTGCAGCACACAAGACGCAAAAGAAGCTTGACTTACACTATATTTATTATCCCGGCGATCGCATTTTTCGTTGCCTTTTTTGTTTTCCCGTTCTTCAGAAGCTTATGGCTTTCATTTACGGATGCTTACGGTTATAATCCGGAAATCCATTTTATCGGACTGAAAAATTATCAGGAGGCTGTCTGCAATCCTAACTTTAGAAACGCACTATGGGTAACTCTTAAATACACTGTCTTCGTTACAATTTTTGCTAATGTTGTTGCTTTAGGCCTTGCATTCCTTTTAGATGGGAATGTGCATTTCAAAAAGATATTCCGCGCGGTTTTCTTTCTCCCGAACCTTATGAGCCTTATCATCGTGGGCTTTGTATGGGTATTTCTTTACGGCGGTGTATACCGTTCCTTCGTCGACCTGCTTCACATACCGGAAGCGCTTCAAATCAGCTGGCTTGGAAACGAACATATGGCCCTTATCTCGATGGGGATCACAGCGATATGGCAGTGTGCAGGATACTACATGCTCATTTACATTGCCGGCCTGCAAAGCATACCGCACGAGCTGGTGGAGGCCGCCCAGATTGATGGTGCAAGTTCATGGAGCGTAATCAAAAAAATCAAGTTCCCCATGTTGGCTCCTGTTATCTTTATGAATACGATTTTGCTGGTAACCTCGTGCTTTAAAACCTTTGATATCCCAATGGCCATGACTTCCGGCGGGCCGGCTGGAGCAACTACTACCATAGCGCTTCAAATCTACAATACAGGATTCAGAGCAAACAGGACCGGTTATGCCACAGCCCAATCAGTCATTCTTTTCCTAATCATATGCGCCATTACGGCTGTACTCTACATATTCCAAAATAGGAAGGGGGCCGTAGAGGAATGAATACTGCTACACCGATTCAGGCCCGCCAACGGAGCTTACGAAGGCAGAGGCGTGGCATCGGCATTACGGTTGCAACTGCTATTATCGCACTTATATTCTTCTTTCCAGTTTTAATTGCCATCATCAACTCTTTCAAACCGAAAGGTGAAATTATTGCCTCCGCCCTAGCTCTGCCCCAATCGCCTACCTTTGAAAATTACCAGACTGTTATAGACGCGTCCAACTTTCCAATCGCGTTTCTCAATTCCTGCCTGGTGACCGGCGGCGGTATCGTTTTAAATCTGATTGTGAGCACGTTCGCCGGATATGCTCTTGCGCGCTGGAAGTCAATATGGGCTGACATCCTGACACTGTTCTTTCTCTCCTCGATGTTCGTTCCTTTCCATACCATCATGATTGCTCTCTTGACAACCGCAAAGGGAATGCATCTTACCGGTCATGTTTACGGGCTGATTCTTATTTATTGCGGTCTCCAGTGTCCAATCCCTATCTTCCTAATAAAAGGTTTCGTAAGTTCGGTTCCCAAAGAGTTGGAAGAGGCAGCGATGATAGATGGGTGTGGAACGGTACGTCTATTCTTTTCTATTGTACTTCCCATGCTCAAGCCAATCCTGGCTACCGTAGCTGTCCTTAATGCGCTCTGGATTTGGAATGATTTTCTACTCCCTTACCTCGTACTTGCGAAACCAATAACTATCCCACTGAGCCAAATGTATTTCTACGGGCAATACAACCAGCAGTGGAACCTCATAATGGCTGGATTTGTTGTATCTACAATTCCCGTTGTGATTTTCTTTCTGTTTATGCAGAAGCATATCATTAACGGAATTGCGGCCGGAGCCGTCAAAGGATAACCTTTTCAATTATTTTAGAACGGTGGGATGTGTATGTCCTGAGTTAGTTGCCAGGGTGGAAAAAACAACAAAAATAGGGAGGTAAACGAAGATGAAGAGAAAAAAATTTATTGTTGCAATGCTCGCTCTCGCATTTTGCGTTACCCTTTTTCAGCCTTCCTTAGCGGTATCCTCGAATGATACAGGTGGTGACACATCCGTGGGCTACTCTTCTATGAGCCTGAGCGAAGACGATACCGTCTATATGCTTATGACAGACCGCTTTTTTGACGGTAATCCAAGTAACAACGGCACTCTGGGTGAGGAATATCGCCCAGGCAATCTTCACTACTATCAGGGCGGCGATTGGGCTGGCCTGAAGCAGAAACTCCAATACATCAAGGACCTTGGCTTCACCGCTGTCTGGATTTCCGCGCCGCAGGAAAATGAAAAATACAGCCGCAGTGGCGACGAGGCTGGGTATCACGGCTACTATACAAAGGATTTTAACAGTCCCAACTCGCATTTCGGCACCGAAGAAGAACTGGCGGCCCTGATGGCAGCGGCAGATAACCTTGGCCTA
>CAVJPC010000137.1:0-50253 GCA_963651205.1 Bacteroidaceae bacterium
TGTTTGCACGGATGGAAACGTAGTCAAACGACGACAGCCAGCCCTGCCCGATGAACTCTGCGATGCTCCATGAGATGATCAGGGTATCAAACAGTTCTGTAAATCCTTTGCGGTTCAGCCGGCAGGGGGTGGCGGTCATGCCCAGTTTCCTAGCGTCCGGGTAGGTTTTCCAAAGTATCCGGTAGGTTTCCGCCAAGGCGTGGTGCGCCTCATCAATAACGATCAAACCTGGGTCCCTGTCTATAGCCTCCGGATTCCGTGACAACCACTGAATAGACATTACCTTTACTATTCCGTCCTCTTTCCTCATTCCATACCGGGCCACAGTCTCCTCTATCTGCTCCACCAGTTCCTTGCGGTGAGCAACGATCCATACCCAGGTATCGGAACCGTGCAGGAACTCCCTCACTATCGCTGCCAGCAGATGTGTCTTTCCCGTACCGGTGGGCATCTGTACCATCACGTTCCGGTGAAGCTCCCACTTCTCAAAGAGCCGGTTCTTCATCTCCTGCTGGTAATCCCGAAGATGTTCGTTATTGCAATACATGATGCGGAGGCCGGTCGCTACCGGCAACAAAAGAAAGGAAGGCCGCATGCTTTATTGCACACGGCCTATAATGAGATTTCTATCTTTACGGATTAATTCTTATCAGTGATTTATAGTGTAGATGGTTCCTCCACTGAATTTAGTCAGAACTTATCATATCGTCTGTTCCTCTATGATCCAATCACCCAAAGTGTGGCTTTCCGAGTCAAAGTTGATGCCCACCTTCACCAGGGGAAGTCCGCAGAGGGCAAAGCGTTCGGGATAGTTCTTCAGATTTATCTGGGACAAAGCGGCATCCGCACTCTTGTCCAGCTTCAATTCAATGACATACAAGGCGTGGGCAGTACGCATCACCACGTCCACACGCCCTTTCGGGGTACGGACTTCCACATCCACATACATCCCGAACAGAGAGAAGATGATGTAGAACAATTGCTGGTAATGACCCTCATAATGCGTATTATCACAATAAGGGACGGTGGAAAGAAATTCCTGAAGCAGACGTAGCGCCCCGTCCATATCACCCACACGTATCACACCATACATACGGCCTATGGTAGTCAGCCCCATATCGGCATTGTAAGTCAAATAATTCGGTAACAGACTCAGCATCAGCCCTACCCGTATTTCACCGTTCGGAATATCCAACGTGTACAGCCCGGTATATTTATCATAACCCTTTATCGTGACATATCCGCTCTGGTAAAGCAGAGGCATAATAGTGGTCATCCGCTCGGTAGGAGCATCAAAACTGGCAGCCATCGCCTGCATACTTCGTCCCAACTGGGACGGAGAAACATGAAACTTACGCAACATCTCTATCAGATAGGTAGGCGTACCACTGCCAAACCAATAGTTGTCTATCTTCCTTCTTTCCAAGGCATTCAGCAGACTGAACGGATTGTAGATATCAGGAGACGGCCAAGTGAAATGATAACCGTCATATTTCTCTTTCAGTTTCAGCACCGTTTCCTCTTTACTCATCTCCAGCACACCGGCCAGACATTCGATGTGTCCCGACATCTGTTCCAACACCTCCTCTTCCGTAATGCCGCAAATGGCAGCGTATGGTTCGTCCATACTGACATTTGTCATATTGTTCAGTTCACTGAAAATACTGAGTTGGGAGAACTTGGTGATGCCGGTCAAAAACACAAAACGCAGATAAGGGTCGCATGCCTTCAGAGGACTGTAAAAGTTGCGCATCACATTGCGCAATACAGGGAGATTCGTCTCTTCGTGCATCACATCCAGCAATGGCGCGTCATATTCGTCAATGAGAACCACTACCTGATGTCCGGTCTGCTCATAAGCACGCATGATGAGAGTCTTCATCCTGTCATTAAGAGTGACCGCCCTTTCCGGGCTTCCATATATTTTTTCATGCTCAAAGAGTTGCACATCCAGCATACTTTCCAATGTTTCCTTGTCCACATGCTTGGCCAGACTCATATCAAAATGCAGCACCGGGTATTCCGTCCATTCAGTTTCCAGTTTTTCGATGGCAAGACCATTGAAAAGATCTTTCTTCCCGGCAAAATAGCTATGCAGCGTAGAAGCCAGCAACGACTTACCGAACCGCCGGGGACGGCTCAGGAAATAATATTTGGAGGCACCGTGTGCCATCTGGTAAATATATTCCGTCTTATCTATATAGAGATAATCCTTGTTGATGATTTCCTCAAAAGTCTGTATCCCTATCGGACATCTCTTCAACTGCTGCTGTTTCATGGCGCATCGTTTTTTTGATTGTACTACAAAGGAACAAAATCCAACCGGAAATTCCTAACCGGATGCTCTTTTTTATTATTTCAGATGGACTTTAAAAACAATACCTCCGGAGAGATATTTGCAGCGGTTCAGTTCTGTTCATGATGGCATTTCTTTTTACGAGTTAGATACCGCAAGGATCTAATTTTCTTCCAAATATAATGTAGCTATATCTGAAAAACGTCGAAGAAATGTAAAATATTCAGTTGCAAATGTATAGCTTTAAAATTTAAGCCCTAATTTGAGTACTAACGATTTTAAGCGCAAGGAATGAAGTTACAGCACTATCGTATATACTGTCCTTCCAGCCAATTATTGCTAATATGTTTAACTAATATACGGTTGTCGCATTTTTCAAAAAACACATACCATGTAGTACGGGGAGAACTTTTACGGTTAAAGAAAGCATACCACAGATTTTCACCATATTGGGAAAAATCATCCGCTTCAGGCAATATCCTAATTTCCACTTCCTGCATAGATTTTCTTTAATCTATTTTTGCACAGAGCACGAAATTCTTCCACGGACATACTTCTATTCCATTCCTTGTCAAATTCAGATTCATCGTCCTTCTGATTCTTGACAAAGTTCAATACAGACAATACCTCTTTAGGTTCCTCCATACGCATAATGCGATTTACCAATTGCACTTTCATGGCATTAATATCCCCATAAGGCATGGCAGCCTCCACTACACAATCCTGTACAGGTTCAGTCTTCTTGTATTTCTTTTTGTCCATAAGATAGCATAGTATGTTGACTGAACTCATTATTTGTTATTGTTAATACCGAAGAGCAAGGTAAGTAAACATACTATCTGTGTAGAGCTTACCATTTTCTTATCGGGCAAAGACTCCTGTCTTACGGATAGTAATCATTCCACCGCTATTATTCCCAATCAAATCTCCGCGATCAAAGGCTAAAGAGGCTGTCAGCTTCCAATTTTTCAGCCAACGAGGACTATAACCCACCTCAAACAGAGTAGATACATTTTTCTCTATCTCCTCAAAAGGATCACCGTAGGTACCCCAGTTTCTGGAATAAGAAACCAATACCCGATAATCTAGTTCGTGAGAGGGCTGACCGCTTATCCCCCAATGATGAGCTTTTACTCGGTTGCCTTTAAACACAATACTACCATCTTTATTGTAAATAGGCGATATTAATAAAGGGTTACCCATCGCCATTCCCCAGTGTTGCCAGCCCGTATAAATGCTATGATTATAATAATTATCCACTGCACTGATCTGATCGGGAATCCACTCTGTCGTATCATGATAAACCGGTCCCGTCTGGTCCTTTGTTCCCAAATATTCATATACTAATTCTCCAATGACCTTGTTTTTCGGAAAAGTAATTTCCACTCCGGCCAGACAGTCTTTCCACCCATACTCCCAAAACATCATGGAATGGTCTTCAAAATAATGTTCATAATAAGTACGGAGTTTCCACGAATCAAACTTATAAGAAAGAAACAAATGCCAGCTTCCCAAATGATTTCCATAAATATTAGTCTGTTCCCCTATGGGAGTAGTACTGTCTCCTGAAGACGGAACCAATACTTTAAAGAAATCACGAAGATGATTGGGCATATCAGTCTTTTTATAGTTACTGCCATTCCATTTAAAAGAGTTTCCTCCGAACTGCGCAGCCATTTCCAGTCCGCCTTCAAAAACCAATGGAAATCTCTTTTCATTTCCTACCTTTACAAACAAAGCCTTGGAATGATAAAGCACATGCTCCGTATATTTATTATGGTTTTTCACAAAATTCCTTTGCCAACTATCATCCGTAAAGACGCCGTAAGCCAGATGCCCCTTCATAGCAAATAAACCATTGGGCTTAAAATACCAATATTCCGGTATACTAATCCTTATTTGTGGAACAGGCCGTGCATTTCCCGAAAAAGTAAGAGCCCCACTACTCAAGGAGGAATTTTTAAGCTCCCCATACCGTTCCTTACTGCCAATACAGATATTCCAACAGCGATATTGCAAATCTAAATATGCCTGCTGAAGCACAAAGGAAGAGCTAAAACCATAAGCGCCAACCACATCCACTCCCCAAGAATAGGAGAACTTCTTCCCTTTCTCCAACGGACGAAAAATACCCGCTCTTATATAACCATTGTCTGTAGTAACGGATGACAAGCCCTGTTTGTTAGACACCAGCCAAAAGGGAGTATAACTCCCCCTACTGAAGTTTATACCACTTTCCATTTTATAACCGGTATCCTTAAAGAACTGGGCATATACATTCCAAGGCAGGAAGAATAATAAGATAGACAATAAATACTTCATCAAAAGACTATTTCCATTTTTTTCACTGGTTTCCACCCAGCAGATTCACCTTATAAACCAATCCGGCAGAGATATATTTGCCTTGCTGAAGTTCGAACAAGAAATTAAAATGATCATTCCAGAGTGAATACGTTGCACCTACGTTTATTGTTTTGGCATCATACTCCACTATAAAATTCAAGGAAGGATGAAAATGGGGACGAAAGTTGACTCCAAAAGCAGGACCATTCAGAGGATAATCCGTTCGTTCATTATATAAATAGGTAAAATGAGTACCCAATTCTCCCACTTTTACATCAAAATGCTTGGTTATGGCGACGTACCAACGATTAAAGAAACCATTTCCATCCCCAGAAACCGCACTTTCCGTATAATCATGACTACCGCCTGTCGTAGGATCACTTACTCCTACCACTACAGCAGGTATATACTTCCACAATTGTCCTTCAGATGCCAAACGTAAACGAAAGACAAAATGTCGGTCCTGATTTACAAACTTTCCCCATGTCTGCTCAGGCCAATATCCATTATCCTTCCCTTTAAAAAGAGTACAGACATAGGCCACTTCCATAAATTTGAGAAAGGTAACATTAATATAATAGTTGTAAGTATCATACCCCATGCACGTTGACTGGGGATATTATGTTTATTCATAAAGTTACCGCCAATCATCACCGTGCCGTCCTTTTGCATATCAGCATTGGGCACGTGAAGCAAGCCGGTAGTTCCGTCTGTCCATTGGGCATATGAAGCGGTAGAAAAGAATACAAGAAATAAAATAGATAGAATTACTTTCACTAGTCGGTATTTATATGAGTCTATAGTATCCCCTCTCTCATCTTCGCAACAATATAACGCACATCCTCTTCTGTTACCATGGGGCCGCTTGGCAGGCACAATCCCTTTTTGAAAAGTCCTTCACTCACCCCCGTTCGTATACGCAGGATTATTTTTATATACCGGTTGCTTGTGCATCGGTTTCCAAAGGGGGCGGCTTTCTATTCCTGCCTCATCAAGCCATACACGCATAGCCTCCACGTTCCTGTTCGGTTCACAATCCGTATGTGCGGACAAAGCCTCATGAGTCACACCGGCAGTCCCTCCCACAGCTTCCTGCACCTTTTCCGAGTATGCATATTCTTCACCGACCACATGCAGGTTCTCATCCAGCAGCACCGTGTTCAGCCAATAGTTGCTGTCATAATTGGAAGAAAGATTCACATGCAATGTGATGCCTTTCACATCCTCCAGCAGCTCTTTATAGAGCGAGCAAATCATTTTATGATGCTCGATATGCTCATTCGCCACCGTCACCTGACCGCGACCGATACCATATGTGGTTATTCTAATGATTCGGATTCGGCGTAAGCATTCAACGCCTCTTACTATCCTTACCAATTTATAGAATGGAAATCCTTTAAGAACTTTCCATACTCAGGTTCTATCCTCTTATCTGAATAAAGATAAGATAAAAAAGGATAGCAAATCCTCGTGGCACCATCAATCACGTCCAGAGGGGGACGAAAGCCGCTATTTTTATTTTTCATAAAAATAGGATAAGGATTTTCATCAGTTATCCATCCTGTATCAACACTGTTGACATAAATACCTAGGCTATGATAACTTTCGGCAATAGTCCTAGTTAACATATTCAGTGATGCCTTGGCCATATTAGTATGCGGATGAAAGGAATTTTTATTCTGCTTAGAGAAGCGCCCCTCCATAGAAGAAACATTGATGATAAACCTTTTGTCAAAAGGCGATTTTCTCATCATTTTTACCAAACGCGAAGCGAACAAGAAAGGAGCTGTCACATTCACAAGCTGGACCTCCAACAATTCTTTTGTAGGCACATCCCAAGCCCTTGACGTCCAACTATTTCGGGGGCGGTAATCCATTTGGAATCCATTTTCATCAATGCTAATAGAAGGTAACACCATCCTCAACCAATCTTTATTTTCCTTCAGTGGATTGATTTTATTCTGCAATAATTTTTGTTCCAGATCCGACAATCCCCCCCTCTCCTTTTGTTCCAGAATTCTTAAATGCCTGTAATATTCCTCAGGACGTGCAATGGTTTGCGCCGCATTATTAATCAGAATATCCAGATAAGGAAGTTTTTTTTCTATCCAGTCTATTAATTTCTCAACCTCACGGACATCCCGGAAATCAATGCCATAAATCATCAAATGACCGACCCACTCATTAAAATCTTCTTCTTTGCTATAACGAAGCACGGCATCTACAGGAAAACGGGTGGTGACAAGCACTGTAGCTCCTTTCCTCAGCAAAGACAGAGATGTTTCATAACCTATCTTGATTCGTCCGCCTGTCACTATGGCAATCATACCTTCCAGCACTGCGTCCTTCTTTAAAAAGACTTCTCTTTTTTCTGCATTTTGTTTGTAACATGAAGAACACATGAAACCATACCTTCCGTTCTCGACCAAAGGCCGGTGACAAATATAACACCGATTAAAGACATAAAGATGTTTTATGTCCGAAGAATCCTGTCGATCCATTTTTGATATAAAGTTATCGCTTTAATTGTATTTTCCGTCAAATTATCTGGCAAATTATCCCGATTAAACCATTGCATCCGCACATGTTTGTTCGGCTCCGCATTCACAGGCTCCGCAGTTTCCCTACTTATCACTACAAAAAACAAAGAGAGCCAATGCCGATGTTCCTCCGGCAATATGTAATCATGGAATCCCAGAAAATCAGTGACCGCACACGCAAGTCCCGTTTCCTCTTTTAATTCCCGCAGAAGAGCTTCTTCAGCCCTTTCACCATATTCAATGGCACCTCCGGGGATAGACCAGCATCCGGCTTCCGGTGGTCTGTTCCTTTTTAAAAGAAGAATATCCCCCTCTTTGTTTATCAAGATTCCACCTACTCCTATTCCTATATAATCAATACTTGCTTGCATCTTTCTTCTTGAATTGCTGTTCAAACCCCATTTTACGTATATTATTCAGCCATTCATAAATATACCGGGGTTGATACCTGGGCTGATGCTGACTGTCCACCTCTTTCTCAAGCGCCAAAGCCAACAGGGCATATTCTTCCTCAATGGAAGTATCAAAAATCCCCCTGTCATCCGTATTAATAGATACAGACATTTGGGGGCAGCAATGGTTGTTTTCATTCTCTATTGACAGTCCCAGCTGATAGAGTGTTACAATGGGATGCTGAATGTATTTATTCATGCTCCCTATAAACTGATTAGAAGTGATATTGGCCTCAATACCCAAATGTAAAGAAGCTATCTGATGACACATTTTATGTTGAATCTGCCCTATCAGCAATATGATTTCCGAACTGAGTTTCAGCTCACATCTTTCATTTCCCACTCTTCGCACAGCCGCATCATAATGATAGCTTTTATATAATTTAACGACAACCTTGTTTTTCCGGGCACGCACCATGCTTTCATGACATACATTCAATGCCGTGATATCCCACAACGAATAAGAGTGGTATGGATTTTCGGCAAAGTCATTCTCATCCACTTTTCTTCTATAAAATTCAGGATCATCTCCACGCAGCAACCACGACTGGTAATAAAGATGAATATCTTTTCCTTGCTGCAACAAGCTGAAATTTCCGGAACCCCCTTCCGGATAATTCCCCAACTCATTCTTCAAATAAATCTCATCATAATACTCATTGAATATTTTCTGTAGTTCAAGAGCGACATTATTAGAAACCTGAATATTCAGCTCTTTTGCTTTACGTAACATCCACATTGCATTGTCCATCAGGTTTTGTTTGGTCATGACCACTCTGAAATTTCGAAAACGATAATAAGACTCCACGTTGGTTCCCAATGCCAAAGCATGGCCCAATCTGTCATTGGAATCCAGATTCAGAAACAAGATAGCTTCATCTATCGCTCTCAGCCCATCCGTTATATCCCAAAAGTCCTCACCCACATGATAGGTAAATTTCAGGGAACGTCTGTCCATGCAGTCACCGCCAATTACATTATAAGAACGTTTCATACACCGGTAAACAGGACCAAATACTTCGGGACGACAATACAATTCCGTATTGGCAGCATCTATCCCCACGATACATTCCCGCAAATTACGGTATTTCTTCAACGCCTCCAATGTAGCCATCCCCTGCTGCCGGATGTCATGCCGCAAGGAAAAATGGCGGCACTGAATACAAGCTTTCCGGTCTTTCGGCAAATAATCATCTGTCTTGTCCTGCCTCTTTATAAAATGGAGGATATAATAATAATTCCGCTTTTGTCCATCCTCCTGTTTTTTATCGGTAAACGGCCATTTGCTTCCAATCTGCCTTTCAAGCCTGCTTATAGACAGCAAGAGTTCCTGGCTTGTTTTTCGGGGAGTAACCCTGCATTCCAGATACTTCAAGTATCCGTTGGCAAAAGCCATGTCCAGTGCCAATCTCGGAACAGCATTTTGATATTCCTCACGGTTTTCTATAAAAAGTTCTTTTCTGGATTCATAGTCGGCAAAGTTTCCAAACCCCTCCCTTTCGTTCAGCTGTACCAGTTCTTTGCGAATCAGCTCTTTTTGTAGCAGATAAACATAAAACAGCATCTTTTCCCCGTATGTGGACACCTTGGAATAAATTCGGTGGAACATGCCATACAGCAAACTCCTTTCTCCGGAGAGTATCAGTTCCGGTAAATTTATGTCAGCAATACGATTCGCCCGGATGTCATCCATCGGTATGGCATAATCCATACATTTGAAAGCACCCTTAACATACGCTTTATATCCATACCGATATTTGGCATTATTGATATACTGCTGCAAGGTACCCATTTCCTGCCCATTTCCTTGTATCAATATGTCATTGTCACATTGCAACAACCCGTGTAACCGGCCCTCAAAGAAAGAGGCATACTGCGGATGTCTCAAGATAAGGAATAAGTAATATCTGATAGCACAGGCCTTTATAGTAGCCAGATAGAAAGAGTCCCATTTTTCTTTATCCATAGTGGAAGTCCTGTGCGAAAGACATTTTTTCAATTGCATAAAGTCCGCTTTCCTGTTTTGGATATTATTCATTAACGATATCCAGTTCAGTTCATAGTTCAATGAAGAACCTCGCAAATGGAAATGCAAGTCTGTCAATCCTTTCCGCAAAATATATTCAATGGCAGGATTGTCCTGCAATATGACAGGAGACCAGTAAAAAGTCTTTCGTGTAGTACGTTGCTGAATATCGTTAAACGCTAAAAAAGAAGTAGTAAACAAGTCCTCTCCTAATTTATAAACCAGCATACGCCACCTCAGCAACTGATTATACCTGCATATCGGCTGGCTGTCTATTTCTGTCAAAATCTCTGTAGTATAGTGCAGCAATATATAAAACAAATCACTGTCATCCTTCTTTTGGCGCAAATGGAGCAATGGATTTTTCATCCACTCCGAAATAACCAGATCATACAGCTCGTGTACTTGGTCCAGTGTATAACATTTATTCTCTATTATGAACTTCTGGCAGAACATTTCTTCCGTCACCCCCAGTGTGTCGGACAAACGCCCTGCCTTAAAGAATTCCGCCAAGATGGCGGAACTGTTAATCTGTGAAAACAACGTATCTATAACCGCACGAATATTATCCATTATGAATTGGATTTAAGGGAAGAATCGTCAGAAAAAACGCTTAGGAACAATGCTTTGTCATTATCATCCAAATCACCCAAGAATGTGCAGATACCACCCAAAAAGCCAAAACTGATATTATAACCCGCATAAGTTTGGATTTCATATTCAGACAAGGTGACAAACATCTTTTTAAGAAGCAAGATATTATCGGCGCCGCTATCAGATCTGTTTCTTTGCAAACTATATGAAATTTGTTCCAATATCTCCACATTTCGTATATTTAATGTATATAGCAGTGTCTTTTCTTTTTGGTAATAAGGGACATCATCCCCTTCCATTCTCATACTATCCAAAATGCGTTTATACAAAGGACATCTTTCTATAAAAGCCAATAGTTGTGATTCGGACTTTTCCGCTTCTTCTATCTTATTTTTAATTTCCGGCTCTTCTTTTTCCTTATATTTTTTTCTTATCCAATTTTCTATTGAACTCAATTTATCTTCATCCAATGTTTTTGGCACACCATCATCTTTTTTAAAAAAATGATATCGCCCGTACGTTTTGCGCACATCCAGCAGATTATAAAGGATGGACAGTGCGTCAAAGCATACATTTTGTCTGTTAAATGCTATTTTCTTTTCGTAATATACTTCTCTTCTCTTTCTATAAGAAGCAAATGCAGCATTACTTTCCTTGTTTTTATTGTCTTTTTCATACTCTTTAGCTTCAATGACAAACGAGGTAGTCAACATAAAAAATTCGGCTAATTCCTTTTTTTCATTGTTCCACAGCTTCTCTATCTGAGAACGGCTGATTATTCTTCTACACCGAGAAATATCCCCTTTTTCATAAGGTGCCACATTCAGATATTCTGAATTGAAAAAATTGCCATTGACAATATTCCCATAGCTAGTTTCATTATCTGTCAGCCGTTCACGATTGATAATCTCCTTCTTGGCCTTCTCCGCTTCTTCCATCACTTCTTCTTTGTTTCTGAAATTCTCATACAGACAGATGGAATAAAACATTTTTATCGCATACAGAAATTTCAGATCCTTTTCTTCATTGCACAGTTTATCCATCCAGTCTAGACAGGCCAACACATCTCCCAAAGAAATGTTATACATTATGTTTCCCTCATCCAAAATATTCACCAGTTCTTTTATGCTGCTATCTTTCTCTTCTTTCATTTTCCCCAGTTCAGTATATTTCTTGAAGCGTTCTTTCAAAAATCGGATTACCATCTGATTGATAACATCCGGGGTGATAATATTCAAAGCACTTCGCATAAAGAAAAGCCCTTCCCCATCCAAGTTGTTCGTACACCATCCGTTATAAAAGTAATCCTTGAAACGAAGCAGATTAGGAATAGCCTCTTTGTGGTTGGCAGCATTTTCCATACTATACAGAAGATGGACCAAATTGAGAAGTTCCCGCAAATTCCGTGGAATAATATAATTGACTTGTTGGGAAGTATTGTAAGACAGCAGACGGATCTTTTTGTAGATCAACCGCACCAAAGCCCCCTTCAAGGAATCCAAGATTTCTACAAAAACCAGATTTTTCGTTCTTGCATATCGAAATACTCCAATACTTTGGTTCAACAGATAAGAAACGGTAGGAAGCTGGATGCGCTGATTCTGAGGAAATAGTTTGGTGATGTATTGTTCCACCATTCCATTGATGACCTCATTATATTTGCTTGTATTTGCAAATTTCAATAACGGTTTAAAATCATTTGCATACTTAATCCTGATGACATTGGCCAACTGTTCCATTCTCAGAGCCATCAAGATAATAAGTCCCGGTATATTCAAAAATTTACGTATCTGCTCTATCATGACATACCCTTCGGACATATTCAGGTCTATATCGTCAATGCATAATATCAACTGATGTCTCTTATCGTACATATAATCTATATAACTGTCAATCAGCCTCCTAATACTATTTTGAAAATTTACGGATGCCGCCAGGTCATTCAACTGTTCCAAATCATCGAATTCAGACAATGTAGAAGTCTTGTTCAGTATGGACAAGTTCCTTTTAGTTTCCGAAAAGTGATTAAGCAAACGGTCTCTTTTTACCTCTTTCTGTTGATCGGAATAAACAAATTTCCCAGCTTTTTCTTCCAAATCCTGGAATGTTTTAAAGAGTATCCCTATAAACAGTTCCAAAATATTATGTTTGTCATCAAAGAATATGGGATCTATCAGATCAATTTTCTGAAATGAAGTATCCACCAATACTTTTTCTAAACTGGTCTCTATTGCCAAATTTCTATAGCGTTTCTCCTTATCTCTGTTATTACACAACAGTTCTCTTACAGTCAGCATACACGAGGTCTTTCCGGAACCTCTGTCGCCTGTAAAGACAAATATATTGTTATGAGCATTCTGCTTATCCTCCGGCATGTATTCATTGTTATAAGTCACAAGCTCCGCAATCCCAGACAAAGCAATGCGGTACTGCTGATAAAAGATAGAATTCTTTATTTTTACAGAATATTCCTTGTTGTCAAACAGTTCTATTTTGGGTCGGGTTTCTTCTCCCAACACAAGCGGAATAACAAAATTTCTTCTTATATCTGATGCGTTCTCCATAATTATTGAAATCTAAAGGTTTTATATGCAATTACTATTTCGTCTATTTGAGTTTCGGCATACCTCGTCCCCTCACGACAGGAAAAAAAGAAAGCGATAAACGATATTATGACAATCAGAATGGAAAGGAATGATATTTTCGTGGAACACAAAATAACTCCTAATATTCCTCCCACTAAAAAGGAAGCTGCCAGTCCCTCATATACTGCCTGCATTACCCAATATCGATTGATAAAAGCGACAGTTGCCCCCGCTTTTTCACATTGCCTGAGAAAAGACCACATCTCTGTGTAATATAGTTTACAATCAGCAACCGTGGCGTATTCTCTAAAACGGGGTTCTTCCTGCCTGACATACTGAACGACTGTCTGGAAACAGATTCTGAATCTGTCATCCATGCTCTTCCCTAAACAAAATCTGACATAGTACTTCCGCAACAATTTACCTATTGCAAAGGTAATCAGCCCACACAAATATGCGAACAAAACAGAAATCGGAATACTGATTAATTTAGTTTCCGACCATTGCAACAGATCATATTGCCACAATCCATAGCACACAATGAGATAAGTAGTCGCACCGGAGATAAAATAAGAGAAATCAAATATAGAAAAGACTTCCGATATTCTATCTATTATTTTTTGTACACTAGGTATCATATATAAAGAAAGAGATTAAAGGATTGGGCGTAAGGGCTTAACAACTGTTAGTACTCAATTTAGAGCATCCCCCTTTGTATAAACACTTTTGCGAGTGCCTATATATTGAGTTGTTAAAAATTTGACTTGTTTGTTAACTATTGGTATATTGCCAATCCGATTTTATCTGGGCGCAGACTGAAAAAATCTCTGCAACCGTTAAATATTTTAATAAAAAACTTACCTAAATACTCCCAGGCAGACCGTCCCTACATCTTCACCGTACTGATGATGCTGTGGTAGGTAGCCGCCATCTCCACCCCTTCGTCACTGCCGAAGTGGAGCATCGCGTTGCGCCGGGTAATCAAAGGGCGAATCGCACGTTGTCGAGTAGACCAAGGGAAATTTCACCCCCAAGAGTAGGAGAACTTTCTTTCTCCAACGGGCGGAAAACACCAACTCTTATATAACCATTATCAGTAGTAACGGATGACAAGCCCTGCTTGTTAGACACCATCCAAAACGGAGTATAACTTCCCCGACTGAAATTTATACCACTTTCTATTTTATAACCGACACCCTTAAAGAACTGGGCATATAAATTCCAAGGCAGCAAATATAATAGGATAGGCAATAAATACTTCATCCAAAAACAATTTCCATTTTTTCCACTGATTTCCATTTAAAAGATTTTTCCCAGATTATGTTTTCTTAAATTCAATAAACCACTCATAATCCATAGCTCCATCCTGACAATATTTACGAAGACTACGCCCATTGTAAAAACTCCGGAAACAAGCGCTCTTGCCTCCGGAGCTGCCCTGCGCTTTTCACAAAGGACAAGGTTTTCTGATCTATTACACCGGTTATCTTTGCTTTCCGACCGGCAGACGGAAAAAACAAGCTGTAAAAACGTCTCCATTTTTAAGTGCTAAATTACTAAGGACTCGCCTGTAGGGCGAATCTTTCAAAAAACAGCCTGTTTTATTTTCAGTGTAAGCATTTGAATCCCAATGGTACAACCTTTAGCTTGAAAATTAAAGGAAATCTTCACTGCTTGCCACAATCTTCAATTTTGGTTTTGTAACGCAAAGGCTTCAGATAAATCATTTAACTCCTAAAACCTAATTAAGTATTTACATTTCTATTTTCTCCACTGGTTCCCCCCCAGCAGGTTTACCTTATAAACCAATCCCGCAGAGATATATTTGCATTGCTGAAGTTCAAGCAATAAATTAAAATGATCATTCCAAATAGAATACGTTGCACCTACGTTTATTGTTTTGGCATCATACTCCACGATAAAATTGAATGAAGGATGAAAATTGGGACGAAAATTAATACCAAAAGCAGGACCATTGAGAGGGTAATCAGTACGTTCATTATATAAATAGGTAAAATGAGCACCCAATTCTCCTACTTTTACATCAAAATGCTTGGTCATGGCTGCATACCAACGATTAAAGAAACCATTTCCATCGCCAGAAACCGCACTCTCCGTATAATCATGACTGCCGCCTGTCGTGGGATCACTTACCCCTACCACTACAGCAGGCATATACTTCCACCATTGTCCTTCCGATGCCAAACGCAAACGAAATACAAAATGCCGGTCCTGATTTACAAACTTCCCCCATGTCTGCTTAGGCCAATACCCATTATCTTTCCCTTTAAAAAGAGTACAGACATAGGACGCCTCTATAAATTTAAGAAAAGTAACATTTATATAATAGTTATAAGTATCATACCCCCATGCACGTTGGCTGGGGATATTATGTTTATTCATAAAGTTACCTCCAATCATCAGTGTACCGTCTTTTTGCATCTCAGCACTAGGCATGTGCAATAATCCGGTAATTCCATCTGTCAATTGTGCATGAGAGACAATGGGAAATAATACCCCAAATAAAGGAAACAAAAATTTTCTCACCAATCAACGTTTATAAATTTCTCAACTTTAACAAATACACATTCATCGGCTACAAATAAACTTTCTTAATATCTATATTACATCCTATCCTACTATCGCTTCCTTAATACATTCCACGATATACCTCACATCATCATCGGTCACGTATGGACCTGCAGGAAGGCACATACCGATTTTAAAGATGGCCTCAGAAACACCATTTACATAAGCCGGAGCATCCTTATAGACAGGTTGCTTGTGCATCGGTTTCCAAACAGGACGCGCCTCTATTTTCTTGTCAAGCATAAAGACACGCAAGGCTTCCACGTTTTCATTGGGCTGACAATCTGTAGTGGCACAGTCCACCGCATGAATCACGCCCGCGGCACCGCCTACAGCAGTTCTGACGACATCCCTATAGGCATTTTCCTGTCCCTTGATACGAAGTGAAGGGTCCAGAGTGATTGTACAGAGCCAGAAGTTAGAGTCATAATCAGCCGAAGGAGCTTCATGCAGCAATACGCCTTCCACATTCTTGAGCAACTCCCTGTAGAGTGCCTGTACATGCCGATGATGCGTAATATGCTTATCGGCAACCGTCATCTGTCCACGACCGATACCCGCACAGATATTACTCATGCGATAGTTATATCCGATTGTCTCGTGCTGATAATAGGGATAAGCCTCACGGGCCTGCGTAGCATACCATAAGATTTGATTCTTGCTTTCGACGTCTTTGCAAATCAGCGCACCGCCGCCACTCGTCGTTATCATCTTGTTGCCGTTGAAACTCAGTACACCGAACTTGCCGAAGGTGCCCAGAACCTGCCCCTTAAAACGGGAGCCAAAGCCTTCGGCGGCATCTTCCACCACCGGGATGTCATACTTATCGGCTATCTCCATTATGCGGGTACAGTCGTATGGCATACCATACAATGCCACCGGAACAATAGCCTTCGGCTTTTTGCCTGTCTTGGCAATACGATCCTTAATAGCTTCTTCCAACAGTTCAGGAGACATATTCCAGGTTTCTTTTTCAGAATCCACAAACACCGGTGTAGCCCCCAGATAAGTGATTGGATGTGACGAAGCGCAGAATGTAAAGCTTTGCACAATCACTTCATCACCTTGTCCCACTCCGCAAGCCAGCAAAGCCAGATGCACTGCTGCCGTGCCTGCCGAAAGTGCCACCACTTCCTTGTCTTCACCTACGAAGCGCTTCAAATCTTCTTCGAAAGCGTTCACGTTCGGACCGAGGGGAACTACCCAGTTCGTGTCGAAAGCTTCTTTTACATATTTCTGTTCAATACCCTCCTCACTCATGTGAGCAAGGCAGAGATAAATTGTTTTATCCATAAAAATTATGTGATTGTTTTAATGATTCGACTTCGGATTCCTCACATAATGGGGAATAAAAAGAAAGGAGAGGACTTTATAAATCCTTTCCAAGTACCGTGTAAATAATGATCTTGATATCATTCCAAAAAGACCAGTTATCCAAATATTCTATATTGATTCTCACCTTATCAGGGAACAGCACTTCATCATTGTATTTTTGAGGGTTTTCCTGCTCAGCCAGAAGTTCTTCTTCATTTCTGTATTTCAAGCTGGCCGGTCCTGTTATCCCAGGTTTCAGCAGAAGCATTCTCCGGTCATCACCCTCCAATTTGTCCGCATAACCGGGCACATCAGGACGCGGACCGACGAAGCTCATGTCTCCTATTAACACGTTCCACAATTCCGGTAGTTCATCCAGTTTGTATTTCCGCAAATTGGCTCCTAAGGGGGTGATACGGCTTTCTCCTTTCACAGACACAGAACTTCCCGAATGGCCGACAGTCATAGAACGGAATTTGTACATGGTAAACAATTTTCCGTATTGTCCTACCCTTTTCTGCTTGAATATCACAGGACCACCGGGCATCTTGACGCAAATCAAAAAGCCAACTATAATCAAAATAGGGAACAAGAGAATTAGACCGAAAAACGAAGCGGTACGGTCAAAAATAATTTTTAAGAGCATGTATTTGATGGTATATTTCCTTTATTCTATTTATCAATTGTGGTGATAACAAGAACACTACATTTTTTAAATATCTTTTAATGATTTGCGAAAAAGGTTGATGAGCAAAATAGTAATTCTGAATTTCCTTCAAAGACCTATTTCGCAGCATTTCAAACAAATGATTTCTAACTTTTTCATCGACATGATAGTTTACATTCCAAGACTGATAAGGCAAAAAATCAGCAAAATCATGCTTTTTAACAGTTATTTCATTCCGAATGAATTCAAACGCTTGCTTACCCTTATCAGTAACCAAAGTTACACCAGACACACCTTTAGTCTCCGTATCATAGCACTTTCCCCAAAAATCACCTAAACGAATATCTGTATATTCAAGCGAACTTCTCAAGGCACAACTCTGACAAGCTTCATTCAGCATCAAATTTGAAAAGAAAAGTTGATAAAATTCATCCTTCTTCCTGTTGCTTATAAATACTTGTACACCCTCGATTATTACTTCTATTATATAAAAATTTCCCCAACCTTTGATTTTACTTCTAAAATCCACAAGATCAAATTTAGGCTTCTTTATGAGCTTCTTAACTTCCTGCACATATTTATGCCAAATTTTCAAAGAAGGACATCCATGACAATAAATATCCACCAACAAGAAGTCTTCCCTCCGGTTAACTGTTTCCAAGAACTTATTAACAGCATAAATTTGACAAGGTGTACCAAACAACACCGTCTTTTTCCCTCTAACCTTCTTATCCAGCATCTTTTTAAAAGCAGGATAAGTCATTGACTGAATATATTTGGAGCCTTTAAAAAGTTCAATATCCCTTTCATCAACGGCACATATATGTTTGGCAATATCATCCAGAGTATCATAAACAACACCCACGCATTTATATCCTTGTCTATAAAGAGCTTTTGCAAGCAGATATGCCACACCTCCCGAAGTAGTCGTGTCAAGTACATCATTATCCTTTGCCTGACATGCCAACATCTGAGCTTCCTTATGTTCAATCAAATCATATCTTTTGACATCATCATATTTATAGCAAATTTTAACACATAATGAACAATCCACACATTTTTTCAAATCCAATACAGGACGATAAAATCCCTGCCCATTCACTAACATCACAATGGCATTCGTGGGGCATACTGCCGCACATCCCCCACAACTGGTACACGAATGTATAATATCCTTCGACGTTATATTCATTTGGATAAGCAGTCTGTTAGATATGTCATAGAAGCTCTGCGTTTTCTTGATAGCTCCGCATTCACCTTATCCCAAGGTATCTTATTGGAAAATAGTTCATCTAGTCCTCTATCTTTAGATATTACTCTTTCAGCAAGTGCATATTCCTCCAAAAGATAACCCAACTTATTACCATTTCCACGCAACCTTACTGCAAAGTCTGCATTTGTCAGGATAGACATAACACTTCCATGGAAAGTATCCGTCACCACACACTTCGCATCTCTAAAGTATGAGAGCAATGTAACCGGATCCACATTAATATTTTGATCGCACCAACTGTGATAAAATCCAGGAGAAACAATCTGTAACCTATGCGTTTCTGCATAAGTTTTTATTGCCTTTATTTCAAGCCAGTCATTCATATTATTGTCATAAGCGTACACAAGTAAATAAGGCTTTATATTTACTTTAGGTAATTTATCCAATTCATTCTTATAACTGTAAAGTAACACTGGATCACAAACAATTTCTGCATTCATTCCTGTCAGTTTCTCAATGATATCATGAGAATTTTGATCGCGAACGGACAATGCCATCAAATTTTCCAACCCTCCTCTCACAAAGCTCTCGCAATGTTTTGCTCTGATATCCGCAATAGTAGTAGGACCAAAACATCCAGCATAAGCAAATATTTTTTCAGAAGGCAAAGCATATCCCCAAAATGCAGGAGTAGGGCCGGTATGAAGAGCAAAAACCTCATCACTTCCCACAATTACCGCTTTCATGGATTCATATTGAGTATAATAATTTCCAACAAGTCTCTCTTGGAGTTTGAATTTATCCAAAACACGTTTTTTTTGTACATTATACCAAGTTTTACCCAATCCTTTTTTTGCCAAATACCCCAAATAATAAGGAATAGAACGCAGTGAGATATTATACTTATCCTTCAACTCGACACCCAAAAAGTCATAATTCTTCTCGAACTGTAAAGCTACCACTTCATACCCCATCCCTTTCAGTACTTTACATAATGCATTCAATTGCAACAAAGCACCATGATTATGAACATCATAGTGTGTTATAATACCTATATCCATATTTTTTATTTTCTAAGCAGTTTTTTAAACACCCAAGCACGCATTCCATTAGTCATCATTACTTCTACCATAAACCTTCCTATAACATTACTCAGAAAAAGAGGCCAGTCTATGATATGTTGTTGCCACATGTATTTTTGAAGAAGGAATTCACTCTTGAAGTATCTCCCCCCTCCACGCCGGGCATACATATCTTTTCCTACACGAACATTTACCAATACATCCTCCAAATTTTTAAACTTACAACCCTGCTGCATCATTCTTAACCACAAGTAATAATCCTCGTTATAGTGCCAATCCTGATAATTACCAGATTTCAAAACATCTGCCTTTTTGAACATAACTGTCACGTGATTAAAACCACAACGAGACTTCATGAAATTCTTTATTTCTTTATCCGTAGATGGACAAATCCTACTTGCCACTACATTATCAGGTGTATCTATAAACTCAGTGATGCTACCACCTACAATAGACAAATCCTTGTCTTCCTCAAAACACCGAAGCTGCTTTTGAAATCTATCTGGCAGGGCTATATCATCACTATCCATACGTGCTATAAGTTCATTTTTAGCAGCTAACACCCCTATGTGTAAAGCATTACCCAAACCGCCATTTTCAACCAATGGAATAGTGCGTATATATCCTTTTACTTCGAAGTCATGTAATACAGAATTTAAAGATTGCGGTATAGGTCCGTCTATTACAACCACTACTTCATCGGGTTCTACAGTCTGATTAAGCACACTGTTTATGGCCATGTACACTTCACCAGGTTTATCATTATGATACACCGACATACAAACAGAATATAAAAACATAAAACAATTATTTAAATGAACGTACCAGTTATTCTTGTTTCAAGACACAATAAATATTATAACTTTATTAAAATGCCCCTTATTTTGCAGCCTATTCACTTAGGCTATCAATGGCAATCGCATATAAAGTTTTAATTCATTATGACAATTATTCTCATTGTAGTTTTCTGACCCAAATTATAATACAGCTTTGCAAAAAGTCTGTCAAGAGAAACTTTTTCATCTTTAATGTAACACCATCATTCTGTAAAATATTCACAAAATGCCTTGTGACTTATGATTACTACTTTCTCGTTAACGGACAAGACTTTGCAAGAAAGAAATTAATTTAGTAACGACTTCTGAGAAATTCCTCCGTCCTGCTTTTTCAATATCATAAATACTAAAACAATAGTATTAAACTACTTCAAGTGTTTTATTAAATTAACAATTTTCGCAGAAGCGTGTTGATAGTTACTTCCCCAGAATTGTTTAAGCACCCAGGACTTATCAGGGATCTCATAACCTCCATCAATGATAGATTGCCTAAAAGCAATATATGTGGAAACCTTTTTGCCTGGTGTATATTGCAAATAATCATATGCCAAATCACGACTATTACAAATGTAACTATCGTAGTCAAACGGAAAAAGAATAATTTTTTTACCCTCCATCAAAATATAGTCATAATAAATCGAAGAATAATCAGTTATCAAAACATCAGTAAAAGGAAGAATAGGATATATATCCATACGTCTATCTATTAACTTAATATTAGAACATGTACTGATTGCATTAAAATCCATTCTAGTAGCCGGATGCATCTTCACCATCAAAAGATATCCCATTGATGTAAGGACTTTATTTAAATCATCAAAGTCTATACCAGAAAGTTGCATAAAATCAGTCTGATCATCACGAAACGTGGGCATATATATAAATATTTTACTATACAATTTGAAAGAATTTATCAAACAAGCCATTTCATCACTTTCATAATGAAGAATGTATTGATATATCGTTTCCTTATCCTGCATCATAAAATCGCATCGAGGATAGCCTATTCGTTTGGTTTGAGTAGAAGTCAACGAATAACATTCCGCAAAATGTTCAGTCATCAGTTGGGAAGTGGTAATAAATACAGTAGGATTATCATAGTTATATGGAGTCATCATTCTATTAAAAAGACTATGGGGATTATAAGTAACACTCCCTTTTAATCCTAATTTTTTTATTCCGACGCCATGCCATAGGTTTATTGTAATAGCTCTACCAGAAGTCCAATAATTTATATCACTCACATTAGAGGAGAATATATAAGCACCTGCTGTAAAACAATGAAACAATCCTTTTATACTCCATTTTTTATAAACCTCAAAATTTAGTTTTTCTATACATTTTTTTTCATAATCTGTCCGGGCAATCCAAATACAGTGAATACCTTCTTCTGGATGGCTATGAAGATACAAAAAAAGATATTTGGAATTATCGCAGTACCCCGTTTTATTACCTATAACCCATTTACGAGTATTTCTATATGTGAGAAAAGAGAAAGGAAAAATTAAAGATCCACAAAACAAATCGGATAAACGGCCTAATACCTCATTCAAACTTCGATTTTGTAAAACCCAAAAAATAAAAGATTGTTTTTTCATTTATCAGATTGATTTAATTTTAACATCAACAACTTGTCCAGTAAGATCAGACAAAAGAAGTTTAGCTGTAACTATAGCCACATCCATTGATCTCAATAATGTATTTTCCGGTTCCACTCCAAAATTACGTATACGCATCGGAGTTTTTGTACGCTCGGGATTAATGCAATTTACACGAATACCCAATCCCCCCCATTCCTCAGCTAAGGCTTGTACAAAATTTACAGTTGCACATTTTGTAGAAGAGTAAATACTATAATCCATACGTCCGCGAGTATATGAACTAGAAGTGTAAAAAAGTAATTGTCCGCAACTTTTTTGCAAATAATAAAAAGATTCTTTAGCTACATTCACCATTCCACGATAGTTAACGTCAATAGCCTCGTCTATCTGTTCATAAGCCATATGTACCAGAGGCTCCTTATGCAACACAGAGGCTGTATCCACGACATAATCAATAGCCCCTCCTTGCTTGGCAGCAGAGTTTAATGCATTACGTACACTAACTACATTAGCTACATCGACTTCATTAAGGCTACGACTAAAGCCAAACACTTCAGCCCCACAATCCTTACAAAGATTCATCAAATCATAGCCAATACCAGAAGAAGCACCAAATATTACAACTTTCTTTCCTCTAAGTTTTTCACGTTCTACGGCATGAAATGAATGATCTTGAAAATCTGTCATTTTCAATTGAAACAATTTCTCTATAAGGTAAAAATCTTCCTTATATGTCAACTTCATATTGACATCCTCTCCTGAAACGACAAAAATTGATTGGTTTGGAAGATACTTTAAAATCACTCCACAATCATCAGTTGTAATGAAATCCGGATCTTTCAAAGCTATTTCATAAGCCTTTTTTATCACACTAAGTTTAAAACCTTGAGGAGTTTGTCCCCTACGCAACTTTTTTCTTTGTGGAATATTAGTGATAATATTATTCTCATCAACTTCAATAATTGTATCTGCTGATGGAATAGCCACATCCACCGCTCCATATATATCTACAGCTTCGATAACACGGCTAATTATAACAGCATTTAACAAAGGACGAACCGCATCATGAAAAATCAAATTACACTCTCCCTCAAACTCATAAGCTTTAATAGCAGATAAAGAAGAGTAATGTCTTTCCGCACCACTCATCAATATCTTCTTTACTTTGGTAAACCTATCCTTTATCACATATTCCTGAATCTTCATATGGTATGCCTCATTAGCCACCACAGCAATTTCATCAACCAAAGGATGATGTTGAAAAACAGAAATTGTATGTTCAATAACAGTCATTCCTGCCACCTTTAAAAATTGTTTAGGGATTCCTGCATTCAAACGACTACCAATTCCACCAGCTAAAATTATGGCTATATTCTTCATGTCTCTTATTTTACTAAATATTTTTTATACTTAAATATGCAACTAATATATTCCCATTCTTTCCTTATATTTCTAATATTCAGTAACAGAGGAGATTTTAATAAAAAATAGGCTATCTGAAAAAGGAAAAAGCTCAAACGGCAATGTTCTTTTTGTATACAATACATAAGGGAAGCAACATTGTAGACTCGTGAAAATTGTGATGTAGAACTAGATTTCACAAAATGAACAATTTGAGGACCTGGAATAAGATAGGAACGATAACCAGCATCGTAAAGACGCTTACACAATTCCACATCTTCAAAATACATAAAAATGTGTTTATCAAACATACCTATTTCTTCAAACAGTTTTTTCTTAATAAAAAAATCTGCTCCTATTACGTATTCTACTTTGCAGGAATCATCCGATAATGGAATTTCCTCATTAGAAGGAATAAAAAAAAGTCTTTTCACTCCCATCATAAGATATTTACCCATCGAGTAAATATTGCCACCACTTTTAGTGTAAGCTCCATTACCATCTTTCAAATAAGCACCTAATGCACCTAAATTTTCTCTTGCATGAAAGAACTCCAAGAAATATGAAAAAGGGTCATTTCTTAATACTGTATCTGAGTTCAATAAAAACAGATATTGCCCAGAGGCATGATTCACCCCAAAATTATTGGCTCTTCCAAAGCCTAAATTATAATCACTCGCTACTAATTTAACAGATGATGCGTATCTTCTTTTTATTTCAACTACAGAATTATCCGAAGAAGCATTATCCACCAAAACAATCTCGAACTTACAGGAATGAACGTTTTGGAAAATTGAATCTATACACGCACACGTTAAAGCACATGTATTATAATTTACTATAATTACAGAAACTAATATATCATTCATCTTTCAAGAAAAATTGGTATAATCCTTTAGGAGCACAAGAAACCATTAGAAATTTACCCCAAAATGCAGCTCCTTCTGGTTCATTATTCAAAATATCCTGTACATTAATTATTTTTTTTATTTTCTTCCCTTTTAAATCTATTGTAACAATAGCCCTTTCTTTACCATATTGGACCTGACTATCAGCAGACGCACCTGATGGCAAATAAAGAGTATGATTATGTATTACCCCTCCTTGCAAAATATGAGGAAAAAAAACTTCAAAAGAATCTTCTATATCAACATCACTCAATATTACTTCTGGGGTATTAATAGGTGGTAAACCAAATTTTACAATTTGAGTAGCGAATCCATTCCGTTCTTTATTAAATGGGTAGAACTGAGTAACAGCATAAATATGATTAGCTTCTCTGTCTACAATCCAATCATGTACTGCTTGAGGTTTATTACCTATCCGAAATTGTATTATCTGAATTAAACGAGATTCATATTCTGTTATATTCTCTACATAACATCTATATGGAGCTTCACATTCAGAAATATATAATGCAGGAAATTTATTATTATCTTTTGGATATTCAACACCAAAACAAGCATTGTTTGCATGATTTTTCGCATGAGCGGATGCTAAGACTAAAGATCCTGCAAACAAACCCTCTCTCATGTCATAAATTCTACATAGCCCTGTATGAGTCAACAGAAAAACATATTGTCCATGTATGGCCATCCCCTGTCCCCATTTATTTTTATAATTAATTTCTATGGGAAAGTATTTAACATCTCTATGGGAAGTGCAAGAGTAGAAGATAAAAAATAAAACGAATAACAGTATCCTTACTCCTATCTTTCTATTTTTATTAAGACAAACTAAATTAGCCATTAATCATTTTATTATCGCTTTATGGAAAGATATATGTAGATACATGAATATAGTAAAAAATATTGCAGATAATACAGATCCCATAAAAGTAAAAAAATTATCACTAAAAAATTGAAACACTAGGATATAAAAGAAATTAGCATATAAAACTCTAAACATTTGATAATTACATTTTGCATATTTATACAAAACTCCAAAGAATGCACCTAAAAAAATAGAGAAACAAAATATCCCTGCAAGACCATAATCCACATAGAAATTGAACATTATGGTATATACATTTACAGGTAAGGGGGTATAAGTCCAGTTATGTAAATTAAATGAATCTGTATTTACCTCTAAATCTAATCCCAATAGCTGCAAGTAAGGAATAAAAAAGCGGAAAGTATATTCCCCATTAAATGAAGAAATATAATTATAATGATTATTCAATATATTATCAAATCCTGGAAGAGGAGACAACAAGTAAACCGAAATAAATTTCACAATATCAAATTCAGAACTATCCTTACTTCTTAATAGATGAGCAACAAACATCAATAATATGAATCCTGATACATATATAAGCAGATTCTTAAAAGAAATTTTTCTACCCAAAAAATGAACTACTAACAAGGAAAACATCAACTGAGCTATTACAGATTTATTACTTCGAAAAACAAAGAAAAGGACTAATAATATTGCAAAAAGAATATAGTATGATTTTTTCTTTTTGTCATCGTATAGTGCTAAAAACACAATTAATGCATAACTGGCAATTGTTGATGGAATACGAATGTAGAACGGTAATTCAAATGTTTCTTCTTCTCCATTTAGTGAAGCAACTCCAGCAGCCCGTATTCCATTAAAAAAATTATCTCCATTATAGTATAGCCCTTTTGTATATAATCCATATATTGCTATAATAAGGGAAACAGCCATAATTGGATACAATAAGTCTACGCAGTAATTATGTTTTTTTGCTAAAAAATGAGCAAATGAAAAATGAAACTTACAAATAATAATCGAGGATAAGCAAAATGGGAGTATCCATAATAATAATGCCCAATAAAATCGATTGGATAAATCATATAGCCCATGATCCGCAACATTATATACTAATACAAGTATGCACCATAATGACAAAGTAACAACTGCAGGGTGAAAAAAATCTTTCACATAGCTGTAGATCAACAGCAATAAAACGAATAAGAATAAAAAAGTAAGTACGCCCATACAATATCTACATAGTTTTCCTTAAATAAAGCAGAAAGCACAAACCATATAAGATTCCATAAGACAATATCGCGAGGCACATTTCCAATAAAGACAAAATGTCTCCTAATACAATTACCAACAGTACATAAATAGACGTACAGATAGCAATGATTTTAAAAAGATAGTGTAATAACCATCTTAAGGAATAGATTGAACGTAAATAGTATAGTAACAATATATGTACTACCATCTCGGTTGCTAACAAACTGATAGCAGCTCCTATAGCTCCATAGTGGGGCATTAGTAAAATATTTAAAACTAAACTAACCAATGCCCCTATGGCGACACAATTCAAGAACGTCTTCATTTTATTCAGACTTACATAAATTATATACAAACTGAGGCCGGATGTAATCAAAGTAGGTGCAACTATTTTTATAACCATGTCAGCACCTTCAAATGTTTCAGAAAAAAATATGTCGCACAATGGTAATGCTACTAACTCTAATAAAAAAAAGGCAGGAACACTGATTAATAATGAATATCTAAATAAATCCTTCGTTTTATTCTGATATTCCTGCTTCGACTGATTATGATGTAAATAGGCTAACCGGGGCATCATTACAGTCCCCAAAATTCCTATAAAAGTAATGCCAATGCGTACTAACCTATTGGGATAATCGTAAATTGCAACTTCGTCTATACTTGACAGATACCCCAGCATAACTTTATTTAAAGAGAGATACAAGGAGGTAAAAACACTTGGAATAAAAACGAATATCGCAGGCTTAAATATATTTTTCAGAGAGAGAGTCAATGATGAAAATCGAGGAACAATCTCCAATTTATCTAACTCAAACCAAAAAACAACATTACTAATTAATAAAACCCCTTGCTGAATAATAATAAACAGAGATAAATCTTCGTGTTGCTTTACAAAAAGGAAAATGAGTAAAGTGCCTACAAATTTAATTACTAAATTGCGAACAGCAATTAGATCAAATCTTTCCATCCCGGTATATGCCCATGAAAGATCTGTCATAGAGGTAAGAATGATGATATTAAACAAGAAATATATATAATCTCCTTGTAAAATCACCCAACTATTGTATAAAAGAATAGCTATTACATTGAAAAAGAATTGATAAGTTACACATTCGGCAAATTTCTGTTGCTTTCTATTGGTATCATCCCTACATTCGGCAATTACTTTAGCACCATAAATGGTGATTCCCAGGTTCCCCAACAATACGAAATAACCGACAATAGCCTGTCCAAACGAATTGATACCAAGTGCATCTTTGCCCAATACGCGAGTGATATAGGGCATTAACAGCAGATTCAACAATATACTTGAAGTCTGGACTGCACCATTATAAAAAACATTATTTAGGATACGAGTCTTTGCCAATGGACAGATAATTTTCTATATTAACTGTTAGATATAAAACTTTGCAGGATTGTTTAATATTTATAGCACCTAAAAACAACTTATAGCTTAGTGAAAAGCCGCGTGTGAATGCTCTTAAATAATCACAAGGATAATCAACCGACTCTACCAGTGCCAAATATTTCTTTTAAAAGTGTCAGGTTTTACGTAACCCTCTGAACAAATCACGACCGAACAAGATCCATCCCACACAAACAACTCCTGTCAGAAAGACAATTCCAATCAGAATCATGGCTTTACTAGGCTTTGATGCACGAATAGGTATTGTTGCAGGTTCAACTACCGTATAAACCGGAGTTATTTCCTGCACCTTTGCCTCAGCCATTTGTAACTGCTGTGCAACGCTCGTATAAACCTGATAGGCAAGATTCATCTCATTCTCCAAACGTACCTGCTCGGCACGATAACTCTGAAGGATAATATTTTTGTTAGCATCGGCAAACTTGGCATAATTCTCTTGAGCTATTTCATATTCTTTCTTCTTACGTTCAAAAAGTCCTTTTTGGAATTCAAAATATTGACGAGCTTTATTCGTACGGTAATCAGTAACGTAATTTTGTAAACGATACATTACACTATCTGTCAGACAGGCAGCAATACGGGCATCCTGCACCGTAACAGACAAAGTGGTAAGTCCCGTCTTCTTGTCAACTGAAACACTGATCTGCTCACTCAATTCTTTTGCTATTTTAGTTTGTTCCTTAGTCAGATGGAAAGGGTTGAGTCCATCTTCATTACCATTTTCTTCTTCATCCTTGAACAAAGAAGCCGTCCACCCAAGAAGCTTGAAAGGAGCAGAAATTATTACGCTCCACCAAGGAGAATGCTGATGCTCGTCCAAATAACAATAAAGCGTAGTATCAATTTCTCCCTCCAAATCTTTTACAGGAATATTGAAAAGCCCGGTGATAAAGGGAGTAGAACTCACAATATCCGGATACAAGTCAGGATAAATCGCATCAGCACCGGATGGAGTGTTTATATTAAGACCGGCCATAGCAGCAAGGGAAGACAATCCCCCTCCACTCTTTCCATCCGACAATTCGGGAGCAATGGTGGCGGTGGCAGTATATTCCTTAGGAATACTCAAAGCAATCACCAATCCTACAATCACCGCATAGCCGCACCACTTCAATATCCACCTGCGCTCCGCCCAGACTTTCAAGGCAAGTTCAAGCAAATCAATTTCCTCTTCTTGTGGATTTTTATTTTGTTGTTGTTCGTCACTCATACCTGTACTTGTTCTTTTAATATCTTCCATTTGTTCTTATTTAAACGCATTGGATAAGGTAGCTACCATCGCCGCAATCGTCGCAGTCATGGAACTCATACCCATAATTTCGGACAGCTGGAGACGCTTCCTCTCAGACTTCGTGGGAACCACAATCTCACAGCCGGGCTGTATCAAATCACTGTCACTCTTCTTCGCACGGGTCACCGTACCGTTCAGATAAATGACGTATGCTTTCTTTTTCTTCGCATTCTCACCATAGCCACCCGCCATATTGATATAATGTTTTAGCTTGGCACCTTTCTCCCAACTCACCGTATTAGGATACATCACCGAACCACTGATTTTTACCGTATTAACATATTCGGGTATATAAACGATATCACCCTCGCGCAGAACAATATCATAATCACTCCCCGGATGAGCCAAAGCCTTTTCCATGTCAATACCCACTGTATAGGTGTCGGATATAGCTAGCTTGCTTACAGAGATGCTATCCTTCCCTTCACCACTCTGTGCCATACGGAGCACGTCCATCTCACGGTGACGTTCCTCGTCATTACGCTTACGGATAAGGCGTCCACCTCTTATATATGCCTCTGGAGTGACTCCACCCGCACGGCCTATCACGTCACTCAGACGCTCATTCTTTTTCAACAACGAATAACTACCACTAAAAAGTACCTCACCAGCAACCGTCACCATGCGCTGTATCTGATAGGCAGGGCTGCGACGAACCTGAACCACGTCAAAAGGTTCCAGACTGAAATTGTCGGTACCCGTCAGAAGCCCGTCCTTTATGTCGAAAGTAAACGTCTCGGCAAGCCTGTTACTATAGGCTGTACTCTTGGGATCCTTGATGCGCCGAGTAACACTTACACGTGTAGTGGCAGCAGCCTCCGTCAGGCCACCCGCTTGGATGATCATGTCCTCTATGGTCAGGTTATCGGAATACAGGAAAGTACCGGGATTGAGTACTTCCCCATAAATGGAGACCGTCTCGCTCTCCTTCAGGTCATGAATACCTGGAATATAAAGGTGGTCGTTCTTCTGAAGGGGTATATCAACAGCTGTACCGTTCATGATGCCTTCCAGGTCAACGGTAACCATCTCATGCGTAAGGTCTTCACGTTCACGGTCCAAAAGGACACGGGCAAGGAAAGCGTCACCGCGAAGCCCTTCGGCTTTCTTTATCAACTGCTTTACCGTATTCACCTCACCATCCAACTGATAGAGCCCGGGACGATAGACGGCGCCGCTGACTTCAACCTTATTTTCAAAACGGTCCAGCACCGCATCAACCGTTACCAAGTCACCGTCATCCAAGCGGAATACGGAATAGTCCATTTCGTCCACATTATAGACCTGGTGCTCACGCCCGCTCTTACGGATGATGCGTACCGCCTTCTTATAGGCATCCCCCGTAAAGTCACCCGCATACTTCAACAATGAGGCAACTGTCTCGGTCGGCTTCATCTCATAGTACATGGGACGTTTCACCTTACCTACTATCTCAACCAATGACTGATAAGGGCTCACGATAATTACATCGCCTTCCTGCAAACGAATATCATCATTCATCTTGCCTTGCATAATAAACTCATAGACATCGAGGTGTTCTATCGTCTTTCCATCGCGGACCAGCCGGATATCACGAAGACTTCCGATGTTGTTCACACCACCGGCTCGATATAAAGCATGAAAGACAGTGGAAAAGGCTGAAAGCGTGTAAGTGCCCGGTACGGTGACCTCACCCATAATATGAATCTGGATAGTACGTATGTCACCCAGAGTCAGGCGAATCTGTGAATTAGGATCACCTCCTCCGATACCGGAATATATTTTGGACAACTCCCGTTGCAGGTAAGTATTGGCTTCCTTCACCGTCATGCCACTTAGATAAACAGGACCAAGATCCTTTACTTGGATACTGCCCTCAGGACTGATAGTCTGGCGGATCGTATTTTCGGACGCTCCCCATATGTCTATAATTACCTCGTCACCGGGCCCCAAGGGATAATTTGCCGGAGTGGCCAGATTGACGCTAGGCTCAAAAGAGAGATTCCGGTTCTGAAACAAATTATGACCGAAAATCTGTATAGCGGAAACCTCAGGAGTAGACTGGTTCTCTAGTTTCTCATCGACCACCGCTTTCTGGTCATCCAGCTCGGCAGCCTCATAGGACTCACCAACAGCAACGGAACGCTTGCGCATCTGGGAAGGAAGGGCGGAATCTTGAGTGGCATCACCCGCGTTCTCATATTTTTCTTTGATACGAAGCACCTGCTCGCGAGTAACACCGCGACGTAACAAGTCGGCCGTAATCTGTTTTTGGGATTTGCCGGAAGCCTGCGCCTGCTTCACATATGCGACCACTTGGTCGTCGGACATACGCTGGGCATAGACAGAACCGGAAAAAATGAAAAAACAAAAAAACAGAAATAAGATTTGACGCATAATTTAATTTTGTTAGATTCTTAAAATATGATACACTGAAAAAAATAATTTAATCGGCGGAAGACGGAACTAAAGATGAATTATATTTCAATGTGAAGCCGCTTATTTATCATACTTTTCATACACCGAGTTCTTACTCTTAAACTCCGGCACAAAAGTCTTCATCTCCTTCACCATCTCCGATATCTTCACTTCCGTACTCAACTGAGTCAACAACTCCACATGAGGAATCACCTCACTATAGTTGTATTCCCTCACCGCAGCCACCCGGATTTTCTTATGAGGCGTCTCCTTAGTCCCCTCTTCATCACTCAATACCTCCTCATAAAGCTTCTCTCCCGGTCTCAAGCCCGTATATTTTATCTCAATATCCTTATCCGGTCGGAATCCTGCAAGCTCTATCATCCTACGTGCTAATTCAGCAATTTTAACAGGTTCTCCCATATCGAACACAAAGATCTCTCCACCATCACCCATCGTACCGGCTTCAAGTACCAACCGACAAGCCTCTGGGATAGTCATAAAGAAACGGATGATATCGGGATGAGTGACTGTTACAGGACCGCCATTTTTAATCTGTTCTTTAAAACGGGGAATGACAGAACCATTACTTCCCAATACATTTCCAAAACGAGTCGTTATAAACTTCGTCTTTCCTTTTATTTTTCCTTTCCGGATAGCGATGCTCAAACTTTGCACATAGATTTCTGCCAATCGCTTGCTACACCCCATAATGTTGGTGGGATTCACCGCCTTGTCCGTAGAAATCATCACAAACTTCTCCACGTCATATTTCACCGCCATATCGGCCACATTACGAGTGCCATACACATTGACACGAATCGCTTCACAAGGGTTTTCTTCCATCAAAGGAACGTGTTTGTAAGCCGCCGCATGGAAAACCACCTGAGGATGATAAGAACGAAATACAAATTCAAGACGCTCCTGACTGCGCACATCACCTATAATAGGCACAAAATGAAGGGAAGGATATTTCTCTTCCAGCTCCAGACGCAGATTGTGCATAGGGGTCTCTCCCATATCATAACAGATCAATTGCTTGATTTGGAATTTTGCCAATTGACGGCAGATCTCACTGCCGATGCTGCCGGCTGCTCCTGTCACCATGACCGCCTTATCCTGCAATAAAGCACCAATCTCTTTCATATTAATCTGAATCTCTTCACGTCCCAGCAGATCTTCAATATTGATACGACGGATAGAACGATGGATCATCCCCTCTTTCATCTCTTCCATATTAGGAACAACCAATACCCGGATATTCAAAGATTCACAGAAACGAATCAAACGTTCTTTCTCACGCTGAACCAACTGCATATTAGGGAACAGGATACCATCCACATTATGAGAGAGCATCAGCTTCTTTAATTCCTCTTCCGTCCCGGCACTATACACGGAGTAACCCGCTATTCTGTATTTCTTCTTTCTGCGGTCAATCACAATAAAGCCACGCACCACATAGTCCAGCATATAAACTTTGGTATTGCCCTGGGCCAGAATGACACTGTCTTCACCTATACCATAAATCAAGATATTCTTTTTCTTACTATAGGTGGACAGAAGAATAATATTGTATACATTCAAAATGAGGATACGGAAACTGAGCAGCAACACAAAAGTGATGAAAAAGTCCAGACACAGGAAAAGAAGAATGATATGCTGTGGCAAAACACCACTCCAAAAGATACAAAGACCACACAGCACTTCAGTAGCGATACTCATAATAAGGATACGCCACACTTCTCTCAATGTGGAATAACGTATGATATTGGCATACGACTTGAATATCAAGATAGAAACAGCCGATGACAATAAAGCGTAAAAGCCTAGAAACAATATGTCCTGAACCGACAAATTATATCTCTGATAATGTGAAATCAAGAAGCCGACAAGCAAAGTTGCCAGCACAGACAATACAAGATCCGAGAAAAAAATTATCCAGCGATTGATATACCTCACTTTACTTAAACGGATAATAATTTTCTGAAATACAGTTTTTAAATTTTTCATAATCATTCTATATCAACATAGTCTTTAATCTCACCGGGACGCAACACATACCGCCGGGTCTTACTTTTATCTTTTCGGGTTAAAAAGATAAGGGCCAGTTTGACATCCATAAAAACAAAAAAGAAAATGGCAATAAACAGCAAAAGATACTGCCACTCATATTCGTGCCAGATGGCATAACCGTTACACAGATAGAATACGAGAGCAATGCCCAAAGCAAACAGAAAGGTGCCCAAAGCGACCGCTTTCCATATTCTCTTTACCGCAAAATGGTAAAGCCTGAAGGAAGGTATATACATCATCTTTTTTCTTCTTTGGTATCATCCAATTCTGACGGGCATCACAAGGCAAGTTACTCTTGTTTTTTATGCAGCCTGCTGCGATGCCTCACGCACCCAGCTGCGATGCCTCACGCACCCAGCTGCGATGACCCACGCAGCCTGCTGCGATGGCTAATGCACCCTGCTGCGTTTTTGCACCGGATTCGAGAGATTTCCGCTATCGCTTTCCCCAACCGGACAGGTTGCATGAAAACCGGATGACAAGGATGAAAGATAATGTGGAAAACCTCCTGAAACAGAATGAGACAGAACAGTATGAATGCTTGTGCAGGCATTCCTGAACAGGTTGAAAATTTTTTGTCCGTCTATGCTAAGGGAAAAATTCAAACGGATGTTGATAGTCGTCCCCTGGTTATTCACCATAGTCCGGACATTAGGATTGTAGTTTTCCACCTTGTCTATATGTACGTCATCGTAGCGGTTACCGTTTCCGGGATCCCCCTTTATGTCCAGTTCCATTCTGCTTATTTTAGAAGATTATTGATTTGGTCAAGGACCAGCCTGTCCTCGGGCTTCGCACGGAGCTGGGCGCGCACGGGGTGGTCCTTGTCACCTTCCAAAGCCTTGGCAAGGGTGGTGGCATTATTCTCTGCGATAATTCCTTTCTCACACATTATATATATGATGTTGGCAACGAGATTCCGGTTGAAGGTGGTGTCCTTCTGCTTGCCCGGATCGCAGACAACGGACGAAACCTCGGGAAGACGGAGGATGGCCTGCCATGTGGCTTCGTAGCGGTCGCTCCACGCCGGTGTGACGTACTGCTTGAGGTGGTTTACATACTGCATGATCTCGGTTTTTCGCTGAACGGATTCCGCACCTTGCAAGGTGGTATCGGATGATGCCCGTGGCTTCTTCTCGTCACCATAGTGGTTGTTGACAACCGTTGTGGCGTTGGGAGCAAAGGTCTCTACATTGTTTATATGAATGTCCGTGAAGGCATTTCCTGTTCCCGGATCGCCTTGTATATTGAGTTCCATAATGTTTTCTTTTTTAGTATATAATACGTTGTTTATCAGCGTGAAAGAAAGAAGAAAGTTTGACCGGAGTTTCTTCCTTGCTTTCAGATTCCCGAGGCCGTAGTTTTGCACTCAGAAAGTTAATATCTGTCGGGCAGGGGAAGCCCCCTGTAAATACCAAGTCCCATACCGACGATGGGCAAACGTATGATTAATTTTTCTGTTTGCATGCTTTCGAATCCTATTGACGCTGATGCCGCTCCAAAGGCTTACGCCAGAGCCCAGGTGAAGGAAGTGATGTCGTTCCGCAGTTTTGTACAACACATTGCCGATCATGGAGGACACAACCGCGGCAAGGTGAAGGGCGTGCTTTCCGACACTTGCGAATGCCTGGTAGAGATGCTTCTGGAAGGAAAGAAGGTACAACTCGACGAGTTGGGTGATTTCTGGCTGTCTCTGACCAGCAACGGTGCGGAGAACTGCCAGAAGTTTACGGCTGCCAATATCACGGGGGTGAAAATTCTCTTTACTCCGGGTATTGACTTCGAAAATCTTATCGGGCGAGCCGAGTTTAATCCCGTGGCGAGCCGTGCCGCCCAAACTGCTACCTTGAAAGCCGAAAAAGCCGGTGAAGGTACCGTTGACCTTGATGCCGCCAAGGGAAAGACCCCGACACCCGCTAATGAAGACCATTCATCATTATGATAAAGTATCGTGTTTACCCCGTGTCGCGAACTCAAGAAGACATTCGCGGATATGGAATATAAAATGACACCATGAACTCTTTAACAGTATGGAACTTATATTATTCATCTATTTAAAGACAAGACATATGAAGAAAAACTGGAAAAACGTACTGTTGTACATCGTCCGCATCATTGAGCTACTCATCACAGGCGCTGCCGGAGGAGCGCTTGGAGGAGGTCTATGAGAACGGTTTCATTGATTATCGTACACTGCTCTGCCAACAAGGCAGGCAGTGCCCTGCGGGCAGCGGACATTGACCGCTACCATCGTTCATTGGGCTGGAACTGCTGTAGCTACCACTATGTAATTCCTACAGACGGAGCAATAGAAACCGGCCGTCCGGAAGAGTTGACCGGAGCGCATTGCAAAGATCATAACTCGCACAGCATCGGGATATGCTACATAGGCGGACTGGATGCCGACGGAAAAACTCCGAAAGATACCCGGACGGAAGCACAAAAGGCAGCGCTGAGAAAACTGATTGAACAATTGCATCAGCGTTATCCCAAGGCGCTGATTGTCGGTCATCATGACCTGAACCCGCTGAAAACCTGTCCATGTTTCAATGTCACTGCTGAATATACGGATTTGCAACCCTAGTTGCGTCCGTAATCTTATCGGCCATCCATCGTCCTTCAAGGGAGATATGGATGGCTTTATTAAAACTAATCCACCTTTTCAAACGGAAACGCATGAATATAGCTGACAGCCACCGTCATATTGCCAAAAGCGAACACCAGCCGGGTATTCCGGTGCAGGCGCATAATACAGCCTTCCTTGCCACGGAAGACCCCACCCGTGATGCGGATTTTCTGCTTCTTCTGAAGGTAGTCTTCCAGAGGGCGGTCCATCAGCTCGATGTTATAAGGCATGGACTCGTACAGGTAGATGAATTCCTCCATCTCCCGTTGGGGGATGACGGCCGGGCTGTAGGACTTGTAGTTGGTGACCAGATACTGGCGAGGGAGCATATGGGCCAGAATCAGGTTCAGCTCCTCCAAGGGGGCGCAGACAAACAGGTAACCATCTCCTATGATTTCCTTCCCGTCCGTCAGTGCGTTCAGTATCTGTGCGGAGCCTGTGGCGAAGGCTTCCCGGACAGCATGGGCCGAAGTCCGCCGGTGCTGGTATTCCTCCTTATTATAAGGGCATTGCTCGAAACGTCTCTTATGGTCGGCGGTGGTATACGAAAAGACCTTGAAACAGAAGCGTCTTTCCTCCTTGCTCCCTGACGGGGTTTTAATCATTACGGATTTCTTGCCGGTAAAGATTTCAATATAGCGTTTGAGTTCCTTATTGTGCAGGAACAGATAATACCATTTGTCATCAAGGTGTTCTTTTCCTATCCCCGTCGCTGACGTGGTTCCTTGGTTTGACCCCGGGTCTGAGACAGAAGCGATTGAACTGCATGGCAGTAACTTAGGCACCTCGCTCGTTATGTTTTGATTGTTCAGAGGGAGTACTTGGGTTGCAAGCTCCACTTTACTATTCGTTTCCATCAAAACAGCACAATTTACAATTCATTCCTCTGAAATATGAGGTTTAAAATAAACCAACAAATTTCTTCTTTCTTTTGGGGTTCTCTTACTAAGAGATCCCCCAAAAATGATAAACAATTGATATTGTGCCATTTTCGACATCTGTTTGATATGAATTTTGCAAACAATTGTCATTTATTCCTTATTATAAGTCTTATATTTTAAAAAAAACTTTGCGAATTCAAAGTATTATAGCTACTTTTGCAGCGGAATGGGGATCTCTTAGTAAGAGATCCCCATTTTTTATTGAAAATAATAGCTGTGGTATATCGTAACAAATGAGTGGGTACGGAACCAAAAAGAAAGAATCTTTGTTTGGAAAAGTAACAGAAAGAGCGTACCTTTGTTTCACGTTCAAAGTGGACTCCTCAAAAAACATAAGTTATGGAAGAATATAAAGCACCGGACAGAAAACGCATCCCGTACGGAATGATGAATTTTGCAGTAATCCGCCGCGATGACTGTTATTATGTGGACAAGACCCGATTTATTCCTATGATAGAAGATGCGGACAAATTTTTCTTCTTTATCCGTCCACGCCGTTTCGGCAAGAGTCTGACCGTAAGTATGCTACAAAACTATTATGACATACGTACCAAGGACAAGTTTGATGCTTTGTTCGGCAACCTTTACATCGGGAAACATCCCACACCTGACCGAAACAGCTATTTGGTGCTCTATCTCAACTTCTCCGGCATTATTGGTGAACTACATAATTACCGTAAAGGACTGGACGCACATTGCCAAATCATGTTCGACTATTTCTGCGATATTTATGCCGACTGTCTTCCTCTGGGCATCAGGGAAAAGCTGGATGAAAAAGAAGGGGCCATAGAACAATTGGAATATCTGTTTACTGAATGCAACAAGACCAACCAGCGGATTTATCTCTTTATTGACGAATACGACCACTTTACCAATGCCATCCTCTCAGATATCGAAAGCCTGAGACGCTATACGGACGAAACGCATGGTGAAGGTTATCTGCGTGCCTTCTTCAACAAAATAAAAGCCGGGACTTATTCCAGCATCGAGCGCTGTTTCATTACCGGAGTAAGCCCCGTGACAATGGACGACCTGACCAGCGGTTTCAATATCGGCACCAATTATTCACTTTCGCCCGAATTCAACGAGATGATTGGTTTCACGGAAGAGGAAGTACGCCAGATGCTGGAGTACTATTCCACCACAAGTCATTTCAATCACACGATAGACGAGTTGATAGAAATTATGAAACCGTGGTATAATAACTACTGTTTTGCAAAGCAATGTTATGGTAAAGTCACTATGTACAATTCCAATATGGTACTCTATTTTATCAAGAATTATATTCAATATGGTGAATTGCCAAGTGATATGGTGGAAGACAATATCCGCATTGACTACGAAAAGTTACGTATGCTCATCCGCAAGGACAAAGAGTTTGCCCACGACGCTTCCATTATCCAGACATTGGTAAGCCAAGGCTACATCACCGGGGAATTGAAGAAGGGTTTCCCTGCGATTAACATCACTAACCCGGACAACTTCGTAAGCCTGCTCTACTATTTCGGCATGCTTACCATCAGCGGTACACATGAAGGAAAGACCCAGCTCACTATCCCCAACCAGGTGGTCCGCGAACAAATCTATACCTATTTGCTGAATACATACAACGAAGCTGATCTCAGTTTCAGCAATTACGAGAAGAACGAACTTTCCAGTGCTCTCGCCTACCGAGGTGACTGGCAGGCCTATTTCGGCTACATTGCCGATTGCCTGAAACGTTACAGCTCGCAACGTGACAAACAGAAAGGCGAGTTTTTCGTTCACGGCTTTACCCTTGCTATGACGGCACAGAACCGTTTCTATCGTCCCATTTCCGAACAGGATACACAGGCAGGGTATGTCGATATCTTCCTCTGCCCGTTACTGGATATCTATGCTGACATGAAGCACAGTTATATTGTGGAACTAAAGTATGCCAAGTACAAAGATCCCGAAAGCCGTGTGGAGGAACTGCGACTGGAAGCCATTGCCCAAGCCAACCGCTATGCCGATACGGATACGGTGAAAAATGCCATCGGTACAACGACGCTGCACAAGATTGTAGTGGTATATAAAGGTATGGATATGCCGGTGTGTGAAGAAGTATAGAAAGGGCACCGTCATTCACCTACGATAACTATTTTTATACATAAATAATTCAAAATTCCTCAACGAAGCTTCAAATATTGGCTATCTTTGCAGCCGTATTAAAGGGTAACCAGATGAACAATATGCTAAAATACATTGTATATATCCTATTTTTTCTGCTGTTTATGGTAACAGTAGAGCAGGATCATTATACCGTGGAGCGTACAAACTGTCATCCTAACTCCTCCTGTTACCAGCAACAGCAGGACCCTTGCAAAAAGACCATGGACTTTCTGTTCACGAATAATTTTGCAGATATGCCGCAAATGGCCATCTCACTGGACAATCCCACTACTTCAAAATTCAAATGCATAGCCCGTATTCTGACGGCTTTCAATGAACTCAAAAAACAAGAGCTACAAACAAACCATATAGTTTGTCACACCTTTTATTCGCTTCACACGAACGCTGTGGATTACTATATCTACGCGCTTCGGCGGATTATTATTTAACATTTAAACTATTTTCAGCATTCTACTGAGTAGGAATCCTTATAATAAGCGTCTTATAAGGAAATTATCCATATCTGTTTGTCTAATCAAAAAAGTTTAGATATGTATTTTACATTATTAGTTGTCGTTATTTTGACGGCAATCGCATTAGTTGCCGTAGCATTGGGCATTGCCCGTGCCATTTCTCCCCGTTCGTACAATCCGCAGAAAGGAGAAGCTTACGAGTGCGGTATTCCCACACGAGGACGGTCGTGGATGCAATTCAAGGTAGGTTACTATTTGTTTGCCATCCTCTTCCTGATGTTCGATGTGGAAACCGTATTCCTGTTTCCTTGGGCTGTAGTTGTACAAGACTTGGGTGTGTACGGTCTGTTTAGTATCCTTTTCTTTTTAGTAATATTAGTTTTGGGCCTGGCATATGCCTGGAAGAAAGGAGCGTTGGAATGGAAGTAAAGAAACCAACCATAAAGTCTATCCCTTATGAAGACTTCAAAGACAATGAGTATTTGGAAAACATGGTCAAGCAGCTCAATGAAGGCGGTACAAAAGTACTGGTGGGCTGTTTGGATGACCTTATCAACTGGGGACGCAGCAACTCGCTGTGGCCGCTTACGTTTGCAACCAGTTGTTGCGGCATCGAGTTTATGGCAGTGGGAGCTGCCCGGTATGATTTCGCCCGATTCGGGTTTGAGGTAGCCCGTGCCAGTCCGCGCCAGGCAGACATGATCATGGTGGCGGGAACCATTACTCACAAGATGGCTCCGGTACTGAAACGCCTGTATGACCAGATGGCCGATCCCAAATACGTCATTGCCGTAGGCGGATGCGCCATCAGCGGCGGACCTTTCAAAAAATCCTATCACGTATTGAACGGAGTAGATAAGATTCTTCCCGTTGATGTATACATCCCCGGATGTCCCCCACGGCCGGAAGCTCTGTTGTATGGCATGATACAATTGCAACGTAAAGTAAAACTGGAAAAATTCTTTGGCGGAGTGAACCGCAAGGAAGATGAACCGCAAAACCCCGAACAAGCATGAGTGAAAGAATAGAAATACCTGCCGAGAAGCTACACGAGGAAATGCTGAAATTACGGCAGGGGAAACATATGGATTTTCTACGCAGCCTTACCGGAATGGACTGGGGCGAAGAAGGACTGGGCGTAGTCTATCACCTGGAAGATACGAACACAGGAGAGAATGTAGTGGTGAGCACCCGCACCGCCAACCGCGAAAAGCCGGAACTTCCCAGTGTGAGCGATCTATGGAAAGGTGCCGAATTCAATGAACGTGAAGTGTATGACTATTACGGCATCCGCTTTGTGGGACACCCCGATATGCGCCGTTTATTCCTGCGTGACGACTGGGTGGGACACCCGTTGCGCAAGGATTATGACGAGAGCCTCAACCCGCTCCGAATGACCAATGAGGAACCGGTAGATACAACCCAATATATAGAGGTGCAACACGATGGCAGCGTCATTGAAAAACGCGAAACCATTTTCGACGAGGACGAATACATTATTAATATAGGTCCCCAGCATCCGGCCACCCACGGCGTTCTCCGTTTCCGTGTTTCACTGGAAGGTGAAATCATCAAGAAACTGGACGTACACTGCGGTTACATCCACCGGGGAATTGAAAAGATGTGTGAAAGCCTCACCTACCCCCAAACGCTGGCTCTGACGGACCGTCTGGATTATCTGGGTGCGCATCAAAACCGCCATGCACTGTGTATGTGCATCGAACAGGCAATGGGTGTGGAAGTAAGTGAACGGGTACAATACATCCGTACCATTATGGACGAATTGCAACGTATAGACTCCCACTTGCTTTTCTTCTCCTGCCTCTGCATGGATATGGGCGCTCTGACTGCTTTCTTCTATGGCTTCCGTGACCGTGAAAGGATATTGGATATCTTCGAGGCAACAACAGGCGGCCGGTTGATACAGAATTATAATACCATCGGCGGTGTACAGGCGGATATCGCTCCGGACTTTGTACAGAAAGTGAAGGAGTTCATTGCCTATCTGCGACCGGTATTGACAGAATATCATGAGGTATTCACCGGAAATATCATTGCCCGGGAACGCTTGAAAGGTGTAGGAGTCCTCTCACGGGAGAATGCCATCTCTTTCGGAGCGACAGGAGGTACGGGACGTGCCAGCGGTTGGGCGTGTGATGTCCGCAAACGTCATCCATACGCCATGTATGGCAAAGTGGAGTTTAAAGAAATTGTACACACGGAAGGTGACTGCTTTGCACGCTACATGGTCCGTATGGAGGAAATACTGGAGAGCATGAACATCATAGAGCAACTGATAGACCATATTCCGGAAGGAAACTATCAGGAAAAGATGAAGCCGATTATCCGTGTCCCCGAAGGCAATTACTATACTGCCGTGGAAGGCAGTCGTGGAGAGTTCGGTGTTTATCTGGAAAGCCGTGGGGATAAATTCCCTTACCGCCTGAAGTTCCGTGCAACCGGTCTTCCATTGGTTTCGGCTATGGAAACCATGTGCCGCAATGCAAAGATTGCCGACTTGATTGCCATTGGCGGAACAGTGGATTATGTAGTACCAGATATTGACCGATAGAAAGATAATAACGGTTAGTGATTAGTGGTTAGTGATTAATGCCTGCGGAATAATGGCATCAACTCATTCACCACTAACCACTAACCACTAACCACTAATCACTAAAAAATTATGTTCGATTTTAGTATAGTCACCCAATGGGTACACTCACTGCTCACTTCATTCATACCCGAAGATTTGGCAGTGTTTATTGAATGTATCGTAATCGGTGTATGCATCATGCTGGCATACGCAGTGATTGCTATCATCATGATTTTCATGGAACGTAAGGTTTGCGCCGCTTTCCAATGCCGTTTGGGCCCGATGCGCGTAGGACCTCAGGGAACCATACAGGTATTTGCCGATGTATTCAAGATGTTGATTAAGGAAATCATCACCATCCGCCATGCCGACAAGTTTCTGTATAACCTGGCACCTTATATTGTTATTCTTGCCTCTATCATGGCTTTCAGTTGTCTGCCTATCAACAGAGGTATGGAGGTGCTCGATTTTAACGTGGGGATCTTCTTCCTGCTGGCAGCCTCCAGCATCGGTGTGGTAGGTATTTTATTAGCAGGCTGGAGTTCCAACAATAAATATTCATTAATCGGGGCCATGCGAAGCGGCGCTCAGATGATAAGCTACGAATTGTCAGTGGGACTGAGTATCCTCACCATTGTGGTCTTGACAGATACCATGCAACTGAGTGAAATTGTGGAACGACAAGCTGACGGCTGGTTTCTTTTCAAAGGACACATTCCTGCATGCATCGCTTTTATCATTTATCTGATAGCCGGAAATGCAGAAGTGAACCGTGGTCCCTTCGACTTGCCCGAAGCGGAAAGTGAACTGACTGCCGGATACCACACCGAATATTCCGGTATGCACTTCGGTTTGTTCTATGTGGCAGAGTTCGTAAACCTGTTTATTATCGCTGCGGTAGCCGCAACCATCTTCCTGGGAGGCTGGATGCCGTTACATATCCCCGGACTGGACGGATTCAATACGGTCATGGATTATATCCCCGGATTTATCTGGTTCTTCGGCAAGTCCTTCTTTGTGGTATGGTTGCTGATGTGGATTAAATGGACATTTCCCCGTCTGCGTATTGACCAGATCCTGACACTGGAATGGAAATACCTGGTTCCGATAGGTTTGTGTAACCTATTGCTGATGGTGATTATTGTTGTATTTAAATTGCATTTCTAGTGGAAAACAGAATAGAATATTACATCCACCGTAGGGGCGGATTGAATCCGCCCGAATGCATCTACGAATACATCCTTCGGAATGTTATCGGGCAGATTCAATCTGCCCCTACAGTAGACGCTCTCCCACACCATTAATAATAAAAACAAAAAGAAAAGAATGAAAGAAGAAAAACATTCATATATAGGAGGATTGCTTCACGGAATCGGTACATTGCTCACCGGAATGAAAGTGACAGGACGAGAGTTCTTCACTCCCAAGGTGACTGAACAATATCCTGAGAACCGTGCCACACTGGAAATTTCTCCCCGTTTCCGCGGACGGCTTATCATGCCGGCTGACGAGAACGGTAATAACAAATGTATTGCCTGCGGACTTTGCCAGATGGCTTGCCCCAATGACACGATCACGATTACCAGCGAATCTGTGACAAACGAAGAGACAGGCAAAAAGAAAAAAGTATTGGTGAAATATGAGTACGACCTGGGAGCTTGCATGTTCTGCCAGCTCTGTGTAAATGCTTGTCCACACGATGCCATCCGGTTCGATACTGAATTTGAGAATGCCGTGTTCGACCGCAGCAAACTGGTGCTCACCTTGAACAAAAAATAAAAAACAAAACGATATTATGACACTACAACTAATTGTATTCATTGTACTGGCGTTGTTTATCGCTGTCTGCTCGGTATTGGCGGTCACTACTTCGCGCATCTTGCGTGCGGCAACTTACCTGTTGTTCGTATTGTTTGGTACGGCAGGCATTTACTTCCAGCTCAACTACTCGTTCCTGGGAGCCGTACAATTACTGATTTATGCAGGCGGTATCACAGTGCTTTATGTATTTAGCATCCTGCTGACCTCCTCGCAAGGAGACAAGGCTGAAAAACTGAAAAATGGAAAGATGGTGGCGGGGGCTGTCTCCACCGTAGCCGGACTGGCTATCTGTCTGTTCGTCATGCTGAAAAATGAGTTCCTGCCCTCCCACTTTGTCCACGGAGAACTGGATGTACGTACCATCGGGCATGCACTGATGGGCATGGAGAAATATCAATATATCCTCCCTTTCGAAGTAATCAGCGTATTGTTGCTGGCCTGCATCGTAGGTGGAATTCTAATTGCTAGAAAAAGATAACCAGCCCACGCGCTGGGCGATGGTCCTAAAGCGTGATAACTAAAAAACAAGTATTTATGGTACATATGGAATATTACCTGGTGGTTTCCACCTTTATGATGTTTGCGGGCATCTACGGTTTCTTCACCCGCCGCAATTTGTTGGCCATGCTCATCAGTGTGGAGCTGATACTCAATTCTGTAGATATCAACTTCGCAGTGTTCAACCGATACCTTTTTCCCGGAGAACTGGAAGGTTTCTTTTTCGCCTTGTTCGCCATCGGTGTGAGTGCGGCCGAAACAGCAGTAGCTATTGCGATCATTATCAATATCTACCGCAACGTACGCAATATCCAAGTGAAGAACTTAAATGAAATGAAAAACTAGCCGGTCCACACGCCGGGCAGAATTTTCTCGGACTATAAAACCTATTATTAAATGGAATATACAATATTAATCCTGATCCTGCCTTTCCTCAGTTTCCTGATATTGGGACTGGCGGGTATGCGTATGAAGAACGGGCTGGCAGGAGCCATCGGCACCGTCTCACTGTCAGGGGTGGCAGTGCTTTCCTATCTCACTGCCTTCAATTACTTTGCAGGCGGAAGGACGGCAGAAGGCGTCTATCCTACCCTCATGCCCTATAATTTTGAATGGTTACCTTTCACAACGAACCTGCATATTGACATGGGAATCATGCTTGACCCTATTTCCGTCATGATGCTGGTCGTTATTTCCACCGTCAGTCTGATGGTACACATCTATTCATTCGGATATATGAAAGGTGAAAAAGGTTTTCAGCGTTATTACGCCTTTCTCAGCCTGTTCACCATGTCCATGCTGGGACTGGTCGTAGCAACCAATATCTTCCAGATGTATGTGTTCTGGGAATTGGTAGGTGTTTCCTCTTACCTGCTCATCGGCTTTTATTACACCAAGAAAGAAGCGATTGCAGCCAGCAAGAAGGCATTTATCGTTACCCGTTTTGCCGATTTGGGCTTTCTGATCGGTATTCTGATTTATGGCTATTATGCCGAAACATTTTCGTTTACACCGCAACTTCAAGCACTTGCTGTTGCCGGAGGCATGATACCGCTGGCTTTGGGACTGATGTTTATCGGTGGAGCCGGTAAGAGTGCGATGTTCCCGTTGCACATCTGGTTGCCGGATGCCATGGAAGGCCCCACTCCGGTCAGTGCATTGATTCATGCCGCCACCATGGTGGTTGCCGGTGTATATCTGGTAGCCCGTATGTTCCCGCTGTTTATCGGCTATGCGCCCGAAGTGCTGCACTGGATAGCCTACATCGGCGCATTCACCGCATTCTATGCCGCCAGTGTGGCCTGTGTACAAAGTGATATCAAGCGTGTGCTTGCCTTCTCCACCATTTCTCAGATCGGATTTATGATCGTCGCATTAGGCGTTTGTACTTCCATGAATCCCCATGAAGGAGGACTGGGATACATGGCATCCATGTTTCACCTGTTCACACACGCCATGTTCAAGGCATTGTTGTTCTTGGGAGCCGGATGTATCATTCATGCTGTTCACAGTAACGAAATGAGTGCCATGGGCGGACTTCGTAAATATATGCCTGTCACCCACTGGACATTCCTGATTGCTTGTCTGGCTATCTCGGGCATCTGGCCTTTCTCAGGTTTCTTCTCCAAAGACGAGATTCTGACTGCCTGTTTCCAGTTCAACCCGGCGATGGGATGGATCATGACCGGTATTGCCGCCATGACAGCATTCTATATGTTCCGTCTTTATTATGGTATCTTCTGGAACGGCGAATGGAAAGGACTGAAATCCACCCATTCTCAAGAGGGGATGAAGTTGCCGCACGAAGCTCCGTTAGCCATGACTTTCCCGCTGATGTTTCTGGCTGCCGTAACCTGTGTTGCCGGATTCATACCTTTCGGTGATTTTATCAGTAGTAACGGAGAACCCTATACCATTCATCTGGACAGGCAGGTAGCTGCTACAAGTATCATTATCGCCATATTATCCATCGCTTTAGCCACATGGATGTATGCAGGAAGGAAGCAACCCGTTGCCGACCGTCTGGCACGTACATTCCGACACTTGCACACCGCAGCCTACCATCGTTTCTATATGGATGAAATATGGTTATTTGTAACCAAGAAGATTGTCTTCCGTTGCATCAGCACTCCGATAGCCTGGTGGGACCGCCACGTTATCGATCAATTCTTCAACTTCACAGCGTGGGGCACTCATGCTACCGCCGATGAGATACGGGATATGCAAAGTGGAAATGTACAGCAATACAGCATCTGGTTCCTGGCAGGAGCATTGATATTGACGCTGATACTATTAATTTAATGAAGAATGAATAATAAGAAATCCGCCGCATGGCCATTTTTTAATTTTTAATTCTCAATTTTTAATTTAAAAAGATGAACATACTAAGTTTTTTCATTATAGTTCCTTTGTTGATGCTCGCGGGCCTTTGGGCTTCGCGCAGCGTCAATCAAGTTCGAGGGGTGATGGTTGCCGGAGCTTCCATATTGTTGGCGTTGTCCGTCTACCTCACTATTGACTACATTGGGTTACGACAGGCTGGTGCTACGGGAGAAATGCTTTTCACAGCCAGCACCCTTTGGTACGCACCACTTCATATTTGTTACTCCGTAGGTGTGGACGGCATATCGGTAGCCATGTTGCTGTTAAGTTCTATTATTGTGTTTACGGGTACTTTCGCATCATGGAAGTTACAACCGCTGACAAAAGAATATTTCATGTGGTTCACCCTACTGAGTGTAGGTGTATTCGGATTCTTTATTTCTACAGACTTGTTCACCATGTTCATGTTTTATGAAGTAGCCTTGATTCCGATGTATCTGCTTATCGGTGTATGGGGAAGCGGACGTAAAGAATATGCCGCCATGAAACTGACACTGATGCTGATGGGCGGTTCCGCATTCCTGCTGATTGGTATTCTGGGTATCTTCTACGGTGCAGGCGGCGAAACCATGAATCTGCTGGAAATTGCGAAACTGCACATTCCTCATGAAATGCAACGCATCTTCTTCCCACTTATTTTCTTGGGTTTCGGAGTATTGGGAGCTCTATTTCCGTTCCATACATGGAGTCCCGACGGTCATGCTTCCGCACCGACTGCCGTTTCCATGCTTCACGCCGGAGTATTGATGAAACTGGGAGGTTACGGATGTTTCCGTGTTGCCATGTATCTGATGCCCGAAGGTGCAGCCATCTGGGGAGATGTATTCCTGGTACTGACGACCATTTCTGTGGTTTACGGGGCATTCAGTGCTGTGGTACAAACGGACCTGAAATATATTAATGCTTATTCATCCGTATCCCATTGCGGATTGGTACTCTTCGCCCTGCTGATGATGACACGCACCAGCTGTACGGGTGCTATTCTCCAAATGTTGAGCCACGGATTGATGACCGCCTTATTCTTCGCCCTGATCGGTATGATATACGGACGTACCCACACCCGTGATGTCCGCCTGATGGGAGGTTTGATGAAGATTATGCCTTTCCTGGCTGTAGGTTATGTCATTGCCGGTCTTGCCAACCTGGGACTTCCGGGACTAAGTGGTTTTGTTGCCGAAATGACCATCTTCGTAGGTTCCTTCCAGAATGATGATACGTTCCATCGCGTATGTACGCTGGTGGCAACGACAAGTATCGTCATTACTGCGGTTTATATCCTGCGTGTGGTAGGTAAGATACTTTATGGCAAAGTATTGAATCCTGACCATCTGAAACTCACGGATGCAACCTGGGATGAAAGAGTTGCCGTTATCTGCCTCATTGCCTGTGTAGCAGGTTTGGGACTGGCACCGTTCTGGATGAGCGATCTGATCAGTAACAGTGTAGAACCGATTATAAGCCAATTATTAAATTAAAAATTGAGAATTAAAAATTAAAAAATAGTGATGATGGACATAACTGCAATACTCCACATGCATGCCGAACTGAGTCTGACAGTCGTTTTTATCCTGATGTTTCTGCTAGACTTATTCCTACCGGCTCCACAACGTCACTGGCTACGCCCCATGGCATGTATCCTGCTGACTATTCAACTCTTAGCAAATCTATGGCCGGAAGAAGTAACTTTATTTGGTGGCATGTACCACTCCACCCCTATGGCTTCCATTCTGAAAAGTATCCTGACCGTAGGTACCATACTGGTATTTTTGCAAGCAGACACTTGGTTGAGACGTGGTGACACTCGCCATAAACAAGGTGAATTTTATATCCTTACCCTCAGTACTTTGCTAGGTATGTATTTCATGGTGAGTGCTGGTCACTTCCTGTTATTCTTTCTGGGGCTGGAATTAGCAACCGTTCCTATGGCCTGCCTCGTAGCTTTTGACAAATATAAAGGGCATAGTGCCGAAGCCGGAGCCAAATTCATCCTCTCAGCCTTGTTCTCCAGCGGTATTTTCCTTTATGGTATCTCTATGATTTATGGAACGGTAGGTACTTTGTACTTTGAAGATATCCCTGCCGGACTGACAGGAACCCCATTACAAATTCTTGCACTGGTGTTCTTTTTCTCCGGACTGGCCTTTAAATTAAGCTTGGTTCCTTTCCATCTGTGGACAGCCGATACTTATCAAGGGGCGCCCACCAGTGTAGGTGCTTACCTGTCCGTTATCTCCAAAGGCGCAGCCGCTTTTGCTTTAATGGCTATTCTGATGAAAGTATTCGGCCCGATGACCGAACAATGGAGTGAAATGTTATGCATTATCATTGTAGCCACTATCACTATCGCCAATCTGTTCGCCATCCGCCAAAGTAATCTAAAACGTTTCATGGCCTTCAGTAGTATCTCACAGGCCGGTTACATTATGTTGGCCGTGTTGGCAGGAACTCCGCAGGGCATGGCATCTCTGGTATATTATATAGTGGTATATATTGCTGCCAATCTTGCTGTCTTCGGTGTGATTAACGCCATCGAACAACATACCCACGGTAAAGTGGATCGTGAAGATTATAACGGGCTTTATAAAACCAATCCCAAACTGACTATGGTCATGACACTTGCTCTTTTTTCCTTGGCAGGTATCCCGCCATTTGCCGGATTCTTCAGTAAGTTCTTTGTATTTATGGCTGCATTCCATAGCGGGTATTACCTTATCGTATTCATCGCATTGGTCAATACAATCATTTCATTGTATTACTATCTGCTGATTGTAAAAGCCATGTTCATTACGCCTAATGAAGAACCTATCGGCAATTTCCGCACGGCAATCCCGATGCGTATCAGTCTGTTGGTATGTGTGGCGGGTATATTCGTATTGGGAATTATAAGTAGTGTATATCAGTTGCTGAATGATACGGCAATGCTATAAATTGCGGCCACCGTAGGGGCAGATTGAATCTCATAGCCGTCAAATTAAGTTTCTTAGCGTTAAAACAGGACAGTTATTAATAGTCGATGGTAACTTCATCCCCTCTTGAGAGACTGTGTAAAAACCAATTTCATAAAAAGTT
>CAVJPC010000138.1:0-17494 GCA_963651205.1 Bacteroidaceae bacterium
GGTTTCGTCAACAGGAACGTTCGTGTCTTGTAAAGACTATGATGATGACATCAAGGATTTGCAAGAACAGCTGAATAAGAAAGCTTCACTTGAAGAACTTACCCAAAAGGTATCTACCATGGAAAGTTCTGTAGCTGATGCTAAAAAAGCAGCGGAAGATGCCAAAGCAAAAGCTGAAGAAGCTCTGGAAAAAGCCGGAGAAGGTGGTAGCAGCAGTGGCGTAACCGAGGCTGATCTTAACAACCTGAAGAAGGAAATTCAGACTCAAATCGACAAATTAGCTTCTTTGGAAAGCGTAGATAAGAAAATCTCAGCTTTGAAAGAAGAACTGAAAGCAGATTTCATTACTTCAGAAAGTTTGCAGGCTTTGAATGACAAAGTAGACAAATTAAGTGCTGAAATCATGCAAGTTATCGGTCATCGTCTGACTAGTCTTTCATTGATTCCGACAGACCATATCAATGGTATTGCTGCAATCACTCTGACTACTTTACAGTATACTCCGCAGGTATACAAAGCCATGACGGCACATGAAGCTGATCCTAGCAAGCACGCTAAACGTCCTGTGTTGGATCACGTTGCAGCCGGAAGCGCCCGTTATATTTCTACTGAAAAGAATGAAGCTTATTTCCACGTTAGTCCAAGCATGGGTGTTCGCACTGAAGATATTGAGCTACCTTCTTTCAATTGTATCACATCAAACAATACAATGACAAGAAGTGCCGAAGTTACATCAAACAGTCCGATCATTCCTACCAGCAAGGAAATTAAGAATGGTGTATTGACTGTAACCTATAAGAAAAGTGATGATTTCTTGGGCAAAACTATCTCTACTGCTACCAGCACAGATGGTAAAACAGAAACATTCTATATGGCATCTTTGAAGGCTCCTGTGACTGAATCTAATTATACAGAAAAAGAAAAAGCAGATAAAGCAGATGGCAAGATTGAAGGTGTATATGTTAACTCTGAATATTCACGTATTGAAGAAGTCGTAGCAATCCCTTATTTAGCTAACTCTAAGACTGACTTTACTAAAGCATTGGAAGACAAATTCGCTGATGAAGTTCAGAAAAATGCAGACGGAAAAGATGTATATGTTCACTATCATGACTCTGTATGTCTTTATAACTCAAAGAATAACAATCTTGTAGACGTGGAATGGGCCTACAACCAGCCCCTTGATTTGAATACTTTGGTTACTGTATGTACTACTACAACTGAAGACAATCATGTTAACCATAAAGAATTGAAGAACTATGCAGATTATGGTTTGGAATTCCGTTTCTCTTTGGCAAAAGCTAAGTATTTACAAGGAGATCGTAATACTGACGAACAGGCATTTGCTAAGATTTTGAGTGGCAACAAATTGAAATCAGAAGTTTATGATGTAGATTTGGAAGACAATCAATATTCTCGCGCTTCTATCGGTCGTGAACCTATCGTACGTGTTTCATTGATTGATACAAAGAACGGAAATGCGTTGATTGCACAGCGTTATATCAAAGTTCGTTGGAGTGATAAAGGTGAAGATCAAGTATTGAATCCGTTCAACTTCATAAACGATACCATTAGCTGTCATGATATGTATCAGCAGTTGTTCTCTAAAGATATGAACGAGGCTATCTATCATCAGGTTAAGTTTAATGGTGGACAGAGCATGAGTAAGACAGAATTCCACAAAGTCTTTACATCACTGAAAGTTAAGAGTTTGAAGAAAGATGGTGCAGCTATTGACTTGACCAAATTGAAAGTTTCTACTACTGCTGATAAAGACTGGAACGAAGGTGACTTGAAACAAATCAAAGACGGTAAAGAAGCTCTGAATAATGATGTAGACTTGTTATTCGGTTTCTTAAAAGATGCTGAAGATAACACTTCATACAACTTGGTATGGGCTATGAATGAAAAAACCGTTGGTACATTGAAAGACAACAAGAACGGAAACTATGCTTCTAAGTTCGAAATTGAAATTGAATATGTGGATGAATTGGGTACAGTAGGTAACATTATCCAGAAGTTCAATCAGGAAATTGTTGTTCCGAAACAAGAATTTGCTTATCAAGGAACATATTGGAAGAATGGAGTAGGTGAAGGTACATTCAATGTTAACCCGATCGTATTCAAAACAGCTGAAGCTAGTTGGGCTGATGGCTCTGCACTTACACCTGATCACAATCATGAATATAATGGAACTGCATGTCGGTTGAAGGACTACAGCCATATCTCGGCAGATCTTGTAAACGGATATATCTATAAACCTGAAAATGCTAAACCGGCTAACTTGGCTCAATTTATCAAGTATATCCGTGACTGCGCTGATGTACGCTTTGTATTTGACCAGAGCCGCTTCAACAAATATGATTATTTGGCAGGTTACAATGTAAGTGCAGATGGTATCTCATTATGGAAAGGCACTGCTCCTACAAGCTGGAATGAATTTAAGTATATCCAGACAGACAAGACTTTGGCTGCAACTATCGAAAACAAGATGAGTGCAACAGCTGAAACAAATAAAGATCCTAAGTTATTACCATGGAACTTTGATGAAATTTTAGGTTCAACATCTGAAGATGAATGTACAAGTACAGTACGTTTGCATGAAGTTGACGAACTGAACGGTACCCCGGCTGCTCAAGCATTGGTTGGTAAATCAGTTCCTGTAAACTTGGTTGTCGAATACAATAGCTATAATGTAATTCCTGTTCAGAAGTTTGAAGTATTCTTCATTGATCCGTTAGCTATTGATGGTGCTATCAAGGGTAACTTCATTGATGCTGAAATTGATGGTAGCTTCTTGAATGTAGCAGATGGATTTAACTTCACTGACTGGAACGGTAATAAAGTTGCTGCTAAGGATATCAAGGATGTGAAGAATGGTGAATATGCTCACGAATTATATGACTACTATGGTGTTCATAATGTTAAGTTCTTGACAAACAAAGTAACAACAAGCTTGTCATACGATGCTACTACCAACACATACAAGCATACAGACGGTGTTAAGGATGGTAAGTTACCGACCAACGCATCTCTGCAGCAGATGAAAGCTACCGAAACAAATGGTGTAGTTGATAAAGCAAATGCTAAAGAAGTAGCAGAAGATCCTACTCACTTGGCTTACTTCAACAACAACGGTACTCCGGTCAATGTTGATTACAAGATGTATATCTCTGTTGAGGTTGCTCACAAGTGGGGTGTATTGAAGAAAGAAGCTCTTGAAGTTAATGTTGCAAAAGCAGGAGGTACTCCTTCTGGTAACTAATACTTAAAGCTATATTAAAAGGAAGGACGTCTTTGAAAAGGGACGTCCTTTTTTTAAACATTCAAATATAACAATCAATGAAAATATCTATATACGCACTGATCTTCTATTCTCTCTTTCTCTTTTATTCTTGCGGAAATACGGGTAAACCGTCTTCATCCCATCCATTTGATGGTATATTTAAAACAGAATCAGGAGTGAAGTTTGAATTAAAACAAGATTCTACTACATTCATTCAATTTGATGATTCAATACATTATCAAGGTATATGGTCCGTTCATCGCAATGATGATAATACTGAATATGTAACAATTGAATTTGCCGGCAACCCCAATTATTATTATTTGAAGGATGGAAAGCTCTACCATAACGAAAGAGAGATGACAAATGATAATTTGGGGATTGGAATACAATATCAGAATTAGAAATACAGAGAATTTTGGTTGTCTATAGCCAAATATCAGAGAAAGAAAGGTGTCCGTTACAAGACACCTTTTTTGATAAACGATTATTTCTTCTAAAATCGAGTAAAAAGCATGGGGTTATTTCTCATGCTGTCCTCTCACAAAACCGTACGTGCTGTTCGGCATATGGCGATTCCTTAATAAACCTTTAATAGCCTTTCATCTGACATAGCTTCATGTATACATGAGCTTGCTGGCATACACCGATAGCCGTTTTGACTGAAGGTCTATAATTCAGATTATCATTATTACTGCCATTGCAGCCACTATCTCAGGAATCCTCCATGAACACGGCGTTTAAAGCATGGTGGCAGCAATGATTCCGGTGCAGGAGTTACCATCATTGCTACCACTTATTTTCACTTTTCCACCACCATATACAATCTTCCGCGGCTGGTCTTCCGTAGCAACATCCCTGTTTTCATCAGGAAACGTCCGAAATGCGCAATCTGCCCGGTGGCAAGTTTCATACCGCTTTTCTTCTGTAGCGACTGGTAAATCTCTCCGGCAGACATCTCCACGCCCTCACTCTTGTTGGCGGCAGGACGGTAATATTGATAAAACAGATCCTCATAAAGCGGACGCTGCTGGAATTCCTCATTCGCCTGCATCTGCAGCTGTTCCTCTTCGTGTGTCAGCCAGTAGCGTTCACCGTTATCCAGAGCGGCAACGGCCTGGGCGTACACGTTTTCATAATCAACGGGCTGCAAGTTATCTATCATCCCCTTCACCTCGATGCAGATAAAACGCCGGCTGCCCGAAGGATCGCTCAACAAGTCCGTATGGTTGCTCGTGGCGATGAATGAGGCATAGCGTTTCACAGCCTCCACCCGGCTGGCATAGGGCTTGCGGATATTGACCACAGGCTTTTGCAGCAGATGTTTCAAAAATCCCTGGTGCTTTTCGCTCACCTGATCAAATTCATCCATGTTGATCAGCCCGAAACGGGTCAGATAAAGTTCGGCATCCCGCTTCTTGCTGAAGTCGATGCTGTCCGTATAATAATCCTTCAGTTGCGGTGGCAGAAGATTGAAGCAGAAAGTGGATTTTCCACATCCCTGTCCGCCTACCAACAGGGGGGACACACTGTTGCTGTGTTGTTTGTCGCGTCCCTGCCAGTGGGCCACCATGGATAGGAACCAGGTGTAGAACAACTGTTCCCAATGGGGATTGTCACAAGGAATCCGCGCGGCCAGCGGACGGATACGGTCCTTGCCATCCCAGTGGGGCAGATGTGCCAGATAGTCCTCTATCGGAGCATAATCCCGGATACGGTCCGAATTGATATAACGGCGCACGTCCCTGTCCCACAATTGTAACCCCTCTTTTTGCGCATTCATCGCGATGCTGTTCATCACCCTTTCGTTAACGGGACGATAGGTGAAGCAGAATGTATTGTTTTCTTTATATTCCGGTCCTCCGGCCATGATATTGAAACGGAAATCATAACGGCGGTTCATGAACTCCTCCATTTTCAGCATCTGCAACTGGTCGGGCTTGCATAGCGGAACCTGCCCGAATCCGCCTTCTGCCTGGTAGGCATGAGATACCGTTTCTCTGATTTCAACCTCGGACAACAGATTTCCCAGATAAAGCCCTGTCCATTTCACACAGTCTTCTTCTTCAATCCCCGCTCCACAGCACAGCTTTCCCAAAGATACCAATACCGGTTTGAAATCCAGCTTCCCTCCCAAATCGCCATGCTCTTCCAGTGCACGGGACAGGGCCAGTTCATACTGGATGGAAACATAACGGTAACGTTCATACTGCGATTTGGCGGCACTATCCGTAGGATGAAGTTTCTCGAATTTCTCCTGATAAAGACTTTCTCCGGGCATTTCCACCGGCTGTTCCAGATGAATGGAAAGCGCTTCGGGATTATAATAGACACCGGTGTCATAACTGAGCCGGCAGCATTGTTCCAGCACGGGCTGTTTCAGCTCGATGGGACTGGCAAGACGCGGTTCATAGGTCTTGAGTGCATGGCGGTAGGCATGCGCATGAAAAAGCTCCGCTTCTTTGCGTGTGGCAGGCAATGATCCGTCGGGTCGGGTATAGGGCACAACGAATTTCACGCTTCGCCCGCTTGAGCCTATCATGGCAAAGAGCGTCTGAGGATATTCCGCCACCTTGTTCCTGAGAACGGAAGCTTCCTCCTTTCCTGTCAGGTGATTGATTTCCAGCAATACCCACCCGTTGTATTCTTGCAGAACGCCCTTGCGGAATATTCCGGCAAAAAGTAGTTGCGGCAATTTCTGAGTGAACGTATAGCGCTGGCCGGGATAAGCCCGTTGCAGCTTTTCCCGGAATGCATCGATTTTTTCTCCGGTCGCCTCATCTTTTATCAGCATGAAGGCCTCGTCCATTGTCAATGCACGTTGGGCCGTTTTCTTCCTGTATGCAGTTTGCTTCGTTATTTTCATTTATTATGCTTGTTTTATTTGCAAAACACCTTTTTTATTGTTCATGTAATGGTATTATGTGACATTTGTCTATAAGCGTTTCATTTTATTCCATTATACTGAAACTAAAGTTATTCTTTGAAAAAACTAAATTTCTCTTTCAAGAGAACTAAAGTTTTCTTAAAAGAGAACTAAAGTTCAGTCTGGTGTAAGTCCATTTTCAACGTAACAAACTAAATTGCCGGACTAGTTGTATGGGTATTTCCGGCTTTATGTCTGTCCCATTCGTAGTTATCCTGATAATAATCGAAAACGGGCTCTTCCTTTGCGCCATACTGTAGAAAGAGGTTACGGATATATTGCTGGTCCTCCGGCAGGAAACACCGTTCTTTTCGTTTCAGGCGGTAGAAATAAGCTTTGCCATAATACATCAGCAATTGGTGCTTTATGGCTTTGGCCTGTACATAAAGGAGATTGTCCAGTAGATGTGTCATGCCGTATGCATACTTTAGCGGCTGGTCGGTCATAAAGCCGGGACAGTTTCCCCCGGGACGTATCTGTGCGGGATTCATGGTGGAAACGGACCAGCGGTCATCGGGAATGAAACGGGTTATCTGATGACGCAAGCATTGACCGGCTTTCAGGCAATCACCACTAAAGCAGTGGGCAAAGCCGGCAGGAACCATGGAATAATCAAATTTTTCTATCACTTTTTCTATTGTTTTGATGATGTACAAATGTACCCATTTATTCATAGAAGAGCAAGCTTATTTGTAATAAATTCAACAATAGTGGTAGTAATGACAGTAAAATGAAACAGGATAAAAATGCTGCAATCATTATTATAACGCTTTATTTATCGATGTTTTTGCGAAAGATGGTAGTAATGGTAGCAAAAATGAAAAATGAATATATGATAAAACTCTAAGTATTGGCAATCATTAAAAACAGCATATTAAATATTTTTAAACATCATATTGTCTGACTTTAGTTAGTTACTTATAAAATAAAGCTGCCGCACTCTTAGGCCTCATTGTATATCGTGGGGCGGAAAGAATGACGGCAGCAAAAGTTATATAAAAATGAAAAGCCGGTATAGTGGAAGTCCTGTAGATGCCTGTCTAACAGATTTCCTTACTATTGTCTGGCATCATAAATCGTTTTGATTTCCTGGGCGGACAGCATACGTGTATCGTATACACGGAAATTGTCAACAGCCATATTGGTTCCATTCAATGTCACGCTGCTGCTGAGCTTTACTGTACTTCCCATGATAAATTTGAGTCCTGTACCGTAAGAGGCTTGTCCCGATTCCGCTTCACTGAACGGATTGGCGTCTTCTGTTATCACATCTACAGCCTGTCCGTCCACATAAAGAATAGTCGTGATTTTAGCATAAGTAGTTGAATTAAAATCAGAAACCAATGCTATGTGGTGCCACTTTCCATCGGTCAGCTCGGGATGTGTAAACGGAGATAATTTGTTATACTGATACCCTGTGTCATAGCGGGTTACCACAAATTTCAGTGATCCGTTATTCATACTCAGTGAAAACATGGGTTGGTTCTGTGTGGAGGAAGGTACATAAAAAATGTTTCCGTCACTGAAATCTTTCCCCCAGAAACAGATGGTCATTTTTCTGGAATCAATAATGGGTTTGGGCACGACGAACGAGCTGTTGTTGCTCCGGTTGAATTTCACTGCTTTGGAATCTCCTCCGCCTACTCCTTCTGTGAATGTCGGAGAATTTGCTCCAAATCCATTTATCGCGTTTTCCGTCGCATCCTCAAAGTTGCCGTCAAACTTGTAATAAGCATACAATCCTTGCGGGACAGCGATTTCGGTAGACTGTGCCACCGTCATGGATACAGGGATTTCCGTATCGCCCAAATCCGTCCGTACAATAATGGTACAGTTATAACTGCCAGATGCAAGGCCTTCCCGGTTTATTGCCACATGGACGGTTTCGGTTACACCGTCATTGACCGTACCTGAGGTTTTATTGAAAGAGAGCCAGGGTGCATTCTCTTTTGTCAGCAGCTGATAAGGGGTGGCACCGTGTAGGGAAGACATGGTGAACGAAGCAGATTCATTCATTGCGACAGCCAGTGAAGAAGGCTGTACCTTGAACTCCCGGTTCACCTTTTCTTCCGCACTGACTGCTATCTGCACCGACTCGTCCGGTATAGCCACAGTAAGACTGGTATGCTGTGTACCGGTCAGTTTTGTACGGTCTACAGAAACGGTAACCGTTACTGTCTTGCCCATTGCCAGACTTCCTCCGGCGGGTGAGAAAGTGAGCCATTCAACGCCTTCTCCGGTAATCTTCCATTCCAATGTCCCTGCATTGCCTACATTCTTAATGGTGACGGTTTCCACATTCTTGTCTTGCCCGAAAGCTATCCTGGTGGGAGACACCTCCAGTTTCTTGTCTGATTCCTTCACCTTCATTGATACCGGTATTTCCATATCCCCCAGATCGGAACCGACCACCAGTGTACATTGATAGTCACCGGCCTGCAACCCTTCTCTGGATACAGAAAGCTCAATGATTTCCTTCATCGTCGGATTGGCCATGTCATATTGGGGAATTGTCCCGCTTGTTTTTGACAGGACAAGCCATCCTGCGTCATTTTCTTTTTTCTGAAGTTTATAACCGGTACTACCATTATAAGAAAAGAGAGTGAGTGTGGCCTTGTCCTTTTCTCCAATAATGATTTTTTCGGGATCGGCTTCTATCCGCCGTCCTTTCTTCTCGTCCGCCTGAATCTCCAAAGGTAACGACTCGCCGTCCGCATTGACCAGTATGGTTGTCTTTACATGGTCCTTTATCATGGCGCGTGCCAATGTCACTTTAACCGCCTGGGACTTTCCCTGTTCCACTGTACCTTTTATCGGATCAATCTTTACCCAGTCCACATCAAGCCCCGTTATGTTCCAGTCTATTTTTCCAATATTACCTATGTTTTTCACATTAAAGGTCAAAGTGGATTCAGCTGTTCCGAAGTCCAATGCTGACGGTTCCAACTCAATCTTAGAGCTTTTCTTCTCGACTTCGGCATTGATTTTCAAGGAAACGGACTGTTTGTCGGCGTTCACTATCAAGGTGAGTTCTTTATTTTCTTTCATTTTGTCACGGAGCAACGATACCTGCACCACACAGCTCTTTCCCCCATCCAAGGCTCCGCTGGCGGGACTTACTTCAAGCCAGTCCGCCTTGTCCAGACCGGAAATATTCCAGTTGAATTTGGATGTGCCTTTATTGATGATATCAAAAGACAGCGAGGTGTTTGTCTTGCCGAAATTCAGAGAGGTGGCCCCCAGTTCTATCTTTGACCTTTCGGCCACAAGCTGCATGTCGCAACTGGCTGTCTGGCCTGCAATGACAGATACGGTCTTCATGTTGGTTTCAAATCCCTCCTTTATAAACTGAAGTTTATATGACCCTGACTCCAGGTCACGGAAAAAGAACTGCCCGTCACTGCCGGTAGTTGTACTTGAGCCATTTGGAAGTATATTGACCCGCACTCCAGATAAAGGAGTCGTCCCGTTTCCTGATTCGGTTACAATTCCCTGAATATTTCCCGTTGTTACGGGTGCCTCTTTCGTGCATCCGACACACAACACGATCATTACAAAAACAAATAGATTTACAATTTTATTCATTCTGTTATCAATTAAAGGTTATCAATAATAAGTTTCCTGCTATGATTATTCCAGTTTTATCACTTCAATGGGGGAAGTTTCGGGGGTAAGAGAATATCCGGTTCCACGTGGGAGAATAGGTTCTTTAGCAATTCCACTTCTCTTGTGACAGGAAGTTTTGATGGTTTGGGACGTGGCTTATCCGGATTGTACACCGTAAAGGGAACAGGATATTTAATCAGCGGTTCCTTCCATTCCAAGTCAAACACCTTTCATATCTCTATATTCCGAACTCGCGGTTGATGGAGTCGTTGTAGTTCTTGAACTCCTCTTCCTCCATTTTCAAATAAGCATTGAATGCCTCTTCCTGCTCTTGGGTGTAACGCTCAAAATCACGTTTGCCTGAAGAAGATCCCACTTGGGCATATCCCGTTGCAAACACTAAAGTGACTGCCAGCCAGCAAAATAATCGTACCATCTTCTGTGCTCTGTTTAAAAGTTGAACGACAAGGCAAAACCGCCACATTGCGGAGTGGCATAAGGGGAGACCCGTAACTGGGTATCTCCTAGCATAACGGTCCGCTTCTTTCCTTTTGCCGCAATACCGTCTATCACATTCCATATATATAAGGCCGCCGCTCCGGCAATCAGTCCGTTGCGGATATTCTCACAATTGTCTGCACGGTCATAATACGTTTTCTTTTGTTCCGTATTCTGGGTGGAAACGGCTTTGGAATCATAAGAAGCACGAAGACTCTCTGCAATGACCAGTCCTCCCACACAGGCTGCTTCACCTACGATGAAGAACAAGCCTTTCGCTTTGCTTCCTTTATGCAGTTGGGCCATTCCGGGTACAAATACACGGGCCGAAAAAGGATAATGTCCGGTCTGTTCTGCATTATATTCTTTCAACCGGTTGTTGAAATGTGAATCCTTGTAACGGTTTGTGTCAAGAGTGTAGAAATCATCCACTCCGTTTACGTTGAGCTGTACCTGTACCAGAATGTAGATCTTCATTCTTTTTCCTGATAGTCTGACAGGTTTGGTTGCACTCACGATACGCCGTTTCATACGGTTAAATTTCACTATGGCGTTCATACCTTTTGTTGCTATCACATCAATATCCTGTTGTGTAATGCCTACCACTCCCAGTTCGTGCAGAGACCTGGACAGGGCGTCCACCCATGCCACATTCACCGCTTCCTGTTCGTTATTGCCTTCACCTACTCCCCAGTTCAAAAAGTAATTGGCGCCGGCAGGAGGGTTAGGAGTCGCATCCGCCCAAAAAGGACGCGGCTCGGCTGATGATTGTGAATAAACGCTTATACTGACAAGCAGAAACGCTATAAAAATATATTTTTTCATTCCTCTTTATTTAAGGTACAATTAAATGTTTTGAAATCCGGCAGGATATGCACATTATTAGCCACCTGACAGAGTACATAAACCCGATAACCTCTCCGGGTTACCAATTCTTCCGTATATTGACACACTTTATTGATTGGGATTCTGACGAATTTTGAAGCCTTGATCATCAGACTGTCTCCATCCATTTTTTCCAGCTGGCTTATGTCAACAGATACTCCAATGGCAAAAGCACTCTCTACTATGGCAAGCCCCAGTGCCTTTTTCAAAGCCGCTTCTTCAGTCAGTCCCGTCCCCTGTGACACACGATAATAATACGTTTCCGTTTTTCGGGGTAGCGACTGTTTCCATTGGGGTACTCCCTGCCCCATACAGAGCAACAGGAAACTCCCTTGTAAAAGAATAAAACATAAATATCGTTTCATCGCATTTATTTCATAGCATCCATTTCAGACCGTTGTTTCGCCGCTTCGGTTGCCAGTTGCGCATCCATCTTTTCAAAAAGCTTATTTTTGTCAAAATCTACTTTGCGGACTTCCAGTTCTTCGGCAAGACCTTTCTTGGCATCCTCCAACAAGACATGTACTGCCACATAGCCTACATATCCTCCCGTAGCACTTTGTGATATTTTACGGCAGACTGCATTTGCATATCTGTCAATAACTTTGGTACCGATGGCCCGGGCACCTCCTTCGAGCTCACTTTCATACATTTTCTTTCCGCCAGGAACATTTACGTCTTTCGTATAATCTTCTATTGCGTTTTTTATCATTCCGATATAGCGGGATGCAATGTCAGCTATGGCTACCCGGTTGGCATCAACTATGGCGCGTGAACGGTCCGGACGGTCTTCGGCAATACCCAAACCTGCCATATATTCGCCCGGTTTGTCATAAGCCTCATCTATGCAGAAAGTTATCAGCGCCTGTTCGCCACTGGCCATTTTAGGCTGGGCAGGATCGTTATATAACGGAGCGGATCCGGCAGTATTTACCGATTGGCTGCTTCCGCAAGAGGTTAATAATGTAGAAGTTACAATAGTCACACCCATTAATACAGTTTTAAAGATGTTTTTCATATCAGTTTGTTTAGAGTCCGTTCCTTTTGCAGACTGTACTGTTTATATTTCTTTTCTCATACGTTTTTGCTGATTATTTGTATAAAGCTCAATTTGCATTGTAGTTCACCGGGAACCATCAACTAGAATAAATTGGAAGAGCGACCTTCCCAGGCCACTCTTTCCTTCACCAAAAAATATAGTAAAAACGGAATATTTTTATTCCGCTACCATAATCACTACACGGTTCCAGTCATTCGTTTTGAAGGGCTGTACTTCTGATCCCTTGCTGTCAACCACCAGCCGGCCGGCACTGATGCCGTATTTGTTGGTCAGTTCGTCAGCCACTATACGGGCGCGCTTGCGTGCCAGTTCCTCATTGATTTTTGAAGTACCCGTATCCTTGTCGGCATAGCCAGTGACAACAGCCTTTGCCTGGGGATACTCCTTCATATAGTCCGCAATGGCCAGAATGTTGATCTGCTGGTCTTCGGCTATATTCGTTTTTGCAAGTCCGAAAGAGACATGGCTCTTGATGCCCGGTTTGGTCTTTTCCACTTCGGGACAAGGAGTGGGTTCGGGACATTTGTGGTTGTCAATTGTACTCTGTAACTCATTGATCTTGTCATTGAGTGACTTTACATAGGCCTCATTATAATACTTGGGCTTGTTGTTGTAAACTACCGGTTTGCAGTCCGGACATTTCAGGTTGAATCCCGTGCCGAACTTATAAGTGATACCTACCAAAACATTATAATAGGAGTCGAAACTGTGGTCGTCCTTGCGGTTCCATCTGTCTGACACTCCGTTGGCCAGTGCTTCCACATTGAAATCGAATGCCTCGTTCAGCCTGATGCTTGCCTGAAGCCCCAGTCTTGCCATAAAGCTGCCGGCCCCTTCATCAAAGGTTTGATTGTATCCCGCACCTGCAATGAGGCGTGCGTTGAAAAGTCGTTCGGGATTGCTTCCGCAGAAGAGGCTGCTCAGGTTGAACAGACCGTCTACAGTGGCTGCCCCGTAATAGAATCCATAGGCAGGATTGCTTCCGCTGCCTGCTCTTCCCCTCCAGCCGCTGACGGCAAGTCTCGCTCCCACATACGGATTGAAGTATTTACCTGCGGCAATTTGTCCGGCAGGAGAAATCAGTTTGCCGATTCCTGTGTTGCCTGATGAATAGGAGGCGCCCAGTTGACCTTGTACAAACCAGTTGTTCTCTGTACTTTGGGCATTGGCGGTCAGACCGCCACCTGCCAGTAACAGAGCTGCAATAATGACTTTCATTTTCATAGTTTCCTATTTTTAAGTGAATTATTTTGTTTCTATCTCTTTTCTGAACTCTTCGCCCACCTTTTCAAAAATAGCTGCCTTGCATTCGGGAGTCAGACGGGAAGAATAAGCACGGAAAATATAACCGCCCACAGGGTTGTCCCTGTTCTGAAGAATGGATGTTTCCAGCAGGTGCATGAATTCCATACGGATGTTTTCTATTCCTTTACCGGACTTGGACATCTCGTCGCTGAAGCTGTCCACCGCCAGAAGAAAATCCTGTAGTTTGTCATTGAGCGGGGTGCCTGAAGTCAGGACTACTTCACCCAATACTACCTTTACCGTGCCGTTTTCCGTAACTACGGGAAGGGTGATCGGAAAAGAATCATCAGGAGAAGACTTTAACTTCAACAGCAGGACATTCACGTTTGATTCCTTGATGTCAAAATTGAACTTTCCGTCCCGGACAAGGACGCTGTCACAAATTGCCGGGGTGTAGGGATCGCACAGATAAACCATTTTCCCTTCGTATCCCTCCGCCTTCACACTTCCTTTCACGACACACCCTTTGGGGGATGAAGCGCAGGAGCACAAGCAGATGACAGACAGCAGCAGGACATGCAGGTACAGCCATGAAATGTATGTTCTTTTTCTCATTCTTTTTAGTTGAAAAAAAGCCGTCCGGCTAAATCGCTTTAGCGGAACGGCCTTAGTTATTTACTACGTAAACAGGCGTTACGTCAGAATCTTATACCCAGTTTCAACACCGGCATATCAAAGATCTTGATATTGTGGTGTGAAGCGTTGTACTTGTCAAAACCTTTGGGACAGATCTGGATCACGTCGTAACGGTAGGCCAGCGGCTGGAACTGGAATCCCAGCACCAGGCCCGGGGCCAGACTGTACTCGATACCGGCCACACCGGCGGCTTTGATACCGAACATCTGACCGGCACGGCTACCCGAGCCGTATACCTGAACAGGAAGTTCCTCTTCGGTAGCCTCATCCGTATAAGTCTCTCCGGTATAAGGTTCCGTCACTTCAATACGTGCCATCTGGAATCCCAGAGAGGCACCCAAATAGGGATGGATGCGTGGATTGCTTACCTTGAAATAGCGGTTGGAACCGACTGACACGTACCAGTTATTGGTGGTCTGTGCATTGATATATTGCTGTGAAGGTACAACCATATCAGGTACACTTATGTCGTCTTCCACATAGTCTTTCTTCGGGGTAAGGCCGATATTCATAGCGAACTGGAAATTGATATCCCAGCAGTCCGTCATGAAATATTTTCCTTCAACGCCCAGAATGTTAGTCAGACTATTATTGGTCAAACCATCTATTTGCAGCCAGTTGTTCAGATTTCCGGATTGATCAGTACCACCATTGGGCAGTCCTATTGATCCTCCGGTATGACTATATCCCCGCGGTTGAAGGTAGTAGGTTGTATTTTCATTATAGAAATTATTACCACCACCCAGCAGGAGGGATACCTGCCATTGGCCTTTCTTGGGAGCAAACATCACGCCATCACTGCTACTGCCCACAGTCTGCGCCAGAAGAGGCGCAGAAAGGGTAGTGAGCAAAAGTAATGTGCAGAGTTTCTTGATCATTGTTTAATTACTTTTTTACTTTTAATTATTCAGCAGATGCTTTGCCGTAGAGAGCTTTTGTTGTGTCTTCCAATTTACCGCTCCAGTAGTTGAATTCTACAACTGCCTGTTCATAAACGGCTTTAACAGCAGCCAAGCTTGCTTCGGCTGATTCAAGGACATGTTGCTCTTTCAGGTTACCGGCCTTGAAGAGTTCAATCATCTTTTCGGCTTCTAATACGTTACCTTCGGCAGCTTTAACATCTGCTTTTAATCCACCATCTTCAGGATCACTCGGATCACCATCGATCTCTGTCTTCAATCCAGCAATCAAAGTTTCAAATTCGCTAATTTCAGGATTTTTATCAGTGATTGAAGATATAATTCCGTCAATATCGTCTTTCATATCCTCAGCAACACCAATCTTTAATTCAGCAATCGGGTTGACAACATTTTCAGTTACTGATTTCTGAGCAGCAATTACCGCGTCAATGTTTGCTTGGTACTTAGCTACGTATGCTGTTTTTGCAGCAGCCAAAGAGTTTTTCCATGCAGTCAGCTGAGCAATTACCTTGTCAAACTGTGCAACTTTCTCTACATTTTCTGTTGCGGTGTTATAGGCATCAACATTTGCTAAATATAAACCCTGAGCACCACAAGTACTTCCAAAATTAGCAACTTTCTTGATTGCTTCATCAGTAGGTCTTACAAGGACACCTTTACCATCATAAATACCTGCTCCAGTACCAAACGCAGCTTTTGCGGCAGTTAACAAGTTTTCTACCAAATCTACTTTAGTATAGGAATCAGGAAGAAGACTGTCTGCACTATTAGAAGTTAAATAACTTTTAAACGTTGTAGCATTAGTAATGCTTGATGGCATTGTAGGAAGTGCTTTCTGACCATTAGCAGTCATTACAGCTCTGAAAGAAATATATTTGTCGTATACACTCTTTATTTGCGCGTCTGTAGTATAGCCCACTGTTCCATCCTTTACCGCTTTCAACTGAACTAGAATACCCCCTTTAGCTTCATCAAATTCCTGTTGTGTATAAGATGTACCTGAGTTATAAGCGGTAACAGCATCACTCCAAGTCTTGATAATGGCATCAGCAACTTTCTTTTGTTCGTCCATTGCTTTCTTTGCTGCAGCTTGAACTTCTTTTGCATAAGCCATTTCGTTAGCATCGATGGCAGCTTTTGCATCATTTACAGCTGTAATAGCGTCATTGATATCCTTAACGGCAGTTTTATATGCGCTTCCATTACCCTCAGCAAATCCATAAGTATTATCCATCAAAGTGGCATATTTTGTTTCGTCCTTCAATTCATCCTTATCGTCATTGCTATTTGTTTTTGCCAATGCCAGTACTTTAGCACCTGTTTTGAACGTAGCGGTATATACACCCTTTGTTTGATCATATTCAACAAATCCGCCGGTAGGAATAACTTTCAAGTTCTTTTGAATAGCAGAAGACACTGTGAATGTAGAGTCTTTACCATCTTTGGCAGCAGCTTCCGCCTTGTTGGCTATGATTCCATCCATTGTAGTGACAGCAGTCTGCAAACCTTTAATAGAATGGTTTGCCTCAGAAGCTATAATTTCAGCCTTTTTAGTGTTTTTATCAGCCAATACAGCTTTCAAAGAATCAAGCTTTTCGTTATATTTAGCTTTCAAAGCCAACCATGCGGTATAAGCGTCACCCGATTCCAAGGCTTTCAAGGTTTCCTGTTTGATAGCCAATTTACCAGATACTTTTTCGTAGTCTGTTTGAGCCTTCAAAAGGTCTTCCTGTAAAGAAGCTTCATTCATGTAATTTTTCGGATCAATTACTTTGCCTTTATACGTCTCATATTCGGCATCCAATTTACCTTTAGCCGACTGTGATTCAGAAACTGTTATCGTAGTTTCACGTCCATCTGTGATAACATAATATGAACCACCATACAGATTAGCATAAGTTCTGTTATATTGATTCTGGACATTTTCAAGAATTGCAAGTTCCGATTCACTCAAGTATTCTTTGGAAAGTTCCAAAGCCTTCATGGCATCTTCATAAGATTTTTGTGCTTCTGCAAGATCCTTTTTAGAAGTTAAAAGTTCTGCTTCCCATGCCAACTTGTTTTGTTCAAGTTTTGCATTGGTTTCTTCAATAGCAGCTTGCAATCTTGCTTTTTCTTCTTCATTTCTAGCTGCTTGGATTTCATTTGCCAATTTTTGCTTTTCAGCTAGATACTGTTTTTCCAAAGCAATTGCTTCTTCTTTTTTCGCTCTTGCAAGTGTTTCTGTAGCTTGTGCATTTATCAATGCCGCATTTGCAGCTTCTACAGCAACCTTGGCACGCAACAGCTCAGCCTTGGCGCCGCGAAGGTTTTCGATTCCAGCCGGTTCATCATTGTCGATACATCCGGTGAAAGTCACTGACGAGCCAGCT
>CAVJPC010000139.1:0-2561 GCA_963651205.1 Bacteroidaceae bacterium
CGAGTTCGTTCCAGTCATCATCGCAAATGATAAGGGTAACGTGTTTCCCTACGATCGTATTCGGTTCACAATAGCCGTCGGGAGCATCGTTCAGTATCCTCCACGATTTATCCACCGTATCACGTCCGAAGTATAGATGTCTATTGTTAATCTGTTCGGTTTCCCAAACTTCCTGACAGAATCCGGTATCGGTGAATTTATGCCGGATTTTGATTTCCATTGGTGCTTTCATTGTGTAGTTCGTTTTGTGGTTAAATGAGAATCTTGGTTGCAGGTTCCCATAATATGTTTACGTGTGCACTTGCCACCCCTTCGTCGGATCCATCGTGTAGGAGTATGATTCGTCCGGATCGCCATGATAAACGATACCGCCGTTCATTACCCGTTGTCCGGCTTGATTGTACAATTCAAAGTAGAATGAAAGCGGGGAGCGATCTCGCATAAGGTGTGCTTCTGCGTTCATGTTGGTTTCGTACCTTTTGAGCTTCTCAAAACATTTTTGCAGGGTTTTGTCGCTCGTTTTCTTGGCATAAGCCAACACTTCCTGATAGTGTTCTTCGCATTTGATTATCATACTATTTGTTATTTGAATTTTACGTTAGTTGGACTCTTTGCGATACTCCCAGAACTTCTCTCCGCTGTAGAAGTCGAACTCCGGATATGTGCAGAACCCGGATGGTACCGAATGACCGGTGCGCTTTCCGAAGCCGTACTCTTCGAGCCAGTCCAGAATATCCTCACCCATATTGTTGGTGTTGATGAACTGACACCCCGCCCGGCTGCGTTTGTTGTCCGGAAGGTTTACCGTAACATCACCGTAGTATTCGAGATCCTTGCCCGATTTGGTGTAGAGAAGCAGGGCGACGGGGCTGCCGAGGCATCCTTCGTACCAGCTTATCACCGGATGTACCCATACGTCTTTGTAGCGGAGAAAGGTTTTCCTTTTGCCGCCAACATTCATTTTTTTTGTTTTCATGTGCTTGCTGTATTATTTATCGGGCTTAACAAAAGAAGCGGCTTGAGTTGCCGCTGGGATGGATAGAGACAATGAATTAGTTGCCTTGTGAGAGTGAAGTTTAGTTCGTTATTTTGATTTATAGTAGGTTACAATTTCCTCAAAAGGGAGTTGCTCGGTGTAAAATTCTTCTCCGGTGTACTTGCCATAAGCCGCATACCTGCCATAACCGTTTTTGTAGAGTGAAAGGAATGGGCTATCCAGACAGTTTTCGGGAGTTGTAAATCCATCTTCTTCCCCTTCTTCCAGTTCAACAAAAGCCCACTCTTGCCCTTCGGACAATAATGTTCCAACCTCATCTTCTTTGGATACATAAAATCCAACTCTGGAATCGAGAAATTTAAGAACGAGAAAGTCGTCGTAGTCTTGGACTTTTTGTGTGGCGTCCAAACGCTGCTGGAGCCATTCTGCCCACGCTTCACCACCGAAAATGATAGCGAAATCGCAGTTGTCCCATTCACTTTGGCAATTTGCTTTTACCAAAATGTAATTTGTTGGTTGCTGTGATAGTTTCATTGTTTTTCTGACAAAAAAGCAGTCCGGATTTTCAGACTGCTTTCGATTAACTGGTAAGTTCTTATCGTTTCCACCTGAATATCACGGAATTTTCTTTTCCGCCACGGGTGTATAAGAAATTATGCCGCTCTATGCCATCGAGGTGTTTCATAGCTGGATCGTTGCAATGGGTGGTAAGGCTGCCGATCATGTAGTAGGCTTGTACCATTTTCGACAGTTTGAGGTTATCCACCCCGAACTGGTTGCCGGAGCTCATGCCCGGTTGCCACTTATGGGTAATGTAGCTGCCGATGACTATATCGGGCTTATAGTGCCTAACCGCTTGCAAGGCGTCCATTTCGACAATATCCGAAGGGTATTGAATGGTGGGTTGCCGCATCCGGTCATATTGAACCTTAACTTGGGGCCACTGCTGCATCTTGTTGTCAGTTACGGGTATTCCGAGCGAACGTCCGATGACGCCCATGCCGGCTCCGATCTCGATGGCTTTCTTACCCTGAATTATCCCGGCGAGATAGTCGATCAATTCCACGGTCGGCATGGTGTATAATCCGTACTTGTGAAGAAAGAGTCGCAGTACGGAAAAACTGAATTTTTCCACCTCCGCCGCAGGTATCGGGCGTATTATTCCGGACGTTGCACCTGTCAACTCTTCCAGTCCGGAAATATCTACATTTGGGACAATTACATAATTCATGCTTATCAATATAGTGCCGCAAAAATCGGCATTTAACCTGCTTAAATATAAGCATTTACAGCTAATAATGCCAATTTCTCCGCGATTTTATGCGATCTTGGTGTACCACGTTTCGCCGTTGCTGAACCTTGCGCAAACGCTATATTCTTCGTACCCGTAATCGGCTTTGATCTTGTCGATGGCCGAATCGACCTTCTTGCGTTCGATGGTGGCGGCGCACTCCACCAATTCATCGAACTTGTCCTCAAGGAAATCGTAAATCTCCTTGCCGCTACGACGAAACCCGGTGAAGATTTTGCGGATTTTCGTTCTGCTGACAATATCCTTGAACTC
>CAVJPC010000140.1:0-3878 GCA_963651205.1 Bacteroidaceae bacterium
TGAATACCCGCTTACATTTTAAAAACTTCACTTTCAATGATGCTTCTTTGGGAGCAATGGATATTTACGGAGCATGGGAGAACGACAAACGTGCCATCTTCCTTGATGCTCACATGGAAGAAGAAGGGCTATCGAAAACGCACGTCATCGGGCACGTCTATCCGTTAAAGCCGGAAAGTAAACTGGATTTGAATATAGAAACGGAGCATACAAACATTCAGTTCCTCCAATATTTCATGCGTTCCATTGTCGAAGACCTGCATGGACGTACCAGCGGCAAAGCTCATTTCTATGGAAAATTCAAGGAACTCAACATCGAAGGGGATCTGATGACAGATGCGTCGTTGAAGATAGGAATATTAAACACATCATTTGCCGTAAAAGACACTATCCGTCTGTCCACCACCGGTATCACTTTCGACAATATACATATCGCAGATATGGAAGGGCACCAAGGCACGATGAACGGCAAACTGAATTTCAGGCATTTCAGGGATTTGAGCTATCACTTCGAATTCAACGTGAACAACATGTTACTGATGGACACGAAAGAAAGCTCTGATATCAACTTCTACGGAAAAGTGTATGGAACCGGCAATGCGATGCTGGTTGGCAATCCGCAGGAACTGCAAGTCAATGCAGCCGTCACGACCAACCGCAATACCAATTTTGTCTACATAACCAATGCCACTGCTTCAGCAGCCAGCAACCAGTTCATTAAGTTTATCGACAAAACTCCGCGCAGATTCGTTCAGGATTCCATCAATGTAATATCAGAATATGAGCGGCTGCAGCAGGAGATGGAGGAGGAAGAGACAAAAACGGATATCCGCCTGAATCTGTTGATAGATGCTACTCCGGACGCTACTATGAAAATTATCATGGACCCCATTGCCGGAGACTACATCAGCGGTAAAGGCTCCGGCAACATACGGACAGAGTTCTTTAATAAAGGAGATGTGAAAATGTTCGGAAACTACCGCATCAGCCAGGGTATTTATAAGTTCAGCTTGCAGGAAGTCATCCGCAAGGACTTTATCATAAAAGACGGAAGCAGTATCACTTTCAACGGTCCCCCGTTGGATGCGACGCTCGATATACAAGCCAGTTATACGGTGAACTCTGCTTCGCTGAATGACCTGATCCCCGATGCCGCAGACCCGATCACCCAGCAACCCAATGTAAAGGTGAATTGCATCATGAACCTGACCGGAATTCTCTGGCGCCCCAATATTAAATTAGGTATCGAACTCCCCAACGAACGGGACGAGATACAGACGCTGGTACGCAATTACATCAGTACGGAAGAGCAGATGAACATACAGATACTCTATCTGCTGGGTATCGGCAAGTTCTATCCACAGGAGAGTACCGGAGGCACCCAAAACTCCAATATGACATCGTCAGCCCTATTCTCTACCCTGTCCGGACAGTTAAACAATCTGTTATCGCAGGTATTCGATAACAACAACTGGAACATCGGAACGAATCTCAGTACCGGTGACAAAGGCTGGACGGACATGGAAATAGAAGGTATCCTGTCCGGACAGTTATTGAACAACCGTCTGATTATTAATGGTAATTTCGGCTACCGAGATAATCCGTTAGCTAATACCAATTTCATCGGAGACTTTGAAGCGGAATGGCTGCTCAACCGCTCAGGAGACATACGTCTGAAGGCGTATAATGAAACGAACGACCGTTATTATACACGGACCAACCTGACTACCCAAGGAATCGGTATCATGTACAAAAAAGATTTTAATAAATGGAGTGAACTTCTCTTCTGGAATAAATGGAAGTTGAGAAACCTGAGAAAGAAACAGGCTGCCGCACGGGACAGCATCCCGAATGACACGGTAAAAGACACCACCAAAGCTAAATCGGAAATGAAAAGAGAGCATCCAATGTGACGCTCTCTTTTCTTCAGCCTTTATTTTCGTATGTCTCTCTTACAAAGAAAGAATACAAAAACGGAAAGTGTATGAATACCGAAAAGGGATGTGAAGAAGATAGAACGATTAAAAGCCCTTATCGACAATAACCTTTCCGAAGGGAGTCAGAGCCAGTCCGGCAAGTTTGAAGTGTTGTCTCCCGAATGGTATACCAATGATTGTGATACAAAGCAGAATCCCCCATCCCAGGTGAGAAAGGCTGATCCAAATTCCACCAAGAAACAGCCAGACTATATTCATTATGATACTGAGGCAACCTCCCGAATCGGGGGTGCTCCTCACCTCTTTGCCGAACGGCCATAAAGCAAGCCCGGCCAGTTTCAGAGTCTGAAAGCCAAATGGAATACCAATAATGGTAACCATCATCAAGAGACTTGCAATAAGATACTCTATCGCAGTAAAAATGCCGCCACACAGCAGCCAGATAAGATTCAAGAATGGATTCATAGGCTATTAGAATAACGGTAGTAAAGAAAAAGGTCGGAAGTTCATTTAGGTACCTCCAACCTTTTTTCCTTATACCTTATATTAATTATTAATAAGAACGAGCAAATATCACACGGCAAGCAGAAGGTTTGCCGGTTACCATACACTTACCGGGCTCTTTGTCACCTTCAACAAACGAATCGAACGGGATACAACGAATAGTAGCTTTTGTCTCTTCCTTGATCTTCTCTTCTGTTTCCGTAGTTCCGTCCCAATGAGCCAGAATGAAACCGCCCTCTTCGATTTTTTCCTTGAATTCATCGTAGCTGTCTACCTTAGTGATACGTGAATCGCGATAAGTACGCGCTTTCTTGTAGATGTTGGCCTGAATCTCTTCCAACAGATTTTGAACATATGTCTCGATACCATCGCAAGTAACGGTCTCTTTCTCCAATGTATCGCGACGCATCACCTCCATCGTATTGTTTTCCAGGTCGCGTCCGCCCATTACCAGACGAACCGGTACACCCTTCAGTTCATAATCGGCAAATTTGAAGCCCGGTCGTTTGTTATCGGCATTATCATATTTGACCGAAATGCCCAATGCCTTCAGCTTCGCTACAATACCTTCTACCTTGGCATCAATCTGTTTCAGCTGCTCGTCATTCTTATATATAGGAACGATCACTACCTGAATCGGAGCCAGATGCGGAGGTAATACCAGACCGTTGTCATCCGAGTGGGTCATGATCAATGCACCCATCAGACGGGTAGAAACACCCCATGAAGTAGCCCATACGTACTCAAGCTTATTTTCTTTATTAACAAACTGCACATCAAACGCTTTCGCGAAGTTCTGTCCTAGGAAGTGAGACGTACCACTCTGTAACGCCTTGCCGTCCTGCATCATCGCTTCAATGGTATAGGTGTCAAGCGCACCGGCAAAACGTTCATTGGCCGACTTCACCCCTTTCACCACCGGAACCGCCATGTATTTCTCTGCAAAGTCAGCATATACATTCAGCATGCGGATTGCTTCTTCTTCTGCCTCCTCACGTGTTGCATGTGCCGTATGGCCTTCCTGCCACAGGAATTCTGCTGTACGGAGAAACAGTCGTGTACGCATCTCCCAACGGAAAACGTTTGCCCACTGGTTACATAAGATAGGCAGGTCACGATAAGACTGAATCCAGTTTTTATAAGTATTCCAGATGATTGTTTCGGAAGTCGGACGGATAATCAGTTCTTCTTCCAACTTTGCAGCAGGGTCAACCACCACACCCGAACCATCTTCGGCATTCTTCAGGCGGTAGTGAGTAACTACGGCACACTCTTTGGCAAAGCCTTCCACATGCTCAGCTTCACGACTCAAGAATGATTTTGGAATCAGCAACGGGAAATAAGCATTCACATGTCCGGTTTCCTTAAACATATCGTCCAGCTGACGTTGCATTTTCTCCCAAATAGCGTATCCGTAAGGCTTAATCACCATACATC
>CAVJPC010000141.1:0-10050 GCA_963651205.1 Bacteroidaceae bacterium
AGGTCAATCGCCTTGCTTTTTAAATTCTTTTCACGGAAAATCAACTTTGTACAGATGATTTTGCAGGTCATTGGGCTCATAATGCTAATCTTTCGGTAAAAGCAATCATGGGTGTAGCCGGATATAGCGAGATGGCGCGTATGCTCGGTTTAGACAGTGTCACAGAGAAATACGCTTCAATAGCTAAGAAAATGGCGGTGAAATGGGAAGAAATGGCAAATGAAGGCGACCACTATCGCCTGGCTTTTGATCGCAAAAACACATGGAGCCAAAAGTATAATATTATCTGGGATAGGGTGTGGAATCTGAATTTGTTCCCTAATGATATAATCAGTAAAGAAATCAATTACTATCTGAAAAAGCAGAATCTTTATGGGGTACCATTAGATTCTCGCAAGGATTACACAAAATCCGACTGGATTATGTGGACAGCAGCTATGTCACCAAATCAACCGACTTTTGAGAAATTCATAGATCCTCTCTATAAATATATCAATGAGACCGAATCACGTGTACCGATCAGTGATTGGCACGATACCAAAACCGGCAAAATGACAGGTTTTAAAGCAAGGTCGGTTATTGGAGGATACTGGATGCAAGTGTTGATGAATAAGATTCATGAACAATAAATTACCTGCAAATATAATATACAGATATTTATTACGCTTTTATTAATTTTAATTTTAATTTTAATCATTATGAAAAAAAAAATCATGCAAAATGGTTGGCAAGTTTGTCGATTGGTAATCTTGCTGGTTGCTTTGTGTCTAGGCAGTTGCAGTGACAACGACAGTGGAGATGATCCGAGCAATATGACGTTCGATCCAAACAAACCTATTGTAGTAGACGGGATTAATCCTACTACAGGTGGTATCGGACAGCGCTTGGTGATTATGGGAGATAACTTTGGCAATGACCCTTCAATGGTAAATGTCACCATCGGCGGACAAAAGTCAGTGATTATCAATGTGAAAAGCCATGCTATCTACTGTCTGGTACCAGCTGGAGCCTATAGCGGAGAAATTAATGTGGAAGTAAGTATTGGAGAAGAATCATCTTTTGTGGCACAAGTGAAGGAAGGTCTGAAATTCGACTATCAAAGGAAAATGGTGGTAAGTACGTTGCTAGGCTCACGGCGAGATGACGGAGGTTACGATAATGATGTAAATGGTCCATTTGACAATTGTGGCGCTATCGCTTCTCCTGCATGGATGGAATTTGATCCTAAATATCCCCACCTTATCTATGTAGCACAGGATGCCGATGATGCCGGTGACGGAGGAGGTAATATGCGTGTCATAGACCTACAGAACAAATATTTTGGAACTGCAATTACCGATGGTAATATACACGGTAATCATCGTGCACGTTCATTAAATTTCTTTGATGAAAACCATATGGCTGTGGTAGTTGACCAAGGGGATCAATTACGCGCTGCTGTATATGGCTTTAGCCGTACTAAAGAACCACCTACGGGAGATGACCACGACTATCAGGCATGGGGAAGAAAAGTAACATTGGTCAATTACAGACAATGTAACACAGTGGCTTTTCACCCAGTAGACCATGATATGTATTTTAATAGTTATGAGAATGGACAATTCTTTCGAGTAGATCATACACAGATTCAAGCAATATTTGATGGTACTCGTACCGAACCTGCTGATAAGGAAACACTTTTTGAGATGGACCGTGAATGGGAATACAATATTCGTATCCATCCTACAGGAAACTATGCTTACATCGTGGCTATGAATCAAGGATATATTCAAAAGACAATATATAACTGGGCCGCGCACCGTTTCATGACTCCATTTGTAATAGCGGGTACAGCACGTACTAGCGGATATGAAGATGCCATTGGTAGCAATGCTCGCTTCAATCGCCCTTATCAGGGAGTATTTGTGAAGAATCCTGATTATGCAGGTCAAGAAGATGAATATGATTTCGTGATTTGTGACTGTCTAAATCAGTGTATCCGACTCATAACCCCTCAAGGTAAAGTATCAACTTTTGCCGGTCGTGGAAGTGCCAGTTTAAATGGCAACCCATGGGGATATGTCAATGGCGATTTACGACAAGAAGCACGTTTCGACCGTCCGAGAGGTCTGGCTTATGATGAAACTTCCAACTCGTACTATGTGGGTGATGGATCCAATCGCCGAATCCGCAAGATGGCCATGGAAGAAATTGAAGAATGATTTAAACACACGTGAATATGAGAAAATTATATCTATTATATACCATGCTATTCATGGTCTGCATGAGTGTGGTGGCACAAGAAACAACAACAGTGACGGGTATTGTGACTGATGAAAATAAGGAACCGCTGATTGGCGTGAACGTAACGGTGAAAGATATGCCGGGACTGGGTACTATCACCGACCTCCATGGTAGATATACCATTAAGATGGAGACTTACCACAAATTGGTCTTTACCTACGTAGGTTATACCCCGGTGGAGGTGTTGGTAAAGGAACAAAACGCTACTGTAAATTTGTCAATGAAGGAAGCGGAAGCTAAAGCGATAGACGAAGTCGTTATTACCGGTACAGGCGTACAGCGCAAACTTACACAGACAGGCGCCATCAGTACAGTTGACGTCAAAGTGCTGAAGAGTAATCCATCATCTAGTATTGTGAATACCCTTGCAGGTAATGTACCGGGTATTATGGCTCGACAAGTATCCGGTCAACCAGGTAAAAATGTTTCTGAGTTCTGGATTCGTGGCATCTCTACGTTTGGAGCTAATTCTGCGGCCTATGTATTGGTGGATGGTTTTGAACGTGATATGAGCGAGATTAACATCGAAGATATCGAAACGTTCTCTGTATTAAAAGATGCTTCAGAAACTGCTATCTATGGTTCGAAGGGTGCTAATGGTGTTGTGCTTATTACTACAAAACGCGGTAAAGCAGGAAAGATTAATATTGATGCCAAAGTTGAGACCTCTTATAATATGCGTACTATCACACCGAAATTTGAAGATGGTATTGCTTATGCTAACTTAATCAATGAGGCACGTATTACTCGTAATCATGAAGCTGTTTATAAATCGGAGGAATTAGACATTCTTCGTATGGGACTTGACCCGGACCTTTATCCGAATGTAGACTGGCAGGATATGTTGTTGAAAGATGGTGCCACGAGTTGGCGTGCTAACTTAAATATGAACGGTGGTGGTTCTACTGCACGTTACTTTGTTTCTGCTAGTTATGTGAAAGAAGACGGTATGTACAATACTGACAAATCTTTGAAAAACGACTATAATACAAATGCTGCTTATCATCGTTGGAATTATCGTTTGAATACAGATATTGACATCACGAAGACGACTCTATTAAAAGTGGGTGTTGCAGGCTATCTGTCTAAGCGTAACAGCCCGGGGCTGGGTGATAGCGATGTATGGGGTGAGCTTTTCGGCTACAATCCTATTAAAACTCCAATAGTGTATTCTAACGGCTACACTCCTGCTATTGGTACTGGAAACAGAACTAACCCATGGGTTGCCTCTACACAGACCGGTTTCAATGAGAACTGGACAAATAATATCGAAACCAACGTATCTTTAGAACAAACTTTGGACTTTATCACTAAAGGTTTGAAGTTTGTAGCACGTTATGGTTACGATAGTAATAATGAGAATAACATTAGCCGCCGTAAATGGCCGGAACAATGGCTTGCACAACGTTCTAGAGATGAGAACGGACAGTTACAATGGACAAAGATTAGCGATAGTAGCAACATGCACCAGGAAAGTTCTTCTGGTGGTAATCGTCGTGAATTTTTAGATGCACAATTCAATTGGGATCGCGCTTTCGGGAAACATCATCCCAGCGCAACAATAAAGTATACGCAGGACTCATATATTCAAACTCAGAATTTGGGTACTGACCTTAAAAATGGTATCAACAGGCGTAACCAGGACTTAGCTGGGCGAGTAGCCTATAACTGGAACTATCGTTATTTTATCAACTTTAATTTTGGTTATAACGGTTCTGAAAATTTCGCCTCTGGACACCGTTTTGGTTTCTTCCCCGCCTACTCGTTGGCTTGGAACATTGCTGAAGAATCAATTGTAAAAAAGAACCTTAAGTGGATGAGTATGTTCAAAATTCGTTTTTCTGCCGGTCGAGTAGGTAATGATGATTTAGGAACTCGTTTTCCATATCTGTATACCATTGCAAACAGTTTCAATATTGGAGGTAACACTACCACCTATAACGGTTACAACTGGGCGCAAAACGGTTCCAATAAATCTTATGGCGGATTAAGTTATTCTGAGTTGGCTTCTCCCTATGTAACGTGGGAAATTGCGACCAAAAAAGATTTAGGTATCGATATGGCCCTCTTTGACGACAGATTTACAGCTACGATCGATTATTTTGATGAAAAACGTGAGGGAATCTTTCTCCAGCGTAACAACCTGCCTGATATTGTCGGTCTGTATGGTATTAACCCATCTGCTAACGTAGGTGCAGTACAAAGCCGGGGATTCGATGGACACTTCAACTTCCGCCAAAATGTAGGTAATGTAAATTTGAATATTCGAGGCAATATGACATATTCAAAAAATGAAATCCTTGAAAGAGATGAAGCTAACAATGTGTACGCTTACCAGATGCAGGCAGGGTACCGGGTAGACCAATGTCGCGGCTTAATCGCTCAGGGGCTGTTCAAAGATTATGATGACATCCGTAATAGTCCGACACAGCAGTACGGTGCTGTACAACCGGGTGATATCAAATATAAAGATGTGAACGGTGACGGTGTTATCAATGACGGTGATATTGTAGCTATCGGAGCTACTAGCAAACCGAATTTGATTTATGGTTTAGGTATCTCTGCCACTTGGAAAGGGCTGGACGTAAATGTTCACTTCCAAGGAGCTGGTAAATCGACATTCTTTACTTATGGCAAGTGCGTGTACGCTTTTTCGGAAGGAGAATGGGGAAATATATTTAAAGGTATGTTGGACAACCGCTGGGTAGATGCCGAAACAGCCGCTACACTGGGAATCAAAGCTAACGAGAATCCGAATGCCTCTTATCCACGTTTGAGTTATCAAAATGATGGTGCCAGTAGTAATAATTTCCGTAATTCTACATACTGGATGCGTAATGGTTCGTACCTCCGCCTTAAAACACTAGATATCGGGTATACCCTGCCGAAGGCTTTAGTCAACAAGCTACATTTCAATAATATTCGTATTTTTATGGTAGGAACCAATCTGTTAACGTTTTCTGATTTTAAAACATGGGATCCGGAAATGGGTGATTCACGTGGTGAGTCATATCCGCTATCAAAATCTGTAACGATGGGTATCAGTGTTAATCTATAAATAAATTGTACACAATGAAAAAGAAAATCTATATTTTGCTGTTAGCGGTGCTAGGCATCAATACGCAGTCCTGCTCCGACTACTTAGATTCTGACTATATCTTTCAGGATCGTGAGACGATCGAGAAGGTATTCAACGATCGCGATAAGACTGATCAATGGTTGTCTACGGCTTATTCTTATTTGAAAGATGATTGCGCAGAGGTTTGCAGTAAGGGCTATGTACCTTTTTGCTACGCAGACGACATGTTTTACGGTGATCGTGATGCAACGTACGATATTAGCAATGCTGGCGCTTTGAGTTATAATAAATTTAAAGAGGGTAACTACGACGAGAATACTAAACAAGGCTTATGGACAAACTGCTACCGTGGTATCCGTCAAGCCTCCATCTTTATCCAGAATGTGGATATGAGTACAAAGTTCGACAGTGACGAAGAAAAAGCCGACTACAAGGCACAGGCTCGTTTTATCCGTGCTTACTATTATTGGATGCTACTCCGACGTTATGGCCCTGTTCCTTTATTGCCTGATGCAGGTATTGACTACACTCTTGAATACAGTGAAGTAGCCACTCCGCGAAGTTCGTACGAAGCATGTGCCGAGTACATCAGCGAAGAAATGAAGCTGGCTGCTAAAGACCTGCCTTTGAGACGCGGAGCACAAACTGCACTCCGTCCGACTCGTGGCGCTGCTTTGGCAGCTCGCGCCAATGCATTAATCTACGCAGCCAGCCCGTTGATGAACGGAAACGATGACGCTTATGCACAGCAGTTGGTAGACGATGCAGGCAATCGCTTATTGTCAAAAGATTATAGAGAGGAGAAGTGGGCAAAAGCTGCCGCAGCCTGTAAAGATGTAATGGAATTGGGAATTTACAAACTTTATACAGCGGATATTCGTACTACGAATTCAGTTGCCGAACCCGCCACAATCGCACCTCCATATCACGAAGAGTATTCCGAGAAAGATTATCCGGAAGGTTGGAAAAACATTGACCCTTTTGAATCATATCGGTCGGTATTCAACGGACAACTGAATGAGATAGATAATCCTGAGTTAATTTTCACCCGTGGACAGAACATCGGTGGTGAAGACGGACGTGCCATGGTACTTCACCAATTACCGCATGCAGCTACGGGTTGGAATACACACGGATTGACACAAAAGATGGTTGACATGTACTACATGAACGATGGTACTAATTGTGCGGGTATGAATTCCGAACCCGAATATGTTGCGGTATATTCCAACGAATTAAAAGATAGCCGTGACCGACTCACTGGATTCACTGAAAACGATCAAGACTATAAACCGCTTCCCACTGGGGTATCTTTGCAATACGCCAATCGTGAGCCTCGCTTCTATGCCTCTGTGGCTTATAGTGGTTCTATTTGGCACTTGGGTAATGAAACAGAATCGTACAATAGAGACCAACAATGCTTTTACTATCGTGGTGGAAAAGAAGGCTATACCAACACCATGTTCTGGCTGCGTACAGGTATCGGTGTAATGAAGTTCGTACATCCTGACGATACAGGTACTGGAGCAAGTGTAGCTAAAATCCGTTTCAAAGTGGAACCTGCCATGCGTTATGCCGATATTCTGTTACTATATGCAGAGGCTGTAAATGAGGTAAGTGAAGGTACATACAATATTCCTTCCTGGGATGGTGCTATCACTTACACTATCACTCGAAGTGCTGCTGAAATGAGGAAAGGCATTAAGCCAGTCCGTATGCGTGCCGGTGTACCTGACTTTAGCGATGAGGTATATGCAAGCAAAGACAAATTCCGAATCTATTTGAAGCGCGAGCGTATGATTGAGTTGATGGGTGAGGGAAAACGTTATTATGACCTCCGTCGTTGGAAAGATGCTCCGATAGAAGAATCATTGCCCGTATACGGCTGCAACGCATTGATGACCGCCAATGAGCGGGAACAGTTCCACACGCCGGTAGCAGTATGGAATCTTTCTGCCACGTTCTCATCCAAAATGTGGTTCTGGCCTATTTCTCACAGTGAGTTGAAAAAGAATAGTCGCTTGACACAGAATCCGGGTTGGACATATAATGACTAATTTAAAAAGACAGCAGTAACATGAAACAAAAAGCATATACACTTTTACTTACGTTGATGACGTTAGCTATGTTCAGCTCATGTAATGATGAATGGACAGAGGAATTATACGAACATTATGTCTCTTTCAAGGCTCCAATCAATAGCGACGGAGTATCAAGAATTAATGTGCGCTACAAAGCCGGTGAACCTTCTGTTTATGAACTTCCCCTTGTAGTGAGTGGCTCTACCAACAATCAGAAGAACTTGACAGTAAAGATAGCAATTGATCCTGATACGTTAGAAGTACTCAACGAGGCTCGTTTTAGTAACCGTACCGATTTGTACTATAAACTTTTACCAGCGCAATACTATTCTTTCCCCGAAACTGTAGAGATCAAAGCCGGTGAAAATACTGCTTTGCTAAACATCAGTTTTAATTTGGGAAATCTGGACTTAGTAGAGAAATGGGTACTTCCCATTACTATTGAGGAAAGTTCTACGGGAGAATATACTCCTAATTACCGCAAACACTACCGTAAGGCTCTGCTACGAGTAATGCCGTTTAACGATTATTCTGGTACGTATGCAGGTGGTGCCTTGCAAAACACACTGATGAATGCCGGTGAAGGCGTAGATAATCCTCCGTTGGTAAAAAGCGATATAGTGACCTATACGGTAGACGACAATACAATTTTTTTCTATGCCGGCACAGTAGACGAGACTCGTAAGGATCGCGGGCTATATAAACTTAAAGCACAGTTCTTTGAGGGCGGTCGCGTAGAATTGACTTGTGAGAACGGAGATAGTGAGCACATGGACTTCAAACTCAATAAGCCCGCCGCATTCGATATAAGCGAAGAGATGGACGATGTACTACCATATCTGAAGAAGCGAACCATCATGATTCGTAACATTGACTATGAGTATACCGACTATACTATGGCGCCAGGTGCACGTATCTCTTATCATGTGACAGGTGAAATGACTATTCAACGCAATATTAATACCCAGATACCTGATGAAGATCAAGCTATTCAATGGGATTGATGAGTAAAAGAGGATTGTAGGGGCAGCTACTAAAGTTGCCCCCTTTCTATAGATAAGTTGTCTGCATACTGAGACTATATATCTTATCTTCATGTTTCATAGGTAACCTTAAATATTATAACATGATCAACATCTCTGAAATCCTCTCCAAGTACCAGCCCATTTCTTTGAAAGATATGAGTAACATCACCTTGATGAACCGCACAGATACCAAATTTATCACCACTCTCCAAATGTTGAAAGAAGTCCTAATTTCTGCAAAATGCGACTACCAAGTACAGGAAATCTCCCACTGCCGAATTGCGTCCTATCATACTACTTATCTCGACACACTTCGACGAGATATGTATCTAGCTCATCACAACGGACATGCTGTGCGCGAAAAAATTCGTATACGTACATACCTTGCTTCCGATCTTACCTTTCTAGAAGTGAAAAATAAAAATAATAAGGGTCGAACAGATAAGAAACGTATTCGCATCCAAAACCTTGATACTATTAAGCAAGATGGTGGCAATGATTTTTTAAATTGTCATGCTTGGTTTAGACATGAAGAACTTTTGCCAACACTCGAAAACTCCTTCCATCGTGTCACCCTTGTCAATAAACGTATGACCGAACGCCTCACCATTGACACCGACATCAGCTTCCGCTGCTTGCTCACAGGTCGTAATATTAGCTTAAACGATATAGTAGTTATTGAACTCAAACGTAATGGCTATACTTTTTCACCTATAGGCACAGTGCTTGAACATCTGCGTATACGCCCTTCCGGCTTCTCTAAATATTGCATAGGGTCAGCGCTCACGTCACCGTCACTCAAAGCGAATCTAATGAAGCCAAAATTGAGAAAAATAGAAAAAATAACGAATTACAAATATGATCAATGAACGAATTAGAACTTTTTGATGTAATAGAAGCTCCCTTGATAGACAGTAGCGATTTCGTGCAACTTCTGTTACGCTTTAGCTTCAATTTTTTGGTGACAGGCATCTTAATCCACTTCTTCTACTACCGCAAGAGCAACCGACGTGATTACTACTTTACGTTTACGCTCATTAGTATCAGCATCTTTCTGATGATATTCCTATTGGGAAGCGTTAAACTGAAAGTAGGTTTTGCTCTCGGTTTATTTGCTATTTTCGGTATTATCCGTTATCGGACTGAGTCCATGCCCGTACGTGAAATGACTTACCTGTTTGTTATCATCTCCATCTCGGTAATTAATGCTCTAGGCGTGGAAGTGAGCTACGGTGCCTTAGCAGGCGCCAATTTGTTATTTGTACTTAGTGTATGGCTGTGCGAAAGCAATCGTTGGCTGAAACATATATCGAGCAAACTGATACTCTACGACCGCATCGACCTTATCCAGCCCTCGTATGAAAAGGAACTGATAGCGGATCTTAAAGCACGTACTGGGCTAAAGATTGTTCGGGTAGAAGTAGGACATATTGATTTTCTACGTGATGCCACCATGCTTAAAATCTATTATGAACCGATGACAAATGAGATAAATACAATTGATACATTAACCAAAATACCACGTGAAAATGAATAAGAAACTTTTTTTGGCAGGTTTGTTTTGTCTTGTATCTTTTGCTTT
>CAVJPC010000142.1:0-4066 GCA_963651205.1 Bacteroidaceae bacterium
TATTGGTATCCGCCTTCATCAGCATCTTGAAGAAATAGAGTTCCGAAGCGGCACTTACCTTGTCTATCTGAATCACATCTTCGTCATCGCTCAGGTTTACGGCTGCGAACAGGTTGGATGTGGAAGCGTTCGGAGAGCAAAGGGTTGCTACAATCAGGTCATCGGGCCATGATGAAAGGGTTTCGATAGTGATGCCCTTGTAGCGCATAGCGTTTACGTCCGTTTCGCTGGCATTCTTGCTTTCGCGCTCGGTCAGTTCGTCATCGTACTTGTCAAAGTCGTCAATGGACATGATGAAACGCAGGGCGGGATTGTTACGGATAGTCTTCGGAATAGCCTTGCGGACTGCCTTCAGCCTGCCTATCATGGTTGTTTCCGTACATTCCACGATGATGACATCGCTGTCCTTGGCTGCCTGGGTCAATATACCGTCCATCAGGTGTTCGTCATCGTTTCCGAAAGTGCCGTTGATGTAATGGTAGCCCAGTTCGAAGGTTACTTGCTTGGATAATTCTTCCAGCAGCTTATTCTGTACTTCGGCAGGCAGCTCCTGGAATACGAGGTTGCCTTTCGGCTGGTAAGGACGCCATACGGCCTCGAAAGCCGAAGGGTCAAAGACAGTGAACGCCATCATGTCCTTGGGTGACAGCTGCTTTTCACTGTAGTCAAAATCCCCTTTGCTGTCGGCTATCAACGGGTTTTTCTTGCGCTTCTGCAACATCTTGCCCGACTTGACGCGGGGGATGGAAACGCTTTTCTGGATATTGGGGATGACGCAGATCAATCCTTTCTCTACGATTTCATTGCCGGTGGCGGCAAGGGTCAGCAAGGTCTGTAGTACCTCACCGCTGTAATTGGTGTTCTTTACGTTTAAAGCCATATCTTTGGATTAAAAATTATAAATTAAAACTACGCATGGGGCGGTGTCACATCTTGATGTTCTGACGGCCGCGGATGTATGCGCCTGTATTCTTGCCGGAGGACACCGTGCTGCCGATGCGCACTCCTTTCGGGGGTTGTGTCTTCATACGCCTATCCCTTCCTGCCGTTATAGCGGTTGCGGATTTCCGCCTGTTTCTTCTCCCATGGGTTACCTTCCATACCCGGCTGCGGTTTGTCCAGCTCGTTTTTCAAGAGGCGTTTCGGTCTCAGGGCGTTCAGTGCGGCCGTACCGTTCTTGAAGTCAGCTTTCAGCAGATTCTTATAAGTTTCTTTCTGACCTGCTTCGATGCGTCCGTCCGTTACGGCTGCATCCACAGCCGAGTCGATACGCTCGGTTTCCATCGTCTGCACCTGTGCTTTCAACTTGCCGTTTTCTGTTTCCAGTTCATCGGCCTTGTCGGCACGTGCAGCCGTTTCATTTAGAGCGGTCATAACCGCCGTTTCGTCCGCACAGTTGGCGAAACGTGGAATCTTCTTTAAATCTTCTAATTTCATATTGTCATTATCTGATTGTGGCTGTTGCCGGAAAGACTCCAGCCGGTTAGTAAATATGCGGTAGATATCATCGGTGGTGCTGCCTTCGGGGACGGATTCCTCCACGTCATAAACGGCATCCACCAGCCCCATGGCCAGTGCTTCATCGGCTTTCAGCCAATGGTCCTTGCCGTCAAAGTATTCGGCTTTCACTTGGTCCGGGGTCTTTTTGCAACGGTTGGAAATGATTTCTCCGATGGTGTTTTCCAGACTTTCCAACTCACGTATCATATCCCTCAAATCATCCTTGTTGCCATAGCATCCCCCACTCACATTGTGCAGCATGATGCGTGCGTAGCGGCTCATCTCCACTCTTTTGCCGCACAGGGCTATCACTCCGGCAATGCTGGCGGCTATGGCATCTATATAGATGGTCACATTGCTTTTGCACTGTCTGATGGCATTGAAGATGGCAATGCCGGGATATACATCGCCGCCCATCGAATTGATGCGGACGCTCAGATTCCGGTAATTGTTGTCCAGATACATCAGTTCGTTCACAATGTCGCGGCTGGAGATTTTTCCCTCGCCTCCTTCATCGCTCACCTCGCCGTAAAGCAGCAGGCAGGCGGTATCTTCATTCAATATGGATTTGAAAACTGTCATCGGTCTGTCATTCTTTTCCGGCGAAGTTAGGGCGACCGGCGCAACCGCACAAAAAAGTGTGTAACCCTTTCGCGCAAGTATGTAAGCGGTGTGTATAGCCCTGCAAGCTTTTCACGGTTTTTTCCGTACCCCGCCGATTCTACGAAACTTTGTGGATACATAAAGCAAAGAATTATGGCAGATTTAACCTCACAGCAGAAAAAGGAATGGGCAGGAATGCTCTACCTCAAGGACAACCTCACCCAGCAGGAGATAGCCGAAAAGGTAGGCGTGTCCCGGCAGACCATAGCCCGGTGGGCGAAGGAAGACAAATGGGAAGAACTCAAGGTGGGCATTACCATGAGCCGCGAACAGCAGATAGCCGGCCTGCACCGGCAGATAGCGGAGATAAACAAGGTGGTGGCATCGCGTCCGGAAGGGCAGCGTTTTACCAATGCCGCCGAAGCGGACACCATCAACAAACTGACCTCCGCCATCAAGAAACTGGAGACCGATGTGGGAATATCGGATATTATCAGCGTGGGAATGAAGTTCGTCAACTGGCTGCGTCCGTATGATCTGGACCGCAGCAAGGAGTATCTGAAATTATGGGACGCATTCATCAAGGACAGCCTATGAAACTGACACAGAAAGACCGGGATGCCCTGAAGGAATGGGCGGTGTACTACGAAGCCGGGATGCGCCGTACCAATCAGGATGTGAACCTTACGCAGGCAGAAATCGCCAAGGAACGGGAACGGCTGGAACATGACCCGGTGGAGTGGATTAAATTCTTTTTTCCCGAATATTGCACCTACGAGTTCGCCCCTTTCCATCTCCGCGCCATCCGCCGTTGCATCCGGCATGATGAATGGTTCGAAGTGCTCAGCTGGGCGCGGAGTCTGGCGAAGAGCACCACGGTGATGTTCATTGTCCTCTATCTGGCACTGACCGGAAGGAAACGAAATGTGATGATGGCGAGTGCCACACAGGACAGTGCCATCCGGCTGCTTGCCCCTTACAAGGAAATGCTGGAAAACAACGGGCTGCTCCGTGCGTATTACGGCACACAGGTGTGCCCCGGCAACTGGTCGGCAGAGGAATTTATCGCAAAATGCGGTTGTTCCTTCCGTGCCGTAGGTGCCGGTAATGCTCCCCGTGGCAGCCGCAACGGTGCCGTACGGCCCGATGTGCTGCTGGTGGATGACTTCGATACGGATGAAGCGTGCCGCAATCCCGACACAGTGCAGAAGAACTGGGAATGGTGGGAAAAGGCTCTTTATCCTACCCGTGACCCTGCCCGTCCTGTGCTGGTGATATTCTGCGGCAATATCATAGCACGCGACTGCTGCGTGGCACGTGCCGGTGAGATGGCCAACCATTGGGATATCGTGAATATCCGCGGTAAAGACGGGCTGAGTACCTGGCCGCAGAAGAATACGGAAGAAAAGATAGACGAAGTACTGGGTAAAATCAGCACCTCCGCCCAGCAGACCGAGTATTATAATAATCCCGTGACCGAGGGCGAAGTGTTCAAGGAACTGACTTATGGCAAAATACCTGCCTTGTCCAAATTCCGTTTCCTGGTAATCTATGGCGACCCTGCCCCGGGTGAGAACAAGACCAAGAACTCTTCAACCAAGAGTTGCATCCTGATGGGACAGACAGGGCAGAAAGTCTATATCATCAAGCCGTTTCTGGACCGTGGGCTGAATGCCGACTTCATCGACTGGTATGTGCAGCTATTGGAATACGTGAATGCCAAAGTCCCCGTGTACTGCTATATGGAGAACAACAAACTCCAGGACCCCTTTTTCCAGCAGGTCTTCAAACCGCTGGTAGCAAAGGTGCGCCGCGAAAAGGACGTGCAGCTCTATATCCATCCTGATGAAGACCGGAAGACCGAAAAGGCCACCCGTATAGAAGCCAACCTGGAACCACTGAACCGTGAAGGCAACCTCATCCTGAACGAAGCCGAAAAGGACAACCCGCACATGAAGCGGCT
>CAVJPC010000143.1:0-11105 GCA_963651205.1 Bacteroidaceae bacterium
ATTAATTTCGTAACTATACATTTTGGGCTGCAAAAATACGAATAATATTTGAATAATCAATGCACTACATCTTTTTTTTAATTTTTAAGAGCTTATTTCCCGGAAATCATTTCAATGGAAAGAAATTTGGGTGTAGCCATCCGCTCACCAAGGCTACACCTTTTCCACCGGATAGCTACACCCATTGCCTCGGATGGCTACACCCTTTCTGCTTTCTTCAGGCTTCTCCCTTTATATCCAATATAGGTGGAGTATCTTCTTCCTGCAACCGGATCGGACCGAACGCACGCTCGTATTTGGCTATATTTTCTTCAAGTGCCCGTTGTAAACGTTTGGCATGTTCGGGAGCAAGAATAATACGCGACTGCACTCCCGCTTTGGGCAATCCGGGTAATACCCGTACAAAATCGAGCACAAATTCTGAACTTGAATGAGTGATAATGGCTAAATTAGCATATGTGCCCTGTGCCACTTCTTCTTTCAATTCTATTTGCAACTGATTATCGGGATTCTGATTTTCCATACTTTAATTATTATTGATTATTCTAAATTCTTCTGGCACAAATATACAGATAATGTTTTATAGTAAAGACAAATGCCTTACACTCTTTTCAACAGAATGCAAGGCATGCAATAACAGACCATTATTAACAACTTTCCCTCTTTCTTTATCCAATACCTGAAGCCAGATCAGGAACATCCGGATTGTTAAGAAAGGAAGAACAGACTTATATAGTTCTCAAACGATATCTGAATAATTTCTGGAACAGTTATAAATCATAAACGGCGAACAATAACCTCCGTACACTTTGATAGTGCTATCTTATTCATTGTTCACCGTTCATAAACCACCACCCATTATTAAGAGTTAGATGTCAACTTATCTTTCACCTCAGTCGCTTTATCAGCCACCTTTTCGGCCACTTTAGCACCTGTCTTCACGGCCTTCTCTTTTGCTTCAACGACTGCCAATTCGGCATCTGCCTCTATTTCATGAAGAGCATTGAACACATCATTTTTCAATTTCTTAGCTTTCGTTGTGCGCGAAAAATGATAAACCAGCGCACCGATGGCAGAACCGATTCCAAGTCCCACCAGGAATTTTGCATTTCCACTTCCCATAAACTATTAATTTTTATATAACCACAATAAACAATATCATTCTATAATAAAGCTCGTTTTCCCTATCGGGAACGACTGAAAAAAGAGGCTATCCAAAGAAATAAAATGGCACCGACAACGGAAGTAATCAAACTACCGATGATTCCGGTTGCTGCCAGCCCGAGAAGGGCAAATACCCAGCCACCCAACACACCACCTATAATCCCTAACAGGAGATTGACTAAGAGGCCGAAACCTCCTCCGCGCATTATCTTACCGGCAAAATAACCGGCAAGGATACCTATCAAAATGTACCAGATAAAATTCATAATGCTTGATTTATATTGTTTTGTTATAGGAACGCTATAGGCACTGAAATGTTCGGGAGTCAAAGAAGGAATTAACGACTATTGAGAAACCTGCCTAAGCAAGCAGTACAGACAGATCGGATTTTCGGGTAACAAATTGTGGCGCTTACTAAAAAGGGGTTATCTTTGCCGAAAAGATAATCTTAGGTTCTATGAAAAATATAATTTACAACATAAAAAAGCAGTCTGAGATGTCTGATGAAACAATAGATTTACTGACGAAACAGCTGACTCCGTGCCGATTCCCTAAAAGGTATCTGCTGATACGGGAGGGAGTCTATCACAAATACGCTTATTTCATAGAAAAAGGAATCACACGGTCGTACTGGCTGGTAGACGGAAAAGAGGTTACGACTTCTTTTTCGTGTGAAGGAGATATCGTGTTCAGCATGGATGAGTTATACTACGGTAAACCCAGTGAAGAGTTTGTGGAAACACTGGAAGATGTACTGCTCTATGCCATCCCCATCAAGACACTGATCGAACTGTACGAAACAAATATAGAATTGGCTAATTGGGGAAGAGTCATTCATCAGAATAGATACCGAGAACTCCATCGCAAACATAAAGAACGGCTGACATTGTCGGCCCGAGAGAGGTATGCAAAACTTAAAGAAAGACTTCCCGATGTCTGCAGCCGGGTCAATCTGGGTTATATTGCCGCCTATCTGGGCATTACTTTGCCTACCCTGAGTAAAATAAGGGCGGAAGAGTGATTTTTAATGTAGAGCAAATGCTGACAGCAAAATAGGTTGTACATTTGTCGCTTAACACATTTAAATCAATTATATCATGGAATTAAAGAAAAGAGAGAATATAGGTTGGATTGACCTGCTGAGGGTGCTCGCCTGTTTCTTCGTTGTTTTTTCGCACTGCTGCGATGCGTTCATCGGGCAATTTGACGCCAATCGGGAGTCGTTTCTGACAGGAACATTTTTAGGTAGCTTGATGCGCCCATGTGTACCCATTTTTGTTATGATGACCGGTGTATTGCTATTTCCCGTACGAACCGACATGGGGACATTTTACAAGAAGAGGATCGGGAGACTGATTCCTCCGATAATCTTTTGGTCACTGGTCTTACCTGTACTGTATTTCGTATATCTGAACTACATCAACCCTAATACTCAAAATCCATTGATTTCCATGCCGGATCATAGTTTGGAGGCTTTGTGGATCAAACTGTATACATTTATCTTTAACTTCAATTTCGATACAGTTCCATTATGGTATCTCTATATGCTGATTGGCCTGTATTTGGTGATGCCTATTGTCAGTGGTTGGTTGGAAAAAGCGTCGAAAAAGGAACTGAAGCTATTCCTAAGCATTTGGGGCGTGAGTCTAATAGCACCTTACGTTAAAATGTTCGCTCCGATGCTGGGCTATCAAGGCAACTATGGCAATATGGGTTTATGGGGAATATGTGATTGGAATGACTACGGAACTTTCTATTATTTCTCAGGATTTATCGGCTATCTTTTACTGGCCTATTATCTTACGAGGTATCCACTAAAATGGAGTTGGAAGAAACTCTTGGGCGTCACCATTCCGATGTTTCTGGTAGGCTACCTGATTACCTCATACGGATATGTCATCACACAGAACCACTTCCCTGGTAATTATGCCTATCTGGAAATTGTATGGTACTTTGCAGGCATCAACGTGTTTATGATGACCTTCCCGGTATTTGTAATCGTGCAGAAAATAAAGGTTCCTTCAAACCGATGGTTATCCCATATGGCATCACTCACATTTGGCATTTACCTAAGCCACTACGTATTTGTATTTGTCGCCTACGACTTGTTGGATAAGGAACAGTTACCATATATCGTACGTATCATCAGTATGGCCTGTCTCGTATTCCTGACATGCTACGCTATCGTCTGGTTAATGTCGAAAAGTAAACTAACCGATCGTTTCATACGATAACATCCTATAAAAAAAGAGCAATCACCTTTACGGCAATTGCTCTTTTTCAGTTATAGTCAATTGAATTGTATTATTCTACTTCATTATAGTCAAGCACAGTCTTTTTGTTAGCCAAAATACGATCGTACTCTTCTTTAGAACCTACAATGATCTTATCAAATTCGCGAAGTCCTGTACCTGCCGGAATGAGGTGACCGCAAATTACGTTCTCCTTCATACCTTCCAATTTATCTATCTTACCGTTGATGGCAGCTTCGTTCAAGACTTTAGTTGTTTCTTGGAAGGAAGCAGCTGACATGAAGCTTGAAGTCTGCAATGCAGCACGAGTGATACCCTGGAGAATCTGAGTAGAAGTAGCGGCAACAGCATCACGCACTTCAACCGGTTTAAGGTCACGGCGTTTCAACATACTGTTTTCATCACGCAACTTACGGGCAGTAACAATCTGACCTGCCTTCAAGTTTTCAGAATCACCAGCATCTACAACTACCTTCTTACCCCAGATACGATCATTTTCTTCCATGAATTCCAGTTTATCAACAACCTGTTGTTCAAGGAAACGAGTATCGCCCGGCTCGTCGATAGTTACTTTACGCATCATCTGACGAACGATAATTTCAAAATGCTTATCGTTAATCTTCACACCCTGCAAACGGTATACATCCTGAACTTCATTCACGATATATTCCTGTACAGCCGTAGGACCTTTGATCGCCAAAATATCAGCCGGAGTGGTAGCACCATCAGACAGCGGAGTACCGGCACGAACGTAATCGTTCTCCTGTACAAGAATCTGTTTAGACAGCGGAACAAGATATTTCTTCACTTCACCGGTCTTAGAAGTAACGATGATCTCACGATTACCACGTTTCACCTTACCCATAGTTACCTCACCATCTATTTCAGATACAACAGCAGGGTTCGACGGGTTACGTGCTTCAAACAACTCTGTAACACGAGGAAGACCACCGGTAATATCACCAGCCTTACCTACGGCACGCGGAATCTTAACGATTACCTCACCAGCTTTCACCTTCTGACCATTTTCGATCACAACGTGTCCACCCACAGGTAAGTTGTATGTACGAATCAAGTCACCATCTTCCGTCAAAATATGGGCAGAAGGAACTTTAGTTTTATCCTTAGATTCGATAATGATAATTTCACGAAGTCCGGTTGCTTCATCCGACTCAATCTTATAAGTAACGTTTTCAATAACGCCCTCGAATTCGATCTTACCAGTAGCCTCCGTAATGATAACAGCGTTGAACGGGTCCCACTTCGCAATCAGTTTACCTTTTTCTACTATTTCACCATCGGCTACATAAAGTGTAGAACCGTAAGGAACGTTGTGTGTAGAAAGTACAATACCCGTATTGACGTCGATGAAACGAACTTCAGCCAAACGGCCTACTACCACTTTGGCAGCTTCACCTGTTTCGTCGACAATATCTACCGTACGAAGTTCTTCGAATTCCAAACGAGCATTGTTCTTGGCAACGATACTTGCATTAGCTGCGATATTGGCAGCCGTACCACCGGCATGGAATGTACGCAGTGTCAACTGTGTACCCGGTTCACCAATAGACTGGGCAGCAATTACACCGACAGCCTCACCTTTCTGAACCATATGGTTCGTAGCCAGATTACGGCCGTAACATTTCGCGCAAACTCCCTTCTTCGATTCGCAAGTCAATACCGAACGGATTTCAACACTTTCGATCGGAGACTCCTGTATCTTCTTAGCGATATCTTCTGTAATTTCTTCACCACCAGCAACCAACAGTTCTCCGGTCTGGGGATGTATGATATCATGTACGGATACACGACCAAGGATGCGTTCGTACAAGGTAGCGATAACTTCATCGTTGTTCTTAAGGTCTGTACAAACCAATCCGCGGAGCGTACCGCAATCCTCTTCATTAATAATAACATCATGCGAAACGTCTACTAGACGACGAGTCAGATATCCAGCATCGGCAGTCTTCAATGCGGTATCGGCCAAACCTTTACGGGCACCGTGGGTAGAGATAAAATACTCCAATACGGAAAGTCCTTCTTTAAAGTTCGACAAAATCGGGTTTTCGATGATCTGGCCACCTTCGGCACCTGCTTTCTGCGGCTTAGCCATCAAACCACGCATACCGGAAAGCTGACGAATCTGCTCTTTAGAACCACGGGCACCGGAATCAAGCATCATGTACACAGAATTGAAACCCTGATCATCAGAAGAAATAGTCTTCATCAAAATGTTAGACAACTCAGAGTTAACATGTGTCCAGATATCAATCACCTGATTGTAACGTTCGTTATTGGTAATGAAACCCATGTTATAGTTATTGATCACTTGCTCAACTTCATCGTAACCTCTCTGAACAAGTGTCTCTTTCTCTTCTGGAATGATAATATCACCCAAGTTGAATGACAGACCGCCTTGGAAGGCCATCTTGTAACCCAAATTCTTGATTCCGTCAAGGAAATCAGCAGTTTTAGCAACACCGCAAGCCTTGATTACGGCACTAATAATGTCACGCAGCGACTTCTTAGAGATAATAGTATTGATATATCCTACTTCAGGCGGAACGATCTCGTTCACGATTACACGACCTACTGAAGTTTCACGCATTACATCAACAATGTTTCCATTTTCGTCAAGGTCTTTCACAATAACCTTCACCGGAGCATGGATGTCTACCTTGCCTTCATTATAAGCGATCAACGCTTCTTCCGGACCATAGAATGTGAGCCCTTCACCTTTCGCGCCTTTACGGAGCTTAGTAATATAATACAGACCAAGCACCATATCCTGTGAAGGAACAGTAATAGGAGCACCATTAGCAGGATTCAGAATATTGTGAGAAGCCAACATCAACATTTGGGCTTCAAGCACTGCTTCGTTACTCAAAGGCAAGTGAACCGCCATTTGGTCACCGTCAAAGTCGGCATTAAACGCTGTACATGCCAATGGGTGCAACTGGATAGCTTTACCCTCGATCATTTTGGGTTGGAAAGCCTGGATACCCAAACGGTGAAGTGTCGGAGCACGGTTCAGCAATACCGGATGACCTTTCATTACGTGTTCAAGGATATCCCAAATCACCGGCTCCTTACGGTCTACAATTTTCTTAGCAGACTTCACAGTCTTTACGATACCGCGCTCAATCAGTTTACGAATAATGAACGGTTTGTACAACTCGGCAGCCATCAGCTTAGGAATACCACACTCGTGCATTCTCAATTCCGGACCAACAACAATTACCGAACGGGCTGAATAGTCAACACGTTTACCCAGCAAGTTCTGACGGAAACGTCCTTGCTTACCTTTCAAACTGTCTGACAATGATTTCAACGGACGGTTGGCATCAGTCTTAACTGCACTTGACTTACGTGAGTTATCAAACAATGAATCGACAGATTCCTGGAGCATACGTTTCTCGTTGCGGAGAATCACTTCAGGAGCCTTAATTTCAATCAAACGTTTCAAACGGTTGTTACGGATAATCACACGACGATAAAGGTCATTCAAATCGGATGTAGCAAAACGACCACCATCCAACGGAACCAATGGACGAAGTTCAGGCGGGATCACCGGTACAATTCGTACGATCATCCATTCCGGCTTGTTGCGTCCGCGTGATGCACGGAACGACTCCACCACCTGAAGACGTTTCAGAGCCTCATTCTTACGTTGCTGCGAAGCATCATTGCCGGCACGGTGGCGCAGTTCGTATGACAACGCATCAAGATCAAGACGTGCAAGCAAATCATAGATCGCTTCGGCACCCATCTTAGCGATGAACTTGTTAGGATCCGTATCTTCCAGATACTGGTTGTCTTTGGGAAGAGTATCAAGAATATCGAGATATTCTTCTTCCGATAGCAAATCGAATTCGGCAATGCCGTCTTCAGCTTTCACACCTGGCTGAATGACAACATAACGTTCGTAGTAAATGATAGAATCAAGTTTCTTAGTGGGAAGACCCAGTAAGTAACCGATCTTATTGGGCAGCGAACGGAAATACCAGATGTGAGCCACAGGCACAACAAGCTGAATATGTCCCATACGTTCGCGACGTACTTTCTTTTCAGTAACTTCTACACCACAACGGTCGCAGACAATACCTTTATAACGGATACGTTTGTATTTACCGCAATGGCATTCGTAGTCTTTGATCGGGCCGAAGATACGTTCGCAGAACAAACCGTCACGCTCGGGTTTGTACGTACGATAGTTGATGGTTTCAGGCTTTAATACTTCACCACTCGAATTCTCAAGGATTTCTTCCGGAGAAGCCAAACCGATAGAGATTTTCGAGAAATTGCTCTTGATCTTATTTTCTTTTCTAAAAGCCATACTTTTATAATTATATAATATGCTAATTAACTAAATAATGTGCCGATTGGCTAATGCCAATGTGCCAATAAGAAAACATACTAATTATGAAATGCCACAGCCAATGTACCTTGATCGGTACATTGGCATATTGGCACATTAGTTCATTATTCCAAATTGATGCTCAGCCCCAATCCTCTTAACTCGTGCAACAACACGTTCAAAGATTCAGGGATACCCGGCTGCGGCATAGGTTCGCCCTTCACAATCGCTTCATAAGCCTTAGAACGTCCTACAACATCATCCGACTTAATTGTCAAGATTTCCTGGAGAATATGTGATGCACCGAAGCCTTCGAGTGCCCAAACCTCCATCTCTCCGAAACGCTGACCACCAAATTGAGCTTTACCACCAAGAGGTTGCTGAGTAATCAATGAGTATGGACCGATAGAACGTGCGTGCATCTTGTCTTCAACCATGTGACCGAGTTTCAACATATAAGTAACACCTACAGTTGCTGGTTGGTCAAAGCGTTCTCCTGTACCACCGTCGCAAAGATAAGTCTTGCAATAGCGAGGCAAGCCAGCTTTATCTGTCCATTCGTTCAAGTCGTCAAGAGTTGCACCATCAAAAATCGGTGTAGCGAACTTCACACCCAAATTCTTTCCGGCACGTCCGAGGACAGCCTCAAAAATCTGACCAATGTTCATACGTGAAGGCACACCCAACGGGTTCAATACAATATCCACCGGAGTACCATCTTCCAGGAATGGCATATCTTCCTGGCGAACAACACGTGACACGATACCTTTATTACCGTGACGACCTGCCATCTTATCACCTACACCAATCTTACGTTTCTTAGCAATATATACTTTCGCCATCTGGATGATTCCTGCAGGCAGTTCATCACCAATTGTGATAGCAAACTTCTTACGTTTCAGTTCTGCATCGAGCTCTTTGTACTTCTTGATGAAGTTCAGGATCAAATCACGAATCATACCGTTCGCATGATCATCATTAGTCCAGTCGCTCAACTGTATTGCGGTGAAATCAAGTGAATCGAAATCTGATGCACTGAACTTAGAACCTTTGGCAATAACTTCGGCGCCCAGATAGTCTTTCACGCCTTGAGATACTTTACCTTCAGTCAATGCCATCAGTTTCTTCACCAGAATGCGTTTCAAGTCTGCTACCTTAGATTCAAATTCATCATCAATCTTTGGAAGCAATGCCTTATCGGCCAACTTAGAACTACGGTTTTTAATGACGCGAGAGAATAACTTCTTGTCAATGATCACACCCTTCAATGAAGGAGATGCTTTCAGAGAAGCGTCTTTCACATCACCCGCTTTATCTCCAAAAATGGCACGAAGCAATTTCTCTTCCGGAGAAGGATCAGATTCACCTTTCGGAGTGATCTTGCCAATCAGGATATCACCCGGCTGAATGCGTGCACCAACACGTACAATACCGTTCTCATCAAGATCCTTAGTGGCTTCTTCACTAACATTAGGGATATCGGAAGTCAACTCTTCCATACCACGCTTGGTTTCACGAACTTCGAGTGAATACTCTTCTACGTGAACTGAAGTCAGCAAGTCCTCGCGAACTACACGTTCGTTCAACACGATAGCATCCTCATAGTTATAACCTTTCCAAGGCATGTAGGCTACAAGCAGGTTCTTCCCCAAAGCAAGCTCACCATTCTCGGTAGAATAACCTTCTGTCAAAATCTGACCTTTTGTCACACGATCACCTTTATTGCAGATCGGACGAAGGTCAATAGTCATATTTTGGTTCGTTTTGCGGAACTTCGGAATCCTGTATTCTTTCAATGCAGGTTCGAAGCTTACAAACTCTTCATCTTCAGTACGATCGTACAGAATACGAATAGTAGTAGCATCAACAAAATCAATTACACCATCACCTTCAGCAGCAATCTGAGTACGTGAATCACGCACCAACTGGCGCTCGATACCTGTACCTACGATCGGGGCTTCGCTTCTCAACAACGGAACTGCCTGGCGCATCATGTTCGATCCCATCAAAGCACGGTTAGCGTCATCATGTTCAAGAAATGGGATCAAAGATGCAGCAATAGAAGCAATCTGCTGAGGAGCAACGTCCATCAACTCTACTTCTGAAGGTTCTACAACCGGATAATCGGCATCCTGACGAGACTTAACCTTATTGCGAATAAATGTTCCATCATCATTCAGCGGAGCATTACCCTGTGCAATGATCTTGGCTTCTTCTTCTTCAGCTGTCAGGTAGACAAGTCCGTTTTCAGAAAGGTCTACTTTACCATTATCTACTTTACGGTAAGGAGTTTCAATGAAACCAAGGTCATTGATCTTAGCAAACACGCAAAGTGATGAAATCAAACCGATGTTCGGACCTTCCGGTGTCTCAATCGGACAAAGACGTCCATAGTGCGTATAGTGAACGTCACGAACCTCAAATCCGGCACGTTCACGAGACAGACCACCAGGACCAAGGGCAGACATACGGCGCTTGTGAGTAATCTCAGCCAACGGGTTTGTCTGGTCCATAAACTGAGACAATGCATTAGTTCCGAAGAACGAATTGATCACTGAAGAAATAGTCTTTGCGTTGATCAAATCAATCGGAGTAAACACCTCGTTATCACGAACGTTCATACGTTCACGAATAGTACGCGACATACGTGCCAAACCGACAGCAAACTGATTAGACAGCTGCTCGCCTACAGTACGTACACGACGGTTACTTAAGTGGTCAATATCATCCACATCTGCTTTAGAGTTAATCAACTCAATCAGATATTTAATGATCTCAATAATATCTTCTTTGGTGAGGACACGCACATCCATGTCTGTCGTCAAATTCAACTTTTTGTTGATTCTGTAACGCCCTACATCACCAAGGTCATACCGCTTTTCAGAAAAGAACAGGTTATTGATAACCTCACGGGCACTGGCATCATCAGCCGGATCTGCATTACGCAATTGGCGATAGATATACAGCACAGCTTCCTTTTCCGAGTTACTCGGATCTTTCTGAAGGGTATTATATATAATAGAGTAGTCGGACTGATTCGGCTCTTCCTTATGAATAAGGATGTTTTGAACGCCCGAGTCAATTATTTCATCTATATGTTCCGGTTCGATCACTGTTTCACGGTCGATAATGACTTCATTACGCTCGATAGAAACAACTTCACCGGTATCTTCATCAACGAAATCTTCAATCCAAGATTTCAAAACACGAGCAGCCAACCGTCTACCAACGACTTTCTTCAACCCCGTACGGGAAACATTCACTTCATCAGCCAGACCGAATATTTCAAGAATATCCTTATCCGTTTCAAAACCGATAGCTCGTAAAAGAGT
>CAVJPC010000144.1:0-25088 GCA_963651205.1 Bacteroidaceae bacterium
GAAGGGCCTTCACACTTCCGGACAATAAAGTGGGGAAGTGTGAAGGTATTCCTGCATAGCTTCCAAGGGGCAGGCTGTGTATATGGCTTTTAACAGATCTTTTTCCATAATTCCACCAAGGCATCTTACCACAATATAGGTAAAGATAAAAAGGAGTTTGTAAGAAGGGGTGCAAAAGTCAATGAAACTTGGTACAAAAGTCAACGGAACTTGGTGCAAAAGTCAATGAAACTTGGTACAAAAAACAATGGAACTTGGTACAAAAGTCAATGGAGCGGGGTGCGAAGGTCAATGGAGCTGGCTGCGAAGGCTAACGGAGCAGGGTGCGAAGGCTAACGGAGCAGGGTGCGAAGGCCAACGGAGCAGGCTGCAAAAGTAAATGGAGCGGGCTGCAGTATCGGTTAATAAAAACCGGTCGATACTCCGGTATCAAACGGCAGATACCGGAGTACCATACTGAGAGTAATGCAATACCCGGCGGAAGGTATTACAGTATTTGCCAGAAGATAAAGGAGCTTTCTCTTGATCAAACAAACGGTACTTGCAGACACGTTTATTTTATGAAACAGCGTTGTAAGAAGGATTCAAACCGATGATTCAAAGGAGGAATAGCAAAAGAAATCAATAGTCTTCACCAATAAACAGACAGAGATTCATGAAACATTTATGAAGAATTCATGAACAATTATGAAACATAAATGGCTGATTATCTGAGAAAATGAAGGATATGAAGGATATGAAGGATTTAAAAAAAAACTATTTTACTATCTATCAAAGTTCCAAGGAAGCAGGTTAATGGTAACTCAGAGGGAGAAGGAAAACTCTGATAATAAAAGGAACTTATCAGTAACAATTGTAAACACATGAAAAACAATTGCGAACTTACAAATATCTGATTCATTATTTCCTATCCTTTTAAAGTCATCTACCATTTAACTTTATGGATATATATTATTTATATAATCTGTTATTCAAAACAATAGCGAAGAATCCGCAAAGCATAAATGAGTGCCTTCTAATTCTTCGCATTGTTTTAAATGACAGATTATATACAATAATAAAGCTATTGTTTTTTTGGCACATTAACCATCCATAAATACCAACACACAAAACAGCCAAACAATAAAGTTTACGACTTTACATACGCCTCAATTGCTCCTGCCCTGCTCCGCTACCTTTGTATTTGCTCTTGGCCACATTAAACTTATAACGCAAGGTGATTCTTGTTTCACGTTCCGATTTCTGTGAGTAATACATGCTCCGCATGGTGCCCGAATAAATAATCGAAGGTATCTGACCATTCTGGAACAAATCACGTACATCAAGTTGAACCGAAAGACGGTCTTTCAAGAATGATTTATAAAGTGAAAGATCAGTACGGAACCTTCCTTTGTCCATTCTTATATTCTCTGTATTTCCCTCAGTAGCAGCATTCATCAGTATGGAAAGCATCACCCATTTTGTATCAAACGTATTGTTAAGACGGAATGTTCCCATAGGATTGCTGACGGATTTTCCACCATGAACCTCCATATCATACCATTGCTTGGTCACCGCCATGGTAAGCGAGGGACTCCAGATACCAATCTTGGGTTGGAAAGTAAAGGAAGCATTTACCTGGTCATAAGCATTGCCATTGATTGACTGTAGCAAAGTAACCGTAGGGTCGTCTTTATAAGTATCGCTATAACTAGTGATGGGATCGCTGATATGCGAATAGACAACATTCAGGTTGATCCATTTCCACGAAGCGCCAAAGTTTACATTATTGTTGATTTGCGGCGTAAGAAAGGGATTACCTGTTTCATAAGTATAGCGATTGGCATAAAGCACGCTGCTTCTCAATGCCCAATAAGAGGGACGGTTCACATCAATGGCATACCCCAACTGGAGATCAACAGCACCCAAGGTAGCGGACAAAGAAAAAGAAGGAAAAAGATTATTGAATACACGACTCTGCCCGGCCATATACTTCTCGTCCTCATAATAATCGAAGTTGATATTTTCATAACGCAAACCGGCTTGCACATTTACAGGGCCGAACTTTCGGAAATACTCCACAAAGGCGGAAGTCATGCCTTCCTGAATACGGCTGCGGTCATCATCTATAAAACCTACAGGGAGCACCGTATAGATCGTTTTACGCTTGGAATAGGAATATTCGCCCCCGAAATCCAGCTTGCCTTCCCACAGGGGAGCTGATATGACCAATTTGGATGCTATCAACTGACTCCGCTTCACGGTTTCGGTATGAATGGTCTGATTCTGCTTTTCTCCTCCCGTTTCCTGATAGGTTTCTTCGGCAGTAACGGGCGAATCTTCCTTGTTCCAATACCAGTCGGTGTTGAAATCAATTCCCCAGTCGCCTATCTTGCCGGTATAATAAAAGTTACCCTGCATGATTGTTTCTTGTTCGGTGGATTTCAGCGAGTTGGTAGAAGTTTCGATCAGTTCTCCGGCACGACGGACGGTACTTGCCAAATCCATCCAATTGTCACTGGAGGGATAACGGTCGTAACTGAAGTTCACCCCAATAGAATGCTCAGGATTGAACATATAATTCAACCCCAGTTGGCCGTAAGGATTGATGCGATGCATTTCACTACGGACATCATTTGACTGCTCCCAGTTTTTGTCCAAGTAGGTATAATTGGTTAAAGTCTTGTTATCGGCTACTTTATTGTCGGCCATATAAAGCATTCCGGTCAGGTCAAAGCCTCCCTTGCGGTAGTTGAAATTAAAACGACCCGTTTCACTCCATTTTGTGAAGGTCCTGTAATTGAGCAGGGCACGTGCGTCAAAACCAAACCCTTCCCCTTCTATCAGCTTGGTGGTAATGCGGATCACGCTCTTCACGGTGGCACTGTATCGGGCGCCAGGGTTGGTGATCACCTCTACATTTCTGATATTATCGGAACTCAGGCGCTCCAGTTCCATGGGGTCTGTCATCTTCCGACCGTTGATATAAATTTCGGGAGTTCCCCGACCAAATACTTCTATTTCACCTCCATAGGCTGTTACATTGGGAATACGGTCCAGCAGCTGTTCCATACTTCCTGCCTTTTCAAGTACCGTGCCAGCTACACCTGTCACCATGGCATCGCCCTTCATACGGGTCTTGGGCAGGGTGCCTTTTACCACTATTTCGCCCAGCATCTCCATAGAAGATTGCAGCGTAATGACTCCCATATCATTTTTACGCGGTACACAACGGGTATTATAACCCACGGAAGTAAAACGTAAAAGTTGTCCCTTGTCATCCACCTCCAAAGAAAACATTCCATTCTCCTGCGAAATGGTACCTGCCACGAATGCGGAATCAGGCAATGTAAGCGCAACAATGTTGGCATAACCTATCGGTGTTCCTAGTTCATCTACTAATTTACCGGTTATACCTTGCGCTTTCATACCTATAAAGACAAGCAGGCAGAGAGCGTTTAAAAGCATTTTTTTCATGTTCTTGTTTTGTATTTGTTATTAGTTGAATACAAACATAAAGAATTTCTGCAAGCCAGACAAATTTATGGCATATACAAGTAAGCATCAGATACCACTGATAATCAACAAATAACAAAATTCACAAAAGAATCAGATATACAAGGGGTGCATCACCAAGCGGTTTGCAACCAAAAACGGTGTATATAAGTTGCCTTCCCCATTTATTTTGTACCTTTGCCACATATTGAGAATCAATAAACCAAAATACATAAAACTATGGCAAAAGAATTAGAATTAAAGTACGGCTGTAACCCCAATCAAAAGCCGTCACGCATCTTCATGCAAGAAGGGGAATTGCCTATTGAGGTATTGAACGGACGGCCCGGATACATCAACTTCCTGGACGCTTTCAACAGCTGGCAACTGGTGAAGGAACTGAAAGAAGCCACCGGACTGCCGGCCGCTGCCTCTTTCAAACACGTAAGTCCGGCAGGTGCGGCAGTGGGAATTGAAATGGATGATACGCTGAAGAAAATTTATTTTGTGGATGATCTGCCACTTACTCCCCTGGCTACCGCCTACGCCCGTGCCCGTGGTGCAGATCGCATGTCTTCTTATGGTGATTTTATCGCACTGAGCGATACTTGCGACGAAGCTACCGCACGCCTCATCAACCGTGAAGTTTCAGACGGTGTCATAGCTCCCGACTACACACCGGAAGCGCTGGAAATCCTGAAAAACAAACGCAAGGGGACATACAATGTAATTAAAATAGACCCGGCTTACCGCCCTGCACCAATTGAACACAAAGATGTATTCGGCATCACTTTCGAACAGGGACGCAACGAAATCAAACTGGATGAAAGTCTGTTGACCCACATCCCGACCCAAAGCCAACATTTCCCTGACGAAGCAAAACGCGACCTCATTATCGCTCTCATCACCTTAAAATATACACAAAGCAATTCGGTTTGTTATGTAAAGGACGGACAGGCTATCGGCATTGGTGCAGGCCAGCAAAGCCGCATCCACTGTACACGTCTGGCAGGCAACAAGGCTGATATATGGTACTTGCGCCAACATCCCAAAGTGATGAGTTTGCCATGGGTAGAGAAAATCCGCCGTGCAGATCGCGATAATACGATTGATGTTTACATCAGCGATGATTACGAGGATGTTTTGGCCGATGGCATCTGGCAACAATTCTTCACAAAAAAGCCGGAAGTACTGACGCGTGAAGAAAAACGCGCATGGCTGGATACCATGAAAGGTGTTTCACTGGGTTCGGACGCTTTCTTCCCGTTTGGGGACAACATAGAACGTGCGCACAAAAGCGGAGTGGAATACATTGCACAAGCCGGAGGTTCGGTACGTGATGACCATGTAATTGACACTTGTGATAAATACGGTATAACAATGGCATTCACAGGAGTTCGTTTGTTCCATCATTAATTTGATTCACATGCACTACAGATTACACGGATTTACATAGATTAAGATAATCATTGATTCGAATCTGTGTAATCTGTAGTGAAAAGATCTTCTTAGAATTTATACCCTACTGTTACAAATCCGGTAAGATTTTTCCCCTGAAGTTCTTTTTGGAGTTTGCACAGGCCTAACTGTCCGTCCACCCCTATCACGTAATGCTGATATTCCACTGCCAATCCTATTCCAACCCCATAATCGAAACGACGCAAGTCAAGTCCGTTTTTTCCAAAAGTATCCATTTCAAGCACATTTCCTGCATCCCAATCCGGCTTGGAGGATGATGACCAGCTATGCCCCAAGGCTTTAGTTTTACCGCCGATTCCCCATGCACCATAAGGACCTGCGGAAACAACTATATGGGTATCCCGGTCTATTGCCAAACGAGCTGCCATCATAAGAGGTAATTCTAAATAAGAGGCATTCACTTTTGCCTGGGCTGAAATTCCTTCGGCTTCAACAATCGTATGGTTAGTTCCCCGGGTGACAAATGAAATGCCGGTTTGTAAAGACCAGATTTTATCAAAAGGACATTCCAGAGCAATGCCTAATTTATATGCCAGCTTTACTTTGGGAGATTCCATGTTCTCGCCAACTATATTGGCCATGCCCATTCCTGCCTTTAAACTCCAATTTATGTGGTCTTGAGCCGATGCCACCATTGTTACTACTGTGAACATTGCCAAGAAGAGCAGCCTTTTCACCGCCGTTTTATCTGTTAGTGTCATATCAAAAAGTTTGTGTTCTATATTATATCTGCAAATATAGCTTTTATTTCATAAATGGCATTTTATATAAAAAAGAATGGCTGCTCCTTTTTAAAAAAGAAGCAGCCATACTTTTTATGATCTACCAAAATATAGAATCAGAATTTATAACCGATAGTGGCTAATGCAGAAAGGTTATAAGCACTTGAACCACTTTGCAACTTAATGAAGCTTGTACCTGTTTCAACGCCCACTACTATTTTATTAAATTCAAAAGCAACTCCTAAACCTAATCCGGCATCGAATCTTTTCAAATCAGCTCCATCATTCCCGAAAGTATCTCCTTTCTCATTATCGACTTTTGTTTTTCCACCAACTCCATATGCCAAATACGGACCACCTTTGAAAAGAAGGTCGAAGTTACTAGCTGTATGTATTCGAGCACCAACCATCAATGGCAATTCCAAATAAAGCTGATTTACAGATATATCAAACAAATCATAACCACCTTTTGTCCCCTTGGAAATAAAGTTCAAACCTGTTTGGAAAGACCATACATTAGTATTAGCAAAAGGTACTTCCAAACCTAGACCAACCTTATAAGCAAATTTAGCATCTGTTCCGTCAGTGTCATCACCATACCAACTTGCCATACCAATACCTGCATTCACATTCCATTTCAAATTTGATTGCGCAGAAACACCTAGTGTAACCAATGACAATAAAACAAAAAAAGCTAATTTTTTCATGACTGTTTGTTTTTAGTTAATAATAAATTTACTTCCCAATGAGTTTGTGTCGTAATTACGTTCACAAATATAAGCTTTATTTTGATATTCTATCCTCATGCATAAAAAAAACAAGCGAAATCTTTCATTCTATAAAGACTTCGCTCATTAAAATAGGACATAATTGTTGATATTCTAATTAATCAGACACACTTATAATTGGTTAGAATATATAATGAAAACCAAAGTTCAATTCGTCTGTATCAAAGTTCAAACCAAAGTTATGAGCTTTAACTTCTCCATATTTACTACAGTCATAACCTAAGAAACCATACTTGGCCACCAAGCAAAAATGATCTGATAACTTAATAGCTAATCCGGGCTTAAGACCTACATTCCAAGAATTTAAGGCATTATCACTGTCTTTTATTTTAGCAGTAGAAAAGCCAAAACCTCCATCTACAAACAGCCTTACCAAATCACTTTTGAAAAAAGAGTAACGTGCATAAGGAGCTACAGTAAAAGTATTGATTTTAGAATCATCCAATTTGCTATATTCATAACCGATAACAGTTCCTATAGACCAGTTTTCATTCAATTCATAACCAATCTCAGGCAATATTTTGAAAGTAGTAGATTTAATATCGCTTTCAAAATCCTTAATACTTCCTTTTCCTGAACCAAAACCAAGGGAACCACCTACATAAACCTGTGCATTTGCACCAATTGTCATTAAAATTACCACTAATGTCACTACAATCTTTTTCATTTTCTCGTTGTTTTAAATTAAACCTTACCTTAAAAAATAGCATTTAAAGAATCGTCTTCTTGTGTTATTTGCATCGGCAAAGTTATCTCTTATTTCTATGTTATGCAACATAAAAACAGAGAAACTTCAAAAGACTTATTAAGATTTCACCTAACTTATTAACAACTAGAATAATACAAAGACTTCATTTCTACTTATTTTTATGCCTGTTTGCACGTTTCTTACGGAAATCAGCTTTCATCTTGGCAGATCCCGATCCATGCAAACCCGTTATATAGGATTTCTTTTTGGCTTTGGTTTTCACTTTTTCTTCTTTCTTGCCATCCGGCGATTTTCCACCTTTGAATACAATTCCTTCGGTGATTACTTTTTCTATATCCATCGTCTTATTTTTTAGGCGTTAATTTCGGTTTTACTATCACTCCATTGCCGGCTTTGGTGCAAACGATTTCCGTTTTACGCAAAGTCCGGTCTTTAATATCAAAAATAACATTCGGGTTAAAATGTTGTCCGTCTACCCGAAATTCCAAATGAAGATGTTCGGTAGTGGCTCGTCCGGTTCTGCCTGTCAATCCCACCGCATCACCGGCCTTCACCACATCACCGGATTTCACCAGATTCCGGGAATTATGACTATATATACTTTCCAATCCATTAGCATGACGCACTACAACTACATTTCCATATGCGGCATAAGGCTTTGCCATACGTACCACTCCATCAAAGACACAACGGATGGTATCATTCGCTTTGGTCTTGATATCCGTACCACTATGTCCACAACGGGCTCCATAGGGAGAAATCACCTTACCACCGGGCAACGGGAAACAATAGTCGTTATCCTTTATACTGTCCAGATGAATGGAGAAACTTTTACCCCCGGCAAAGAGTCCGGGTGTCTTGACTCTGATATGGTTTACCTCCATCGTGGTAAAATGACTCTTGGCCGGACCTCCGGCCCATACCGTCACACTTATGAACAACAAAAATAGTAATTGTGTGCTTTTCATTATCTTAATTTTAGAAATAAATTAATTCTTCATCCCCGGACGCTGCAAACTCTTTCAGAAGTTCCAGCATATAATCCGCTGCTTCCTGTAAACCTTCCCTGCCACTGTATCCATTAATAATGGTCAGCAGATGAGTCGTTCCCAGCTCCAACTTGGTACGTTCATTATCACTGGTCGGTGTACCTATTCCACCCACAGCGTCTCTGTAAACAGGCATTCCTTCTATATTCAGTTCGCCACGTCCTATCCCTTCATAAGGTTCTCCGGCTTTGCCGATACCCAGCACCAATGTATCCCCTTGTATTTTGTCCGCGTCAAATCCGCCGATGGAATATCCGTAACGAATGGATACCAGATTGATCAAATCTACCAGGGTATCTATCTGATATAAAGGGATACCACGCAAGATTCTGCGGCAAAGCGCCTCACCGGATGGGCGGTAGCGGCTGGGATCTTTTCCACATCTTTTATAAGCCTCGCGGGTAGCATGGATGGTAACCATGTCTTTTATAGAATCCGTAGTGTACATTTCACGATAACACACAGTAAATTCATCTATCTTTTTCCATAAAGTTTCGCTGTATGGCGTATTCTTTACCGTGGCACTAATGGCTATACCGGCAAACTGCGGACAGGCTTTTTTTATTTCTTCTGATACTTTTATTTCCATATTCATTCTATTTGTATAGAGAGGGAACCCATAATCATCTTTTGGGTGCGGATTACGTGGAATTTCATGGATTTCGCTTCATGCTTTCCTTAAGATCCGCATCATCCGTGCCTAAAAGAATACCTGATAATATTCTTCCCGACCGGATTCCTTGTCGGCGGGCCGAAAAGAAATCCTCGTTATTATAATACGTACAAATACCGGATACTTCTATATTTTCAGGTTTCACACCTAATGACAATATCTGCTGCCGGTTGGCTTCCCACAAGTCGATATGCCATTTCGCCTCTTTCCGGGCAATCAGATTCATGTCAAACCCCGCTTCGTAAAAAGCTTGATAGACTTCATCCCCTACTTCAAAAGCTTCCAATGAAATACTGGGACCTATGCAGGCGATGATATCTTTTCCTTGTGATCCATAGTGCCTGCTCATGACGGAAATTGTTTTCTCTACAATCCGGGCTACCGTACCACGCCATCCGGCATGGATGGCAGCTACTACCTTATTCTGAGGATCATATAACAAAACGGGAACGCAATCGGCGGTAGATATACACAGGCAATAGCCGGGAAGGTTGGTTACCAATGCATCCACTCCTTCCAGTTGTGCATTCGGGCGGAAGCATTCCTCCCCTACGGTGGACGAACTTCGTACTTCAGAACTTTCATCCATTACAGTGGATGCTTTCCGTTCTTCCATACACCTATTTATATAGAGGGTATCCACGACTCTTACATGGTCACTATGGGTTTGATGCGGAATTACCAACTCTACCGGACTGCTTGAAAGCAAGTCGCGCAACAACTCTCGATTACGGTTCACATCCTCCGCTTCATCTCCACAATATCCGTTACAATTGAATGAAGCATAGTTACCTTTGCTACAACCTCCGTGACGGGTGGTAGAAAAACAAGAAATGTTGGGATATGCCTGCATCAGCTCATATCCCAACATTTTATTATCTGATGTCAGCCGTTTCATTTCTTTTCTTCTTCTTCGTCCCAATCCTCATCTTCGTATTCATAATCGAAGTCATCATCGGCATCTTCTTCATATTCATATTCAAAGTCTTCATCCTCACCCATGTCTTTCAACTCTTCCTGGAGTTTGGCTACATCTTTGGCACGATGAACAATGGTTTCGGTGCGGACACCTTCCAGCCTATTGCTGTCCTTGTTCAATTCTGTCCACAGTATATCCTTCAACTGCTGTATGCCCATACCTGTCACTGAAGAAATAAAGATATGCGGAATATTATCCGGCAACGTCGGTTCCAGCATAGCTATCAGTTCCTCATCCAACATGTCGCTTTTAGTAATGGCAAGCACACGTTGCTTATCCAGCATTTCAGGGTTAAAGGTTGCCAATTCGTTCAGCAGGATTTCGTATTCCTTGCGAATATCATCCGTATCACCCGGTACCATAAAGAGCAACAAGGAATTACGCTCTATATGGCGCAAGAAACGGAGTCCCAATCCTTTTCCTTCACTAGCCCCTTCGATAATTCCCGGAATATCTGCCATGACGAAAGATTTTCCTTCGCGATAGGACACGATACCCAGATTCGGTTCCAGGGTAGTAAACGGATAATTGGCTATTTTAGGGCGTGCTGCCGATACGGTAGACAACAAAGTAGACTTTCCGGCATTGGGGAATCCTACCAGACCTACGTCTGCCAACAGTTTCAATTCCAGAATCACCGTAAGTTCCTGCATCGGCTCTCCCGGTTGTGCAAATCGGGGCGCCTGACGGGTTGCCGTACGGAAATGCCAGTTTCCCAGTCCGCCGCGTCCACCTTTCAACAGGGTTATTTCTTGTCCGTGCTCGGTGATATCACAAATATATTCACCGGTTTCGGCATTATAAACCACTGTACCGCAAGGCACATCAATTACTTTATCTTCACCATCCTTGCCAAAACTCTTTGCTTTGGAACCGTTGCCACCATTCGTTGCAAAAACATGGCGTTCATATTTCAGGTGAAGCAATGTCCAATAATTGCGGTTTCCCCGCAAAATCACATGACCTCCTCTACCACCATCGCCGCCATCGGGTCCGCCATTGGGTACATACTTTTCACGACGCATGTGCGCAGAGCCTCGTCCGCCCTTTCCCGAGCGGCAATAGATCTTCACATAATCAACAAAATTCGATTCAGCCATAATTATTAAATTGAGAATTGAAAATTGAGAATTGAAGAATAAGAGCCAATGTTGATTTCTTAACTTTCAATTCTCAATCTTTAATTTATTATAGTTTTTCAACAGCAGCCACAATGTCGCCAAAAATACCTTCCATAGTACCCAAGCCGTGGATATGCTGATATTTACCTTCGTTCTTGTACCAGTCAATCAACGGAGCGGTCTGAGAGTGATAAACGGTAAGACGTTTCTTAATTGTTTCTTCGTTGTCATCAGCACGACCTGATTCCTGTCCGCGCTTAATCAAACGAGTCATCAGTTCTTCTTCGGGTACATCCAGATCCAACATAACAGACACTTCCTGTCCGCGTTCAGCCAGCATTTTCTTCAACGCTTCCGCCTGAGCAATAGTTCTGGGAAATCCGTCGAAAATCACACCTTTGCTTTCTTTGAAGCTATCCAGTGTGCTTGCCAGAATATCAATAATCAATTCGTCAGGTAACAACTGTCCCTGGTCAATATACCCTTTAGCGACTTTACCCAGTTCCGTATCATTCTTGATTTCTGCACGGAGTACATCTCCTGTTGAAATGTGGTTAATACCGAATTTTTCTACAATACGTTCACTCTGAGTACCTTTTCCTGAACCCGGAGCACCGAAAATTACAATGTTCAACATCTTTTAATTTACAATTAATCTATTTACAATCTACATTTTAACACTAATTTTTACAACAAAAAGTCTCATTCCACCACCGTGTAAATATCACGATAGTTACGTCCCAATCCGTCATAGTCAAGACCATAACCAACAATAAAATCATTGGGAATACGCATTGCTATATAATGTATATCCAACTCAACTTTCAATTTATCGGGCTTCAACAACAAGGTAGCAATGCGGATCTCTTTGGGTTTCTTAGCATATAATGTCTCCAGCAGATGCTTCATAGTCACCCCTGTATCCACTATATCTTCCACAATCACTACTGTACGGCCTTCGATATCATCATTCAAACCGACCAGTTCTTTCACTTTTCCGGTAGAGGAAGTCCCTGCATAAGAAGCCAGTTTCACAAACGAAATTTCACTGGGAATGGTAAGGTTACGCATCAGATCGGCAGCAAACATAAACGCGCCGTTCAACACACTTAAAAACAAGGGATTAGTTCCTTCTAAATCCCGATTAATCTCACTCGCAACCCGCGCCACTTCTTTTAAGATCCGTTCTTCCGGAATGAAAGGAGTGAACCGTTTATCTTTGATTTGAATGGTATCCATAACCGCTTATTTATTAAATTGCTGCAAAAATAACATTTTTATTCCAAGTATCGAAGTATTCACATAACCTCTTTTTGTAAATAGTGTTATCTTTGTGCATTCAAACAAAAGAGATTGTCATGAAAATTATTTCGAGCACCCAACTAAAAGAGCTGGACAAGTACACGATAGCCAACGAACCGATTGCCTCCATCGACCTGATGGAACGGGCAGCGGAAGAACTGACTCGTGCCATCACCCACCGATGGGATACTTCTTTCCATATTGTGGTATTCGCCGGACCGGGAAACAACGGAGGCGATGCCCTTGCCGTAGCCCGTATGTTGTCCAAACAGGATTATCACGTAGAAGTCTTTCTGTTTAATACCAAAGGAAAACTATCGGAAGAATGTCAGACCAATCTTGAACGGTTGAAAGAATGTGGTTCTGTCTACTTCACGGAGGTAAGCACTCAGTTTGACCCGCCTGCACTGACAGAAAAACATTTGGTAGTTGACGGATTGTTCGGTTCGGGCCTTAACAAACCGCTAAATGGCGGATTCGCCGCAGTAGTGAAATATATCAATGCATCCAAGTCACAGGTAGTAGCCATTGATGTACCGTCAGGACTGATGTGCGAGGACAATACTTACAATATCCGTCAGAACATGATCCGTGCGGATGTCACTTTCAGCATCCAGTTGCCCAAACTGTCCTTCCTTTTCCCTGAAAACGAAGACATCGTAGGCGAATGGCAGTGCCTGGACATCCGGCTGAGAAAAGACTTTGTCGATACGGCGCTGAGCCCTTACTATATCACCGAGGAAGAAGAGATCCGCAGCCTCATCAAACCAAGAAAGCGGTTTGCCCACAAGGGAACTTTCGGCCATGCATTGCTCATCGCCGGATCTTACGGCATGGCAGGGGCGTCCATCCTCTCCGCCCGTGCCTGTCTGCGTTCAGGAGTGGGATTGCTGACTGTCCATGTACCTATACACAATCATGATTTGTTACAGACAACCGTACCCGAAGCCATTGTACAGACAGATATACACGATCATTACTTTGCCGAACCTGTGGATACAGATCACTATCAAGCTATTGCCATTGGTCCGGGACTGGGGCAGGAAGAAGATACGGCATTGGCCATGATGGAACAAATACAGGGTTGTCCTGTACCTTTGGTACTGGATGCGGATGCCATCAATATTTTCGGCACTCATCGCAACTGGCTCAGCCGGATACCGAAACGCTGTATTCTCACCCCTCATCTGAAAGAGCTGGAACGCCTGATAGGAAAGTGCATGGATACTTACGAAAGGCTGACAAAAACCAAGGAATTAGCTGCCTACCTGCAAAGTTACATCATCGTAAAAGGTGCATGGAGCACGGTTGTCACTCCCGAAGGGAACTGTTACTTCAACCCCACCGGTAATCCGGGCATGGCAACAGCCGGAAGTGGCGATGTGTTGACCGGAATACTGGCTGCACTACTGGCACAAGGATACGCACAGGAAGACGCGTGTCGCTTGGGAGTTTATGTACACGGGCTGGCAGGAGATATAGCTATGGAAGAAAAAGGAGAAATAGGACTCACTTCAAGTGACATTATTGAGGCATTGCCCGTAGCATGGAAGAAATTAAGTGAAACGAAAGGCGGATTTACAAAAGAATAGCTATATTTGCTTACATATATGATAGAATATAGAAATATGAAAAAAGGATTAATCGCAGTAGGGCTACTTGTTTCATTGAGTGGCGCTGCACAAGATGTCAGTACATATACTCCCGGAACCCTGGGTGAAGGAGTGGTTTATTATTTGCCCAAGACCGAAATCGAATTGCAAGTCACTGCCACCAAGGTGGTCTATACCCCCGGAGAATTTTGCCAGTATGCCGACCGCTACCTGCGAATGACTGGGATATCTTCCAAGCCAGAAGAATATTGGGAAATCAACCATATCAAGGTAAGTTCCGTAGGTGTCCCCGATCCGGACAATGCTTATGCCGTGAAACTAAAAGATAAAAGTGCCGCCTCGCAAGTGGAACTGACTTCTGAAGGAATTATAAAGGCCATCAATACCACTTCTCCTGTAGAAAAAACACCTGCGACAAAGATCACCGATATGGCCAAAAAGCGCATTGATCCGCGCAGTTTTATGACTGAAGAGATTCTGATGGCAGGTTCCACTGCAAAAATGGCGGAACTGGTTGCCAAGGAAATCTATAATATCCGCGAAAGCAAGAACAGCCTTACTCGCGGACAGGCAGACTATATGCCCAAGGACGGTGCAGCTCTAAAACTGATGCTGGACAATCTGGATGAACAGGAACAAGCCATGATGCAGATGTTTGCCGGAACAACAGACCGTACAAAGAAGGTATTTACCATCCGCATCAAACCGGAAGCAGATGTGAAAGAGAAAGTCGCTTTCCGTTTCTCGAAGAAACTGGGGGTACTGGGTGCGGATGATTTATCCGGAGAACCTTGTTATGTTTCCATTGTCAATCAGGAAACACTACCTCCGGCTGATCCGAAAGCCAAAGAAAAGAAGAAAGTGGAGGGCGTGATTTACAATATTCCGGGAAAAGCACAGGTGACCGTCTTCACTCCCGACAAACGCTATTTTGAAGGAGAACTGCCTGTTACACAATTTGGAACAACGGAATGTCTGGTGGATAATCTTTTTAATAAAAAAGTAAATACACGGGTGATCTTCAATCCAAATACCGGAGGTATTGTGAAAATTGACAAAGACTAATTTCTATTATACCCCTATAAAAAGAATGGCTGTCTTTCATGAGACAGCCATTCTTTTTACAAACAGACGCTTACTAATTACTTCTTGATGTTCGGTTCCTCCAAGCCATACCCTTTCTTCCTGTTTTCGGCTTTCAACCACAAAGCAAAGAACAAGGCAGCCACACCAAAACCGGCAAATATCCACATAGGCAGTGTATAATCATAGGTCTGCATTCCATCCACCACCGGACCTTTGCAATACTCGTTCAATACATAACCAATCAAGGCAGGTACGCCCATCAAACCCCAGTTCTGCACCCAGAAGATCAGAGCATAAGCCGTACCCAACTGCTTTTCAGGAATAATTTTAGGCACAGAAGGCCACATAGCCGACGGTACCAAAGAAAAACCGATACCCAGTATAATCATAATGATAGTGGCAAACCACCATACATTCAAGATAGGCAACGCAAACATGGTGTGAACAAAAATCAGTAACACGGAACCGATAATCATCAATGTTGCTCCTTTACCGATACGGTCGTACACATTGCCGAAGAATGGAGTGAGAAACAAGGTACCCAGCGGCAACAAACTGGGAATAGTACCTGCCAGTTCCGGATCCACGTTATATTTCTGTACCATCAGGTCCGTAGCATATTTCAGAAAGGGAAATACAGCCGAATAAAACAGGACGCACAGCAACGCAATCAGCCAGAAACCCTTATTGGTCACAATCAGCCAGATATCTTTCATACGGAAAGGTTCTTCAGGTTCCGCTCCTTCTTCTTCCAGTGAAGCATCCAGTTTCTTGTCATAGAAAGTGTAAATGAAGAAGGCCACCGTACCAATGCAAAGCATAATAAGACACAACAACAGCGGAGCAGGAATATTAGGATGAAACACTCCTTCACTATCAGTAATACCAAAGAAAGTAGCAATGGGAACCGTAACGGCTAATGCCAACATGGTGCCCAAACGGGCTGTCGCCATTTCCATACCCATAGCCAAGGCCATTTCCTTGCCCTTGAACCACTTCACTATAATCTTTGAGACAGTGATACCGGCAATCTCCACGCCGACACCGAATATGGCATACCCCAACGCAGCCATTCCAACCTGAGTTCTCATACCCAGCAAAGTACTGCCCTCAGGGAAGGTCGTAGAAATAGCATAATATTTTAATCCGCAGCCCAATACCATCAAAAGACATGCGCCCATACCCGTGAAACGTACTCCCATTTTATCCAGAACAATACCACCGATAATAAGCATAAAGGCAAATACGTTGAACCAACCATAAGCACTGGTAAAGATACCATAGTCCAAACTATCCCATAACAGTTCCTTTTCAAGCATTGGTTTCAGAGGAGACATTACATCGGTCAAAAAATAACCGCACAGCATGGTGAAAGCCACCAGCGCCAACACACTCCACCGAAGAGCCTTGGAGTCATTGAGCTTTTTTTGAATTTGTTCTTTCATTATTTTATAAGATTTTTGATTAATAGTTTTTCATGTTCAGCTTACAAAGATACAGTTTTTTAGGTAGAGAAGCCTCTTTCCATAAAAAAGTTCTATCTTTGTGTGACGATTAAGTCCTTTTATTGTGAAAAATCGTCATAAAATTACTTTTTATAAACTTAACTTTATTGATTATGAAAAAGAGCAAAACAGTTCTTGTTTGCGCCATGTTGAGTGGCAGTGTCTTATTTTCATCTTGCATCGGTTCTTTCGGACTATGGAATAGTTTAAAGGACTGGAATCAGGGAGTAAGCAATAAGTTTGTCAACGAACTTATTTTTCTTGCTTTCCACATTGTCCCTGTTTATGAAATCGCTTATCTGGCAGATGTATTGGTTTTAAACTCCATCGAGTTCTGGAGTGGTTCCAGCCCTGTCGCTTCTATTGGTGAAGTAAAAACAGTACAAGGAGAGAATGGCGAATATTTGGTAAAAACCAACGAAAACGGTTATACCATTACCAAAAAAGGGGAAGATCAATCGGTAGACTTGGTATACAACAAAGAAAACAAGACCTGGAATGCCGTTGCCAGCGGACAGAGCTTTGAACTGGTGAAAATGAACGAAGACGGAACAGCTACCATGAGCCTGCAAAATGGCACTTCCATGACTGTTACTCCTGATGCACAAGGCATTGCCGCTGCAAGAGCAGCTACAGGAAATTCCTTGTTTTTCGCAGCAAGATAACAAACACAACATTATTTAAACACAAAGAAAAGAAGGAAAGCTAAGCTTCTTACAAGAAATGAATGAAGATTCCAACCCGGTTTATGTGATTGTGGAACCCTGAACTAAAATGAAAGCTGCTTTCCTCACGGAGAGCAGCTTTCTCTTCTTCAACACTTTGAAGATAACAGTATGCTAAATTAGTCACGACCTCCACCCAATGCCTGATAAAGGTTGATTACACCTTGTATTTCAGTAAAACGATTGGCAACCTGGGTTAACTCTGCGTTAAGCAAGGTTTGCTGTGCCGTCAATACTTCCAGATAAGTAGTATTTCCATGCTGCATCAGTAAAGAGGTACTTTCCAAAGCTTTATTTAATGAATTTATTTGTTTGTCATAATAAGCGGATTTCTCGCGGGCTGTCTGATATTTCACCAGAGCCTCATTCACTTCGCTTCCGGCATTCAGCAATGCTTGTTGGAAACTCAGTTTTGCTTCCTCCTGCCGGGCCTTGGCTATCTTCAACTGTGCAATGTTGGCGCCTTTGTTGAAAAGCGGCTGGGTAAGTGAAGCTACTGCGGTTGCAAGAAACTTAGCCGGATTAACAATCATACTTCCGGCCGAATTGGTCCATCCTGCACTTCCGCTTAAAACGATAGAAGGATAAAATGCGGAACGTGCCTGATTGGTAGCATAAAAAGCCGCCTCCAACGAACGCTCTGCACTACGCACATCGGGACGGTTGGCAAGCATCTGCACAGGAATTCCTACCGAAAGGTTTTCAACCATTCCATAGGGACGCATCCATGCATCCGCTCCAACCAGTGAACCACGCTGTATGGCATGAGGAGTTTCAGCCAGCAACAACGACAAACTGTTTTCTACCTGATTGATTTGCTCTTTCAAGTCGAGAACAGAGGTGCATATAGTGTAGTAGGTAGCTTCCATTTGTGAAACGGCAGCCTCATTTGCCAACCCTGCTTCCATCAGGGCACGGGTAGCATCTACGGTTTCTTTCCATGTCTTTTCAGTCCGGATGGAAATTTCCAGTTGGTCATCCAGCATCAGCAAAGTATAGTAAGTATTGGCTATACCTGCTATCAGTTGAGTTTGAACAGCCTGCTTGTAGTCACGGCTCTGTTCCAGCAATGCCTTTGCCTGACGCCTCGCATTACGGACGCGACCGAAAATATCTATTTCCCAACTAGCCGTAACCGGTAAAGAATAAGTTTGCGTAGCCTTGCCCTTATCAAAGCTGCTGGCTGTTCCCTGCGGTGACAGTGCGAAAGAGGGCAAGTAAGCCAGCCTTGCCGACAGCATGGTAGCTTCCGCTTCTTTTACACGCCATTGTGCCGACTGGAGGTCAGTGTTGTTCTGCAATCCCTGCTCTATCAGCTGCTGAAGCTGCGGGTCGGTAAAGACCTCGCGCCAGCCCAGATTACCGATGTTGTCCAAGGTATCGGCAGCTGCCACCTCTTCTCCATACAAGTTCTCGGGCACTTCGGCGGCAGGTTTGTATTTGGTGTATATGCCGCAGCTACTCAATGTGAGGGCTGCGATGGTTAATATAATGATTTGTTTTTTCATTCTTATGATATTTAATTGTGCATGCATCCGGGCGGATTCAATCCGCCCCTGAGATGTTAATGCTTTCCTTTTTCTTCGATGTGGTGTTGTCTTTCTTCTTTAGCTTCTACACATTCTTCCTGAATCTGCCAATCGGCCGCCGGCTGAAATTGAATGGGGCGTACCTTTTCTTGCAAATATTGGAATACGATGAATAAAGAAGGTACGATAAACAGCAACGCCAGCGTACCAATCACCATACCACCCACAGTACCTGTACCCAGTGAACTATTACCATTCGCACCTACACCGGTGGCAACCATCAACGGGAATAGACCGAATATCATTGTTCCGGCTGTCATCAGGATGGGGCGCAAACGGGCCTTGGCAGCAGACAGTGCGGCAGAAGTCAGACTCATACCTGCCTTACGACGCTCGGTAGCGTACTCGGTCAGCAGAATGGCAGTCTTTGCAAGCAAACCAATCAACATAATCAAACCGGTCTGCAAGTAAATATTGTTTTCCAGTCCCATCATCTTCGCAAACAGGAAGCTACCCATCAAACCGAACGGTACGGACAGCAACACGGCAAACGGAATGAGGAAACTTTCGTAAAGCGCACTCAAAATCAAGTAAATCATCAGGAAGCAGATACCGAAGATGATGATGGTTGTTCCACCCTGGTCGGTTTCCTCACGGGTTATACCACCGAAATCATATCCAAAGCCCTTCGGAAGCGCCTGTACAGCTGTTTCCTGAACAGCACGGATAGCATCACCGGTACTATACCCTTCGGCAGGCATCGCATTCACCGCAATGGAGTTGAACATATTGAAACGGCTCAACGATTCCGCCCCATAACTACGGGTCAATGTCACGAACTGACCCAGCGGGGCCATCTCACCATTTGACATACGTACAAACATATTGTTTAATGAAGCCTCATCCACACGGTATTTCGGATCGGCCTGAATCATTACCTTATATACTTTAGAGAAACGATTGAAGTTTGAAACATACTGTCCTCCATAATAACCGGATAATGTGCTCAGAACGGCATCCGGAGTGATACCGGCACGCTTACACTTGGAAGCATCCACTTCCACCGTCCATTGCGGATAACGGATATCGAAAGAAGAGTACGCCATCGCAATTTCGGGACGCTGGTTCAACGCGCCCAGATATTGCTGAGTGGTATTGAAGAAGTTACCCACATCACCGCCTTGTTTATCTTGCATATGAAGTTCCAACGCATTACCCATACCATAACCCGGAATCATACCCGGAGAGATGGCAAATATACTGGCATCCTTGATATCTGCGGTACGGCCATATACCTGTCCGATCACTGCCTGAACATCATTCTCTTTTCCCTTACGTTCATCCCAAGGTTTCAGTTTCAGAATCAGCATACCGAAAGAATTTCCCTGACCTGCCAACAGGCCATAACCGGCCACACGTTGTACATGCAATACCTGTGGAATATCCATCATACGCTTTTCGATACGCATCATTACATCATTGGTACTCTTCAATGAGCTACCTGCCGCCGTGCCGACATTGACAAACACAATGCCCTGATCTTCATCAGGAACCAAACTGGTTTTGGTGGTATTCATCAGGAAAACTAACAATATCACTGAAGCTGTAAGAAGAGTCCATACCATCCATTTACGCTTGATAAAGAACAATACCCCTTTCTTATACCTTTCAATCATCGCATCGAAAGCAGCATTAAACGCTTTACGGAAGCGTGCCGCAAAGTTATTGTTCTGCGTACCGTCTTCATTGATATACGGTTTCAGGAACAACGCACACAACGCCGGACTCAAAGTCAGGGCATTGACAGCCGATATACCTACAGCAACCGCCATAGTCAGCCCAAACTGGGTATAGAAAGTACCGGAAGTCCCACTCATGAACGATACCGGAATAAACACGGCCATAAATACCAGTGAAGAAGAGATAACCGCATTGCTGATACCCTTCATTGCATCAATACTGGCCATATAAGAAGAGCGGTAGCCCACATCAAAACGTGCCTGCACCGCCTCGACAACGACTATGGCATCATCCACCACCGTACCGATGACAAGCACCAAAGCAAACAGAGTGATCAGGTTGATGCTGAAGCCTGCAATGGACATAAAGGCAAATGTACCGATCAAAGACACAATGATACCCACCAACGGAATAATAGTGGAACGGATATCCTGCAAGAATACATATACAATCAAGATAACCAGGAAAATCGCCTCGAACAACGTCTTCACCACTTCATGAATAGAAGCATAGAGGAAGTCATTGGAACTCATCACTTGAGTAATTTCCACGCCTTTCGGCAAATCCTTCTTAGCTTCTTCCAACAAAGCATCTATATCATTATTTACTTCCGTTGCATTAGACCCCGCTGTCTGGAAAATCATACAAGAAATGCCCGGGTGACCGTTCATGGCACCATGATAAGCATAACTCTCCTCGCCCATTTCTATATCGGCGATTTCTTTCAGTTTCAGCACTTCGCCGTCATCTGAAGAACGAATCACAATGTCACCGAATTCCTCCGGAGTTATCAGACGGCCTTTATACTTCATCGTATATTGATATGTCTCATCAGAATTTTCACCGAATGAACCGGTAGCCGATTCAATATTCTGCTCGGCAAGCACCTGAGTAACATCCGATGGAATCAGTTTGTACTGAGCCATCACATCGGGCTTCATCCAGATACGCATACTGTAATCACCGCCCATAATCATCATATCACCTACCCCCTGAATACGAAGAATAGAAGGTTTCAGGTTAATACTGATATAGTTGGACAGGAACTTCTCATCATAAGAGTCATCAGGGCTATACAGGGAAAACATCTGCAAGATACTGGTCTGTCGCTTTGAAGTGGTGACACCTACCTGGGTTACCTCGGCAGGGAGCTGTCCGGTCGCCTTGGATACACGATTCTGCACGTTGACGGCAGCCATATCGGGGTCCGTTCCTTGCTTAAAATAGACAGTGATATCCACTACTCCGGCATTTGAAGCAGTAGAGGTCATATAAGTCATGTGCTCCACACCGTTGATGGCTTCTTCCAACGGAGCGATAACACTCTTTTGAAGAGTTTCCGCACTGGCACCAAAATAAGAGGTGCTCACCTGAATGGTAGGCGGAGCAATGTCCGGATACTGCTCGACGGGCAGAGTGAACAGCCCGATGATGCCCACTACTACTATCGAGATAGAAATAACAGCCGATAGGATGGGGCGTTCTATAAAGGTTCTTAAATTCATTTTCTTTCTTAGTTTTGTTTTACTTTAATCGGAGTACCTTCACGCAGCAAACCTACACCTTCGGCAACAATGATATCCCCTTCTTTCAAACCATCGTTCACGATATATTCCTGACCACCGTTAACACGGGTCACGCTGACAGGAGCTGATTGCGCTTTGCCATCCACTACCTTATATACATAGGTGATATCTTGAATTTCGAAAGCAGTTGCCTGAGGGATAACCAAGCTTCCTTTCATGGTAACCGGAAGAATGACATTTCCGGATGTTCCGCTATACAGCAAACCATTCTTGTTTGGAAATGAGGCACGAAGACTGGCAGTCCCAGTATTACGGTCTACCACTCCACTGATGGTTTCAATACGTCCTTTCTCACCGTACATGGACTTGTCATTCAATTGCAACTCCACTTCCGGCATATTTTTCAATGCTTCAGCTTTGGAACCATACTGACGAGTCAAAGCCAACAATTGATTTTCAGTCATCGAAAAGTAAACATACATATCCGAATTATCAGAAACCGTAGTCAACGGTTGCGGCAAACTGGCGCTAACCAATGCTCCCACGCGGTAAGGCAATGTACCGATTACCCCATCCGAGGGACTTTTCACTTCCGTATACGAAAGATTATTGCGGGCACTTATTTCCTGTGCCTTCGCCTGAGCCAGTTGAGCCTTTGCAGTGAGCCAGGAATTTTCTGCTGTTTTCAAATCAAATTCAGAAACTACTTTCTTAGCAAACAGTTCTTTCTTGCTGTCATAAGTCAGCTGTGCAGTTGCCAGTCCGGCTTTTGCCGATTCCACATTGGCCACAGCCGTTTCTAGAGCTGCTTTATAAGGCACTTGGTCAATCACAAATAAGACTTGTCCTTTACGCACTGCCTGTCCTTCTTCCACACAGAGTTTAGTGAGGAAACCGGAAACTTGCGGATAAATTTCAATATCCTGCCGTCCACGGATAGTTGCCGAGTAAGTAGTAGATAAAACCTTGTCCGACGGAGATACCTTCAATACCGCATATTCCGCCTCCATTTGTGCAGCAGGTGCCTGTTTGCACGACGCTACCAAAGCAGCACAACCAACTAATACCATTAGTCGCATCCATTTTCTGTTTAATGTCATCATATTCCAATCTTTTAAATTCGGACGCAAAGGTAGATGGAATTTCGCAAGCCGACACATTCAATTATTAGCCACCATTGTTCAATTTCAGAACAAAGTTCTCATTATTACAAAAAAAATAGTTAATTTTGCGTCAAAACAAGAATAAACATGGAAATATTGAGTTTACCAGAGAATGAACCGTTTATCACCGGAATAGATGAAAGTATGGATATGTGCTCCAATCAGATTCTGAAGTTGGGAGATGCATCCATTTTTCATTGCCGTAGCGGAAAAGCCCACATAGAAATTGATTTGCAAGCCTATGAAGTGACGGAAAACACCCAATTGTTGCTTCTCCCCGGCAGTATTTTCAATTGTACCTATGCCAGCGACAATTTTACCGTCTCTTATATCGTTTTCTCCGCCACTCTTTTTAGAGAGATCACCTCACGCCTGGACCCTTCCTTCTTTCATTTTCTGAAAGAGCATCCATGCATTGTCATCCCCGAAGAGCGTGTAAAACCATTTATCGGATTAAGTCTGGTTATGGTGGATCTCTACAATGACCGGGATAACACTTTCCGTATCCAGATTTTCAAGAACTTCATTCAAAACTTTATTTTGGATTTCTATGACAAGACCCAGCATTTATTCCTTCAAAAAAAATCCGAAGGTATCAACCGCCAGGAAGAAATATTCAAACGCTTCATCCATCTGATCCATAAACATTGCACCACCCAGCGAGAAGTTTCTTTCTATGCATCCGAACTGTTCATTACTCCCCGTTATCTTTCCACCGTAGTACAGAATGTTTCCGGAACTACAGCCAAAAGCATCATTGACAGTCATGTTATTCTTGAAATCAAAGCATTGCTCCAATCCACATCGCTGAGTATTCAAGAGATATCCAACCAATTGTCATTTCCCGACCAGTCTTTTTTCGGCCGTTACTTCAAAAAGCATACAGGAAAATCCCCTCTTCAATACCGGAATCAACCTTAAGACAAAGAAAGGCTGCCTTCAGTGAAGAAAGCAGCCTTTTCTTATTTATATAGGATGAATAAATTATTCAGCCAATTTGTTGTCTGATCCCAGCACGTTGATGATTTTGTGCTTGTACAGTTTTTCCATGTTGTCACGAGCCGGACCCAAGTACTTACGGGGATCAAATTCAGCCGGTTTTTCAGCGAATGTCTTGCGGATAGCAGCAGTCATTGCCAGACGAGAGTCTGAGTCGATGTTGATTTTGCAAACTGCAGAAGTAGCAGCCTTACGCAACCATTCTTCAGGAATACCGATAGCAGCTTTCAAAGCACCACCAAACTGGTTGATAGTTTCAACTTCTTCCTGAGGAACTGAAGAAGAACCATGAAGAACGATAGGGAATCCCGGAAGTTTTTCCATTACAGCATCCAAAACTTCGAATGCCAAAGGAGGAGGAACCATCTTGCCTGTAACAGGGTCGATAGTGCACTGTTCCGGAGTAAACTTGTAAGCACCGTGAGAAGTACCGATAGAAATAGCCAATGAATCGCAACCAGTACGAGTAGCGAAGTCGATTACTTCTTCAGGGTCAGTATAAGTGTGGTGGTCAGCAGAAACTTCATCTTCCACACCAGCCAATACACCCAATTCGCCTTCTACAGTTACATCAAACTGATGAGCATATTCAACAACCTTCTTAGTCAAAGCGATGTTTTCTTCGTAAGGCAGGTGAGAACCGTCGATCATTACAGAAGAGAAACCTGAATCGATACAGCTTTTGCAAGTTTCGAAAGTATCTCCGTGGTCAAGGTGAAGAACGATTTCAGGTTTAGCGCAACCTAATTCCTTTGCATATTCTACAGCACCCTGAGCCATGTAACGCAACAGTGTAGCGTTAGCATACTGACGAGCACCTTTTGATACCTGCAAAATAACCGGAGACTTTGTTTCTACAGCAGCCTTGATGATAGCCTGCATCTGTTCCATATTGTTGAAGTTGAA
>CAVJPC010000145.1:0-3218 GCA_963651205.1 Bacteroidaceae bacterium
GCCACGAGATCAACGAAGGGGCCTACGCGGTGGCAGAGGTGACCAATAACTACTATCCGCTGCTGGCCCAGGCCAGGGATACCAATGATTCCCTGCAGTTCAAGTACGAGGACGTATTTAAAAAGACCACCTCGGGAGCCAGGGTGTTGTTCGGCAAATTAGATGATGCTTTCAACTTCACATTAAATGAAGCTGTTTCTACCTAAATGGATATGTTTCAAGCAGATTATATACACCCGAATTGTCATTTTATTTTATACTTTAAAATCCCCCACGCACATTAAATGAGTGAGGGATTTTGGATCAGCCCAGTTCACATTCATTGATTGCCTGCATGGCAATGTCTGCGGTGATGATTTCAGATTTACTGCTGTCACCAATCAGAAGACTGGCATTGCACAACTTGTTTATCATACGTGGTGTTCCATCAGCAGCATTTAAGATTGCTTCTACAGCAGCTTCGTGAAAGACCGTTTGATTACAGCCGGCGCCTTTTAACTTTTCATGGATATAGGAACGTCCTTCTTCCTTGGACAGCCCCTCTAGATTGTAATTCATGACCAGTCTCTGGTAAAGCGGCTCATGGATAGCTAACCGTAAGGTAGAGTTCAGTTTAGGAAGTCCTGCTAAGAGGATGGCTGCCCTGTCTCTGGAATCCATTTCAAAGTTGAAGAGAATTTTCAGGTCATTGAGGATTGCATTGTTGATATAGTTGGCTTCGTCAATGATAATGACCGGTGTTTTTCTTTTTTCGAGAGAAAGTCTTGCGATTTCTTCCTGGATGGTCCGGAAGTTATCCGGTTTTCGAAAGGAAGGCTGTGCACCAAGTTCATGAGCCAGATTCCGGTAGAAGTCATTGGCAGTGAGGGTGGAAAGGCTGGTATAAATGACCTTGTAAAGGGATGGATTGAGTCCGGCAGCCCAGGAACGGATTACGGTTGTTTTACCGCGTCCTGCGCCACCGGTAAGAAGACCAAAGCCCTTGGTTTTGGCCAGATAATCCAGCCGGAACAGTGTTTCCTTACGCTCATTGGTATCGACGAGGATTTCCTTGGAATTCTTTAAAAACGGATTGAATTCCAGACCGTACCTTGTGAAGTATTCCATCATTATTCTTCTCCTCTGCATAAATGTATTTTTTCACGTTTAACAAACGCATTTTCTGTTTTGTTTAAGAGACGTATCGGTGTAAGCGTTCCATCCGCTTCCATAATAAAAATATCCTGCAAATCAGGGGAATAGCGGAGTCTGATACGCTGCTTCGCAAAACGGCAGTCTACTTCGTACTCAACCTGATCAATCACAATTACACTGTCAGAGGAAACACGGCGTTCGATTTCCAGAAGGAAGTCCTTATCAAGCTCATCATCGGGAAGGCGGTGGAAGCACCCCGGCTCTGAGAAGAAGCGCTCATGAGGAGATTTTCCTTTCAGCGAGGAATGGGGAGCGTGATTGTATGTATTCACATATGCAAGAAGATTTCCACGAAGTTCATCCAGAGTGTGAAAATCCCGGATATCCAGAGAGGACATCCACTGGTCTTTCATGGTACGGAACCACCGTTCAATTTTTGCTTTCTGGGTTGGCGTATAAGGCTGGTCATAATGGAGGACGGAACCAATTCTTGCGGCAAGCAGCTCCATCTGTTTGTTGCGGTAGGATTTTCCGTTATCAAAGTTGAATATCTGAGGACGACCATACTTCGCAACGGCTGATTTCATAACAGACATCAGATTTACGAAGTTGTCATTGAAAAAGACATCAATACCAACGATGAATCGGCTGGCATCATCTATCAGGGCAATGATATATACCTTGTGTTTTTTGCCATCATCGGTTTTCAGATAGGGGCCCATGCTTGAGTCCCCGCACCAGACCTCATTGATATGTGGACGTTCATACCGTCTCATATCCGGATTGGTTGTGGTTTTTAATTCAATGGCAAGCTGGTTAATATAGCGGTTAACGGTAGATTCGGCAACTTCTCCGGTGATAATACTGCCGTTATCGTGAAGTTGTCTGAAGATTGCCGATGCAGACATGCGGGGGTAGTTTTGTTTCAGATATTTAATCTGTTCCTGTAAATCCGGATTCAGTTTTCTGGGTTTGCCCTCATCAACGCGTCCCTGTGGTATGAGAGCATCAAAACCGCCGTTCTTGTAGTTGCGGTACCATCGTTCGATGGTGGCTGCTGAAAAGTGTTTGACGGTGCCGTCTGGTGCGATTGTCCCTTTCTTTGAAGCATCACGATAAAAGGCATCCAGGGAATCGTAGTCCTGTGAAAGCCCGGTGATAATGGGTGAGATGACAGAATACCGCATCAGGGCGATATCATGCTTTTTTTCCTGTGTCATGTCAGGTTCCTCCTTTGCTTTTTAGTTTAGTATAGGAAGAAACCGGAAACATGTCGTGTCAGGTTATGTGGTATTGCAAAAAAGAATATTTGGGGTGCAATGAATCTGCATGAATTGTGTAAAAAAGCATGAAAAACACTTAAAAACAAGAGAGGACGAATGTGAAACAGGAATCCGCTCTGATAAAAGCTGTTGTTTCCAGTGATATAAAAATCTACGAATGATATGGCGGCAGTTGCTTTCGTCAATGGCAGGATTTTGATTCATAAGTATCTCCCAGCTTCTTCCGGCTTCATGGCAGGAAATGATTTCGACATGTTCGGTCAGGGATGTCTGGGAATAGGGAACCATGGCAGAAGGAAGAAGTGCATGGGTATGGTGACAGCAGGAACAGATTACCCGGCAGATACGGAAAGGAAGCTTTCCACCCGGAGCTTTGAGGGAACGTGTGTAGTATCCATGAACGGACAGACAGCCGGAGTGCCCACAGGTACAGGTGAGACGATGGAACTGTAAGTTTGCAATAAGATTATTATAAAAATATGGAGTAATGGGATTGTTTTCTTTGACATAAAGGGTTATCATAGCATTGTTGGTAATGATGAGTTTACTCATCGTTAGGTGACAGGGCAGGATACCAAACTTTGGTCGGGGAGGTTCCTGCCGTTTGTTATTTAGGCAACTAAGTCATGATAACACAGGAAGGTACAGGATAAAACAATCTGACGGATAATACATCAGAATGAATTATACTGTACCTTCTTTTAATTTGAAGAATTTTCGAGTAATTGGAATTAGGTAAAGTTACAAATAACAGTTTACTTGTATCATCAACTATGTTTGTGTGCTGTGTGACATATGATT
>CAVJPC010000146.1:0-2406 GCA_963651205.1 Bacteroidaceae bacterium
GCGATATGATGCGTGTGCCGGGAACAAAGGAAGACCTGCTGCAAGCCAAAGCACACGGGGCGGATGTCCGTATGCTTTACTCCCCGCTCGATGCGGTTGAACTGGCAAAAACCCATCCGGATAAGGAAGTCGTTTTCTTTGCTATTGGCTTTGAAACGACAGCTCCCGTCCACATGATGGCCTTAAAAGAAGCACAGCGGAGGAAGCTACCGAACTTTTCGCTCCTCACCTCTTTATTTACCGTTCCACCGGCTATGGAAGCCATCCTTTCCGACCCGGAATGCAAGGTAGACGGATTTCTTACAGCCGGACATGTTTGTGCAATCACCGGCAATGCAGCCTACCATAAACTGGCAGAGAGATATAAGACACCCATGGTCGTAACCGGCTTTGAACCGGTCGATCTGCTGTATGGCATTTACCGCTGCCTCCTTCAACTGGAGAACGGAAGCCATTTTGTAGAGAATGCCTACAAACGGGTCGTACCGGAAGAAGGCAATCCCGCCGCCCGCCGTTTAATGGATGAAACACTCGAACCATGCGACCAGGAATGGCGTGGGATCGGACTCATTCCCGGCAGCGGATTACAATTAAAGAAAGAGTATGCAAACTATTCCTCCCGGGAGAAATTCCCGTTCCATCCGAAAGGAGCTGAAATTTCATCCGGATGTATTGCCGGAGACATCATGCGCGGCATAAAGCAACCATCCGACTGTCCTTTCTTCGGAAAGGCCTGCTCGCCGGAACGTCCAATCGGAGCGCCGATGGTTTCGTCGGAAGGAGTTTGCGCTGCATACTATAAATATATGTAATATGAAGAGTGAAGATTTTAGTTGTCCTGTTCCGTTGAATAACGCCGATTGTGTACTGATGGCACACGGCGGTGGCGGACGTTTGACGCATCAACTGATCAGTACAATATTTTATCCAGCCTTCCGCAATGCGCTGCTGGAACAGGATCATGACGGCTGTGTCTTTCCCGTTCAGGAAGGACGGATGGCCTGCTCGACCGACTCGTTTGTTGTCGATCCTATCTTCTTTCCCGGTGGCGACATCGGAGACCTGGCAGTGAACGGAACGGTGAACGACCTGGCCTGTTGCGGTGCCCGCCCGCTCTATCTGACGGCCGGATTCATACTGGAAGAAGGACTGCCGCTAGCCGACCTGCAACGGATCGTACAATCCATGCGCCGGGCAGCCGACAAAGCCGGCGTACAGATCGTGGCAGGCGACACCAAAGTGGTGGAGCGCGGTAAATGCGACAAACTGTTCATCAACACCAGCGGTATCGGAGTCGTGCCCGAAGGCATCCGCATCGCCCCCGACCGTGTAGAGACCGGGGATGTTATCATTTGCAGCGGGCCGATAGGGGCACACGGCATTACGATCCTCTCCGCCCGCGAAAGTCTCGGATTTGAAACAAATCTGAAAAGTGATACAGTTTCGTTAAACAATATGCTTTCCCGGTTGTTAAAAAATATAGAGGAAGTCCATGTCCTACGCGATCCCACACGGGGTGGCGTAAGCGGGACATTGAACGAGATAGCAAAAGCTGCCAACGCAGAGATCGTGCTGGATGAAGCCGCCCTCCCGATCCCCGATGCCGTCAAAGGCGCTTCGGAGATACTCGGGCTCGACCCGCTCTATGTGGCCAACGAGGGATTGGTGCTGGTCATCCTCCCCGAAGCCCGGGCACAGGAGGCGCTTGCTATCATGAAAAGCTTCCCGGAAGGAAAGGATGCAACAATCATCGGCCGTGTAACTGCAAAAGGAAACGCGATCGTAAAGATGAAAACACTATACGGTAACTACCGCATTGTAGACATGCTGAGTGGAGAACAGTTGCCTCGCATCTGCTGACGGGAACCGTCAACGAGAGGCAACGACTACCGTCAACGGGTGATGACGACTACCGTCAACGAGAGGTGACGACCGCCGTCAACGGAGGGTGACGATCATCGCAACAACACAAAGAAACCAATAAATTACTAAGATATGGAAAATAAAAGACCGACCGTCTACGAGGAATGCCGACAGAAAGGCATCTCCCGAAGGGATTTCCTGAAATTCTGCACTACCATGGCCGCCCTTATGGGATTGGAAGCATCCGGGGTTGCACAGGTTGTCAATGCACTGGAAACGAAGCCTCGCCTGCCGGTTATCTGGCTTCACCTGCAGGAATGCACCTGCTGTACCGAATCGTTCATCCGCGCCGCCCACCCGATCGTGGCGACTCTCCTGCTCGATAAAATCTCACTCGACTATACGGAAACCCTGATGGCTGCTGCCGGCGAACAGGCTGAAGCTGCCAAAGAGGAAACCATGAAGAAGTATCATGGTGAATACCTGCTTATGATAGAAGGCTCGATCCCGACTAAAGACGAAGCCTATTGCTGTGTATGCGGT
>CAVJPC010000147.1:0-2577 GCA_963651205.1 Bacteroidaceae bacterium
TTATAATGCCGAATATCAGCGTGGAATTTTCTCACATGCAAGTGTGCAAATGGTGCAAAATAGTATAAGCAATAGCCGTGTGTATAATCCGACAACGGGTGGTTGGACTACAACTCCGAAGAATATTAATGGCAATTGGAATGCATTTGGTATGTTTGGAATCAATACAGCATTGAAAAACAAAAAATATACAATTGGCTCTTTTTCTAATATCAACTATGTTAATAATGTAGGTTATCTGACATCGGGAAGTGGCGCCGAGGCCGTAGAACAGAAGAACACCACTACTAACCTTACATTAAGTGAGCGCCTCAATGCTGCGTATCGTAATGATTGGTTTGAATTCGGTCTGAATGGTTCTATCTCTTATTCTGTAGAAAAGGATAAGTTGACTAGCGACAACAACCAGGAACCCTATACCTACTCTTATGGTGCCAACACTACGGTAAACATGCCCTGGAGTATGAGCGTATCAACCAATATCGCCAACCAAAGTCGCCGTGGCTACACGGACAGCAGCATGAACCGTAATGAACTGATCTGGAATGCACAACTTTCGCAAACATTCCTGAAAGGTGCCGCTACTGTAAGTTTCGAAATGTACGACATCCTGAAACAGCAGAGTAACATCAGCCGCTCCCTGACAGCCAGCGGACGTTCGGTATACGAGTACAATGGTGTAAACAGCTATTGCATGCTTCACTTCATCTATCGCCTGAACATCTTCGGAAGCAAGGCTGCCCGTGAGAAAATGCAGGGCAGACGTGGCTTTGGCGGTCCCGGCGGTCCCGGCGGTTTCCATGGCGGAGGCTTTGGCGGTCGTCGTCCGTTCTAAACGAATTTAAATGAAGAATGAGGAATGAAGAATGAAGAATTACCATGCGGCACATAGCGCAGCAATTCTTCATTCTTCATTCCTCATTCTTCATTTAATTTCCTATCTTTGCTACCATGATTGATTGGAACCTGCTAGCCAGCCAGATTGCCACGGTAGCATTCGATATCGTTTACTTCGGGGCTATTATCGGAACGATTGTCGTTATTATTCTCGATAATCGTAATCCGGTGAAGACCATGGCGTGGATACTGATACTCATGTTCCTGCCTGTTGTGGGGCTTATCCTTTACTTCTTTTTCGGTCGGAGCCATCGCCGTGAGCGTATGATCGGTAAGAAGAGTTACAGCCACTTGCTAAAGAAACCGATGGCTGAATATCTGGCTCAAAGTTCCTGTTCCCTTCCACTGTCCTACGGACGTCTGATTTCCTTATTCCGTCATACCAATCAAGCTTTCCCTTTCGATGGCAACCGGGTAGTAACTTATACTTCAGGGCTTTCTATGCTCCAATCCCTGCTGCGCGAATTGCAGAAGGCCAAGCAACATATTCACATCGAGTTCTATATCTTTGAGGACGATGCTATTGGCAGGCTGGTGCGTGACGTCCTGATGGAGAAAGCACGTGAGGGTGTGGAAGTACGGGTGATTTACGACGACGTAGGTTGTTGGCACGTGCCCAACCGCTTCTTTGAACGAATGAGAGAAGCGGGTATTGAAGTCCGTAGCTTCCTGAAAGTTCGTTTTCCCCTTTTTACGAGCAAAGTGAACTTCCGTAACCACCGGAAGATAGTAGTCATTGACGGTCGCATCGGTTTTGTAGGAGGCATGAATCTTGCGGAACGTTATATGCGTGGTGTCTCATGGGGTATTTGGCGTGATACCCACCTGATGCTTGAAGGTAAAGTGGTGCATGGTCTGCAAACTGCCTTCTTGCTCGACTGGTATTTTGTAGACCGTACATTGATTACCGCTACCCGATACTTCCCGAAGATAGAGTCTTGCGGTACTTCGTTGGCGCAAATAGTAACGAGTGATCCCGTTGGCTCATGGAAGGAAATCATGCAAGGACTTGTGATGGCCATTAGTGGGGCTAAAAAGTATTTCTATATCCAGACTCCTTATTTCCTGCCGACAGAAGCCGTATTGATAGCTATGCAGACTGCTGCATTAGCAGGAGTGGACGTGCGTTTGATGCTACCCTTGCGTGCGGACAACCGGCTGACTCATTTGGGCTCTTGTTCCTACTTGGCAGATGTGCTTCGTTCGGGCGTCAAAGTCTATTTCTATAAGAAAGGTTTCCTGCATTCCAAATTGATGGTTGCAGATGATGAGTTATCCACCGTAGGTTCTACGAATATAGATTTCCGCAGTTTTGAACACAACTTTGAAGTGAATGCCTTTATCTACGATACGGAGACAGCCCTCCAAATGCGTGAAATCTTCCTGCAAGACCAGCGCGAATGTGTACCAGTTTACCTGAAGAGCTGGGTGAAACGTCCTTGGTATCGCAAGGCAGCCGAGAGTGTGGTGCGGTTGTTGGCTCCGCTACTTTAATCTGAAAAAGGAGAAGTTGACGCTGCCGTATGCTCTTCTTTCTATAAAGCAAGGATGTTCTTCGAAGTTATCTTTCTTTCCATGTTCCAGGACGAATAGTCCGTCTTCTTTCAACAAGTTGTTTTCAAAGATAAGGTTCGGAATGGTCTCCAATCCTTTAAGTTCGTACGGGGGGTCGGCAAAGAT
>CAVJPC010000148.1:0-2633 GCA_963651205.1 Bacteroidaceae bacterium
ACCTTGTGGCCCAGTTTCTGTCGGATACCAATAGTTCCAGGTCTGGTGAATACCGTTACGAAAGATTTCTTGCCCACAACCGGTGCATAAGATTTTTGGAGTCTTATCTGGAAACAGGAAAAGTATCCATTAATAAGTTCCATGAGCCTGTCAAAGAAGTTATTTCTGGCGGATTATCTGAAGCCTTGGTACTTTATGACCAGGCTGAAGAAGCCTCGGGGTTAAGCAAAGCTTCGCTCATTAAAAACCGTCGTCCGATTCGGTATCTCTTGGAGTATATGACGTCCCTGGGATATCAGAAGTTATCTGACATCCGGCCTGGAGACACCATCAAAGCAATCGAGGACATGCTGGAGAAGCACTATGATCCGACAAGCCTTGTGACAGCCATTTCCGGGATGCGGCGTTTCTACGAAATGTTTTCAGAGCTCCAGCAATTCAGACTGGAAATCCCGTCCAGGATGCCGCGGAAACGCTCCATCATAGAAGTATACTCAGAAGATGAACAGGATAAGATTGCCAACCAATTGTCTTCCCCTGATATATCCCGCCGGGATGCGGCGATCTGCCTGCTTTCCTTTGAAACGGGACTGCGCAGTGTTGATATCTGCAGCCTCAGGCTCGGTGATGTTGACTGGAAACACAATGTCATCCACATCGTCCAGTCAAAAACGCAGAGACCGTTAAACCTGCCGATCCGCTCATCGTATGGCAATGCCATGGTGGATTACCTTCTGGAAGAGCGGCCTGACTGTAACGAGGATTATTTTTTCCTTTCTGTCCATGCGCCTTACGTTAAGCTGAACACAACCTGGCACATTGTCAAGGCTGTTGTATCCGCTGCAGGTGTTGAAACTGCCGGCCGCCTTACAGGCACCAGGATGTTCCGGCACAATGTTGCGTCTGCAATGCTCAGGAAAGGAGTTCCCCTTCCTGCCATATCCGAAGAGCTTGGCCACAAGTGCCAGGACTCTACAATGGTATACCTTTCGACCGACCAGGAGACAATGTCGTCACTGACGCTTCCTTTGCCGAAGGAAGGTGATGAGGCATGAAGAATGCAACTATTGGAGAAAGGATCAATGCTTTCATTGCTTATAAGCGCAGCCTTGGGTATGTCTACGATACACAGGAGCGGTATCTGAAACACTACCAACGCCATATGGAAGAACAGTATCCGCATCTGGACTTGCCGGATAAAGTAAGCACAGACTGTTTCCTTGATAAATACAGAGGACAACCGGGAGGCCTGTATAACGCCATGGCTCCGTTGAGGGAGTTCGCCAGATATATGTTTCAACTGGGATACCGTGATGCTTACCTTGTCCCGCCTAAACAGATGCCGAAGCTCCATCCGGAACCTCCGTATTTTTTCTCTGAAGAAGAACTCTCCGCCTTCTTCCGGGAATGCGATTCCTACTATGCTGAAAATCCGGGACCACGGGCTCGTGGCATTGTAATGCCTGCGCTATTTCGGGTGCTGTACTGCTGCGGTTTACGTCCCAAAGAAGCACGGACGTTGCCATCTGGAAATGTATGCCTTGCTGAAAAATATATGGATATCATACAGTCAAAAGGTCCAAAAAGCCGACGGATTTTTATGAGCGATGAACTTGCTTCTTATTTAATCCGTTATGATAGCCATGTGGCCGCCATGTTTCCAGAGAGGGCTTACTTTTTCCCCGGGGATATAGATAAGTCGTATTCCGCACAGACTCTTTGCTATAACTTTGCAGTCATATGGAAAAAGACTTTTCCTGATTGGGCTGGAAGTCTGCCTCGGATATACGATCTCCGGCATCATTTTGCCTGGGCCACCATAAATCGCTGGGCAAGGGAAGGCACAGACGTAAATGCGATGCTTCCTTACCTGATGAGGTATATGGGGCACAACTGCATTAAGCATACCTTGTATTACTTCAGGTTTGTACCGGATTTTTACGCGGATTACAAGGCTCTTTCATACCGGCTGAATGGCCGTATCCCGGAGGTGCCTGATGAGTAAGAAGGATACCGCGCTGTTTTGGGATACGGCCCACCGGTATCTTGACCACCAGATGAAAGTGATTCGCCAGGTTAGCAGCCATACCATTGACAGTTACAGGGATTGCTTAAACAGCTTTATTAATTACCTTGAGGGGGTTGAACACATCAACCGGAAAAAAATTTCCTTCCATAACTTTGAGAAAGAAACGCTCAAACGCTATCAATCCTGGATGATCACGGAACGTAGTCTGGCACCAAAAACCTGTAACCTCCGGATGACCGCAATTCGTGCATTTCTGGAGTACGCAGCACAGGAATACCTGTGGATCATGCCGATTTATACAGATGCGTGCAACATCGTTGGGGTAAAGACAACAAACCATGCCATCGAGTACCTTGAACCCAATGAAATGGCAGCGTTATTGGCAGCCCCTTCTGGAAACAGTAAAACGGACCGCCGCAATCAGATGATGCTTATTTTCCTGTATGATACTGCTGCAAGAGTGGCAGAAGCCCGCCAGGTAAAAGTATCTGACCTTCATCTTGATGCAGAAGTGCCTTATGTTACGCTCCTTGGGAAAGGCCGGAAATACCGGAACATTCCTCTTCTGGAGAAAACGATTCTTCATGCGAGAAGATACCTGAAG
>CAVJPC010000149.1:0-5862 GCA_963651205.1 Bacteroidaceae bacterium
TGCACAGGGGTAATACGTTTCAGTAGGTCAGCCCATTGCAACTGTATCGCAGAACAGGCGTTTGCAGCTACGAGCCGAAGTATCTGAGAACAATTTCAAGATACTTAAAAGCATCAGTAGCGCTAACTTTAAGCCTGCCTATGACAATCAGGTATATAAACTTTCGGAACTCAACGGACGGCTTTTATCTTTCGGTAAAGCATCCACCGACCAGTCTTTTTATATTCCTGTTACATTCGAGTTTGATAACGTGGGCGATATTATTCCCGGAGCATATACCGAAGTATATCTGCTTTCGACCTTACAGGATAATGTAATATCCGTTCCCGTTTCTGCTATTACCGAAGAACAGGGACTTAATTTTGTGTACCTGCAAATAGGCGACGAAGAATATAAGAAACAGGAAGTAACCCTCGGACAGAATAACGGCGAAAGAGTGCAGATCCTTTCAGGTCTTCAACGCGGAGCCAAAGTAGTTACCAAAGGAGTATATCAGGTGAAACTGGCAGCAACTTCTTCCGTAATGCCCGAAGGACATAGTCACTAACCATTAAAACACGAATCAGTATGTTGAACAAGATAATAAAATTCTCGCTGAACAACCGTGTCGTTGTTTTAGTGGCATCCCTGCTGCTTATGTTGGCAGGAACCTATACAGCCGTCAATATGGAAGTCGATGTATTTCCCGACCTCAATGCGCCCACCGTTGTGGTGATGACAGAGGCACGTGGTATGGCTCCCGAAGAAGTGGAACGGCTCGTTACTTTCCCTGTCGAAACCGCCCTGAACGGTGCTACTGATGTACGCCGTGTGCGTTCATCCTCTACCACAGGCTTTTCTATCGTATGGGTAGAATTTAACTGGGGAACGGACATCTACCGTGCCCGTCAGATTGTATCCGAAAAGTTAGCCGTTGTCAATGACCAGTTGCCGTCTAACGTTGGTAATCCGACGTTGGGGCCGCAATCGTCCATACTGGGTGAGCTTATGATTATCGGAGTAACCGCCGATTCAACCTCATTACAGGATTTGCGGACATTATCTGACTGGACTATCCGCCCTCGTTTATTATCAACAGGTGGAGTGGCACAGGTAACCGTTCTCGGTGGTGAAATCAAGGAATACCAGATATTACTTGATCCCGGAAAGATGAAACATTATGGCATTGGACTTAACGAAGTAATCGACGTAGTAACTGAAATGAATCAGAACGCTGCAGGCGGTGTATTGTACGAATACGGAAACGAATTTATCATCCGTGGTGTACTCTCAACAAATAAAATACCTTCATTAGGAAAAGCCGTTGTCAAAACAGTAAAAGACGTTCCTATCCTGATAGAAAATATTGCGGAAGTAAAAATAGGCGACAAAGCACCTAAACTGGGTATGGCATCCAACGACGGCAAAGCTGCCGTATTGATAACTGTTACCAAGCAACCGGCTACAAGTACGCTTGAACTAACAGACAAACTTGACGCTTCACTTGCTGATTTACAGAAACAGCTTCCGGCAGATGTAAAGGTTACAACCGACATCTTTCGTCAGGCACGCTTTATAGATAACTCCATCAACAATGTACAGAAGTCATTATACGAAGGTGGTATCTTCGTGGTTATCATACTTGTTATCTTCCTGATGAACGCTCGCACAACCGTCATATCCCTTGTTACGATACCGTTGGCATTGGTCTTTGCAATACTCTCTCTCAAATTCATGGGGCTAACCATTAATACTATGAGTTTAGGAGGTATGGCTATTGCTATCGGCTCGCTTGTAGATGATGCTATTGTCGATGTGGAAAACGTGTTCAAGCGATTGCGTGAGAACAGGCAGAAACCAATAGAACAACAGAAAACTGTTCTCAACGTCGTGTTTGACGCTTCAAAAGAAGTGCGTATGCCGATTTTGAACTCAACGCTTATTATCATCGCCAGTTTTGTGCCTTTGTTCTTCCTTTCAGGAATGGAAGGTCGTATGCTTGCACCACTGGGAGTAGCCTTTATCATGGCATTGATAGCTTCTACCATCGTAGCCTTAACCCTTACTCCGGTATTGTGTAGCTATTTGTTGGGCAAACCGAAAAAAGGCGATAAGCCAGAACGCGAACCGTATGTAGTAAGAAAGCTGAAAGTTGTGTATGAAAAAGCATTGAAGTGGACACTTATTCATAAGAAGTGGGTACTCGGTGCAACGGGTGGTGTACTGGTGGCCGCCATTATCGTTTTCTTCTCGTTAGGACGTAGCTTCTTGCCTCCATTCAATGAAGGATCATTTACCGTAAGCATCAGCAGCATGCCCGGTATATCGCTCGAAGAATCCGACAAGATGGGACGCATAGCAGAAGATATCCTGCTTTCCATACCCGAAGTACAAACCGTAGGGCGGAAAACAGGACGTGCCGAACTCGATGAACACGCACTCGGCGTAAACGTATCGGAAATAGAAGCTCCGTTTATCCTTGACAAACGTTCCAAAGATGAAGTGCTGGCCGAAATACGTGAAAAGATAAAAGTATTGCCGGGAGTAAATATAGAAATAGGCGCACCCATTTCGCACCGTATCGACGCCATGTTATCCGGTACACGTGCCAACATCGCTATCAAGTTGTTCGGAACAGACCTCAATAAGATGTTTTCCATTGGTAACCAGATAAAATCAAACATTCAGGGCATTGAAGGAATTGCTGACCTGAACGTGGAACAACAGGTAGAGCGTCCTCAGTTAAAGATAGAACCCAAAAGGGAAGTAATGGCTAAATACGGCATTACCTTACCCGATTTTGCGAAGATTGTAAACGTCATGCTCGCAGGTGAAGTCGTATCGCAGGTGTACGAAGAAAATCGCTCGTTCGACCTTACCCTGAAAGTAAACGATGATAGCCGTGAAACAGCCGAAAGGATAAAGAATCTTATCGTTGATGCCAACGGACGTAAAATTCCATTGAGTAATATAGCCGAGGTAACATCGTCCACAGGCCCCAACACCATCAACAGGGAAAACGTTGCCCGTAAGATTGTAATATCGGCTAACGTTGCCGGACGCGATCTGCGTGGAGTAGTAAACGACATTCAGGACATCGTAAACGAAAAGATTGAATTGCCCGAAGGTTATCATATTGAATACGGTGGACAGTTTGAGAGTGAACAGGCAGCATCACGCACCCTACTTATTACTTCAATCTTCTCCATACTCGCTATTTTCCTATTGCTGTTCGCACAGTTCAAGAGCATAAACCAGTCCGTTGTTATCCTGCTTAACCTCCCGCTTGCACTTATCGGCGGTGTGTTTGCTATCTTCTTTACAAGCGGCGTTATGAGTATTCCGGCTATCATCGGGTTTATATCGCTCTTTGGTATCGCTACCCGTAACGGTATGTTGCTTATATCACGATATAACGACCTCGTAGCAGAGGGACACAGCAAACTCGATGCGGTAATGACAGGTTCATTAGACCGTCTGAACCCTATCCTTATGACTGCACTTTCTTCCGGGCTTGCGCTGATACCGCTTGCACTGGGTGGCGATTTGCCGGGTAACGAAATACAAAGCCCGATGGCAAAGGTTATCCTGGGCGGATTGCTCACATCGACTTTGCTCAACGGCTTTATTATCCCTATCATGTACTTAATTACAAACAGGAAAGTAGTTGAAACCGAAATTCTGGACAACGATGAACCTGAAGTAAACAACACTAAATTAGAATTAGAATGAGAACAATCATAATAACTATGTTGGTACTCTTCGCAGGCATAACGCTCAATGCGCAGAATAACATCAACCCTGTATTGTCTTCGATAGAAGAGAACAATACAACCCTGAAAGCCCTCCGCGAACAAGTTGAAGCGGATAAGCTGCAAAACAAAACGGGTATCTTCCTTGATGATCCGGAAGTGGGCTTCAATTATCTCTGGGGTAACCCCTCAAATACAGGCAATCGTACCGATTTTAGCGTATCGCAAACATTCGACATTCCCACCATTACGGGAATGAAAAGTCGGTTAGCAAACGGTAGAAACAACCTTGTGGAATGGCAGTACAAAGCCGACCGTATGAATATATTGCTCGAAGCAAAGCAATACTGCATCGAATTGATTTATTATAATTCCCTGCTTAAAGAACTTTATTTGCGTCTGGAACATGCAGAAACCATTGCCAAAGGTTATAAAGACCGTATGGACAGGGGCGACGTAAGTATCTTGGAGTACAACAAAGTAAACCTGAACCTTTCCACCATACAAGGTGAAATCTCGCGGATGGAAGTAGAACGCGATGCACTCCTTGCCCAGTTGAAAAGGCTGAACGGCGGTATCGACGTAGTCTTTAATGATGCAGACTACGGCAGTCGTGAGCTTCCGTTGAACTTCAACGACTGGTATGTACAAGCCGAAGATAAAAACCCGGTGTTGACATACGTGCGTAACGAAATCGAAGTAAGCCAGAAACAGGTATCACTAAGCAAAGCGATGAATCTGCCTAAGTTTACTGCCGGATACATGAGTGAAAAAGTTGTCGGACAACGGTATCAGGGTGTGTCGCTTGGTATATCCATACCGCTATGGTCGAATAAGAATCAGGTGAAACAGGCAAAGGCATCTGTTGCTGCTGCCCAAAGCCGCGAAGCCGATACCAAACAACAGTTTTTCAGCCAACTACAAATACAGTATTCCAAAGCAATGGGACTTAAAACGACTGCCGATAAATACCGTAAATCGCTGGCAAACCTAAATAATACTATCCTGTTGAAAAAAGCACTCGATGCGGGTGAAATATCCTTGCTTGATTACATGGTTGAAATGGGATTGTACTACGACAACGTAAACCAGACGCTTGCAGCCGAAAGGGATTATCAACTGGCATTTGCCGAACTCGCAGCCGTAGAACTCTAAAAAAATGATGTCATGAAAAGACAGCAAAAGAAAAAAAAGAGTAAGGTCATTGCAAAGAAAAAAATGATTAGTTCAAGAGCAAAAAAATGGATTGTAGCGTTAAGTATAACCATTGGGATTACATTAGGTTTTTTGTTATGGTATTATGTAACCAGATGTCCCCATCATCATTGTTTCTTTCATAGATGGCCGTTAAAGGAAGTCTTATTCTTTGGGACTTTGTTTACACTATTACCATTTGTGTTTTTGAATGAGGAATTGTATAAAAAGAAGTATAAACGATAAATTAAAATAATTATGGGAAATTGCAATGATGGGGCTTGTGTTATAGACAAGACCAAACAGGAAATGGATACCTCACAGAAAAGAGGTTACATCCGGGCGGCTATCTCCTTTGTGATGCTGATTGCAGGCATCATCTTTTCCGCTGTCGGGCTTTCGTTCTTTGCCGATAAGTGGGTACAGCTTGCATGGTATATCATCGCTTATATTCCGGTAGGCTTACCGGTGATAAAAGAAGCATGGGAAGCCATTCGCCAGAAAGACGTATTCAGCGAGTTTACATTGATGAGTATAGCTACCATCGGGGCGTTCTTTATCGGAGAATACCCCGAAGGCGTTGCGGTAATGCTGTTCTATGCCGTAGGCGAACTCTTTCAGGATGCAGCGGTAAACCGTGCAAAAAGGAGCATTAGTGCATTACTTGATGTCCGACCAGAAACAGCGACAGTTATTAAGATGGATAAAACTGAAATAATGTCGCCGGAGAATGTAAATGTAGGTGATATTGTGGAAGTCAAGGTAGGCGAAAGAGTGCCTCTTGACGGAATTTTACTGAATGAATCGGCATCTTTTAATACTTCCGCATTAACTGGAGAGAGTGTTCCCAGAACGATACGGAAAAATGAGGACGTATTTGCAGGTATGATACTTACCGACAATGTTTCAAGAATTGAAGTAACGAAACCATTTGGCA
>CAVJPC010000150.1:0-4335 GCA_963651205.1 Bacteroidaceae bacterium
AATATTACAGAATCAACAAGATATTTTTAATCAACACATTATTTTCTCTAACATAGCCAATAATGTGTTGGTTAAAAATATCTTGTTGATTTTGTAATATTTCTACTTCGATGGGCAGGGCATAAATAAATGGTTTTAGTTCTGCATCCAGTGCCCGATGGTCTATCAGACGGGTGGCATCTTTCTCGGTAGTGATAATCAGACGCCGTCCTTCTTTCAAATTACCGAACTTCTCTTTAATTAGCGACATGTCTCGCTGGCTGAAGCTATGGTGATCGTCAAAAGCGAGTAGGTCGATGTTCCGTGTATACATTTCCAGTTCCCGGATGATAGCATCCGGAGACGCGATTCCGGTTATCACTAGTATCTGTTCATCTGCTTGCAAGGACGATAGTTCCCTTTCTCTTACGGCAGTACAAACAGGAAAGACCGCTTGTAATTTGCCGTATCGGAATGACGAGAAATAAAGTTGTTGATAGGGGAATAGATTCAACCGTTTTGCGATGATATTATGATCGATAGGCTTGATATCCGGCGGACATTTGGTTACAATGACTATTTGTGCCCTGTTTTTCCCCCGGGCAGATTCCCGTAAACGTCCGGCAGGCATTAAAGCATCGTCACAGAACAGGCGATGATAATCTGTCAGAAGAATATTCAGTCCCGCTTTCACATATCGGTGTTGGAATGCATCATCCAGTAAGATAACTTCGATAGAAGGCTCTTGCAATGTGAGCAATTTTTCGATACCATGACAACGGTCTTCGTCCACTGCAACTCGTATGTCGGAAAACTTCGATTTTATTTGATAGGGTTCGTCACCAATGCTACGAGCATTGCTCTCTGCTGTTGAAAGTATGAATCCTTTCGTATGGCGCTTGTATCCACGGCTCAGTACGGCTACCCGGAAGTTGCGATGGAGCAGCTTTATCAGATACTCTGTGTGCGGTGTTTTGCCTGTGCCGCCCACGGCGATATTCCCGATACAAATCACGGGAATGTCAAAACTCTTTGACTGAAGTTTACCCCAGTCAAAGAGTTTATTTCTCAGTGCTACTCCCATTCCATAGAGCCATGAAACGGGATATAGCCATTTATGTATCTTAATAGAGCTTTCTTCCATGTAGTTCGCTATTTCACATTCAGTTCAAACGGGACACGTGCCTGAATCATGGCGCGTTCTTTTATATTTCTTAATAGATTGAAATCCTTGTAATAGTCTCCTAACTGGCTTTTCAGCACTTGGGATTCTACATAGTTATTGGGTTGGACATTGAGTAATGTGGATAGAATATCCTTTTTGGTAGGATAAGATACAATGGTATAGCCTTTCAATTCGGCTTTCCGTGCTGCAATTTCCAGTGCTTTGTCGATTCCACCCAGTTCGTCTACCAGTCCGATTCCTTTGGCCATTTCTCCGGTCCATACGCGTCCTTCAGCTATTTTTTCAATACCTTCTTTGGTCATATGGCGACCTTCGGCACAACGACTTACAAACAGGTCATATCCCTGGCTGATCATCATTTGCAGCAATGCTCTTTCATCACCGTTCACAGGACGCATCAGGTTACCGAAATCTGAAAATTTATTGGTTTTTACCACGTCAAATGTTAGTCCGATCTTTTCCGTCAATCCTTTGACGTTCGGGATCATGCCGAAAATTCCGATAGAACCGGTTAAGGTAGTTGGCTCGGCTATGATGCTGTCGGCTGCGCAAGAGATGTAATATCCGCCGGATGCGGCATAGTCACCCATCGAAACAATTACTGGTTTGTTAGCTTTTAATTCTTTTACGGCATGCCAGATCTGTTCGGATGCAAATGCGCTTCCTCCCGGAGAATTAACACGCAGTACGACTGCCTTTACGTTATCATCCTCTTTTAGCTTACGCAGGTCACGAATCATTTTGCTCCCTACAATTCCTTCGTCGGATGTCGCCGATCCGTCATAGTCAGTTATTTCACCGGATGCATAGTAGACAGCCAGAATATCACCGCTTTTATCTTTAGGTACACTCTTTTTGATGTTGATCATATCATCGAGCCCTAATATCGGCAGGCGGTCGTCTTCGTTGATTTTTACAAGTGTTTTCAGATAGCTGCGTACGTTATTCTGATAAATCAGGGTATCGGCCAATCCGCATTTCACGCTTTCGTCCGATGGGTAAAACATAAGCATGCGATCTGCATACGCATTCAGTGAGTCTTTTTCTATTTTGCGTGAAGCCGAAACACCATCCAGTATTTGGTTCCAGGTTGAACCGATGAATGCCGTAACTTGCTCTTTATTGGCCGGAGACATTTCGGTTGAAGTGAACGGTTCTACAGCCGATTTGTAAGTACCTACCTTGAATACCTGCATTTCAATTCCCAATTTCTGTAATAGGTCTTTGTAGAAAATGGGAGCTGAAGCGAGTCCTCGCCATTCAATCATGCCTTTAGGGTTAAGCATTACTTTGTCGGCAACACTCGATAGGTAATAAAGCCCCTGCGTATAATTGTCACTGTATGCTACAACGAATTTGCCACTTTCCTTGAAATCTTCCAAAGCGGTCCGTATTGCCTGTAATGAGGCATAAGGGGCATCCAGCCATGAAGCCTGTATATAAATGCCTTTTATATTATCATTTTCTTTAGCTTTTTTGATTGAAGCTAATATGTCGTCCAGTCCGTATGTGTTGCCCGCTTCACCGGTGAATTTTCCCAATAGCCCTTCTAAACTCTCTTGAGTGCGCTCTACCAATGTGCCTTTTAAGTCGAGCATCATTACGGAATTTTTTTTCACTACTGTTTCGGTATCCGATGACGAAATGATGCCGACAAGCGTCGCAATTCCGATGATAAACAAAACAATGCCCGATAGTACGATACCGGTCAATGTAGCAAGCGTAAATTTAAAGAAATCTTTCATTGTACATATTGTTTTTATGCCAGCTTTTTTAAAGCTAACAAAGATAAATAATTGAGTTGAAATTCATCCCATAAGTCGCATAGTTTTTTGTTTTGTCACGGTCGGAGTGCATAAAATATGATTATTTAGGTATGTCTGCGGAGTAGAGGAAAGGTGATTATTACAGTGAGGAGTAACAATAAAAAGAGGAAACTACCCCGGACGGAGTATTCCCTCTTTCCATTCTTGAAGAAACCATTATTTATTTCTTAAGAAACGATTCTTTCATTCTGGCAATATCAGTCAGATAATCCTGTAAGTCCTGTTCATGCTCTTCTTCTTCAGCCAGGATATGTTTGGCGATGTCACATGTGGTGTAATCTTTACCGTTTGTAAAGTTGGCAATCTCCTGATAACGGAGAATGGCGCAACGCTCTGAAGAAACGTTTTGGTTCAGTAGGCTGACAGAGTCGAATGCTGTTGGAGAATCGTATTTGCAGCGGGCCAGTTCAAACCATTTTTTCGGATCGAGTACCGGAACACCTTCCAATTCGATGATTCGGTCTGCTATCAATTGTGCGTGGTGACGTTCTTCTTCAGCATGTTCTTCGAACTCACCTTGTACGTCTGCGCGCATAGCACCTTCCACTACCAATGCACCTACCCAATATTGATAGTATGCCAACCATTCTTCAGATAATGCAGCATTCAGCTGATCAATCAAACTTTTTACATCGAGCTTTCCTTGCAGGATTTTTACACTTTCTTTAGCCATAATTCTTTTGGTTTAGGTTATAAAAATTAAGTTGGTTAAGTAACATGGGGCAGGGGATTTTGTTTCCTGAAAGGGTGATTTTAACAGGAAGACATTTGCTTTAGAGATATTTGAAGACGTGCTTTCTTTTTATGTCCGATTCTTAATCTATGATCCAATCTTTGATACTTTCTTTCTTTAACTTGTGCCTGTCCTGCTATTCTCTTGTCTTTTGTAATTGCACTCCTCCCGCTTCCGCTCCAAACCTTACTTTTGAAAATCCGCTGCACCCATACTTGTTCTAATCGCAACTATCCCTTTCGGCCCACTACTTATCTCTTTTTCTAAAAAATAACCCCTTGTCTCTCTATTGTATTCATTCTCAATCCTTTTCTCTCTTTCGTTTCTTCTCCTCCCGTCACTTGATTTAACAGGGGGTTAAATCAAGCCTTTTGTCTTCAAATAACAAGTCTTTTCGAAGCAAAAGCTTTGTTATTTCCGCCCCTGAAATAAATGTCTCCCCAACTGCATTAACAATGTTAACGTTTGGATTCTGTTCAATTCCCATTTAATTCCCGTCAAAATCCCGCCGTATTTTCTGTTTAACTCCCGTTTAAATTCCGTCAAGCTCCCGTTAAATCCCCTATTTTTCTCCGCAATTCCCTCTCCAAAACACTTGTTCCCCTCCCTTT
>CAVJPC010000151.1:0-27731 GCA_963651205.1 Bacteroidaceae bacterium
GTTGTCCGTTACTCAGTAAGTAACGGATCATATAAGTTGCTATATTTCATCCTTTTACGTGATGGCCGTTTTTTGGTTTCACCTTTTATGACAGATGTTATAAGTTCATCATTAGCTTTATCCACCCTCTCTTCATCAAAAGGTTTCAAGTAATTTTCTGTAACTCTGATAGAGGAGTGCCCCAACGCCTCGCAAATGAGTCCTACAGGCACGCCCAAATAATAAGAAAGTGTTGCCCAGGTATGGCGCGGAGTATAAGAACTTATTGTCACTCCCAACAGCCTTTTTCCTATTTTCACCAGTATCTTGTTGAACAGCCTCAAGGCCTTCAGATAGTTCTGGTAGACTTCCCACACTTCTTCCTTCTCAGGGTTCAGGATGGGGAACAGATAGGGGGAGTTTTTTCTTCTGTCCCTGTATTTCTCTATCAGCGGCATAGCCTTCTGGGGGATATGTACGGTCATTTGCTTGCCTGTCTTGTGGCGACAGTAAATAATGACGTTTCCTTTCATATCCTTTTTGTTCAGATAGGCCAGGTCAATGAAAGGCATTCCCCGGAAAAGAAACATCAGCAGAAAATAGGCTGCGGAGCGTTTCAAATCGGGAGGCAGGTTGTCGCAATCTATAGTTATCAACTTTCTCATCTGCCCCTCGGTCAGCGCTCTTTTGGTGTGCGACTCTACCTTGGTGTGTAAATCTTCAAAGAGTTTCGGATTATGTCCGGTTGTTCCCGGGGGAGAAATTCGATTGTATATAGCTCTCAGTGTGCGTATATAAGTAGATACGCTGTTCCATCTCAGCCCGTCCCTTCTGAGCCATGACTGATATTCCTTCAGTCGGCCAATGACAAAGGTTTCTGCAATAGTTGCAGGATAGGCATATTTCTGGCAGAATTTTGAATAAGAGTTAAAAGTAGAAGTATAGGTATGCACAGCAGCAAGCCTCTTTTTCTCCCTCAACTCGTCAATGGCGGAAGATACGGCTATTGCCAGATCTTCACGGTTCTCTTTTTCCATACTTTCCTTGATTTCCATAACTTTTTTTGAGTTTAAGTCCATGAAGATACAACAGATTGATGAAAAGAAGGTTCCCTTTCTCTATCGAAATGAAAGTTTAGATATATTCTAAGCCCCCTGCATCTGTCACAACAAGATGCAGGGGGCCACTCACAACTCTCTCTTTAATCAAACCCTAATTATTTGATTTCCGTTTTAGAAAAATCCATCAGGCTCATACCTGTCGGTGACGGCGCATCTTTCAAATCGAAAGTAATCTCCTTTTCACCATTCGTAGCCGAATTGATTTTTACTTTTAGTCCTTTAGTTTCCGGTGTTATTTCCAAAGAATTCAGGCTAAAGGATACTGCACCATTTATCCAATAACCGGTAGTATCATCGTATGTATTGTAGCGATATTCCAAATGAATATAACCATCCTGAGCAGGAGTCGCCGTCGTGTTTTTCACCAAACTCACACGGTGTTTCACTTTGGAAGGCATATTCTGATTAAAAATGATATTGAGATAACCACCATTTATCCACATATTACCTTCGAATATATCGACAGGATCATTGCCAAACTCCTCTTCATTTCCGGCTGTCAGTTCTTCTATCTGTTTAGTAAGAATCTCTTTCACACTCAGCACCTTGACAGAGCAATCATATCCTTCGGGATAATTATCATATAAAGGATTAAAATAAAGAATGACTCGTTGCCCGTCTACCGGAGAATACCATGAAAAATCAGTGGTTGCAGGCCAAATTTGTCCCCACCTGTCACCGGTAAAATCATATACATGGGCGCCTTTCACATTTACAGTAGCCCAATCTACCGCCACATCGCCAAGAGAGTAACCATCACCATCATCACATGATTGGAAAGTGACTCCGATAACTGCCAGAAATGCTAATAATAAAAGGTTAAACTTTTTCATAACTATCGTGTATTAATCTATTTTCTATTTCTAAAAGTAAAATAAAGACCAAATACTGCATTACCCTCATTAATATTAACTTATTTTCAGTAAATGGACTTTGAAAAAGCTAAATCCATATCTTTAAATTCCGGCATAAGCAACAAAATGCCCACGCCATTGTTATGGATAACAACATTAATAAAGATACCCTATGAAAACAGCTGTTGCATTAGGCATAGATATCGGTGGAACGAATACCAAGTTTGGATTTATTGACAGAGCCGGTAACTATCTGGCAGAAGGTAATATACTGACTGCCACCCACGAGAATATTAAAGATTACCTGAAAGAGCTCTGTGCGGCAACACACAATCTGTTCAGTACCATTCAGGAGTCTTCCACCTTAATAGGTATAGGCATCGGAGCTCCCGACGGGAACTTTTATAAAGGAACTATAGAGTATGCTCCTAACCTGCCCTGGCATGGCGTTATCCCTTTTGTGGAAATGGTAAAGGAATATTATCCCAACCTCCCTGTTTACCTCACCAATGACGCTAACGCCGCAGCTATCGGAGAAATGATTTATGGTGGAGCCAAAGGTATGCAGGATTTCCTGGTAGTCACTTTAGGCACCGGACTGGGCAGCGGATTTGTCGCCCACGGAAAGTTGATTTACGGACACGATGGTTTTGCCGGAGAATTGGGACATGTCATTGTATCGCCTGATGGCAGGCAATGCAGTTGCGGGCGGAAAGGTTGTCTGGAAACCTACGTATCGGCCACCGGGGTTAAACGCAGTGCCTACAAAATGATGGCCAAATATACCGCTCCCAGTCCATTACGGGATATTCCATTCAATGAAATGGATGCCAAGATTATCAGTGAAGCAGCTTTGGCAGGTGATGAACTGGCACAGGAAACTTTCAAGTATACCGGAGAAATGCTGGGCAAAGCCCTTGCAAACACCGTGGCTATCACCAGCCCCGAAGCTATTTTCCTGATGGGAGGGCTGGCAAAAGCCGGAGAGTTATTATTCAAACCCACCCGTGAGGCAATGGAACAGAATATGATGAAACTCTTTAAAGGAAAAGTGAAACTACTCCCTTCCCGACTGGTCAAGAACGCAGCCATCTATGGTGCAGCCGCATTGGTTTGGGAAGAAATCCGGTTATAATAGAAAAAAGGGCGTTGTTCTCCCATCTTATGGGTTACTCTTTCTACACATCTCATTTAATACTTCCGATAGCGCTGTCATTTCACTGTAGGGGCGGAATGCTTCCGCCCGAATGCATCCGCAAATACACTTTTCGGAGGGTTATCGGGCGCATTCAATGCGCCCCTACTGTGGACGAGAACACGATGGGCAAAAAAAGTGACTGATAACAGGGGGAACATCGTTTTTTCTAACTAGAATTACCGTATGCACTTTACACAATTTTGTAGAATTAATCCCCACCTTTAAAAATATATCCTTATCTTTGTACTCCTGATTACTCACTAAACAATAAATATTACTATGAAAAAAAGTCATTATGGAATGCTTTCACTAGCTTTAGCTTCATGCCTGGCAACTCATGCGGAAAATAAAAATCAGAACACGGACAAGCCCAATGTCATCTTCATTTATGCAGACGATTTGGGATATGGAGACTTGGAATGTTACGGAGCAAAAAACGTAAAAACCCCCAATGTCAACCGCCTGGCATCCGAAGGTATCCGATTTACCAACGCACATGCCACCGCTGCCACCAGCACCCCGTCCAGATACTCCATGCTGACCGGAGAATATGCATGGCGTAAACCGGGAACGGACGTTGCCGCAGGAAATGCAGGAATGATTATCCGGTCCGAACAATACACTATGGCAGATATGTTTAAAAGTACCGGCTACGCCACAGGCGCATTCGGCAAATGGCATTTGGGACTGGGCGACAAAACCGCACAGCAAGACTGGAATGCTCCGCTTTCAGCCTCTTTAGGTGATTTAGGATTCGATTACTCCTATATCATGGCGGCCACCGCCGATCGTGTCCCTTGTGTGTTCATCGAGAATGGTCAGGTAGCCAATTATGATCCTTCCGCTCCGATTGAAGTCAGCTATATAAAGAACTTCCCCGGCGAACCTACCGGTAAGGACAACCCTGAACTTTTGTACAATCTGAAACCAAGCCACGGACATGATATGTCTATTGTAAACGGTATCAGCCGCATCGGTTTTATGAAAGGTGGAGGAAAAGCATTGTGGAAAGATGAAAATATAGCCGATTCCATTACTGCACATGCCATTGATTTTATCAAACAACATAAAGACGAACCATTCTTTATGTATTTCGCTACCAATGATGTACACGTCCCCCGTTTCCCACACGACCGTTTCCGTGGCAAGAACAAGATGGGGTTGCGTGGTGATGCCATCGCACAATTCGACTGGAGCGTAGGTCAGTTATTGGAAACTCTTGACCAAATGGGATTAACCCAAAATACATTGATTATTCTTTCCAGCGACAACGGCCCGGTGGTAGATGACGGATACGATGACAAAGCGGAAGAGTTATTGAATGGTCACACACCTACCGGCAACCTGAGAGGCGGAAAATATAGTGCCTTCGAAGGTGGGACACGTGTCCCTGTGATTGTACATTGGCCCCAAACAATTCATAAACCGGAGGTTAACGATGTACTGATTTCACAAATCGACTGGCTGGCGTCACTGGCTTCTTTAACAGATGCCCGTATTCCGAAAGGAAGCGCCCCCGACAGTTACAACCGTCTGAGCAACTTATTGGGACAAGACCGGACAGACCGCCCTTGGGTTATCGAACAAGCCTCAAACCATACTTTATCCGTACGCACCAAAGATTGGAAATTTATTGAAGGAAGCGATGGACCGAAAATGGTTCAATGGGGTCCCAAGATTGAAACAGGTTACTTGGGCACTCCGCAGCTATATGACATGAAACAAGTAGGTGAAAAGGAAAATGTAGCGGTACAACATCCTGAAAAAGTATTCGAACTGGAACAAATACTTAGAAAAGTGCGAGACAGGAGTATGAAGATGAAATAAAGTATCTATACTTCATAAAAAGTGTACCAAAAGGAGAACTTCATTTGCTTTTGACGGACAGTGTTACCCCATAGCCTGACGGCTATGGGGTAACATTTGGTCTTTGTGCTACTTCCTGCTGATTATAAATAGAGGAATGTGCCCATCGGTGATGAAAAGAGCCATTGCAACATACCCGTTGCCATTAAATACAGATTTACAAACCGCGCTCTACCGTATAATCCTGTCCCGGTTCTGTCATCAAGTCATATTCATAAACCCTATACAATGCAGGATATTGCGGATTTATTTCTTTAGATACCAACGGTTCTTTGATCTCTGCCTGCATATAATATTCATTGGAATTATTACCTTTCGCCTCCTTTAATCCCGCCCCACGCAACGGAACATACGAGCGCAAACGCAAATTGCCTCCCAGACGGGAATGAATTTTTGCCTTGCTCAGCTGCACACCCTTCCAATTCATATCTACCACAAATCCGCCACGGGCAACCAATCCTTGCACACTTCCGGTCGCCCAAGCATCCGGTAATGCCGGAAGCAAGTGGACTGCTCCATCATGGCTTTGCAACAACATTTCCGCTACACCGGCAGTGTAGCCAAAGTTACCGTCAATTTGGAAAGGAGGATGAGCATCAAACAAATTAGGATAAGTCCGTCCCTGCGGATAAGCTTCTTTCACTTCATCCCCAGGCAGCAGCTTCAACATATTATTAATGATGCGGAATGCATGATTGCCATCCAGCAAGCGGGCCCACAGATTGACTTTCCATCCGATAGACCAACCGGTAGCTTCGTCACCACGCTGTAACAACGTGTTTTTAGCTGCCTGAAAAAGTAAAGGATGAGTATAAGGAGATACTTGATTACCGGGGAACAATCCATATACATGAGAAATATGGCGATGTTTGTCATTCGGATTATCAAGATCCTCCAACCACTCTTGCAACTGATTGTATTTTCCAATCTGCATCGGAGCCAGACGATTTAACATAGACCGCAGGGAATCTTGATAGGAAGTGGAAACATCCAGAATTTTCGATGCATGCAAAGCATTGCTCAGTACATCGAATATAATCTGATTATCCATAGTGCAACCCGCTACAATTGTCGAAGCCTTCTTGGTATCTTCTCCCGTAGGCCCATGTTCCGGAGACATGGAAGGCGCAGTCACCATCCAGCCATACTTGGGGTGTTCTATTAAATAATCAAGATAGAAATCGGCCGTCCCTTTCAATGCCGGATAAACTTCGGAAAGAAATTGCTTGTCACCACTATATAAATAATGCTGCCACAAGTGAGTGGTCAACCAGGCACCACCCATAGGCCATGTGCCGTAAAATGCTTTATCTACCGGACCGGTAGCCCGCCATATATCGGTGTTATGATGGGCCACCCATCCCCGGCAACCATACATAGTACGTGCCGTTTCCCGACCGGTGACCGACAGTTCTTTCACCATTTCGAACAAAGGTTGGTGAGTTTCGCTCAGATTGGTCACTTCGGCAGGCCAATAATTCATTTCGGTATTAATATTGATGGTATATTTTCCATCCCAGGGAGCAGACAGTTTATTATTCCAGATGCCCTGCAAATTAGCGGGTTGCCCTCCTGGTTGGGAAGAAGAAATAAGCAGATAACGCCCATATTGGAAAAGCAGCACTGCCAAAGAGACATCTTTACCTTCATTGAATAGTTCGATACGCTTGGTAGTTTCCAGTTTGGCACGTTCACTTGTTCCCAAATCCAGTTGTACACGGTCAAACTGTTCCTTATATCCAGCGATATGCTCTTGCAGAATTTTAGCATAAGAACGTTTCAATGCCGAAGTCAGATAGCCCGCAGCTTTTTTACTTTCATTGCCGCTGATATCGTGGTAATTCACAAAATTTGTACCTGATGAGATAAACAGAGTAACACTATTCGCGTCCTCCACGGTAATGTTCCGGTCATCGATTTTCACTTTTCCTCCGTCCACATCAGCTTGTGTCTGTGTTTCCATACGGATCAGCCCTTTTACGCCTTCGTGATCTCTGCCTTTTCCGGTCAGAACCAGTTTCTGTCCTTTTCTGCTTACTTTATGATCCAAAGGAGATACATAGCCGACTTTAAAATTCAGTTTACCCGGCTGGTCTGCCGTCAGGCGGACAATGACCACCTTGTCAGGGAATGAAGCAAAGACTTCACGTTGAAAAGTCACTCCATCTACCTTATAACGGGTGGTAGCTACGGCACGTTCCAAATCCAGATCGCGATAATAATCCGTTACTTGTTCATGGCCCGGAGTTTCTATAATCAGACTGCCTATTGTCTGATAAGGCATACCATGTTTTCCGGCATAAAAGGTTTCCTGAATCAGGTTCTGAGCCTCCATGTTCTTTCCGGCAAAAATCAGTTCACGCACTTGAGGCAGACTTTCCAAAGCTTCCGGTTTATCATTCCGGTAGGGACTGCCCCCCCACATGGTTTCATCGTTCAGTTGAAGTTCTTCACGGGCTGTTCCGCCATATACCATCGCTCCCATCCTGGAGTTGCCAACCGGAAGTGCTTCCACCCATGTAGCTGCGGGCTGTTTATACCATAATTTCAGATCACCTGCCTGAATAGATAATGAAAAAGACAATAAAATGCCTACTAGTAATGAGTATGTTTTCATGGTTCATAGATATTGTATAATGCACAAATATAATTCTATTAATCATACGAGTGAAAAGATAGGGATATTTAATTGTCCAAAGATCAATTATGATAATAAAAAGACCTATTTTTACTATTTTATCTATCTGTCGGCACATTTATAAGACAAAAAACAGGAAATAGGAACAATTGCAAAGTTTATAGGTTGTATTGTCATTTTCCGGCACTCGAAAAACCTCTATTTTTGCAACATCAAAACAATAACCAAACAACAAATGTTATGAGAAAAAATTTATTAGCCATAGCAGGACTGCTGATATCGGGGGCGATGCTGGCACAAAACGGAGGAACAATTATGAAAAAGTATGAAAATCAATTGCCTCAACAAGGCAGAGGTAATGTACATGTAGCTTATCAGGAACAATCCATCGACCAGATGATTTATAGTTTTATGGAAGAACATGGGATTCCGGGCATGACACTGGCCATTGTGCAGGCACCTTACATTCCGCGTGTAGTAGGTTATGGAGTTACTGACTTCGAAAAAGGCAACCTGGCAGCTGCCAAAACCTTATGGCCTGTTGGTCCTATTTCACAAGGATATGCAGCGGTAGCCATCATGCAGCTTTATGAAAAAGGAAAATTGAATCTGGCTGATCCTATCGGAAATTACTTGAAGGATATTCCTGAGAACTGGAAAAATATCACGATCCTTCAATTATTGCAACACAGTTCGGGCATTGCCGACTATCGCGAACAGAAAGGATATGATGTGTCTGCCAATTATCAACCGGTACAACTCATCAGCACAGTCCAGGAAATTCCTCTTGCTTTTGAGCCGGGTACGGATGTGAAACAAAGTGCAACAAACTTCCTCTTGCTGACCTCCATCGTGGAAAAAGCAGGAAAAATGCCTTACCATGACTTTGTGAAGAAATATCAGATAGATTACCTTGGGTTACAGCAAACTTATTTCGGAGAAGATTTGGCAAAAGTCAAGCAAGAAGATGTTACCACGACTGCCAATGTACATCAGACTTTCAAAAAAGATAAAGACTATATCAATCCGTCCGAAACGACAACCGGATATGTGGAGAAAGATGGTAAACTGGTGGTCGCTCCGTCAGTAAGCCCTACTGCCATGAAAGGTTTCTCCGATATATGGGCATCTGCCGAAAATGTAAGCCATTGGGATATTGCCCTGGCCGGAAGTGTCCTGATTGCCAAGCCGGAGAACAGAGATATGATTTACAAACCGACTAAATTAGCCAACGGTAAGGTTGTCCCTGCCGTAGCCGGATGGCAGTTCTACAACCACAAAGGCTTGATGGATATAAAAGGAAATGTTTCAGGACATTCTGCCTTCCTGAGCCGGTTTACAGATGCTTCGGAACTGGTATGTGTGACACTTCTTGCCAATAAGGAAGGTGTGGACCTTACTAATCTGGGAAGAAAGATTGCCGCTGCCTTCGATGGCAACAAAATGGGTACAGGGTCTAACGACCAATTATTATACACTTATGAAAGCCAGTTCAGCGTAGCCGAAACCATGTCACGCATTGAACAGACCCTGAAGGCTATGGGAGTACCTGTCTTTGCCAAATTCGACCATGGAAAAAATGCGGAAGAAGTAGGATTGGAACTGCGTCCCAACCAAGTCATTGTTTTCGGTTCTCCCAAAGTAGGTACCAAACTGATGCAGGATAATCCCAGCATTTCCATCGAATTACCGCTAAAGATTTCCGTATGGGAAGATAAGAATGGCAGCGTTTGGGCTACATTCCCCCAAATGAAATCAATGGCAGCAGAATATGGACTTGAAACAGAACCGGTTATCGGAAAAATGCAGGAACTATTAGAAAAAATAGTGATCAAATCAGCTAGTGTATATTAAGCATCTACCGTAGGGGCGACGTTTGGTCGCCCGAATACATCCGCAAATATACCTTTCGGAATAGTATCGGGCGACCAACCTCCCATAGCTGTCAAGCTAAGGAAAACACCCATTGTAGGGGCGGAATGCTTCCGCCCGAATGCATCCACAAATACACCCTTGGGAGTGTTACCGGGCAGATTCAATCTGCCCCTACGGTGGATGAAAACGCTATTTATCTCTTAGCCTGACGGCTATGGGGCAAACCCCGTCCCTACGTTTATGCCAACCCCAACCGGTCAACTACTACATGAGTTTCTTTTATCATACATGCTAAAGTTTACGTCCATCCCCCTTCTCACTTAACACCAGAAACAGCCGGTTCAACCTTCAATTCGGTCAATTCAAAACCAACTTGTTCATTTTGAAGAATCGTTCCCCTACTTTTGTGTCAAACAAAAAGTATAAATAAACATGTTCAACGCTATTCTTCAATTCTCAGTAAAAAAGAAACTGTTTGTGGGACTCACCACCCTCTTTCTTTTGATAGGTGGAATCTATTCCATGCTGACACTTCCTATAGATGCTGTACCGGACATTACGAACAATCAGGTACAGATTGTAACAGTATCGCCTACATTAGCCCCGCAGGAAGTAGAGCAACTCATCACCATGCCGGTAGAAATTGCCATGAGCAATATTATGAATGTAACCGAAATACGTTCTGTCTCCCGATTCGGATTATCGGTAGTCACCGTGGTCTTTAAAGAAAGTGTCCCCACTCTGGATGCCCGGCAATTAGTAAATGAACAAATACAGACGGTGGCAGGAGAAATACCTTCCGAACTGGGAATGCCCGAAATGATGCCCATTACCACCGGTTTGGGAGAAATATACCAATATATTCTTAAAGTCGCCCCGGAATATGAAAATAAATACGATGCGATGGAACTGCGCACCATACAAGACTGGATTGTAAAACGACAATTGTCCGGTATTCCGGGTATTGTAGAGATCAATAGTTTCGGCGGTTACCTGAAACAATATGAAGTAGCCGTTGATCCCGACATCCTTTTCTCGCTGAATATCACCATCGGAGAAGTTTTTGAAGCCCTGAACAAGAACAACCAGAACACAGGCGGCAGCTACATAGAAAAAGTAAACCGTGCCTACTATATCCGTTCCGAAGGTATGATTAGCCGGGTCAAGGACATCGAACAGGTAGTAGTTGCCAATCGCAATGGTATCCCTATCCGTATCAGCGACATCGGCGCGGTGCGTTTCGGAGCTCCCAAGCGCTTCGGAGCCATGACGATGGACGGTAAAGGCGAATGTGTAGGCGGCATTGCCATGATGCTGAAAGGAGCAAATGCCAATGTGGTAACCGGTGAATTGGAAAAAAGAGTGGAAAAGATACAGAAGATCTTGCCGGAAGGAGTCAGCATCGAACCTTATCTGAACCGCTCCGAACTGGTGAACCGAAATATTTCCACCGTCATTCATAATTTAATAGAAGGAGCCATTATTGTCTTTCTGGTACTGATTATTTTCCTAGGCAATGTACGTGCCGGATTAATTGTCGCTTCAGTCATACCACTGGCTATGCTGTTTGCTTTTATCATGATGAGAATCTTCCATGTTTCAGCCAATCTGATGAGTTTGGGAGCCATAGACTTTGGTATTGTGGTAGACGGTTCCATTGTAATCCTTGAAGGCATCCTGGCACATATCTATGGTGCAAAGTTCAGAGGACGTACCCTGTCAGCCAAAGAAATGGATGAAGAGGTACAAAAAGGTGCTTCGGGTGTGGTACGTTCCGCCACCTTCGCCGTATTTATCATTTTAATTGTATTTTTCCCTATCCTGACTTTAACTGGCATTGAAGGCAAATACTTTACCCCCATGGCAAAGACACTTGTTTTCTGTATAATCGGTGCATTGCTATTATCCTTGACTTACGTCCCCATGATGGCCTCTTTGTTTTTAAAACACCACATTATAACAAAGCCCACCTTTGCCGACCGTTTTTTCAATAAGCTGAACAAACTTTATTCCCGTGCCTTGTCTTTTTGCCTGCGATTCAAATGGGGAACCGTGGCTACCGCTTTTCTAGCATTAGCTTTCTCCCTGTTCCTGTTTACCCGCTTGGGAGCAGAGTTCATACCGACTCTGGACGAAGGAGACTTTGCCATGCAGATGACTCTGCCTGCCGGAAGTTCACTGAGTGAGAGCATCGCAGTTTCCAATGAAGCGGAAAAAGTATTGAAAGATCAATTTCCTGAAATCAAGCATGTGGTTGCCAAGATAGGTACTGCCGAAGTACCCACAGACCCGATGGCGGTAGAAGATGCCGATGTAATGATCGTCATGAAGCCTTTTAAAGAATGGACCAGTGCATCCAGCCGCACAGAAATGGTAGAAAAAATGAAAGAAGCCCTGGAACCTCTATCCGAGCGTGCCGAGTTTAATTTCTCACAGCCCATCCAGCTTCGTTTCAACGAATTAATGACAGGTGCAAAAGCCGATATTGCCGTAAAATTATATGGCGAAGATACCCATGAACTATATCTGAAAGCAAAAGAAGCGGCAGCATTCGTTGAGAAAATCCCCGGAGCATCCGATGTCATTGTAGAACAGACGATGGGATTGCCTCAACTGGTCGTAAAATATAACCGGGGAAAGATTGCCCGTTACGGCATCAATATAGAAGAACTGAATACCATAATCCGTACCGCTTATGCCGGAGAAGCAAGCGGCGTGGTCTTCGAGAATGAACGCCGTTTTGACTTGGTGGTCCGACTGGATCAGGATAAAGTGGCAGACCTCAATCTTGATAAATTATTCGTGCGTTCCAATGAAGGTATCCAAATACCGGTCAGCGAAGTGGCAACCATTGATCTGGTGAACGGCCCTTTGCAGATCAACCGCGATGCAACCAAACGCCGTATCGTTATCGGTGTCAATGTCCGTAATGCAGACATCCAGCAAGTGGTGCAAGATATTCAGAAGACGCTGAATAAGAACGTCACATTGAAACCCGGATATTATTTCGATTACGGCGGACAATTTGAAAACCTGCAAAATGCTATCAGTACTTTATTAATAGTAATTCCGGTAGCATTGATGCTCATCCTGTTAATATTGTTCTTTGCATTCAGAAATGTTACTTACACATTGGTAGTCTTTTCCACCGTTCCTTTATCGCTGATCGGAGGTATTCTGGCCTTATGGCTGCGAGGTCTTCCATTCAGCATTTCCGCAGGAGTAGGTTTCATCGCACTCTTTGGTGTGGCTGTTTTGAACGGTATTTTGATGATTAATCATTTTAATGATATGCGAAAACAAAACCTGTATCCACTCACGACCAGCCGGGTTATTGCCCGCGGCACTCCCCATTTGCTAAGACCGGTATTCCTGACCGGACTGGTTGCCTCATTAGGTTTCGTGCCTATGGCTATCGCTACCTCGGCCGGTGCAGAAGTTCAACGTCCGCTAGCTACCGTAGTGATAGGCGGACTGATTGTGTCCACTGTGTTAACTCTGCTTATTATCCCCGTCTTTTATAAAATTATAGGGGAAACGATACGATGGAAACGCAAATCTTTCGGAAAGAAATTCTTGTTCTTTTTTATAATAGCTGCTCTACTGCTTCCCGTCACTGCCAAAGCACAAGAAAGGGTTAATTTGGAACAGGCTATTGAACTGGCAAAGCAAAACCATCCCCGCCTGAAAGTGGCATCCGCCGCTATCCGGCAAGCAAAGGCCGGAAGAGGAGAAATAGCAGAGATAGCTCCTACAGAAGCCGTCTATTCATGGGGACAACTCAATGGTGAGATAAAAAAAGACAAACAATGGGAAGTGAATCAAAGCATAGGCTCCATATTGACTCCTTTCTATAAAAATGCGCTGGTAAACCGCCGGATAGCAACCGGTACTTACTACCGTCAGATTGTAGAAAAAGAAATTGTGGCAGAAGTGAAGCGGGCCTGGGCATATTACTTATATGCCTCCAATGTATATTCCCTGTACAATGACCAAAACAAACTGGCCGAACAGTTGCAGCGTATGGGAGAGCTCCGCTATCAGCAGGGCGAAATTACCTTATTGGAAAAGAATATGGCTACCAGTATGGCAGCCGAGATGAAGAACCGGCTTTTCCAGGCACAAGAGGAAGAAAAACTGGCTCTTGCACGGCTTAACTGGGCTTGCTATACTGACCAACCCATAGTACCGGCTGATACCCTGTTGGTGCAATTTCCGGCAGATTATCAGTCCGTGACTTTCTCGGAAGCTCATCTGAACTATTACCACAGTCAGGCAAATGAGGCAAAGGCACAGGTGAATATAGAGCGAAGCCGTTTCTTTCCCGAATTTTCGTTCGGTTATGTCCGGCAGAACATTCTTCCCCTGAAAGGGTTGAATGCGTGGATGGCAGGCATTTCGTTTCCTCTTTATTTCCTGCCCCAACATAGCAGAATAAAACAGGCGAAAGTGGTTGCCTTTATTGCAAAAACCGAAGCCGAAGCAAATACACGCAATCTATATAACAAGGTATCCGAATCTCTTGCCAATCTGCGAAGACAATCTGAAAGCCTGCGCTACTATACCACTTCCGCATTGAAAGAAGCCGACGAACTGACAAAAGTAGCGAACCTGCAACTTCAACATAGCGAAACCAATATCACCGAGTTTATACAAGCCATCAATGTAGCCCGTGAGATCCGACGCGGATATATTGAAACAGTATATCAATATAATATTGCAGCCCTTGAATATGAACTATTTAAATAAGAAAACAACAATGAAAAAGATAACATTTCCCCTGTTGCTGTTATTACTGGCAGCCTGCACCTCAAACAATGAAAACTCATCAGTAGAAGAACCCGTTCTTACAGCAGACGAAGCTCCCACTGATACCGTACAAGTAGATGCCGTTACCTCTGCCACTTCCAAGCCCAACCAAGTATCCTTTAACGGCACAATGGTCATTCCGCCCCAGCGGATGGTAACCGTTTCACTTACCATGGGAGGTGTGATAAAAAACACGTCCCTGTTACCCGGAGAAGCTGTCGGCCAAGGAAGTGTGCTGACCACGCTGGAGAATCCGGACTTCATCACTTTACAACAGACTTACCTGGAAAGCCACGCCCAAACCGAATATATGGAAGCGGAATATCTGCGTCAAAAGGCTCTTTCAGCCGAACAAGCCGCCTCTCAAAAGAAATTCCAGCAAAGCAAAGCCGACTACTTGTCCATGAAGAGCCGGACGGCAGCGGCAGCAGCGCAATTGGCATTGTTAGGAGTCAGTCCCGAAACATTATTGGAACAAGGTATCCAACCTTATTTACAAGTCAAGGCCCCCATCAGCGGTTACATAGCCGATGTGAACATTAATGCAGGCAAATATATCAATGCCGGAGAAGCCATCTGCGAGATAGTGGACAAAAGTCACACCCTACTCCGGCTTACTACTTATGAAAAAGACCTGGCAGATATGAAAGTGGGAAACCCTGTACAGTTCCGTGTGAATGGCATGGGTAAAACCGTGTTTAAAGCAACCCTGTTATCCATCGGCCAGAAAGTAGACGAAGATACCCGCTCTGTAGAAGTATATGCCAGGGTGGACACCATGAGCAGCCAGTTCCGTCCGGGAATGTATGTCACAGCAAGAATCATTAAAAAATAAGGAAGCTACATAAATAAAATATATCTTTGCAAAAAACAGCAAGAATGAAGAATCGATATACCTTATTCACGATGATCATTTCCATCTCTGTGGCAATTTTGATTCATTTCCCGGAATTGGTTTCCCTGTTCGATATTTTCGACAGTCCGACCCCTTTTCCGGGAATGAAACCCATAGATGTGATGAATGAAGTCTTTTTTACTTTCATATCCCTCATCATCTTGTTTGAAGTAAATATGCTGTTATTTCACTTCAATCAGCCGGGCATCAAGATCACCTGGCAAAAAATGCTGCTTTCGCTGGTGCTCACCTGGATATTAAGTAGTCTGTTAGGAAAAATTTTTGTATTCCTGCATCACACATTTGATATTCCGGCCATTGATGCCACACTGCATCATTATCTGCATCCGTTACGCGATTTCATCATGACCTGCACCGTAACAGGCAGCTGCTACATTGCTTATCTGATCCGCCGGCAACAAGAAGTCGTCATTGAAAACCAGCAATTGCAGGCCGAAAACATTTTGAACCAATATGAAGCATTAAAGAACCAGCTGAACCCGCATATGCTTTTCAATTCCCTGAACACCCTCCGGTCCCTTGTACGTGAAGATCAGGATAAGGCACAAGAGTATATTCAGGAACTTTCACGCGTATTGCGATATACGTTGCAGGGGAATGATTCCCGAAGCGTCTTGTTAAGAGATGAAATGAATTTTGTATCCGCTTATATTTTCCTGCTGAAAATGCGTTTTGAAGAGAATCTATCTTTTAGCACCCACATTGACAAAAGATTAGAGAATTACCGTTTGCCGCCCATGGCAATCCAGATGCTGATAGAAAATGCAGTGAAGCATAATGAAATAAGCAATCGGCGCCCACTGAATATCCGCATTTATACGGAAGAGGAAGATTTGATTGTTTCTAATCCCGTCCAGCCCAAGTTGACAGCTTCCTCAGGTACGGGCATAGGGTTGGCAAATCTGGCGAAACGCTACCATCTGCTTTTCAAGCGTGAAATACAAATTACAGAAAACGAGCAGTTTACAGTACGTATTCCTTTAATACCGAACGTTCTATGAAAGTAATCATTATTGAAGACGAAAATGCAGCAGTCCGCAATCTGAAAGCCCTGTTGCAGGAAATAAAACCCGAAACGGACCTGGTAGCCACACTGGACAGCATTGCATCCGTTCTGGACTGGTTCCAGGTACATTCCATGCCGGATATGCTTTTTATGGACATACATCTGGCAGATGGCTCTGCTTTCGAGATCTTCAACCATATAGACATAACCTGTCCCATCATCTTTACCACTGCATATGATGAATACGCCCTTAAAGCTTTCAAAGTAAACAGTGTGGATTATCTGCTGAAGCCCATTGATAAAAGTGATTTGGAGAAAGCCTTTCAAAAATTGGAGCATCTGCATTTGACGGAAGAAAAAAGGATACCGGATGATTCATTATTAGAATTAATACGTTCTCTGAAAAAACAGGAAAGTTACAAAACACATTTTCTCATACCTGTAAAAGGAGATAAATTATTACCTGTTTCCGTTGATGCTATTTTGTTATTCTATATTCAGGATTGCAAGGTCAAAGCAGTGTTGGCTGATGGCAAAGAGTATATTTTTCCACAGACTCTGGATGAAGTGACCGAATGTATCAACCCTACCCTGTTCTTCAGGGTGAACCGCCAATTTTTGATCTCCCGGGAGGCTATAAAAGATATTGACTTATGGTTCAACAACCGCCTGTCCATCAACCTACGCTACAAGGTCACAGATGAAAAAATATTGGTGAGCAAAGCCAGGGTACAGGAGTTTAAAGAATGGTTTTCCTGCATTTGATTACATTAAAAGAAAAATAACTCCCTTTGCAAAAAATAAGTTCATACCTACGAACGTATTTTAAGCATGCATGCATAAAAAAGAAGTTCTGAAATCTTTCAATTTCAGAACTTCTTTTCTCATTTTAGCGATATATACGGGACTAATGTTTTTTATTATATTTGATATTCAATAAATTATAAATTTTCTCCTAAAAAGCACCTGATTTTGCACCTACATAGCTTCTATGTTCTCCCGATAGGAATTTGTCTTGTTCCAACATTGCAAATATAGGCATTCATTTTATATAATACAAATACCCTAACCTAAAAGCTATTACATAGAATTTTTCTTTAAGAAATAATTTTAAAACTAACGCACTTCCATATGCACACATTTTATGGTAATTGTAAACCTGCTAAGAGATATTGCTTAAGTACTCAATTTGTGCTTTTTCTAAATAAAATGTTGTCGGCTATCAGCTTATTCAAATAAGCTTACTTTTACTATCTTCTTTTCCATTGTCTATGTCAATTCATCAGTTTACACCTTAATTACTCCAAATGCAACATGCTCTATTAGAGCCTGTTTATATTGAGTATATGCGTTTTTATCATTGCCCAACAAAGTAGTGATTCTATCGATGCAACCTACAACTTCGTCAAGTAGAGTAATTATTTTCTTCTGTTCTTCAGGTGAAGGAATATATACCTTCATTGCTTTGAGGGCATCCAAATTCAATTGAGGAATGCTTGTACCTTCTTTCATTGTCGTAAATAAACGCTCATGTGCTTTCATTAGATAATAAAAGAAACGGGGGAGCACTACATTGCCCGGCTGAAGCATAACCAACCTTGAGGAAAGAATTCCTTCCATTCCTGCATATACTTCGCCGAAGCTGCTCCCAGTGAGTACAATGACTACATCATTGTCAGAAAGTTGCTTATCACTTTTGACTGGCATATACTTTTGAGTATGTTCCTCATCACCTCGTAAAGTACTGAGTAAAATATAAGGCAACCCATTTTCATCTTCAGAAGTCTTTGGTTTTGCCTGCCCCCTTACTATATTAGATATAATATTCAATGGGAATGTTTTCCAATGTGCAGGTACAGAATAATACAAGGAACTAATATTCTGATAGTTGTCATAACCTGACAGCTTGCCAATTGCTTCTATTTTGATATTCAGAGACAATATTTCTTGGGCTATATCAAGAATTGTATTACTTGTATCAATCAAGGACAAAGTTTTAGTTTCCTTATCAAAAAAACTTTCAAATTGAATAGAACAGCCTTTTTTTACTGAACTATAGTCAATATTCACCATATCTTTAGTATAATATGGATACACTTCCTTCTGCAGGTATTCATCAATAGACATAGTTGCCGGAATCTGCAATTCCTCCATACGAATAGGTCTTGTGTAACGTATCTTAACTTTATAAAAGGAAAATGACTCATTCGATAAAATACGACTATACTTAGTGTCTGAATAGTTAGCATATTCAAACATAATTTTTTTGATAAAAGCATCCTCAATGCTGCATTTTCGTCTATTTCCATTGGTAATTTTTTTGCCGTCAATCAGTTGTACCTTTCCTTGCCTATTCCAGCTTTTTTTATTGGTTATCACCCATAAATAAACAGGAATAGAGGTATAAGGTCGAAGCATTTCTTGAGGTAAAGCTATGATAGTTTCAACCAAATCCATTTCAAACATTTTTCGACGGATATTATTGGCATCAGCCGCCCAAAGGGCACTACCTGTTGTAAGTGTAACCATTCTTGCATCAGAAGGAGCCATTTTGGAAATCATGTGCTGAATAAACAAGAACTGGGCATCAGTTTTGCTGGGCAATCCAAAAGAAAATCGGCCGATGCCTTCTTCTTGTTGCACTTGATTTTCAATTCCTTTCCATGATAAAGCATAAGGAAATGAGCCGATGACATAATCAAAGGATTGATATCGAAAATAATCCTCCAACAGTGTATTCCCACAAAGAGCATAACTATTTTCACTACCAGACAATAATAACATAGCATTAGTAATGGCTACCATTCTATGATCTATATCCTGCCCCAACAAGTTTACTGTTTGAACATCGGAATGAGCCATAACCTTATTCTGAGCAGCTAATAATAAGCCGCCAGTTCCACAAACAGGATCAAGAATAGAAACAGTACCACCTTTTGAGAAATCTTCATAGCATAGACATGCAGCCATCAGTTCGGATAAAGGCTCTGGGGTAGTCATTTCTCCCTTTTCTCTATAATTAAACCATGTGTTCTTGAAGTTTGCAATTAATTTTTCAAAGTCATGCTTATCAAAGCCTTCAACTTCTGACATTTCGATAGTAGTCAGGAGGGACACAACATCAACTAAAGAACGTGATTGACGACTTAAAAACGCAATCGTTTCTTCAAAGTCGAGTCCTGTCAGGATATTCTTTATATTTGAACTAAACCCCTCTATGTAAGTTTTAAAAGTTACATTTATAGCTGTATGGCTACGATAAAGCGAGAATAAGGAATACCCTGAGACATTATAAAAAGGAAGGCCTTCCACAATGTCTCTTAATCCTTGCTCCAGGCGTTTATCGTTTAGCTTTGCTTTGTTCTCTTCATAGAAAGTTTCACACTCTTGTGCCTTATTTCCAATGAGGCAATCTATTCTACGAATAAAAGCAAAGGCTATCAGTGCAAAAATCATTTGTGACATCTTCATGCCACTATTCTCGCACACATTAGCAATTTGCTCAAATTGTCTTGCATATTCCTTTGTTTTATTCATCATACTTAAATTAATGTTTTAATCTTTAAGCAGTCTATTAATGTTATCACCAATCATAAAACAATTATGATTATCCTTCAAGTGATTATCTATAATATCTTTATACCAAGCCTGAGAATAGTCATATTTATGCTTTATAGAAGTCTGTATATTTAAACTATCAAGTGATTTGAATACACACGAAACATCACCTTCGGATAACTCTGCAGGTCCATCTGCGGAGATAATATTAAAGCCACATCCTGATGTTATATAATGATAGTTTGTGAGAATTTTCCGGTCATGAGAAAGAGACTTCATAGTATGAGCTATTATTGTCACCTTTAAGTCTGAACATAAGTTAAGTCGTTTAATCTCATTAACTATTACTCGTGCTTTATCTTCACGAAACAATCCTTTGTCATTACAAACAAACATCGTTAAATGAAATGATGTCTTCAGTGACGAGGGTACAAGGTTTCTTAGTAAATTAAACAATGAGTACTCTTTACGATCATTATATTTGTCACCAAACAAAAAGTTATCAGAAATAATCGCTGCATTTATAGGTATTTCTTTTACTTGTTTAAAAACGTCTCCCCAGTTATTACAAAAGGAGGTTTCAAAACTGTTCAATTGTTTTCTTGCTTGGACAGGAATCAATGAAAATCCATTATTACGACATAATCTTTCTAGATAAAAAATATCGTTATCTTCTGCAACAACAAGACATCCATAATCAGATCTGATCTGTTTAAAATTCTCGATTCCGTTGGGAGCGATAAAGAACACTTCATCGGCAATATCTGTGGGATTAAAACTATCAGTCCATCTTTCTGCGACATGTAAACGGTTGGATGCTTTTTTCCAAAGTGCCTTATATATATTATCTTCCTTTTGATGGATAAATGTAGAAAGTTCTTCTCTGGACATATCAACATAAACATCCCCCAAGAGCAAAATGGCTTTGTAGGCTATCATGCACGCCTTATTATCCTTTCTTTTTTTTGATATTACATCAATAAAACTTGCGTGACAATATATTTTTTGTAATAACCTCATCTTTAATCCTCCATATCAAACAGCTCTAAAGCTTCGTTATCAGACACATCGAAGAAACCTGATCCAAATTCTCTTGCAAATTTTCCATTCAACTCATATTTCATTTCATACACACCTATGGCGTTGTCTAAATAGAAAACAGCAAAAGGATTATTGATAAACTCACCATCTTTTACATAATTCTTTGCTACAAGTGTTTGGCTTCTACGCACAAGATATTCCGAATGAGTTTCTATTATAAGACGTAAATTATAAAGCGAATACACTTCAGTAAACAAGTTCGCCAATAAACTTTGGAAAGCCGGATGAAGGTTCTGTTCAGGTTCTTCAATCAAAACGGTAACAGGAGTTGTTGATCCCTTGTATTTTCTAATTAATGTAGCCAAGCGTAACAGCAAAATCATCATTTGAATGGAACCCATACCTTTGTCTGCTAGTTGTACCGTATCATTATCCGTATCGGTTATGTTGACTTGATAGGCTTCTCCTGCAACACTCTTGATTGCAAAAGAGGTGCCAATATCAAATATATCCATCCACTTTTGGATGAATGTATATTCCATATCACCTTCACTTATCCTTGACATGCAGAACTCATGAATGGTTTTTGACAGGAAGTCATTTGAGTCCTTGATATTATAAAGAACTTGTTGGTTGGCAGAGTGTGCATAAATATATTCTACCTGTTCAAATGACAGCAAACGATCCAAATCATCAGCCATAGAATTGAGAAAAGATGATTTACCCTTCAAAATATTTTTGTTTCCTTCTTCTTCTTTATATTGAGCTGTTCGTTTATCACCAGTTGTACCCTGCATAGAATACTTACTAAACTGCCTTACGAGTTCAGGTATTAATAATCCACCAACGACATCCAAAGTAAACGCCATATTAAAAGAAAGCGATAACTCATTTTCATCTTCTGCATTTCCAATAGCTCGTATTTTAGCTTCAATAGAAGACATTTCGTCCTTTATCTTAATGATTTCATCAAGATTCGTTTGATTTACCTGACGCTTTTCAAGTTCTGCCAATTGTTGCTTCAGAAAGTCGATTTGCCGATTCTTTGCTTTGGTTTCTTCATTAGGCAAGAATGTAGCTTTCATTAAATGAGATAAATAATCATAGTCCAATTCAATACCACGCTGATTGTCTATAATAGTAAGTTTTGATACGAAAGGAAGTGATGAATCTTTTAATCTATCCCCTTTAACTTTCACCTTAAATAAGAATTGACCTATTCCTGTTGTGAAAGTAATCATGCTTTCCTCATTTGAGCACTTATTACAGAAAGCTCTTTTGAAAGAGCCGATATGAATATAGTTTGAATCAAATCGGAGCTCAGGAGTTAACGCCTCAAAAATATTCCCAGTTTTAGTAATCTTTTGAGTCAAGAAATCACGCATCAGTAACAGCGCCTTGACCAAAGTTGATTTACCAGAGTTATTACCTCCAATCAGCAAAGTGATTCCACCCAATTGAATAGGTGGAAAATTAGTGAATTTTCTAAAATTATCAAATCCTATAGTATTCATATCTTCTTTCTTTTTGTTTTCTATGTGCAAAGTTAAAACTCATTCATCCAATTTGCATGAACAGATTGATATTTTTTCAATATGGACATCAAATTAGCCTCGAATCTATCTTTTATTTCTTCGGGGTCAAGCACTATATCCTCTTCTCCCAACTATATCAACAGCTGATATAGTGCAAACTTACTCAAAATCTCGGGAATAAACGAATAAAAAGGGAGAAATGGCACTGAATATCTTATAAATAAAGCGTTTGCGGTGCCAAACTGTACTTCATAATACTGTATTTTACAGTACCATGTTGAGGTATCAAATTTGGTATCATGTGTGGTATCATATCAGTTACATTTTTAGTAAAACATCGTGAAATAGAATGAGGAAAAATGAAGTGTTTACAATGTAAAAAACCTCAAAATCCCAACTTTAACCACACATAACTCATTCATTATCAATAAAAAAGGAGAATAACTTTCGTCATTCTCCTTTGCGGTGCGCACGAGGCTCGAACTCGTGACCCCATGCGTGACAGGCATGTATTCTAACCAACTGAACTAGCGCACCAAAATTTCATTTTATTTTATTTCGCATCTCTCTCGATTGCGGTTGCAAAGGTACGCAATATTTCGATATTTGCAAGCATTTCATGAAGAATTTCTTGTACTTTTTTACATCCACCCTGATAATTAACCATTTAGGATATAAGAAAAATAAAAATACAAAAAAAAGAGGCAACTCCATGTATTTTTTAAATATAATATGTATATTAGTCGTGTATAATAAAAGGATACGAAACTATGGATATGCATGTTTTTCAGGTAGAATCAAATAAAGTACTTCCGCAACAGGGAAGCATCCTTATATCCTCCCCTTTCATGAACGACTATCATTTTACAAGAGCAGTCGTGCTTCTTATCGAGCATAATGACGAGGGAAGTATGGGCATTATCATGAATAAAGATTTCCGTTACCATATTCTGCTCAACGATCTTGTTCCTGAGTTGGAATTTGCACAACGCGTACCGGTATATAAAGGTGGACCGATAAGCCGTGAAACTATTTTTTTCCTGCATACACTGAAGGATTTAGAAGGCGCACTGCCACTGGGGAACGGACTGTATCTGAATGGTGATTTTAATGCCGTGCAACAATATATACTGGACGGTAACCCCCTTGAGGGTGTAATCCGTTTCTTTGCCGGCTATGCAGGATGGGATCATGGACAACTCACCAAAGAGATAAAAGAAAATTCATGGCTCATAGGAAAAGTAGGAAAAGAAACTTTGCTCGACCTGCATTTCCGTGACTTGTGGTATAACAGTTTGAACGGTATGGGGGGCAAATATGCCATTTGGGCACGCTATCCCCGATACCCTGCCCTCAATTGAGATTGATCTTTTGAACGACCAATACGTCCGTATAGCCACCACCAAACGTATGCATCCAGTCTTTCAACACTGCACTCTCTTTGTACCCGCCCGCTGCAAAGAGTTTGCGGCAAGGAAGATTTTCTACAGCGATATAAGCAAACAACTGGTGAATCCCCAGATAACGGAAACAATGATCTTCCAACAAAGCCAGGGCAGTACAGCCTATCCCCTGTCTGCGATGTCCCTTATCAATCATGATTCCCACCTCAGCCCTGTTGTGTAAGGGATCAAAATAACACACATCTATAATACCCACCACCTGTTTTGCCTCATTTTCTATCATCAGCCGCAACTGCCGGTCCACAAAAAAATCATTCTGAGTCTGCTCTATATATTGTTTCAGCAGGAAGCGTGAATACGGACCTGTAGTGTTGCTCATTTCCCACACATCCGTGGAGTTCTCAAAACGGAACATGATTTCCAGATCTTCCGGCTCCGGTGCACGCAGCCTTATCCCTTTCCCTTGAAAATGCTGATCATTCATCATAAAGCAGCCCCTTCACTTTCACCTTTTACCAAATCCAGCTCATCCAGCATACGCTTACGGGTAGGAATACAGAACAGAGAAGCTATCAGTGCCATCATTGCACATAAAACACCCGTATTATTCATGGTCAGATAATAGAAAGACAAATTCACCAATACGGGGGCCAGCAACATACCTATTCTTATTTCACTCCAACGGCGGTAACTCTTCAAGGCTTCGGGCAACGAGCGTTGTTTTACGTTCTTCACTAATGAAAGGCTGAACAGTCGAAGCGACAAAGGAATCAATCCCACTGCCAACAAAATCCCCACTGTCTGCAAGATATAATCCATGCGAACATCACCGGCATACACTCCTTCAGTCATAAATCCCGTTTCATATAGAATCACTAACAGTAAAGGTAATATCCACACTAACAAATATTCCATTTGCAAAAATTGCAACAGTTGTTTTATCTTCTTTTCCATTCTTCTGTAAATCTGATTTTATGCTGTTCCCGTAAATAAGGTACGGTTCACTATCGAACGTCCCAAAGTCACTTCATCCGTATATTCCAACTCATCCCCTATGGAGATGCCACGTGCTATCACACTCAGTTTCACGTCCATACCATTCAATTTACGCGAAATATAAAAATTCGTCGTATCCCCTTCCATGGTTGAGCTCAAAGCCAGAATCACTTCTTTTACTTCACCGCCATTCACTCTGTCTATCAAACTTTCTATCTGCAAATCCGAAGGCCCTATGCCATCCATAGGCGAAATGACTCCACCCAATACATGATACAATCCTTTATATTGCTGCGTAGCTTCTACCGCCATCACGTCGCGGATGCTCTCTACCACACAGATAGTCGAGGCGTCGCGTGCCGGATTGGAACAGATACGGCAAGTTTCCGTATCCGATATGTTATGACATACTTTGCAGTACTTCACTTCATGTTTCAAGGTAATAACAGCATTACCAAATGCCTCTACCACAGCCGTATCCTGTCTGAGCAGATGCAATACCAGCCGCATGGCCGTCTTGCGTCCCACACCGGGTAACTTGGCAAATTCTCCTACTGCTTTTTCCAGCAGCATGGACGGATATTGTTGACTCATCAGTTATTTCTCTATTATAATGGATGCAAACTTACGCAATTTCAGCGATTTTGAGTACATTTGCACTCAAAAAAATAACATGAACGGAATTTATATTCTGCTGACCATACTACTATATTTCGGAATGTTGCTGCTTGTAGCCCGCCTTACCAGCCGCAATTCCGATAATGACGCTTTCTTCCGTGGCAACCGCCGCTCCCCCTGGTATATTGTTTCTTTCGGGATGATCGGGGCTTCCCTTTCAGGAGTTACATTTGTTTCCGTTCCGGGCATGGTACGCAGCATTGACATGACCTATATGCAGACTTGTTTCGGCTTTTTCGTAGGTTATCTCATCATTGCCCACGTATTGCTGCCGCTGTATTATAAATTGAATCTTACATCCATATACACGTATCTGGGTGACCGCATCGGAAAGCATTCCTACAAAACCGGAGCTTCTTTTTTCCTTCTCTCCAAGATGATCGGGGCGGCGGCACGCCTCTATCTGGTATGCCTCATACTGCAACACTACGTATTCGATGCTTTTCAGATACCATTTGCCGTCACTGTGATTGGTATTGTATTACTGATTTGGCTATACACCCGCCGCAGTGGCATCCGCACCATTGTATGGACAGATAGTTTACAGACTCTCTGCCTCTTGCTGGCGCTGGGATTGATACTCTATGAAATTTCCGGTAAGCTGAATCTGGATTTTTCCGGATTAATGCATACAATCAAAGAAAATGAACATAGCCGCATCTTCGTCTTTGATGACTGGCACAGCAAACAGAATTTCTTCAAACAGTTCTTTAGCGGAATCTTTATCACCATCGTTATGACGGGATTGGACCAGGACATGATGCAGAAGAACCTGTCATGCAAGAATTTACGCGAAGCCCAGAAAAATATGTATTGTTACGGCATCTCATTTGTCCCTGTCAATTTTCTATTCTTGTCCCTCGGCATTTTATTACTGCTGCTTGCATCGGGACTGAATATCACCCTCCCTACAGCAGGTGACGAAATGCTGCCCCTATTTGCAGCAGAAGGCCATCTGGGATTTGCCGTACTGATATTTTTTACCATCGGAATCATTGCTGCTGCTTTTTCCAGTGCCGATTCGGCATTGACAGCCCTTACCACCAGTTTTTGCATAGACATATGGGGTATGGGCCAGTTATCCGAAACGGAAGCGGAAAGACGAAGAAAAAGAGTACATTTCTGTATATCAGTGGTCTTTATCGGCTTCATTCTGCTGTTCAGGGCTGTAAATAACAAGAGTGTCATTGATGCTATCTATACCATAGCCTCGTATACCTATGGTCCGCTATTGGGATTATTCGTATTCGGGCTGTTTACCAAAATGCAGCCGCGCGACCGCTTTGTTCCTTACATCGCTATCGCCTCGCCGCTATTATGTTATGCCATTGACCGCCTGGTATTCACCTGTACCGGCTATCAATTTGGCTACGAGATGTTGATGTTTAACGGCTTCCTAACTTTTATGGGGCTGACTTGTTTAAGTATAAAAACTAAGAATTATGGAAATACTCAGTGCAGAGTTTATAGTAAGTAACACAAAAGTAGAGAAATGCCCGCAGGATAATCAGCCTGAATACGCATTTATCGGTCGTTCCAATGTAGGCAAATCCAGTTTGATAAACATGCTGACCAAACGCCCCAAACTGGCGATGACTTCCTCCACTCCGGGAAAGACATTGCTGATTAATCATTTTTTAGTTAATAAAGAATGGTATTTGGTGGATTTGCCGGGATATGGTTATGCTTCCAGAGGCAAGAAGCAGGTGGACAAGATTCAGCAGATTATCGAAAATTATATCTTGGAACGCGAGCAAATGACCAATCTGTTTGTATTGATAGATTGCCGTCTGGAACCTCAGAAAATAGACTTGGAATTTATGGAATGGTTGGGAGAGAATGAGGTACCTTTCTCTATTATTTTCACTAAAGCTGATAAGCTGAGTGGTGGAAAGGCCAAAGACAATGTAAACAAGTATCTGAAAAAACTGGGTGAGCAATGGGAAGAACTCCCACCTTATTTTTTGTCTTCCTCTGAAAAGAAGACGGGAAGAAATGAGATTTTAGATTATATTGATAGCATTAACCGGGCACTCAAGGCATAGAGTTAAATTAAAAAGGTACATAGTGGTAACTATTTAGAACACAAATGACGCAAATGGCACAAATTTATCTTGATTCTTATTTGTGTCATTTGCGTCATTTGTGTTCTGTTCCGGTAGACGCTCAGAGTTTTATGGTCTTCACCTTACCCGGAATCACCGTCAGATGCACCGTGCCGTTGCATTCTATATCCACCTTCTGGTATCTGGCCTCCA
>CAVJPC010000152.1:0-3172 GCA_963651205.1 Bacteroidaceae bacterium
AGCATCGGGAAGCGTAGTATCGGGACAGATTCCTTTATACGGGATCGCCATCAATGACCTGGAAGTGGAAGCCGACGAAGGCACACAAAACAAACGTGAGTTCAGTCCGGCCCCCTTGATCCGCGAAGTAACGCTCGACATCAAAGTCGACGGTATGGAGTATATAAAAGACTGCAAAGGGATGTTATCGGGAGTACCGGCAGCTTTCAGCCTGAGCAAATTAGAGATCGTACCGGACAAAACAACCACAGTAAACTTTGAAGCCGCTCCCTCAAAGGAAGGAGTAAAAGCAAACATCATGATACTAGGAACCGCCCCCAAGCCCGGAGAAACTCCTCCCGCCACCCCCACAAACGAGGTCAAGCTGGATTTCACCCTCACTGACGGCAGTACCTCTTCCGCCACAATCGATTTGGGAGAGTCGATCGGTAGCACGGAAGGCAACAACGTAAATGTAGACGTATCCGTAACGGTAGAAAAGACCGCTTCCTTCACTGTAAAGATCAACAACTGGGAAGTCTCCGCCGGCGACAACATGGTCATTGAATAGACATTAACAAGCAACGAATAAAGTTCAAACAATTTAATTTTTATAGTTATGAAGACATTAGTATTAAGTATGATTTCAATTGCTGCAACAGTTGCAGCAATGACCGCTTGTACAAGCGAGAGTGATGGGATAGATGATCTTACTAAGGATGCACCGGTGGAGATAAAGATGAGTGCAGGAGTTCTTAATATTGAAACTAGGTCCTCTGGTCCAATTAGTGGACTCACAGGAGAAATCAAAGATGTCATGTTTGTAAAAGTAGAAACAGTGAAAGATGCTGCAGACAATGCTCTTAGTTGGAGTACAGATCCGACAAAACATAATGCAACGATAGCTGCGAATTCTGGCGATATTACATTTACAGAAAAACCCTATTACTCTTCAGATGCAGAAAAGTACTCATATCTCATTGGATATCATCCCAACACAGGAGGCACATTATCTGGCAGTGAAGTTTCATATACTATAGATGGAAATATGGATATTATGATTTCTACTGTTACAAATGGGAATAAAAATTCTAAAGGAACGGAATTGACTCCTAAATTTAGTCACAAATTAACACAGCTAATCATCTGGGTACAAGGAGATAAAGCTGCGGCTGATGCTTGGGGTACTATTACTCACATTAAAGTTAAAGATATTGAGCAAAAAGTTATATTGGATTTATCAACAAAAGAATTAAAAGCAAGTACAACAGATAATACTCCTAATTTATTAGAAATTACACATACGGATTATCCTGCAATCGAAGCTGAAGCAAAAGAGGCCGGTTATTGTATGATACTTCCCAAAACGACAGCAGATGCGTATACTTTAGAAGTAACAACAAATGTAACAACGAAAGAGGTTACCGTTGATATTCCTGCTAGCGCAGATGGTACTACACGTGCTAAAAACACAACAGTCGCAGGAGAATCTTATAAAATCAATTTAACTTTTAAAGCTAATGAAATTTCAGCAAAAGCAAGTGTTGATTCTTGGAAAGCTAGTTCTGAGGAAGGAGCTGGAAATGTGGACTAAAAAATCATAAAAACAAAAACGGCACAAGGTTGTGTCAAAAGTAGTCTAATAAAGTTTTACTTATACATTTATTACTTTTGACACAACCTAATAAAACAAAAATTATCAATCATGAAAGCTCAATCCTCATACATATTAAGCCTCTTACTCATCCTCTGCGGATGCAGTAGCGAAGTTGCCGAGGAAGCTGATAAGATCATAGAGAAGCCTGTCCCTATTCTTATCACTACCCCCAAGCAGATTGATGTAAACACCAAAGCGGTTGTTGATGCTTTCACTTCCGATAATATCTCTAATATTAGAATATACAAGACAAGCGAAACTGACAATTCGTATACCAATAGTATAACTCCCTATACCAACTCCCTGAATTCCGAACTAGAATTCGAATCCCCACTCGTTTATCCGGTAGACGGTAGCAACGTTACCATATACAGTTTCTACCCTTCCAACATACAAGACATTTACCAATCAACCGCAACAAACGAAATAGCCTTTTCCATATCAGGACAAGATGATTTAATGTACGCTTCCGCTCCGGCAGGAAATAAGCGTAACCCTACAACTGTCAATTTAACTTTCGATCATAAACTGGCACAAATCAAATTTAAACTTAAAAACAACACCATAGATACATTAGAACGACAAGAACCCGTTAGCATCATCGCAACCGGCCCCAACTCCGGAACGATGAATCTTACAAATGGGGAATTATATATTGCATCCGAAACAAGAAAGACATTCAAGCTAGCTACCAATTTGACTTTTGACCAATTAGACATAAATGCAGAAACAGAAATATCAGGAGAATTATTACTATTCCCCAAAAGCGAATACAGTTTTTCCTTATTAATAGGAGATAACTATTACCCTGTTACATTCGATCAACAGGCAACAACCTCCTGGCAGGAAAGCTCTGTCTACACCTTAACCATTTCTATCAACTCATTAAACAATCCTATGACAACACCTGTCGTAACAGAAGATATTTAATATGACAAACAAAAGATATTTCATAATTACCCTACTCGTTCTCATATTCGGCTGTAATAGTGACAACGATGTCCCCCAAAACGAGACGGTTAATAGTGCGGTCATACGATTCGGAGGAGAAATAACAAACATCGTATCCAAAGCTATTACAGAAAGCAATAATTTCCCTGACAATGCAGCTATCGGCATCTTCGGTTGGGGGCACACCGATGGTAGCACAACAAACCAATCCCTTCGTAAAGATTTAAATAACGCACAATATATCAAAGTAGCCGGAAGCAATGAATTTACCAGTGATTTACACGCCCACTACCCAATCAATCCTGACACGCTACTGAACTTTTATGCCTACTATCCATATATAGCAGCAGCCAGTCCTTCTAACATTCCGTTCGATCTAAAGAAGCAGGATGACATCATGTGGGCTATTCCCGTGACAGACAAGGATAAAACGACAGCTGACACACCAATCAATCTCTCCTTCAACCATATCCTATCTGCTATCACCCTTAAATTCAAGAAGGCGGATGATATTAAAGAAGATATGATCCTGCAAAGCATTTCGCTGGAGAATTACCCGTCGTCTATACAACTAAACGTACAAAC
>CAVJPC010000153.1:0-2829 GCA_963651205.1 Bacteroidaceae bacterium
CGTTAGTGATAAAGAAGTTATTGGGTACTTCTCTCTGTTCTTCTTCATTAAAATAAGATCTTTCTTCCATAACATTTAATATTTGTTTAACAATATGTGTTGTTTCTTTTCTTTCAACTTCAGTTTTCTCTTGCTGGGTAGGAAGCGGTTGTGCGAACGAGCGCATTCCTTCCGTCATATTCGATGTTTCAGTAAGCTGTGTTATCGGTGTTCTATTCGATATTCCTGTATAAACAAGATACAAATACGACAGAAATTTGTGTTCTGTTTCTTCCTTTGTAAAACTTCTTTTACCTAATGTGTCTGTGTCTTGCATATAGAGTAGAAGGGCTTGCGAAAAAGCTGTTGAAAGAACCATACTTCCTCTGGTCAGGAAAGGGTAATCGTCTATTTTGTCCTGTATCCATTGCATTGTCTGTAACAATACCGATGCCTGATAAAAATTCACCCGCGTAATGCTTTGCAAGAGTTGAGATACAGAGATATCGGCAGAAAGGAGAGGAATCATTTTGCTCTCTTTGGGTTGTTTTCGGAGCAAATGAATCCAGTCCAGAGGCTTTTCTACAGCCATCTTTTGCAACAACTCCCGTTTGCTGTCCTGAGAAACTGTTGTATCTTCCAGCCAATTGATAAACCCCTTATCAGTATTCCAACAGCTTTCCAGCAATGTTTGAAGGATATTAAAATCGCTTTCGCGGTGTTCCTTGTCTTTACAACTTTTCTCCGCTAGACATAGTTCTGTCGTTACTAATTCGATGGCATCTTCATTGTCGGTATCTGTAATAATCCGATAGATCCATCGTAACAGTTGCCTGATATTATCCGCTTCGGTTTTGCCTTGACATCCGTTGCCTATCCAGAGAAGCACTGCTTTTCGAATGGTAAAATCCAATTGAACACTGGTAACCACATTCAGCCAGTCGATCTTCGGTGCATGGCTTTGTAGATAACTTCTCATTTGCTCCACCATTGCCATTGCAGTGAATGAAATGGAAACAAGCAGTTGGTTTATGATAGCCATACTGGTTATCTCTGTCAATGTAGAAATTAATGCATCCTCTTTGACTGCTACTGTTTGTAGCCAATGTGTCAGTTTCTCCGGATTCTTTTTTGCATACAGAGTAATCAATATCCGCTTGTCTGTATCGCTTCGCTGTGTATCTTTCAGGAAAGCTGCCAGGGTGGAGATATCTGCCGGATAGCGGTTTTCCTCCTTTTCTGATGACGGTATTTCTTTTCCTTCCTTTGTAAGCGGTAACCGAAGGAGCGACAGGTTCAGAAATATCCGGTACAGTTCCCGGTTGAAATAGCTGTCATGCATGGGCGAGCCATCGGGATTATGCGGCTGTTGGTCGTAGATCGCATTTAATACTTCTATATAATCGGTAGAACCGAATACTTCCAGCAGGAAACCGACAGTCAATTCTGCTTTGGAGAAGTAGAACGAATAGGTTTGCTTGTGGATAAACGTGAGCAATCGGTGATGTAAGTGGCGGATAAAATCGCTCTTGCCGCCGAAGATAGCGAGACCATTGAACGGATAATACCGGATAAGCCACTCGTACAGGTAATGCCAGTAGGGCGGAAGATCGACTTCGGCGTGTTCTCCGGCTTCAACCTCCATGATCCGTTGGACGGATATGGTATCGAGTAGTTCTGCCATACTTAGTAGTGCGGTATCATTTTCTGCTTCGTGGATGAAACGTATGGGAATATCTGGCTTTGCCACCAAAAGCCTTACCAGGAAACGGCGTTTCTCATGCAGGGTGGCTGCCGGTTCGGAAAGTGCAGCGACATAAAGCCGGAGAAATACCTCTTCGTTATCCGCTTGCCAGAACAGACGCTGCAGAGCATTCTCTTTATTCAGACACAACTTCGATATCTTATTGATGCAGGTTGATGATTGTGTCGCTATCCATTCCAGTTCTTCTACCAGGTTGAAACTTTCGTCCGACCATTCCGCTTTCGGATAGCCGTACTCCAGATAGAAAAGCAGGTTTTGCAACCGGGAAATACCGGTACTTTCTTCCCGGCTTCCGGCAGATATATTTAACAAAGGCAAGGCTCTCTGTAATTTATCCCGGAGCCTACGCGGAAACTCCTGGTAGAAATCTTCTTCCAGGATATCGCCCAGATCGAGATCGAGTAGTTCTATCTCATGTAGTACCTTTTCCTTATCATAAACGGACAGGCATTCTTCAACCACTTTTTCCACACAGGCATGGCAAAAGTTGTCCCAGTTGGCATACAATCCGTATGTAAACTGTTCATCTACTGCAGTGAACCCAAACGATATGTTGTCAATACGTATCATCCAGTGTATTCTTATCTTTATCCTTTACCTTTTTTAATATTCCGTTCATCGTATCCTGCAGCATCTCTACGTCATCCATATATTGTTTAGCCAGCGCCTGTCGCCACAGTCTGTAACAGTCTTCGAACTCCTGCATGAAGGCAATATTCAACCAGTAAATCGTACCACTCAGATGGGCGGGTAATATGGAACGCAACAAATCACGGCAGACTTCGCGGAAACGAGGTGACCAGAAGCGAGCCGTCCACGAGGGCAATACGAGCGACAGTGTGAACGGATGGGATTTGGAAAGCACCGGTTCGACGATGTAGAGCGTTTCACATGCATGGTTGAGTTCCTGCAGGTAATAGCGCAGGATGTTGGCAAGCGAATTCAGTTCAACCTTTTTATTGGTTCGCCCGAGGTTCATCCAAATATTTTCCTCCCGGTTGCGGAATACCAGCATATACTCATTCTCATCGGCTAGCACGAGCCGGTAATTATCCATGAAAATGCCGCCCCGGAACAGTCCACTA
>CAVJPC010000154.1:0-2141 GCA_963651205.1 Bacteroidaceae bacterium
TTCACACCACTCCAGTTCTTCTCAAGCTGGTAATAGGTCTTGTTCAGATAGTTGAAGTAAGGCTCAATGATCTTGGATTTCGCATTACCGATGGCAGCCGGAGTATAATACTTGGTCAGTGCCTCATAAAACGGAACCATTACTCCCTTCTGATAATTATCGCTCTGCAACTGTATCGGTTTATAGCGGTTTCCGAATAGTTCCCTGGAATGCTTGATCGCATTGCGCAAGGCTTCACGGATGAGCGCCGGACTCTCATGGTCACCGATAGCATAACCGATAGGATACTTTTTACAAGCATCTAGCACCACTACTATTGTCTTACGGTTGTGGTAAGTAGTCGTCATATAGTTCTTCTTCTCTCCATTCACCGTCTTGGGCTTCACCTGTTTCTTCTGATAAACCAGTTCCACATCCCATCCGTCAAGGGTCCAGTATGTCATGGCGGTTTTCGGTGCCTCGCGCTTATGCTGCATCTCCAGTCGGTTTCTTAAGGCGGCAGCTCCGCGCTGATGCCCCAGAGTGGTAGCTTCCATCATCTTGCGGTATCTGTCCACAGTAACGGGACTCTTGATCTCCGGTTTACCCAGAAGAACTGCCACCTTGTTATACTGTTTCATGATCTGCATATTGTCCAGATTCATGTGCTGGGAAAGCAGCTTGTGCATGATCGCTTCATCTTCCTCGTCCTTGATCAGGGCAGCGGAAACGTTACCCTTGTTTTTATGTACTAGAGCGATAAATCCCTCAATCTCATACTGATCCACCTTACGCTTGAGCGTCTTGCCTGTAGTAGGCAGCTTATGCGGATAGCGAATGCCACCCTTGCTGTCACGCACCTCCGTCAGATCATTAACCATCCCACTCAACCTGTCCCACACACTAAAACGTTCTCCACTTCTACCGAAAGAACCTTCCGCATTTCCGTTACGAAGACGGATGACAGCATCCAGTACACGTGCCTGGAGTGTATAGAAGGCAGCCTTCTCGGGACTTAGACGTTTGCCAAAAGCATCCTTGTATTCGGATGTAAAGAAGGTGAAGGCAGCCTCATTATAGCTCATAGTTCTTTCAAGTAAGCTCATTTTCGGTCGTTCTACATCCTCGTGAGGATCACCGTAGTATTTGATATACAGTCGCTGGATATAATCCTCCAGAGAATCGAACTCTACCAGAGCTTGTCGACCCAGACAGGCATGCAGGACAACATTGATCTGTTTCCTGCGCACCTTTGTATTATATGTCCCAAGCGGAAGGAATCCCTTTTCAGAACCGACTTTTCGTTTGGGATCATATATGATCAGCTCGTTGGCATAGATGCATACTCTGTTATCGTAAATTACAGCCATATAAACTATTGTATTTAACTCTTGTGCAGCTCCCGGCTTCGAACCGGGAATGAAGGCCACCCTACCGTCTCTTTTTACCACCTATCGAAAAGATATATAGTTATGAAAATGGTTAAGTACGTAATCCTGAAAACTGGGAAACGGGGAGGTTCCTTGACTGCTCCTTTATTTATCCTCTGCGCGTCTGGTATATAGCGTCTCGGAGTGCTTTGAATAATTCTTCAAAGTCTTTTGCAAGCGATTCCTGTTTACTTTCTCTTTGTTGTACTGAGTAATACTCAGAAGCGTTTTGGATGAGCTTGGAGAAATTTGGATTTTCTTCCATAAGTTCAACAATCATCGTAATCAAAATATCTCCTCTGCCTATGAGAAGGCTACTACCATTAACCTTGTTTCCTTCGGTATCCCCAGCAATCATCAAAATCGAGATACCGTTTTCCTTGCATGTTTTTTTAACTTGCTCGGCCATTTTAAAAAGCTGTTCTTCTTTCATTTTAAATCTAATTTTAAGGGTTAATAAATCATTCTTGGTTATTTTGCTCTAGTATTTCATTACAGCTGTTGTTCTGATAAACTTATCAAGGTTGCTGTTGACTTTCATTTCTTCGAGTATCATTGGAACTACTGCTTTGGAATCACCGCGAGCATAAGAGATACTGGTAAGTTCTCTGTTGTCATTCTCGTAACCGGCAACTGCGATGACCTGAATGCCGTTCTGCTTGCAGAACTCCTGCAGCTGCTTGAACATCAGTACTAATTGTTGTCTCTTTGTCATTTTAATCTATTTATGAG
>CAVJPC010000155.1:0-3210 GCA_963651205.1 Bacteroidaceae bacterium
TATATCTGGACAAGAACCTGACAAAGGCGGATATGGATCAGATTGCAGCCGGTATCCAGTTGGAAGACGGCGAGATTCATGCAGATGCTATCAGCTATTCCGATGAAGTGAAACGCGATCAGGTGGGTATCGAGATCCACTCGGGAAAGAACCGTATTGTACGCCGTATATTTGAATCATTAGGCTACAAGGTGGTGAAACTCGACCGTGTATTCTTTGCCGGACTGACTAAGAAAGGATTGCGTCGCGGTGAGTGGCGTTACCTTACGGAACAGGAAGTAAACTTCCTCCGGATGGGATCTTTTGAATAATAAAGGAATTTAAAAGATGGTAGTCGGAAGCCGATAGTCTGGTGTTTGTTGTTCTCCAGCTACTGGCTTCTGACTACTATATATAATAATGTATATAAAATAGTTTTATGGAAAAGATTAGTAGAACAAAAATTGTCGACCTGATAAAGCGTGAAGATTTTGGCGCTATGGTCAATGTGAAAGGATGGGTTCGCACCCGCAGAGGTAGCAAACAAGTTAACTTTATCGCACTGAATGACGGTTCTACAATAAATAATGTGCAGGTCGTAGTCGATCTGGCAAACTTTAATGAAGAGATGCTGAAGCAAATCACTACCGGTGCTTGTCTGAGCGTGAACGGTGTGTTGACGGAGTCGGTAGGTTCCGGTCAGAAGGCTGAAGTGCAAGCTCGTGAGATTGAAGTGCTGGGTGCTTGTGACAATACATATCCGCTACAGAAGAAAGGTCACTCAATGGAGTTCTTGCGTGAGATTGCTCATTTGCGTCCACGTACCAATACTTTTGGAGCAGTATTCCGTATTCGTCATAATATGGCTATTGCCATCCATAAATTCTTTCATGAAAAGGGATTCTTCTATTTTCATACCCCCATCATTACGGGATCTGACTGTGAAGGTGCAGGACAGATGTTCCAAGTGACTACCATGAACTTGTATGACCTGAAAAAAGATGAAAACGGCTCTATCATATACGATGACGACTTCTTTGGCAAACAGGCCAGCTTGACTGTTTCTGGTCAGCTTGAAGGCGAATTGGCTGCCACTGCTCTCGGAGCTATCTATACGTTCGGTCCTACTTTCCGTGCAGAAAATTCTAACACTCCGCGCCATTTGGCCGAGTTCTGGATGATCGAACCGGAAGTGGCTTTCAACGAAATTCAGGAGAATATGGATTTAGCTGAAGAGTTCATTAAATATTGTGTGAAGTGGGCTTTGGATAACTGTGCCGACGATGTGAAGTTCCTGAACGATATGTTCGATAAGGGGCTGATAGAACGTCTGGAAGGTGTACTGAAAGAAGACTTTGTGCGTTTGCCATATACGGAAGGTATCAAGATCCTGGAAGAAGCTGTTGCCAAAGGACATAAGTTTGAGTTCCCGGTTTATTGGGGAGTTGACCTGGCTTCTGAACATGAACGTTATCTGGTGGAAGACCACTTTAAACGTCCGGTGATCTTGACCGACTATCCAAAGGAAATAAAGGCATTCTATATGAAACAGAATGAAGACGGCAAAACTGTACGCGCCATGGATGTGCTTTTCCCGAAGATCGGGGAGATTATCGGTGGTTCGGAGCGTGAGTCGGATTACAATAAGTTGATGACACGTATCGAAGAGATGCATATTCCGATGAAGGATATGTGGTGGTATCTGGATACCCGTAAGTTCGGTACTTGTCCGCACTCCGGATTCGGACTGGGATTTGAGCGCTTATTGCTCTTTGTAACCGGGATGTCTAATATCCGTGATGTAATTCCATTCCCGCGCACTCCGCGTAATGCCGATTTTTGATGAATCATACCTGAATATTCATACAAATGATAAGAAACTCGCATATTCTTTTGATTATGCGAGTTTTTTTATGTCTTAAGATTGCTTATTTTATAAAAGAAATCTTTATATTTGTGACAGACAGACGAATTAAAGTGTTAACTAAAATCGTACAGATATGAAAAAACTTTATTTTTTTACCATGCTGGCGGCAATGCTGTTTGCGGTAACGAATGTGATGGCACAAAAGGGTAACTTTAAACCTGCTAATCTGAAAGGAATCTGGCAATTGTGCCATTATGTTTCAGAGAGTCCGGATGCTCCGGGAGTGCTTAAACCGAGTAACACTTTCAAAGTGCTGAGTGATGATGGAAGAATTGTGAACTTTACGATTCGTCCGGGATCGGATGCTATTATAACCGGCTATGGCAACTATGAACAGTTGTCAGACCATACTTATGCTGAAAGTATTGAAAAGAATATTCATTTGCCGATGCTCGATAATCAGGATAACGTTCTTACTTTTGAACTTATCGATGATAAAATCTTGCATCTTAAATACTTTATAGAGAAGGACCTGAATGGCAATGAATTGAACTGCTGGTATAATGAAACCTGGAAACGCATTGAGATGCCTGATAAATTCCCGGATGATATTGTAAGATAATTCAGATTATAACAACGGATTTACGGACTGCAGGTAGCAAGCTGCCGATTATGCCTTGTGGCGTTGATTGAGTGGTGAATTGTTACTTGCAGTCTCTTTTTTTGTCTGCCGGCTGCTGTTCATAGTCGATAGCTTGGTGCTCGTTATCAATCGGATAAATCCAAAAAAAGGCAGAAATAGTTTGCCAATTCAAAGAAAAGCCGTACTTTTGCAAGCCGATTATTATCTCAAAAGGATAAGAGATTAATTCATAGCAAGTTAATCTTCCTTTGTCCGGGGAAGGTTAATGAGTGGTGAGAAAATTTTTAGTAGTAACATTTAAAAAATGAATTAAGAGTGGATACTTTAAGTTACAAGACCATTTCTGCAAACAAGGCAACTGTAACCAAAGAATGGGTTATCGTTGATGCCACAGACCAAACATTAGGTCGTCTGGGCGCAAAAGTTGCGAAACTGTTGAGAGGGAAGTATAAACCAAACTTTACTCCTCATGTAGACTGCGGTGATAACGTTATTATCATCAATGCAGACAAAGTAAAATTAAGTGGTAATAAATGGAATGACAGAGTTTATTTGTCTTACACCGGCTATCCCGGTGGTCAGAGAGAAATGACTCCTGCTCGTTTGATTGCCAAACCTAACGGTGAAGACAGATTACTGAGAAAAGTAGTGAAGGGCATGCTTCCTAAAAACAGACTGGGAGCTAAGTTGCTGAGCAATATGTATGTATACGCTGGTAGCG
>CAVJPC010000156.1:0-26736 GCA_963651205.1 Bacteroidaceae bacterium
AAATATATGTAGGTGCCGCCATACGCGGCGGTTATATGGAACAGGACCCGTTCGCGGCCATAAAGATACGCCGTCCCAAAAGCGAAGTCGTATATCTGACGGAAGAAGAACTGCTTCGTCTGACTGCCTTGTACCGGTCCGGTCGCCTGGAAGAATGTACCCAGAACGTACTCCGTTTTTTTCTGTTTCTCTGTTTTACCTCTTTGCATATAGGCGATGCAAAAGCACTGCAAATAAACCAGTTCATAGGGAATGAACTACACTACACACGAGGTAAGACCAAAATACCGGTAACTGTACCCTTATCGGACCCGGCACGTTATATTTATGAATATTACCGGGCCGGACGTACAAAAGGCAATCTGTTTATGAACCTTCCCACGGATCAGGATATAAATCGGGTATTGAAAACAATAGCCGGTAAAGTCGGAATAACAAAGGATATCAGTTCAAAAACCGGGCGGCATACATTTGCTACCCTGTATTATAAGAAAACACATGATATCGTAACGCTATCCCACCTTTTGGGACATAGTTCTATAACTATGACAATGGTTTACGCACATGCTCTGGAAGATGAACGCGAAGCGGGAATACACGCCTTTGATGATATGTTATAACTAAAAAAGTGAAGGGGAAACGTGTTTCCCGCTTCCCCCTTTCGCTTTTCTACTCCAACGTATAAACACTCCAGTCTATCGCCTTTTTAAGTTCCCAGCCTTCCTTTTGTGTCTCCTGTATATGTTTCACGGCACCGGTGTAAAACTCTTGTAGTTGCTGCATACTTGCAAACTCGTAAAACGTCGGATTGTCTTCTTCCCCGAGCTTGAAAGTAATAGGAAGGTTTTCCCCGCCTGTCTGCAAGGCAAGATCGTACGCCGTCTTATAATTTATCTGGTTCTCCATGGAAAGCCAGACTTTCAGGCCGTTCCATACGTACCCGCTCTCGATCGTGTCGGTTATCTGCTGGTTATACCATTCATTAATAACCGCCTTGATTTCTACCAGTGCGGGCAAGTGATCGAACGTCTCTTCCATGTAACTACGTTGCACTCCTTCGGGTGTCCCTGTTTCCTGGTAATCCCACGTAATACGCCAGATTCCCCGGCGGCGGTTGGTACATCTTACCGGTTCCGCCTTGCTGTCTGCATAAATTCGTATCATTTCAAGTAAAGTGTATAATTATCAATCCTTTTTCGCTTACTTCACCTTCGCAATGCGCTTCAAAAGGCAGTTCCCCGTCCCTTTCCGCTGATTCACAAATAAAAAGGGTTTCCTCCAGACTGGTAAAGTACTTTCTCTCCTTGCCGTCGAGTTCCAGTTTTATAACAGTCCGGGGTCCGTTTTTCGTCTGAACGTCCTTTTCATAATCAAGTACGATCACATCCTTGTTCATCAGCTCCGGCGACTTAATCCTTGCTCCGGTAAATCTTTTCCGTCCGTCTTTAGGCTTATACTTGTAGCCCAAATCCTTTAATTTTTTCATTTTCTTTCCTGTTAGTTTATAAAATAAGTTCTTGCAATCAGCATGTTTTGTAAGCCCGTAAAATGAGGCGGTCAGCTCCTGCCTGCGTTTTCTGCTTCTAACCTTGTGCATCTTGCGGGCGAACTTTTGTTTGTTACGTTTCCTTAACCGCACATGATCCGGGCGGGTTACATATCCCAGAAAGTCGATACCTTCGGTGATCGGGAAAACGGTATCATTACTTTTAATCTCCAGGCGGGCCTTGCCGGCCTGTTCATGAATGATATCCCTAACCTTCCAAAGATATTTCTTACTACCGGAAAGCACCAGACCGTCGTCACAATACCGGTAATAGTGTGCTACCGCCTCCTGATCCTTTAACCGGTGATCCAGGTAAATGGATAGAAGCAAATTACAAAGCCCCTGTGATGATCTTAGCCCAATACTCACGCCTTTAGGCATCATACGAATGCACTCTTCCAGGATTCCGATCAATATTTTATCCTTGAACATCTTTTTCACTGCATCCAGCAAAACGTCCTGGTCTACACTTTCATAGAATTTCGTTATATCAAACTTGTAAGCGAACAGGGTTCCTTCGGGATCATCCTTTATATCTTTAACGATATACTGTAAAAGGTCATGCGTTCCCCTGTTTTTAATGGATGCGGAAGTAGTCCGGATAAAACGTACTTTCAAATGCCGGTCCACCACATTCATAACGGCGTTAAGAACGATCCTGTCTTCCAGGGAAACCGATTGTACGATCCTTACTTTCGGCCCGTCGTCTACGGTCATTTCCCGATATCCTCCGAGCTTGAACCGCCCACTCCTGATCCGCTGCCTGATCCTCTCTACTGCCTTCGGGACATCCGCCAGTATTCTACGCCCGGCAAAGCTGCGCTTTCGTCTTCTTTTGCGCAATACCGTTTTTATGGCGTCCTCTATATTGGCGTCCTCGACAATCTCTTCTATAATATTATCTTCTCTCCACATGATAATTAAATCAGCCTTCAATTCCCCGGGCCGGGCTTCTTCGAAAAAACTTCCTACCAAACCCCATTGCCCTGCGCTTTATTTTTCCCCTTTCCAACCGTAAACGGCTGCTGTTGGCGAGGCTCATTCCTCTTGGCTCCACGCCGGGAACACGTTCCCACTGTTGTACGCCAATTTTCAAGGCTTATGCGCTTTTTCTTTATTCTAATTGTTTGCAAGCCGAACACCGATGTTCGCATTCGTGTTCGATGAATCGTTATTCGCGTTCGCATACGAAACACCGCCTAACGCGTTCGCGTTGTTGTTCGACCGATACACCACACGAGTGTATATGAGGAAATCCGCCTTTGTACTTTTCGGAAGTACCGGCGCCCGTCTTACTTTCCGGACGCCCGCGCTACCCGCACAACGTTTTACGTTGCTGTTTTTTCTCTTAATCTGCCTGATTTATGGCTTTAAAGGCCGCGACGCTGCCCGCCCAGCGTATTATGCCCCTGAAGGCAAGCCGAACACCGATGCTCGCACTCGTGACCGATGAATCGTAACTCGCGCACGCACACGAAACACCGCCAAACGCGTCCGCGTAGCTGTACGACCGATACACCACACGAGAAAGACCGGTACCCACATAGAACCTATCGAACCAATGTGAGGAAGTGGAACCGCCTTCTTTAGCTGCAATCAAATCCATATACCGGCCCCAAACCATGTGGGTAGGATAAATATCCGCGTTATAAACAGTAATTCCCTGTACAATGCGTTCCGTTCCGTCCGGCATGGTAATAAACCACCTTCCGTCCGCCGCCGTCTTGTTTACTGTGACATACTGCAACCATTCCGCCTTGTTTCCCTGGAAATTCTCATATCCCAGTACATTGACGGACTGATAATTTACACCGTCCCGGTAAGCACCTTCCGCCTGTGGATTGGAACCGCCCTTTTCCTTATAATAAGAAACCGTATCACGCATCCCCAGCGCATTTGTAAGGCCTGTCACTTTCTGGTAATTGCTTGTTCCATATCCGCAAACTCCCTGCGAATCGGTATTACCGTATTTAAAGAAATGCAGATTACCCACATCCTTGTGCATCTCCCAGTCGAACAGCTGGAAACCTTTGCCCCTGTTCTGGGCGTATTTGACTGCCTGGCTCTGTGAAATAGTTCCTACACTTGAAACACCACTGACAGAACGCAGCACATCATCAATCAGGTAGGCTTCATAAACACCGCCCAGGCATTCCGTATGCTCTACCCAGTCCGGCTCGATCGCTTCCACACTTTCCGACGTTGTGAGTAAAACGAAATCGAAGGCCGCCGAATTAAGGAAAGTAAAGGCCAGGAAAGTAGCCCCTGCGGGAACAGCACAAAACAGGTACATACCATTAATAAAACCGTTCGCGTTTGAAACGCTGATCCGACTTAGTATTTTCCCAGCATCATCTACAAATACAGCCCCGTAAAGAGTAGAAGCAAAACCGGGAAAACGAACCTGCTTGTAATCCCGGACATCCACCAGGGCGAACGATCCGGATTCGTATTTGTTTTTCGCCTCTTCAAGGGTTGTGTAATCCGTATTCTTACGAATCCCGATCCCTTCCGTCACGTTCAGTTCTTCGCGGGTAAATCTTACACTGGTGTACCCTGCTGCTGCCGGCGCATCCTCATTGCTTGAAATAAAACCGTAAAGACACTGATTCAGCACGTCCGTTACTCCCTTGTACCAGTAATGAGGCTCATATATGTAAACTTCACCTTCCGATCCGGTTAATACTGCATCCGTGGCGTTCTCCACGCTGTCACTATCCGCGTATTTATTTCGGTTCTCATCATGAAGCGGATAACAGGTCATTTCACCCTCCGCCGTCTTTTTAGCCAGAATACAACGTCTTTTCGACAACACTTCCAATATATGGGAAGACGGGGTAAATTCAGTATTATAGTCATATCCGGTAGAGTTATCCAGATTCGTAATCTTTTCCCCGTCTCCTACCGTCTGATCTATTTTTATACCGACAAACTGCGGCTGAATGATATTCAGTTCCGGGAAGTGTGCACAAGTGGCGGCGTACTCTTCATCCGACATAGACTGGGTGAGCCGGTACGTACCTACCAGGCGGCACGTCTGCACGTTTCCCCCGTCTTCATCAACGCCGCCCATTGTCATAAGCCGGCGAAGCAAATTACCGTTCCCGTCCATATCTATACCGGTAATTCGTAGATAGCTGGTCGCACTGCATTGCTGTAATAACGTGTTCCAGTCGATCAGGCTACAGTTATCAATCACAAGGCGCGTGATATTTGCCGTACCTTCCAGCTGCAGCCCTGCATTGGTTAATTTGTTCAGGTACCGGAGTTCGAGAGTCTGCAAAGTTCCGGGAAGGACGCAAACGGTCAGAGGCGCACCGCCGGCGAATGTCACACCGGTAAGGGATGTACCACCGGCCAGAAAGGTTTCAAGTTTGGTATTACTTGAAAGGTCCATACCGGTAAAGGAAGAAGATTTAAGCCCGGATATGTCGAGTTTTCGAAGATTACGGCAATTACCCACCAGAAGGGCGTTAAATGTCGTCTGTCCGGCCTCACAACTAACATTCAGATCACGCAAGGCCGTGCAGTTGTTCAGGTTCAACGTGCCGACAATAGCGTGGCTTACATCCGTCAGATCAAGCCCGCGAATACGGCTTGCACCGTAGAAATATTGCGGATCGTTTACAATCAAATCCGTGTCCATTGTCAGTTCCACCACACTACCGGCCATTTCTGCAAGTACCGCGCTTTGGTGCGGTGTTCCGGACGTGTATCCGTACCCGTAATAATACCGTTCGGAGGCCGTAATCCGAATTTTCCGGTTATCACTGCCGAACTTATACCCGAAATAAGCCGCGAAGCTGTCACGGCGATAAGTACCGGCCACGTACTGACTGTCCAAAAGGGCAAAACGGTTCTGAATGGTATAAGTACGGTGTGCGTAACGGCTGCCCTGCAAGGCATACAGATAATTATAATAACTGGTTCCGCTGCTGGTTGTCACCCCTTCGGTAAGCGGAAGGATATATTTATATTCCGAATCCTTGTTATAAATCCGCTCGCACCAGTTACCCATTTGCTCCTCGTTAAATACTTGCAGAACATATTCAAGGCTCATATTGCTACGCAAGGTTTCCGCTACTTCACGCAATTTGTCCGGACAACCGCGTACCAGTTCCCATAAAACGGAATCATGGCCGGCAAACGAATAAGAACCTATACTGTTGTCAAAACTTTCGTGGGTAATGGTATATTCGTATTTCAGTACCGAATCATTACGCACACCGAACAAAGTGTCCATATCGTAAGGAAGGAAATACCAGATCAGAGAGTCCCAAGTTGCCAGCATCATATTTTTTGCCCGGTTATCCACGGCCATAAAGTAATCGGTAATCAGATACCATGCAAACGGGCTGTCATTACCGAAATACTGGTTATATTCCGCCAGGAACTTAGCAGAATTACCTTTACATGAATCTATCCAGTTCCAAAGCCTTGTAACTGCCGCCTTATCGTCTTCGTGTGCATCCGCCCAAGTAGTGTCCGCCTTGAAACGAAATTCCAGCGCATCATCAAAAGAAGACATGTCGGTAGTTCCGAACAAGCAAAGGGCCTCGGAGTTATTCAAGAACTCCAGGCAGATACATTTGTTACGCTGCCCGTTCAGGGAGGCTTCGTCGTTGAATCCTTCAATTCCTTCAAAACCGTAAATAATCGCACTTTCCGATTTCTCATTATTGAAATTGTATTTTCCCAGATAAGTATTCGCACCGGTACCGTCGTTGTCATAAAACAGGTCCATAGGGAAACCGTCTACGCCTATACGTACATCATATTCCCCCTTATATGCAGCCTGCGGCGGTGTCAGCCACCCGCACTTCTTCCAGATGTCATTCACAATACGCACCGCACCGGTATTATGTGTACCGGAAGAATCGGAAAAGTCCGCTTTCAGACAGAATATACTGATCGGTCGTGCTCCCGGTTTGAAACTGTATTCAAGAGACGGCACATCCACGCCGTTAACTTCCAGTGTAGTTCCGTATTTTTCCAGACGCAGGAAATAAAGACGGTAATTCTTACGCGGGTAAGTGGTGGATGATGTACCCTGTATTCTTAGACCGACATTTCTTGCTACAAAATCGTACTCCTTACCGTACGGGCTATAAAAATAGATATCGACCGGGACCTCGAATTTCTTGTTATTGGTGGCGTTGACAAGGTTCACATCGCCGACGATCCGCATAACCGCTTTTCCCTGGGTGCGTAGCTTGTCTATGTCGATATCCGTACCGCTATCCCCCGTAACATCGTTCTTTTCAAATAACAGGACCATTTCATCCGATGTAGTCCGGTCTACCATATAATTGTTTAATTCTTCATCATCCGTAAGCGCACGGTTATAAATACGGAAATTCCTGATTTCCACATCCGCCGTATCACTGAACAAACGGATGTTCACCGGCTGTGCCTGCAGCAGTCCTTCGGTAGCTCCGTACTGCACCGCCCCGCAACGGATTCCGTTCACATAAAGTTCCAGCAAACGTTTGCCGGCCTTGGCCCCGACAATAAAGGCTATTTTCAGGTTCATATCACTTGCAAACTTCGTACTTACTTCCGTACCGCCGGAAACACGCATAAGGGCCTGCTCCGTTGTCATCTGGAAACCGATATCGCCGGCCATACAGTCCAGTATCACCCCCTGCCGATCCGTTACCGACGAACAAAGAATTTCCATTTCATAGGTAGCCCCGGTAGTGGTTGCATCCGTGGAGAAAGGCTGGTACCCGATTTCAATCTTCGCGCCTCCTGTAAGTTTCAGGGCGTCGCCCGTCCAGCCGTTGCTGTTCCAGTCGAAACCTGCAAACGTTGTGTGTATGTCGCCATAATCCCAGGCTCCCGGATCGGATTCACTGTTACTCCGACCGGCTGCCGAAAGTTTCAATACAAGCCCGGCAGTAGTTTCCTGCAAATCGATGCCACTTTCTCTCACGTCGATATAAAACGGGTATTCCGTGGCTCCCGTCTTAAATTTCATACAGATTTCGCCCTGCTGCGTGAAACGGTTGGTATATGTCTGCGTAGTACGGGGCACACTGACAGACTGCGTTTGCACCCCGTCCCGGTAAACGTCCACTTTGGCCGGCGTCGCGGCGGGATCATAAGCCACAAAGTCAAATTTCACCTGTTCGTACTGCCCCGCTTCCAGACGCGGAACAAGATGATCCTCCGTAAAAATACGGCCGTCCGGAAAACTCATCATCGTGCCGATAAACGGTGCCGATCCTCCGGATTTCAGGATGTCGATGTAGATACTTTCGGATTTTAACACGAGATCGACGGAAGCCTCCATTTCGGCAACCATTTGAACGGTATTCCGGCCGGTTACAAGCGAAGAAGGGGACAAACTGAAACTGCCGTTTGTCGTTCCCGATCTTGTAATGGTGTGCGCGTTCTGTTGCTGGCCGTTCAGATACAGCGTGACGACCTTTGTTCCGGAACCGCTCACGGCATAAGGAATATTAATCGTATCGGCCAGCGTATAACCGCCGGCGGCTATGGCCCCGGCCAGATTGTAAGAGCTGGTAAGGGAAAGGCTGACAACCTTCACGGATGTAAACGCCTGCCGGGTTTGTTTCTTGCCGGTAGTCGGATCAGTAGTGGTTGCCACTACGTAAATATCCGTGTTTCCCACAAGCAAGTAACTTGAAAGGTCCAGTTCGTAACTACCTTTAGAAACATCGCTGACTGTTTGGGAATACATGGTAGTCGTTCCGCGCCTGATCGTAACGGTTATATCTGCCTTTTGCCCGGTGGATTCCCCTTTTTCGTCCCCCGTGGTGTACTGGTGATCGTAAGTATAAGTAAGACGGGCGTTTCCGCCTTCCTTGATGATCGTATTATCTACAGCCGCATTTAATACAATTTTAGTAGCCACCGTTTCGCCGGAACCTCCACCAGAACCGGCCGGGATATCCACAGCGGTAATTTCCGCGCCGCTTTTGTTCTGGAAAGACAGGCGGACGGACGTTTCATCCTCGCTTACCTCCGCATTCACATTAAACAACGTGGAAGCGTCCACCTCGTTAAAACGGGCGGTTACAACCTTGTTTTCTACCGGATTGGTGGAATCTAAGGACAAAGTTTCGTCCACTTCCAGGATATCCACGTTTACATTCACATTACCGGTAGCGTCCGGCGTCTGCTTCTCGCCGTTTACCGTTACACTCTTTACCGTTCCTTTGCCGCCGAACTCTTCCCAGCTCGCCTCCTGATCCCAGGCAGCCGGGTCGGTTCCGGTAAATTGCCACGTCTCCCATTTGCCGAGTGATGTTTCAAAGGTGATAACACGCCCCCGGCCGCGTTGTTTCTCCGGTACCGCGGCAATGGCGGAAGCAAGAGTATAGAAACCTTCCGTTAGTGGCATGTTACTGGTTACGTTATAGGTATTTCCGCCGGCCGAACCGCCGCTGCCGAAATCCTCCCACTTTTCGGCATTCTCAAAATCTGTGTCCGGATTGCCTCTAAATTGTTTCGTCACCCAGCCGTCGGCAGTAAGGAAAGAAAGGATTACACCGTTTTTCCGGACATTGTTAATCTTTCCCGCCGTTTTCAATGCTGCAAATACCCCCGACAGATCACTATAAACGGTACCAGCGTTCAAAAGGTTGTTCACGTTGGTAAAAGTTGAAACCTGGAGTCCGGCCGTCTGCTGCAACTCCTGTTTTATTTTGTCACGGTCTACCTGCAATGTGCTTATGTCATCGGAACAACTGGTTATATCCTGGGACAAACTTTTCAGTTTTCCCCAAAGGGAACCGTCTTCACTTTCCGAACTGTCTTCGCTGCCGATACGGGCGTTGATATCGGCCAGCAATGCGGCAAGCGAATCACTGTCTTTAAGCCCGTTCAGAAAATTAAGAATCTCGTTAAAGTTGTCGATTGCCTGCGAAGCGTTGTTACCGACAAGTCGGTCGATACGTAAAGAAACGGCGTCTATAGCCTTCTGTAATGCTGCATCGGCGGCAATGCGGGCGGCTTCCTCCGCCTCGACTTCCTTACCCTGGGAAACCAGTTTCAGGTGTTCGTTCAAGAAGTCAAGAACCGCCGCCACCATTTGGTTAGTAACGCTTTCTGCGTCCTCTGCGGTTTCAATGACTATAATAAGATCATCGATATACTCCTGTGTTGCCATATAGATACATTAATTAAATTGTTTACTAAATTCTTTGGAATGAACCTTCGGTTTCCGGTAGCCGCTTTCCGTAATTTCTCCCGTCCAGTTGGACTCTTTGTCGGCAAACGTGAGTTTTAACGTCACGTTCTGCGGTGCGTCCGGACGGACACGGTAAGAAAACTCTTCCGCCGAAGGAATTACTTTTATCTCTTCCCGACCGTAACCGGACAGGTAGACATCATCAGAGGAAAGCAGATCAAGAAGAAAACGTATTTCCTGCGGGCGTTTGAATCCCGTCTTAATCGTTACGGCTTCCTGTATCTCCGTCCGTATGCGATCCGAATAATAATCATCGGTAATTTCATCGTAACGCCGGAAAACAGCGTCTTCGTCTTCATCCATGCCGGGAGTTACGCTCGCCTCGCCTTCCAGGGAAAACACTTCGTAAACCCCGTAACTGTTCAGGAACCGGAGCCGGTAACGCTCGCGGACCGTCGGGCTTTGCTCGATCCCGATCCGGAGAGCAAACGTATCACCGCTATACACGTCAAAAAGGTTGGCCAGTACCCCGTAATCGGTAAAGAATTTAAGTCGTACGGCCTCCAGATTCAAGGCGTAAAAATTACCCACCGTACCTGGTATAGAAAAGCTTTGCCCGGTAAGAAGTTCCATTATTTTCAGTTCGTGTCCCGGATAGATGAAACAAAGCGGGTAAAGTTCCGTCTCGCGCATCATTATACGCCAGTCGTTGCTCCGCGTAGTAAAAAAGAAATTGCAGGATTCATTCAAGAACTTCAAAGAAAATATATCAGTCCCCATATTTCGAAGACGTTTAAACTCCTTCTTGGAAATTCCCCCTTTCCAGGCGGTAAAAGATAGGTTATCCTCTTCCTCTCCCTCATTTACCACATGTATAGTTACTTCTGCCGACAAACCGGAAACGGCAAGTATATGATCCGTGTTATCCGGTAAAATCCGTGCGCCTGTTATTCCGGTTTCGACAATCTCGGCTATATTAACACGAAATTCCCCGATTCCGTTTCCTTTGAAGATTTCTTCATTATTCATCCTGATACTGTATGTAGCCATAGAACAGGATGATACAGACAAAAAAATAGGATTACGTGTAAAAGCGTTTCCCGTCGGATATATATTCACCTTTAAAGCTTCGTCGCTGGCGCTCATTGTATTGCTATTTTAGTTACGATAAAACTGCCTGTTAACTCATTCTGCATCTCCAGAGAGGATATAAAGCGATCCCTGGCAGCCGAAGGATTTACCATAAACTTATAAAAGTCCGTAAGTCGGCCCGAATGGTTTTCCCTCCAGAGGTTATAAAGCTCCGTTACTTGTGACGTGGACGGAGCAAGTATGATATTATTCTGCTTTTCCATGGTGCAAAAGTTGGGGTTATGAAAGGAAGAATAAAGGACGGGATTAACCGGAATACACTATCGATATAAATTCCCCTATGTAAGTAAGGGTAAATGTATCATTGTAAGTTCCAGTAGTAGCTTCCGGATCATTTTGTATATAATTTATATTCACTCTTAACTGAAACTGATAGTATCTTGTTAGGGTGTCATTTTCAGAAGTTGGTGGATTATCTATTATATAATCATCTGTATCGGGATTAATAAAACCGTCTGTTATGGTCCAGAAACGATCATTAACAATGGTAAAACCTAAACCTGTCAAGTAGTTTAATACCTCTTGCTTTTTATTTTCTTGTACTTCCGCCTGGGTATTACGAACCAATTTCCAGACATATAAAATACTTCCAAAATCTTTAATATAATGTTCTTCATCAAGATTATAGGGGGCTATTAACCGAAGCGTTCTTAATGTCAGCTCGACAGGTACAATCTTATTTGCCGGAAGTGAATAAGAAAGCCCGTCAAAAAGCAAGTACTGCCCCCGAAGTGCTACAGGTGTCAATATATCCATACTCATAAGCTGGTGGACCGGTAACAGGACATTCGTTTCTACCTGGTTGAAAGAGTGTCTTATTATAGCATCATATTTTTTCCAGAAGTTTATAAACAGACCGTTTTTATATTGAAACAAAAGTGATATCGTATGTTTACTTCCGTCTTTTAATACGACTTCCTCACCCTCGGAAGTATAGGGCAGTACGGAACCGAAAGGATATTTACTATTCTGTGAGGATGTAAAAGCAAACACAAACGATAAAGGCGTTTCTACTTTTTCCGAATCTTCATCATCATTATTAGAGGATGTTTTAAGATATGTATAACGGTGAACGTAATCGGCCAGATATTGAGGGGAAAGAATATCATTCGGGGCAAAATCCATTGGAACGCATTCGTCGTCGCTGGATAATTCGTTATCTTCGATATTGTCGGTTTTCCGATCCCAGGAAAAGAAACTCGATGAAGAATAAGTAAGGCGTTTGTTGTCTTCATCCCATTTGAACCACCGCCCCGTCGTTTCCTCATAATTTAGATGTATCACCCTTTTGGTAATGTCAACTTTCGCCAGTCTGGCCACTTCCTGATCCTTTAAATAGTCTTCAAACCGTTCAACGGAAGGAGCGGCTCCGGTAAAGGAAGTTTTAGCCGATAACTTCATTTGTCGGGCCGTTTCGTAAGTTATTAAAGGTTCGTCCGTCAGGCTACGGGACAAATCAATGTCCGGAACATCATCCACAATATCCCGGATCAGTCTTAACGTGGCTGTTTTCGTATCGGAAGAAACATTATAAACCAGTCCGAAACGCACATGCAAGGCGTTTAAAAAGTCCTCTACTGTGCAATCCGGCATCAAATCGGCATAAGAAAGTTTCCCTTTAACACAACAGTCGGCAGCATTATTCAATATTACCAGGTTAGAAAGTTCCTTGTTCGTCTTAAAAGGATTTTCGGTTATGGTATATCCAAATTCGGAAAAAACAAGTTCCAGCACACGCCATACATATAAAAAAGCCGTTACGCCGTAACCTTCCGGAAGTGTTACTGCAGTCGGAGTACCGTTTACTAAAAAAGTTTCTGTTCTTGCTTGATAACGTAAACGATATACTTTACTTCCTTCTGATACAGGTGTGATATAGTTCAAGTATTTAGGGTAAAACTGATTATCTTTCGAATCGTTACCGGTCATAATCTGAAATACGGCATAATCAGTCTGATAACCTCCTAAAACTTGCTGCAAATGTGCGCAAAGAGAATTAACGCTGCTATACTCCTTCACTGGTAACGTAATAGCATTTAATTTTTTTGCTTTCCATGCGCTGTAGGCTTCCGAATTGTCAAAGCCGATGTTAAGGGTAATACCTTCTTTTTTACCGGCGGAAACAATATTTATCTTCCCGGTACGTTTATATGCTCCGTCTAATACCGTACATGCCTGATCTTCATTCATCGGCTTTATACCCATATCCAGACGGTGAGCAAAACCGGTTATTTTAGCATTATTACCGGTACATGGAACCGTAACTGGTACGGTTTGCGATCCCCGGTCGTTCATGACAGGGGATTTTTCATCAATCTGTACGGTAAAGTCACCCCCTAAATCCAGATAACCTTTGTTCGTCTTAATCTTTAGCATAATGATTACTTATTTTCCGCGTGTAAAGGTGTCGCGGGCGTTATCTATAGTTTCTTTGGCCTTCTCCAAATCCTGGTAAACGATATAGGCCTTTATCAATTTGATAGCCTCACAGGAGGCGCGAAGCTCCTTTGCCGCTTCCAGGAACTCCCGGTAGGAAGAATCCCCTGCAGAAGAGGTAACGTAACCGCCTTCCGCATATTCACCCGGATTCTGTGGCAACGGGTTCGCATTGGTACGCTGCCGCCTGATCGCTTCGATAGTGCTAACAGCGTCGATTACTTTAGGATTATTCATTTCCGGCTGTGGTACCACATATTCCCCCTTATGAACTACGCCGGCCACTTCATAGCGTCCACCCGGACCGGTGTAACCACCTTCCGAATATCCACCACCGGAAGAACCGGAAACAACACGTTCGGCCGTGGCGGTCTTGCTGCCGGTAGTGTTTTTCAGGGACATGTTTTTAATTCTGTCCCGTTCTGCTTTGGCCGATGCAAGCTGGGCCACACCGGTAGCCGCAAGCATTGCTGCAGCAACGGTTCCGGCGATCGGTCCTAAGTCCGCGTACGCCTTCATAATCGAAACGGCTGTATCTGCTATGATCTGGGAACACTTGATAGCAAAGTTTACATCCGCATACTTCTTTTGAATCTCCAGTTTCTTATTTTCCTTCTCTTCTTCCAGAGCGGCAGTATCTTCCCCGTTGTTTTCGGCTTCTTGTATGAGAACATCGTATTTTGCTTCCACCTGGTCGATTTCGGCCTGCTGAATAGCTTCCACCATGGAAGAGGAAAGGCCGGAATAATAGTCAAAGTATTTTTTAGCGTTATTCATCTGCATTTGCAGTTTTTTACGCTGGTATGTCTTTTCGTCTATTAATTCCTGATCGTGCAGATTCTTTAACAGGGCCAGTTCATTCTGGTATTCCTGCGCCCATGATACGCCGATCTGGGATTGAATCTGGTATAAACTATTCTGGTATTCAAATTCAAGCTGGCTAATTTCCTGCTGTTTCTGTTTCTCCAAACCAACGGTAGAAATTCCCGCCTGTCTCGCTATCTCAATTATAGCATTATAAGTCGTTTCTACATCCTGAACCTGCTTCCGGTGTATTTCCTGCATACCGGTTATTCCTACCGGAACGGAAGTTATTTCACGTACTTTTTGAGCAATGGCCGCCCGGTCACGTAATAGTTGCATCTCGGTTTCACGTACGGCGTCGGCCGCTTCCGTAACGGTATCTATACGCTTTTGTCTGCTGGTGATCTCCAGGGCGTTTACATCATCCAGATAGGTACGGTTTATCTCCAGAAGTTCCGCCGTATGTGCCTGTTCAACTTCCAGCATATAGGCGTCGGCTGCTTCCTGCGTTATACTCTGGTTTAATACCGCTTTTTCCATAGTGTCCTTCTGGACATTGTAATAGGCGGTTTCAATCTTTATCCGTTCGTCCCGTTTCTCCTGTACCTGTTTTATACGGGCGTCTTCCTGCTTACCAGTTTCCGTAAAAATAGCAGCCTGGGCTTCCGTTTCGAGCTTGTGGATTTCATCGAGTAACTTCTTCTTTTTGGCCGGGGTCTTTGCTTCCAGCTTCTGGAGTGCGTCGATACGTTCCCGGTAATAGCGAAGATTTTCCGCTGTCCCTTCGAGAATGTACTGGGCTTCCGTCTTATTTTCCTTCTCCCGGTTCTGTTTGATTAGAAGCATACGTTTTTCGTGCTCGATCTCCAGCGGTTTTAATGTAGCGTCCGTTTCCGTGTTTTTATACTCCCCGGCTTCTGCTTTCTTTTTGACTTTACCCAATTCGTTCAAACGTTTTATTTCGGCGTCGATACATTCTATTTCCTTGTTCTTCTTGGCGATATTCGCTTCGCTGTCTTCTGCCCATTGCTCCTGAACCTTTTTCTTTTCCGCCTCCAGTTTCTTTATGAGGGATGTTTCAGTATTTATATTTTCTTTATTGGTCCCGGTTAATGAAGTGGCCGTCGCCTCTGTTTTTAATATATCATTATTGATCTGGGCGATTGCTGATTCTATACCGGCCAAATCCTTCTGTGTTGTTTGTAGGGCTTTTAACTGGTTGGCCTCTTTTTCCGTACCAAATAAACGGCTTATTTTAGCGGTAAGGCTGTTCCGGTTATATCCTGACAGTGTATTTTGCTGGCGAGTGTCCCAGTAAGCGTCGCTTTGGTCTACTTCCTGGCTTTCAAGGTTCCTTTTTTTCTTGTACAATTCTTCCAGTTCCTCCTGGTAAGCCTTCAACTTGATTTGTTTTTCCAAGGAAACCAAATATTGATCTATAGCCTCTTTGTTATTATTAATAAGTCTGCCTTCTTCATTCAATTCCGCATTATAATCCGGTATCAGTTCTTTTAATTCCGCAAGCCTTTGTTTACGGGTGTAGTTGGAAAGATTTTCGTCATTGATAGCAGCTACAAGAGTTTTTATTTTTGCTTCCTGGCTGGAATATTCTTCATTCACTTTCTTTACGACTTCCTGGTGGGCCTTCATTGCTGCCGAAGCCTGTTCCGTCTTCTTTGCAAGCTGGTAAATAGCCACCCCGGCTGCCACGAGTAACGCCAGTAGGGCCGTATATGGATTCTTCAAAAGTTCGATCCTCATTAACCGAAGTGCGGCGGTACATCTGGTAGTATTCTTGTGTAATAGTGCCTGGGCTGCCGCATAAGTCAGAGTAGCCGCCCGGCTGATATAAAGCTGTACTGCGTGCGCTTTCTCTGCAACGACCGAAGCAAGGGTCGCCGTTTTAAAACGGGCGTGCCACATGGTAGCGATTTTCAGCCCTCCATAGTAAGAAACCAGATAGGTGGTAACGGTATAAGTGACAACACCCCATTTATTAAACATGTCAATCATACCTCCCACACCTTCCACCATAAGCGTAACAAGGTCTATTAAATCCCGAAGAATACCCTTTGATTCATAGAAACGTAAAACTACCCCTTCGATAGTTGAACTTAATGTATTGAGGGAACCTTGTACATTATCACCCATTTCTTCCGCCATGGCATTAAATCCCTCTTCGGCTCCTGTTACTGCATCACAGAGATTTAAAACGGTATCAGTACCATTTAAAAAGGTATTAAATGCGGCAACCGAACGTTTATCCGTTAAATCCAGTGCCTTATTAAGGTCTATTCCTTCACTGTTTAATTTTTTAAGTCCTTTTATAAGGTTTTCCAGGTTATCCACCGGACCACCGAGAGCAAGTGCGAGTTTGCCGCTACCGTCAGCCAGGTTAAGCAAAATATTACGTGTTGCCGTCGCTGCCGATGAAGCGTCGAAACCGCTGTTTGCCAAAGCCCCCAAAAGGGCGGTCGTTTCCTCGATCGTGAATCCGAAAGAATTAGCAACCGGCCCAACAATAGACATTGCCGTATTTAAGTACTCGAAACTTAAAGCGGATGCGTTACATCCCATAGTCATAGTAGAAACAGCCCGTTCCGTATCTTCCGCATCAAGGTTGAAAATACGCAATGTTGCACCGGCAAGCGTAGCAGCCGAGGCAAGATCCGTGTCCACCGCCTTAGCGAATTTCAACACGGAAGGCGTCATCGCTTTAATATCCTCTTTGAAAAATCCCAGCTTGGCAAGCTCTATCTGAAGTTCCGTTACCTGTGCAGCCGTATAAGAAGTAGTGGCACCCAGCCGGCGTGCTTCATCCGTTAAATCTTTGATACTCTTTTTCGTGGTTCCAAGGATAGCCGCCAAAGTACTATTTTTCTTCTCAAACTCTATAATAGTACTGATCGCATCCCTTAGCCCCCCGACAATCTGCCCGGTTATCATTGCGCCGATAGTGACAAATACACCGGCCAGAACCGTTTTTATCTTATTCAGGGAAAGAAGGGAACCGCCGAAACCTTCCGCCTTTTTCGTGGCCTGCCCGTACGCTTTTTCAACTTCTTTCAGTTCCTTCTCCAGGGCGGCATACTTTTCCGGTTGCAAGGATTTCACCGTATCGCGAAGCTCTTTCCGCAAGGCGTTCGCCTTCCTTGCCAACTGGTTGGCACTCATGGTGGTTTTATCCAGCCGTTTCTCACATTCGGCAATCTTCTTGTTATTCTCGCCGATCGTCTTATTATTTTCTTTCAGTTGTTCATCAAGCCTTTTCCATTGTTTACCACCTGTTTTACCGGTAGCAATTAAGTCGGTCATGGCTTTTTTAATATCCCTATTACTATCCCGGAGTTCTTTGTTCTTTTCCGAAAGATTATGTATTTCTTTCTGTGCATCGGTGGCGTTCAGAGTTAACACCCATTCGATATAGTCAGGTTTTAATTTTGCCATAAGAGTAAATTTTATAAGGCAAAATTATTCTGGTATAAAGTGGCGGAAAAGGACATAAAAAAAGCCCGTAGAACCATTCTACAGGCTTATTATACTAAGAAGAAAGTACTTTATCTCTTAAATGTAAAATCCGAAGGATCAAAATATCCTTTATCCTTAATTGTTGCTCGATCAAGCATCCGGCAAACGTACCAGGTTAAAGGAACTGATATAAGAGGCGTCACGGTAAAGGAAAGAAAGGCAAAAGCAAGCCACCCGGATAAAGTAGCCGGTTTATGCTTGCATCCTACGAAAAAAACTATTACCAGGAAAAAGCCGATCAGAAATAAAATATCTTCGTATGTCATACAATCATCATTAGTTCCTTACCGATATCTTTAATAGTATTTACTATTAGGGCCTCCCTTTCTTGTGAGGGCTTCTTTATTCCACTTATATATTGAGACATAAGGCTTTGACTTATTCCCATACGTCGAGCCACCGCAGAAGCATTTAATTCCGGGTGAGAAATAAAAATCCGATATAAGAAAGTTTCTTCCTTCTTATCTTGAATAGCTAAACAATCATTCATAAGGTCTAAAATTATGCAGCTACACCAATTTCGTATAAAAACTCCGGTGCAAGGTCTGCACCGTTGGCCCATTCAATAGTGGCACGGGTTAAACCATATTGAACAAATTTTTCCTTATCCAATAATTCCCCGAAAACCTCACCTGTAAGATAAGGTTCCAAATTTACGATCTTTTTACTCCCGTCACTGAAAGTAACAAGAAGCTCGTAATTCCTAATATAATCCACATCTATAACTCGTAACATAAGCGTTTATTTTAATGGTTCTATTTTATCTATTTTCTCCCCTTTTTGGGCCTTTTCCCAAAGGGAAAGTATTTCTGCTTCATGCAAGTTAATCCACTCATTTACTTTTGCGATAACTTTAGCTGGAGCTTGACCGTCTACAATCCGATCCAATACGCTAATAGAACATTCATAATCACCATAAGTAAAATGAATATGCGGCGGATTATGATCTTTCCAATAGAGGAATATAATAATACCGAAGAATCTACAAATTTCAGGCATAAACTTTGTTTTATTGGTTACTGAAACAAAGATAGGTAATAAAATCATTACCTGCAAATATTTAGGTATTAATTTTATTACCTATTTTAGCGAACTGGTAAACATTTCTTTTACCCTTTCCCTCACATAATCCTGATATTCATATTTAACCTTCCCGAGTGTGTCATGATATAGAATCCCGTATATCTGCCGGTTATAAATCTGATAATTACCGTGTTTCTTCATATCCAGGAAGCGGGTATATAATGGAAGGTTAGAACGGGCGATTATCCCTTCGCCGTCCGGAATAACCGAATAACTCGGATTCTGTAGTGCAGCCATTAATGCGCCGGACCGCCCTTGTATGATCTCCCCGGTTCCCTGTACTTTCTTACGTTCACGGCCTTTCTGGTAAATCCGTTTGGTAGCGATATCCAGTTGGGCCTGAAATATGTCCTGTATTCCACGCCCGATCCGATCGGTAAAGAAATCCGTTTTAAAATTCTCGGCCATTCAGTTATTCATTTTTTGAAAATCCGGAAATAATGTGCCTTTTCCCGGATTCGTCCTTAACAGTTTCATTTTTCTTGTTTGAGGTATATTTATATTTCCAATAGGTGCATAACGCATCATTTACACCTATTGTAATAATACCTGCTATGACAGCTAACCAAAACCACGCAAAAGCATCCATTATCATCTTGTTTTAAATGAGAAAGCCAGGCTCCACCCTGCAAACGTCCGGTAAAAGCCGGATTCCGGAAGAGTGGAAAGACTGGTTAAATCCAGTTCCTTAGTAACAGGGCAACCGGTCGCAGAATCTTCTATCAGCATTTGTTTGATACGCTCCATAATCGGCTGCACCTCTTCGATAGTCTCATAAGCTCCTTTACGTTGGGGATCGTACTTGCTCATAAGGAAAATAACGCATAAATTATTTTCCCTCACATTATCAGCCGAAAGGCTGGCACCCGTTCCCGACGGGATCAGAATAAAGAGCACCGGACATTCTCCTTTAGATAGTCCCTGTATCGTCTTACTCATTTCCTCGTCAATGGTAACGGGCAGCACCTTCTTTATTTCAGGAATACGTTTTTGCACGCCTTCCCAGTATTCACGGTAAACCTTTATATCTATCATATCGTCAATCCCTGATAACGTTTCGCCTCCCATTCACGGCGGGTGACAAGCCCCGGAAGAATCTTACCACCCCCGTATATCCACTTTTTAAACTCTGCCGGTATGGATGAATCATACGCATCCGCTCTGATCTTCTTATAAAGCGTTGATTTTTTGAATTTTCCGATACCCACATTAAAACAAAAGCTTACTACCGCATCAAACTGGTACTGCCCCAGATGAAGGGGAAGCGCGTTCACCTGGTTTTCTACTGCCCTGATATCCGATTCAAAGAAAGCGTCGGCCTGGGCCTCGGTTATAACATCACCCGGTTTTACGCCGGTCGTGTGGCCGTAACCGATCGTACATACTCCCGCGGCACATACATACGCTTTCAAGCGTAACCCCTCAAATCGCTTAATCTTGTTTTTTGTTCCTGTTGTCGTTCTCATTTCTTGTTACGTTTTTGGTGCAAATACTCAAACTTACATTTATACAGATAAAGCAATACATCCCAAAAGGGCGTATCGTCCACCTCCTTCTTATTACCGAACACACCGGAAGCCGCCACTTCAAAGACTATTCCGGTCCAGCCGGTTTTATCGTCCGCCTTCCGGTCCTCGGATGCCAGCTTCTGAAACAATATCCGAAAGTCGATAGCTTCACCACCAATATAAACCGGTCCGGAAAGAACCATTTCCCAAACGGCGGAAAAGAGATTTACCGCATGAATGGCAAGCAAGGAAGGAACGGCCGGCGTTTTCTCCGGGTCCTTGTACCGGTAAAGCTTTAACGTGATATCCTGGAAGATTTCATTTATAGCCGGTTCGTCTTTTTCTGCCGCCTGCTTGCTTTGCTGCAACAAATCCAGGCAATCACAAAAGTTACCGAAAGTAAGACCGTTCAGCATGTCACCGACACCATGCCAGCCCCCGAAATCCTGCATCAGGTTACGCCCGGTTTTCAGAATGGGCGTAACGATACGCTCGCCCTCCTTACCGGTCGTATAAGAGAAAAAGCCGTCCAATTTTTCCAGTTGCCCGTCCAGCTCCCGGATGATATCACGCCGGTACATGGTGTAATCCGCTTTCATGCCCAGAAGAAAAGAAAGCCATTTTACGCGGAACTGTCCGGGGCTGATCGTACCGCGGTTCATTAGTACCGCCAATATAAGAAACTGCCGGTACTGATCACTGCTGACTTCATCCAGGCAGGAAGGAACCTCCACCGTCTTACTATTATATGTAAACTTCTCCATGTCCGGACATTAAAAAGTTATTCCCCTGGATTGTACGGTAACACCCGGTATATAGTAATCCACCGTTTCCGATTCTGCATCCAGTTCACGGATGATATCCTGCAATACATCCAGGTAAGCCGCCGCGTCCTGCTCCAGACTGTTAGCAACCGATTGCCGGGCCTCTTTTTCCGCCCGCAATTTATCCCGTACGGTTGTGCTCTGTTGTACCTGTACGATTCCACTGGGCAGAACTTCCACCGGTAAACGTTCAACGGCCTTTTTTATGGTAAGAAGTGCAAGCGGGCGGCGTACATACTCCAGCAATTTCTCCGTTAAAACGGTATCGCCTTCAATCAGTTTATTATAACGGTTCCGGGTGATAACAGGTATTATCTGCCCGTCCTGGACTTCCCGGATCATAGGAATAAGCACCAGGAAAAGACGGTGACTTCCGATATTGTAATATTCATCGAACGTTTCCTTATTCTGAATAAGAAGCCGGTTTATAGCCTTTTTCTTAATGCCGTTCATCCAGAAATCAAACTTTTCGCGATCCAGTAGCTCCACCAACGCGTCTACGGCTTCATAAGCCAGGTTCCGGATATTCTCTTCATCCTTGAACTCCTGTAAGGCGGTCATGCCCGTTTCATTCTCTCCAAGATGTTTGCCGCGTCCGGCCGTTCCGTGTTGTGCGTCCAAAGTGGGAATGACCTTTAACCAGGTAAACATCGCCACCGCCTGCTGCATCAGCCGCAAAGTTTCCGCCATGCCGTCCGATTCCGTGCCGTCCGCATGATCTTCACGGTAATACTTATCTACCGCGTCTATAGGTTCCGTCCCGATGATAGCCTGTAAATCCCGAATCCCCAGCGGTAAGATAGGTTCCCACTTGGTAAAATCAAGATCATCATCGATCAGGCCCAGGACACGGACTATTTCACCAGCCCCGTCACCGCTTTTATTAAATAACTTCGTCATTTGCTCGATCTCTTTTTAGAGTATATGGTTTCCAATTATCAAAATCTTTCGTGAAATTGTTTATTTCATCGTAGAACTCTTTATAAAAGCGGGCCAGCCCGGTATCTATCGTTATACAGGTCTGCTCCGTTCGCGGATTGGTGTTTATATTGGCCGAGCTTTCTATTACAAAATCAAAAGCGTTACCAAAACCGGCCATTACTTTAGAGTGATTACGGAAAATACAGACACGTGATCCGAAACGTTCCGCCACATTCTTTAGGTATAAATAAACATCTGCGTAGGAACCTTGAAAGATTTCACCTACATAAAAATCCGCGTGCCCTATATCTTTTCTCTCCAGCCATTTCTCCACCTCCTTGACATCGGTAATTGCCATACACCAAGTAGAAATTAGAACATATTCCACCGGTTGTTGCTTCACGATCACACGAAGATAAGTAAGACTGTCAACATCCCCATGACTGATACAGTGATAAGCCGCCCCTTTCTCAAAATGCCAGGGCAAGCACTCTTCCAGGTGCAGCTCCGATTTTATCCGCCGGTCAAAATGAACGTTTTTCGTCCGGCGGGCCTTTATATGCTTGTCCGGGATGTTATCGGCCCGGTCCTCTTCCGGTTGCCGGTCGTTTACCGGTTCTTCCGGCACATCTTCCGTTTTCGGTGTAAAAAACAGACTACGCATTTTCTTTCATACGGTTAGAGGGTGAAACGTTCTGTTCCGCTTCCACTATGGTACGATAAAGCCCTACTTTCGTAGTAGTACCCGGAAAATTGGCATTAATATACTGCTGTAACGGCTTACAAAGGATCATGTCCGGAATCGCCGTTTCGGAAGCGTTGTACACTTTCAGGCTGTATAATTTCTCCGATCCGGAAGAAAGTTTGTTTTCTATAATCAGATTTGAAAGTACCGGATCAAGACCGAAGCCGGAAGTGGCGGCCGCGTCCGCCTTGTTGGATATCTTAATTTGGGCGTCCACATAATCCTTGATCTTCTTATCCAGCGGCTCAACCGTCCAGCCCTCAAAATTATTCGCTTCCGGATTCCAGAATTTGGTCGTGTGCATGTATTTCCCGGCGTTCTGCCTTCCTGTAATGTTGGAGGCGAATTTCTCCATAGCTTCGTCTTTAAAATCTTCCAGCATTTGGGCCGTGTATTTCTCACCCGTACGGTCGCAAACCTGTTTAATACGCGCTTCCGCACGGTCCCAGTAAGACTGCGGCGATTCGATGTGTAGGGAAATAGCCGAGGCGTTCTCGTTATAGGCGATAAGGATAGCGGCCAGACCGCCGGCAAGTTCCAGCCAGTCAAGCGCACCCAGAAAACGCGGTGTACTCATGAAATCCTTGCAAAAGGAATAGATATTATAGTATTTCACGGAAACCGGATATTTGAACGGGTGGGCCGGATCAAAGACCGGGTAACGGTAAGTATAAGCCGGATCAGGATAAGGGAAGTCGCCCACAAGTACTTCCTGCGGTTCATCCTCGCCCTCGGACGGATATACCAGACGGGCCTTCTGGTAGGGAATGTGTTCCAGCCGTACCAAACGCCCGGGATTGCCCACACGCGGCGCACGGTTCCGGACAAACTTTATAAAAAAGCCCTGCATGTGTGTTAAGTCTACGAGTGAGCGGTGAAGAACCGTCGTGTAATCCCATGACTCCAGGTCGGCGGTTATTTCCGGATCGAGTTTCCAACGCCGGTAAAAACGGTTATTCTCTTCGTCGATCGCATCCTCATACAGCCGCGGGCCTTCTCCCCACTGTAAACCGGCTATTTTACCCATAATGCCTTCACCGGCATAGAATTTATCCAGTAAGCGCATGACCTCGCCCGGCATGTCGTTATTGTCACCCATGGGAACGATAAAGGTACCGTTTACGCTGATCTTACGTGAAAAAAAGGCACCCCGCCGGTTCAACTGGATGCTGGAGGGCTCCCAACCTTTACCGCGGCCACCGATAGAAAAGGAGATCAGACCCTTATCACTGCCGGTATCTATAATTCCAAAGTTGCCACTTCGTCTTATTTCCATACTCTTAAATCGTTATTCTTTTCCCGTTGAACTCCATTACCAGGCATTCCCAGCAATTCAGCGGCCGACCCGTTGTGGTGTCCGTCAGGAATAGTTTATAGCTTGAATTTTCTATTTTTTCATCCGTCGCCTTTTTCCTCAAACGGGCGGCCGTGAGTATTACCATGTCGCCGCCGTCCCGTGTCTGCCGGTTCCATTTCCGGAACTTGATAGAAAAGGTTCCTCCGGAAATGGTAATCCGCTTCATCTGTTCTACCGCTACATAAAGGTTTATTTTTTCCATAGCCGGCGGATAAAATTTTTAATCCTGCTCCAGTTATCATGTACCAGGCAGAAGGATAGAAAGAAAAACATGAATTTTAGGAACGTCCATAAGCTACACCCGTTTGTAGTCTTTTCTTTTTCCTGGCTTTGTTGCTTAACGTCGGATTTACGGGTAACGGTTGTTTCCTGCTGACTGGTAACTTCCTTATGATCCTGGAAGGAGCTGCTTTGATTCTTTCCAGTTCTTTTTTCAGTTTTTCGGTTGCTGAAATCAATTTCTTTAATCCGTCCAAGGCTGTCATAGTTGATTCGGATATGCGTGCTATCTTCCCGGTGAACGTGAAGTGTGTGTTTGTCATTGCTTGAATCTCTTCGCGCAAGTACGATAACTCCGCCAGTAGTAGTTTGTTTTTCTTCTCCAATTGCTTCTGTAACCGTCTCTCGTATAACAGAGCGAGAAGAACGACAACCGTAAAAACAAGCTGCAAAACAAATAAAAATAAGTAAGTGTATGATTCCATGTTTCATGTTTATTAAGTCGTTAATTATTAGTAGTATCAAAAGTGATTGATTTACGGTTCAGGCAATTTTTCACCCCGCAAAGGAATGGCTTCATAATATCCATTACACGGGCGTTCTGCCTGATATCCTTTTCCATTTCGTTACATTTCTGCTGGAGTTCCCGGTACTGGTTCTCTACATCGTCGATCCGCTGTTTCAATTCTTTACGGTCATTCTTCATGTCTTCGATCAGTTCCTGGTAAACCTCCTGTACTGACTTCATGGCGTCAGCTTCCGCCTGTTTACGGGTATATCGGAGGGTGAATAACCAAGTCAGGCCACCCGTACAAAGAGCCGTAATAATCGCTGTAATTATCGTTTCCGTCATATTGATAGAGTTGAAAATTTTACATTATAATCCGGACGATACATACATGCGTCAAATAACCTGCCACGATCCCGGCCAGGTCTGCCAGAATATCCTTCCAGTCCCATTTATTACAGGGTGACATTTCATCCCCGTATTCCTTACCCAGTGAAACACCCAGGGCAAAGGGAACACCATAATCACCCAACAGGGCACATATAGCGTAATTAATTCCGAAATGCTTCCATTTGTCTGTTCCTATTTTCATAACTTGAATAATTGGTTACTGCAAAGGTGGGAAGAACGGACACCGACGAAAAGGACATAAAAAAGAGTGCCGGGAACCACCCCGGCACAAACAAACCCTAACCTGGGACTTAAACCCAACGGCTGCCTTTTCAGCCGGTATATTAAAATTAATATTAAGGATTAGACAACTTTTCGATGTCTTTTTTCATCATACGTAATAATTGGATCCTTCTCAACACCTCATTTGTTGGTGTACTTTCATCTCCTTTCTCTATTAGAAAATCGATTAGGTCCTCAATAACTTCGATGTAACAAGCGGAAACCGCTTCCGTCTTAACTTGCCACTGCTTCAATATTTCGGCACTTTCATCTGTGATATGTGCGCCGTTTACTTCTATATCTTTCATAATAATTCTTTCTTTAGACGTTTTTAATCGGTGTAGTCTCTAAGGTAGTGAAATCAATTATTCCGGCCTGCCGGTATATTCCGAGGGCGACTTTTCTAAACCGTTCGTAATTACGTCTGTCAATGGGTGATAACTGCCACCTCTTCATGTCTTTCATCAAATCCGGTATATTATTAGCACTATTATACAAACAGTTGTTTTTACCGTACTCGTGATGAAGTGATACAGACTGAAAATCACCGGAAAAAACAACCAACCGTAAACGTTCAAGTTCGAGGAAAGCAAATTCTTCGTTTGCCTTCTCCACCTTATATGCTCTTAATTCAATGGAAGGCGCACCGTATTCACGTCTAACGAAAAATAGGATATCAGGATTATTTGTATTCATTTGGCACCTCCTTTCTGTTCTATCTGGGGACGTTCTGAAAACCTATATATTCTTTTAACCCGGTAAATGAAAAAATAGGCTACCGGCTTGTCACAGCCGTTATTATGTGTTTTAGTGTCCTGGTCTATGTGAATAAACCCGCTACCGGAAGATATCTTCAGCGGCATTGTTTTAGGGTATTTCTCGTTCAACTCCTTTACTTTTGCTTCCAGTTCAGTTTTAAAAGCATCAAAGGAAATTTTATCAGGGCAAAGTGTACTACCAAACTGGTTTGCAAATTCTGCCATTTCAGCACATTTTCGATTCTGTGGCTTATACTCGTTAAGCTCTATAAAATAAGATGTCATTTTCGGCCTCCTTTCTTTACTTTTTTGGCACGACACACACAAATGACTGCACCAACGACGGCCGGTGGAAAAATAAAGGTTAGACAGAACCAGGCGATAGCAGATAAGTAATAGGCATCAGAAGCCGAATTTACGGAACAATCTTTTTCCAGTTCCTGAAAATAACGATGTTGGATCGTGTTTACGTCCGTGCTACCAGTACGGAACGAAGGCACGTAGCTTGTGCCGGATT
>CAVJPC010000157.1:0-42992 GCA_963651205.1 Bacteroidaceae bacterium
ACCGGCTGATCCGTAGTCAGCTACTCTATTCAGTTGAGCTACGCGGCCATTGTTTGTTGTTCTTTCGTTTTAACGGGTGCAAAGATACGGACTTTTTTTGAAAATGCAAGCGTTTTACTAAAACTTTTTTCTAAAAATTATTCGATGAAACGGGAATTAAACAACTGCCAGCCCAGTGTTAAACCTACATTCCAATCGTTAGACGGTGAACTATAGTGATTTACGTAAGCGCTGATAGAACCGAACGATAATTGAAAAACGAATGAAATTTCTCCAAGAAATTCGAATTTTGTGAAAGCCTTCCCATAATATGCTTGTCCATATTCGTCTTTCTTGATAGGAAAGATGGGAACAAACCCATAAAATTCTCCACGCAATTGAAAGGACTCGCTTAGCTGGTAGATGGGCATGGCACCGACTCCGGCATATTGATTGGCACGGAAAGCTTCATTGTAGGTTACTTTGCTATGGGCTGTCGGAGTAAATTCCCCTGCCTGCATCAATGTAGCCGTATAATTATTGGAGAAATTTCGGGATGAGTAATAAGCCTCCAGATATGCTCCCAAGGTAAACTTAGGACTTACCCTATGGTATGTTTCGTTCTGATATGAAACTTGAAGCCAGGATTGTACCTTTTTATAAGGCTCCGGCGTGTCTTTAGTCACTTTTGATATACCCGATCTGAAATGTTCTGTACCGGTGAAAATTTGTGCAGCCATTTTTTCACGACTTCCTTGTGTGGCAAACTGGCGGGCATTCAAGGTGCTTCCTTCCAATACAATAGAGCCTCCGAAAATAGAATAAGTGCTTTTATCATGTTTGGCCTCGCTGAAGTCGATGATATTGGTTTGGAAATACCTGTCTTCCATACGGGCTATACCCACTCCGAATTCAGCCTTTTTACGGCTTAGAAACGGTAATGCCGCCTTCAACTTTACAAACTCTTCTCTTTTCTTGTTGAAAGCCGGATTGTCTTTGTTGGAAAAGAATTTGGCTTCTTTGAAATAATCAAAGGTGGAGATCGAGGCTATGAATTTATAAGATGTAGGCAGTTTGGTTGGAAAATCAATTCGTGCTGCAAGTTGTATATTGTTGTAGACCCGGCCTAACTGTCCGTCAATATTAAATTCTTTTGAATAATAGTTTAAATTTTGATAGGAAGCACCAAAATAGACTTGATTGGAGCCACTGGAAGACACGTTTCCACCGACACGGACGGAGAGATTGGCCTCCATTTTGACCTGGAGGTTCAAGTCGTAGGTTTGGTCTTTCTCATTATAAACGGCATGAGGAATAATTTCGGATATAATATTATCGGACAACAAGCGGAAATATGCTCGCTTGACATCCTCCATAGTGAAAATATCGGAGTTGTTTTCATGGAATTCTTTTTGTATATATTGCTTTTGCCGTTCGTTGGCACCAGTTATATTTACTCTTTTGAAACGGAAATCCGGTAAATCACTCTTATACGCCAGCCTTTTAAGTTCCACTTGCGCGGGGCTGATTCTTCGATGAATCCGGCTTTTTATGGAGTCCATCATTTCTATGGTACGTTTATAGCCAATGTCGTGCAACTCGTCAAAGCGCTGGAAGTCCATTAAATTGACATCATCATATTTAAAAGTCATGAGGATGCCGAGGGAATCAGGTAAAGAGTAATCTGTCTTTTGCATAATCATATTTTCCAGTTGCCCCATAATGTCACCTTCTTTGGGTTTGCCTGGATTGGCGGATACGGCGCTTCCTATAATGATATCCGGATGGAAGGTTTCACGCATCACATTCACGGGAAAATTATTGTAAATTCCACCATCATATGCCAGTATCGAGTCTATTTCAATAGGCTTGAACATGGCAGGAAAGCTCATGGAGGCACGCACGGCATCTCCCAGATCTCCTTTTTTCAGTATAAGCGGCCTTTTGTTGTACACATCCGAAGCTATACAGCGGAAAGGGACATACAGGCTGTCAAAGTTGGCTTTGCTTGCGGCGGTTGCCTGACCGAATAATTGCAGAAATACAATATTCATCTGGATGGGGTCTACAATGCTTGTGGGCAGGAACTGGGGTTTGACATTCTTCAGCGAATCTTTCAGGGAGATACGGATATTGATAAATTCGGGTGTTGGAGGATTTTTCTTGAAATAATAGATGTATTTCTCTTCCACATTACCTGAATACCAGCGTTTGAAGTCATCGGATTTGAGTAAAGCCTCCATTTCATCGGGAGAATAGCCCATGGCATAAAGTGAACCGACAATGGCTCCCATAGATGTGCCTGCAATGTAGTCTATGGGGATACCGTTTTCTTCTAATGCGCGGATAATGCCGATATGGGTCAGTCCTTTGGCACCTCCTCCGCTCAGTACAAGCCCCACTTTCTGTGCATTGATGGGAGGAAGCAGTAAAAAGAGAAGAAAAAATATATATAGATAATGTTTCATGGATGCCGAATCTTTGTATGTGTCGCTCCAAATATAGAAAGAATTCTTCGTTTCCAATCGTTTTTCAGGATAAAAAAAGCGCCGGAAATGAACTTCCCGACGCTTTTGATAGCAAAATGTGATGGATTCGTTAAATCAATTCGATGCTGCGTTTTACAAAGTTTGTCAAAGCTTCACCTTTCAACATGTTGTTTTGTAACAGAGCAAGGTCAATCAGTTGGCGGATTACTTTATTACCTCCTGCATATTCACCTAAAACAGCCTCTTTCTTGGTCTTTTCATCGGCCAGTTTCTTCTCGACATCACTCAATTCATCTTTTTCCGCTTGAGGTATTTCATCGGCTTTTTTGCCTTCCTGCGCGTTATGAAGTTCGTCATGGCGTTTGTTCAGGCTGGTCATTTCAGCTTCGATGGGCTCAAGGGTGGCTTTGCAAGAGTTGTCCGCATCATTCAAAACTTGTTTTACCAGCTTGTGGTCTACATTAAGGACCAAGTTGAACATATCCGGCATTTCACCATAGAAACTCATGCCGGCCTGAATGTTGGCCATTTCTTTCATACGGCGCATATATTCACTTTGGGTGATCATAATAGGAGATCCTGTTTCACCTAAAGACTGTGCTTCCACATTGAATTCCACTTTCTTTATCTGTGGTAGCTGGCTGCGGAATACAGAAGATAGGATTTCACGCTGACCGGCTTCCAGGTTGGCGTCTTTATGATCTTCTTTAGTAATCAAACGGTCAACGACATCACTGTCCACACGGGTGAAACGGCTCTTTTCAAATTTCTGTTCAAGCATACTTACCATAGCTACATCCAGCTGTCCGTCCATCAACAATACATTGTAACCTTTATTCTTGGCCGCATCAATATAACTATATTGTTCGTCCGCATTGGTGGAATACAGATAGATCAGATTGCCATCCTTATCGGTCTGATTGTCTTTAATCAGGCTCTGATATTCTTCGTAAGTATAATATTTGCCATCTGTATCTTTTAGCAAGGCAAATTTATTTGCTTTTTCGTAGAAATCTTCCTGAGTCAACATACCGTAATTAATGAAAATCTTCAAGTCATCCCATTTTTCCTCAAATTCTTTGCGGTCATTCTTGAAGATAGCTTGCAGGCGGTCTGATACTTTTTTAGAGATATAAGTAGAGATTTTCTTGACGTTGGAATCGCTCTGCAAGTAAGAACGGGATACGTTCAACGGGATATCCGGTGAATCGATTACTCCGTGCAACAGGGTCAGGAAGTCCGGCACAATACCTTCTACCGAGTCGGTGACGTAGACCTGGTTGCAGTAAAGCTGGATTTTATTTCTTTGCAATTCAATATTGCTTTTTACTTTCGGGAAGTATAAGATACCTGTCAAATTAAAGGGATAGTCCACATTCAGATGTATCCAGAATAAAGGTTCATCTGCCATGGGATACAATTCCTGATAGAATTTCTTATAATCTTCATCTTTCAGTTCTACCGGTTTGCGTGCCCACAACGGATAGGTTTCATTGATTACATTGTCTTCGTCTGTTTCAACCTGCTTTCCGTCTTTCCATTCTTTCTTTTTGCCGAATGCAACGGGAATTGGAAGGAAGCGGCAGTATTTGGTCAACAATGAAGAAACACGTGCTTCTTCCAGAAATTCCTTGCAGTCATCATCTATATAAAGGATGATATCCGATCCGCGGTCTTCTTTTTCAATGTCTTCGATGGTAAATTCAGGGCTGCCGTCACAAGTCCATTTCACGGCTTGTGCTCCTTCCTTATAGGATTTTGTGATGATTTCCACTTTTTTTGCTACCATAAAGGCTGAATAGAATCCTAGACCAAAGTGACCGATAATGGCATTAGCATCATCTTTATATTTTTCGAGGAAATCGTTAGCTCCTGAAAAAGCAATCTGATTGATATATTTGTCAATCTCTTCCGCTGTGAGTCCGATACCCCGGTCAGAAATAGTGATGGTATCTTTTCCCAAGCTTACTTTAATGGTCAGATCACCCATCTCTCCTTTGAATTCACCTTTAGATGCAAGAGTTTTCAGTTTTTGTGTAGCATCTACTGCATTAGAAACTAATTCACGGAGGAAAATTTCATGATCACTATACAAGAATTTTTTGATGATGGGGAAAATGTTCTCAGTGGTTACCCCAATATTTCCTTTTTGCATACTATTTATGGTTTTAAGTTATTATGTTATATATACGTTTAAATCGCTTTTTTGTTGGGTAATGGGCAAAAAAAATGCCAGATACAGTGGTATCTGACATTTTGTCTGTTATTTTTTGAATAACTTTGGGTTCTTTACTTTTCCACGGTCATGAGGATGGCACCTTTTTCTTTGTCATAGCTTACTTTGATAGTATCGCCTGTTGCCATGTCCGATCCAAGTATCAGTTCAGAAATTCCATCTTCCAAATTATTTTGGATGGCACGTTTCAAAGGGCGTGCTCCGAACTGTACATCGTATCCTTTCGAGGCTACAAATCGTTTGGCTTCCTCATCGATAACAAGCTTGTAGCCAATATTTTCCACACGACTGTAAAGTCCTTTAAGTTCGATGTCGATAATCTTGGTTAATGCATCCAGATCAAGCTGATCGAAGGTCATAATTTCGTCCAGACGATTGATGAACTCAGGTGCAAAAGACTTATTTAAAGCTTTTGTAATCACGCTGCGCGAGTATTCCTTATCATCTGTACGTACCTGAGCAGCGAAACCTATTCCTTTTCCAAACTCCTTCAATTGGCGTGTTCCGATGTTGGATGTCATGATGACTATCGTATTTTTAAAGTCTACAGTTCTGCCATTACTGTCAGTCAACCGACCTTCATCCATCACTTGCAATAAGATGTTGAACACATCCGGATGAGCTTTTTCAATTTCATCCAGCAACACGATGGAGTAGGGCTTACGTCTTACTTTTTCTGTCAACTGACCACCTTCTTCATAACCGACATATCCGGGAGGCGCTCCGACCAGACGGGATACAGTGAATTTTTCCATATATTCACTCATATCAATACGGATAAGAGCGTCTGCTGATCCGAACATCAGTTTGGCTAATTCTTTTGCAAGATGAGTCTTTCCGACTCCTGTAGGCCCCAGAAACATAAAAGTGCCGATAGGCTTATTGGGATCTTTTAACCCCACACGGCTTCTTTGGATAGCTTTTACTAATGTTGCAATCGCTTTATCCTGTCCGATAACTTTGGAAAGCAAATCATCTTTCATACCCAGCAATCTCATGCCTTCAGCTTGTGCCATTCTTTGAACAGGGACACCTGACATCATGGAAACGACTTCGGCTATTTGCTCATCATCTACCGTTTCACGGTTTTCTTTCAAACTATTTTCCCACTCTTCCTTCAATGTATCAAGTTGAGATGCATATTCTTTCTCTTTGTCACGATAACTGGCGGCAAGTTCAAAATTCTGCAATTTAACAGCTTCGTTCTTAAGAGATTTCATATCGTCAATCAGCTTTTCCTGCTCTTCAATTTCTTTGGGAACGGTTATATTAGTAAGATGTACGCGCGAACCTGCTTCATCCAATGCATCTATCGCCTTGTCAGGGAAATTGCGGTCTGTGATGTATCGGTCTGTCAGCTTTACACATGCTTCAAGAGCAGCTTCTGTATAGTTTACATTATGATGCTCCTCATATTTTTCCTTGATATTCTTCAGTATCTGGAGTGTTTCCTCTACAGTTGTAGGTTCTACAATAACCTTTTGAAAACGACGTTCCAAAGCACCGTCTTTCTCTATGTTCTGACGATACTCGTCCAATGTTGTAGCCCCAATGCACTGAATTTCACCTCTGGCTAAAGCGGGTTTCAGCATATTGGCTGCATCCATTGAACCTGCTGCTGAACCGGCTCCCACAATCGTGTGGATCTCATCGATGAAGAGGATGATGTTGGGGTTCTTCTTCAATTCGTTCAGTATGGAGCGAATGCGTTCCTCAAACTGTCCGCGATACTTGGTGCCTGCGACAACAGCAGTCATGTCAAGGGCCATCACACGTTTATCAAATAAAATGCGCGATACTTTCTTTTCCACAATACGTAAGGCAAGTCCCTCTACGATAGCTGATTTACCAACTCCTGGTTCACCGATCAAAATAGGATTATTTTTCTTGCGGCGGCTCAATATTTGTGCCAGTCGCTCTATTTCTTTCACGCGGCCAACCACAGGATCCAGTTTTCCTTCTTCGGCAGCTTTTGTCATATCTGTACCAAAGCTGTCAAGCACTGGGGTATCATTCGATGGCTTCTTTTGTGCCGGACGAGCCTGTTGTTGTGCTGCACCGGGTTTGTTACTACTTGGATTTTGACGCATATCCTCGTCTTCATCCTCATCTTCGTCCTCACTGAAGCCCAAACCTGCATGAGTATCTGGCTGTAAAGTGAGTTTTATTTTCTCATATGTTACGTTGTTGCTTTCTAATAATTGAAAAGCAGCGTTATCCTTGATTCTCATAATTGCTAATAAAATGTGCTCAGAATCAGCTGCATTGCATTTCAGCAACTTAGCTTCCAAGATACACAACTTCAACACTTTGGATGCTTCGTCGTTAAAGTTGATATTCTCGTCGTAAGATGCGTCATCTTCTGCATTTCTTTTCAGAATGCTTTCCAGTTGACTTTTTATGTCCTGTAAATTAATTTGCAAATTAAACAAAATCTCGATAGCTTTTCCTTCACCTTCACGTATCAGCCCCAACAGCAAGTGTTCGGGACCAATATAGCTATTCCGGAGCCTGTTGGCTTCTTCCTTGCTATACATGATGATATCGGACACTCTTTGTGTAAATTGATTGTTCATAAATTTATTGTCCTCCTAAAGTATAGTGTTTATTTCTCATGTGCAAAGATAAACATAATAATAATGTATTTCATTGTTTTCTTACTTATATTATCATAACAAAATGTATGCCAAGATTTAATTTACTTAATGTATTAAACAAATATAAGGGTTATAACAAACTATTCACAGAACAAAAACGAGTGGGAGAGATAACTGCTATATACTATAAAATAAGGTATAGGGATACTTTTTACTTATATAAGTAAAAACATTTAATGGACTTAACTTTTTTATGGGTTTTGTTTCGTATGTCGTATAAAAGTAGTACTTTAGCGTGGTTTTTGATAGACCAAAAAGATGTATAATTAATATTTGTTTAAATGCTAGAACAAGACAGAATTATAAAGATCAACATCGAAGAGGAAATGAAGTCGTCGTACATCGATTACTCTATGTCAGTAATTGTTGCACGCGCCCTTCCGGATGTTCGTGATGGTTTTAAACCGGTTCATAGACGTATCTTATACGGTATGATCGAACTGGGGAATACTTCCGATAAAGCTTATAAAAAATCAGCAAGAATTGTAGGTGAAGTTTTGGGTAAATATCACCCGCATGGTGACTCTTCCGTGTATGGTGCCTTGGTCAGAATGGCTCAGGATTGGGCTATGAGATATCCTTTGGTAGATGGTCAAGGTAACTTCGGTTCAGTTGACGGTGACAGCCCTGCTGCTATGCGTTATACAGAAGCAAGATTAAAGAAAATAGGTGAAGAAATGATGCAGGATCTTTATAAGGAAACTGTTGATTTTCAGAACAACTTTGATGATACTTTGCAGGAACCGACTGTGATGCCTACACGTATTCCTAACCTGTTGGTAAATGGAGCATCCGGTATTGCAGTAGGTATGGCAACCAATATGCCTACTCACAATCTATCAGAAGTAATTGATGCATGTATTGCTTACATTGACAATAATGATATTGATATCGAAGGGCTTATGCAATATGTAAAAGCCCCCGACTTTCCTACAGGTGGTTATATATATGGTATAAGTGGTGTGCGCGATGCTTATGAAACCGGACGTGGTAGAGTGGTGATGCGTGCCAAAGCGGAGATAGAAACTCACACTACGCATGACAAGATTATCGTAAATGAAATTCCTTACAATGTAAACAAGAAGGAATTAATTGAAAATATAGCATCATTAGTTAATGACAAGAAAATTGATGGTATTTCATATGTGAACGATGAATCGGATCGTGAAGGTATGCGTATTGTTATTGACGTTAAACGGGATGCAAATGCCAGTGTCGTATTGAACAAACTATTTAAGATGACAGCTTTGCAGACTTCATTTGGTGTAAATAATATCGCTTTGGTTCACGGTCGTCCCAAGATGCTGAATTTAAAGGACTTAATCAGATATTTTGTCGAACATCGTCATGATGTTGTAATCCGTCGTACTCAATACGATCTGCGGAAAGCGCAGGAGCGTGCTCATATTCTTGAAGGTTTAATTATTGCTTCTGATAATATTGATGAAGTAATTCGCATTATTCGTGCTGCCAAGACCCCTAACGATGCTATAGCAGGTTTGATAGAGCGTTTCAACTTGAGCGAAATTCAGGCACGTGCTATTGTGGAAATGCGTTTGCGTCAATTGACAGGTCTGATGCAAGATCAGCTCCATGCTGAGTATGAAGAAGTGATGAAGCAGATTGCTTATTATGAAGAAATTCTTTCTAATGAAGAACTTTGTAAGAAAGTAATCAAGGACGAATTGGTTGAAGTAAAAGCTAAATACGGCGACGCTCGCCGCTCCGAAATTGTTTATTCTTCAGAAGAATTCAATCCGGAAGATTTTTATGCTGATGATCAAATGGTTATCACTATTTCTCATTTGGGATATATCAAGCGTACTCCATTATCCGAATTCCGTGCTCAAAATAGAGGTGGAGTAGGATCAAAGGGAAGTGAGACTCGTGATGAAGACTTTGTAGAACATATATATCCGGCTACTATGCACAATACTATGATGTTCTTTACTCAGAAGGGTAAGTGCTATTGGCTGAAAGTCTATGAAATTCCGGAAGGAACTAAGAATGCGAAAGGACGTGCTATTCAAAATCTTTTGAATATTGATTCAGATGATGTGGTTACAGCATATTTGCGTGTGAAGAATCTTAATGATACTGAGTTCATCAACAGTCATTATGTACTGTTCTGTACTAAGAATGGTGTTATTAAAAAGACTTTGTTGGAACAATACTCGCGCCCCCGCCAGAATGGTGTCAATGCAATAACAATTCGCGAAGACGATAAGGTGATTGAAGTTCGTATGACCAATGGGGACAATGAAATTATTATTGCTAACCGCAATGGTCGTGCAATTCGTTTTCACGAAAGTGCAGTTCGCGTTATGGGACGTACAGCTACGGGTGTACGTGGTATGACACTGGATGAAGATGGAAGTGACGAGGTAATCGGTATGATTTGCATTAAAGATCCTGAAGCAGAATCTATTATGGTAGTTTCAGAACAAGGATATGGTAAGCGTTCTGATATTGAAGATTACCGTAAGACCAATCGAGGTGGTAAAGGTGTGAAGACCTTGAATATTACAGATAAGACAGGTAAGTTGGTTGCAATCAAGTCGGTAACCGATGAGAATGATTTGATGATTATCAATAAATCAGGCATTACTATCCGTCTGAAGGTTGCTGAAGTACGCATTATGGGGCGTGCAACTCAAGGTGTACGATTGATAAATCTGGAGAAGCGTAATGACCAAATTGGTTCTGTATGTAAAGTGACATCTGAAGAGGAAGAAGTTGTTGATGAAAACTTGGAAATGGACCCCGAAAATATAGCAGGAGGGGACAATATTGTTGATTCAGACGTGACTGCCGAAGATAATAGTGAAGAATAAAAATAAATTGTATTATTAAATCCACAAAATCATGAGAAAAGTATTATTTACAGTGGCTTTATTGTTAACAGCTTGCTTTGTGTCTGCGCAAGTAAGTGTTGTTAAGGAGGCTAAGTCCTTGAAAAGCAAACCTGAAGAGGCTGCAAAAGCCATCGAACCGGCTTTAACTAATCCTGAAACCGCTAATGATCCTGAAACATGGAAGTTGGCTGGAGATTTCCAGAAAGCAATTTATGATGAAGAAAACATGAAACTTTATTTACCTGGAGGTCAGGCAGATACAACTAAGCTTTATAACAGTTTGGCTAAGATGTATGATTTCTATTTGAAGTGTGACGAAATGGAGCAGGCTAAAGTACAAAGCGGTGAATTGAAGAAACCTAAATTCAGAAAGAAAAATGCTGATGCTCTAAAGGCTTTGCGTTTGAACTTGATCAATGGTGGTGGTGATGCTTATAATAAGGGTGATTATGCTGATGCTTTGAAGTATTTCGGAATGTTTGTTGACGTAGTAAACGAGCCTATGTTTGCTGATGACGCTGCATTGAAGGCTGATACACTGAATGCATTATATGCTTGCTATGCAACTCTAGCTGCTAATATGTTGAAAGATAATCAAGCAGTTATCAAATATGGTAATATTGGTAAAAATCACAAAGATGAAGGTTATAGAGCACTGATGTGTTTGGCTGAAACTTATGGTCAGAAAGAAGGTGGTGACTCTGCAAAATGGCTTGAAGTAATTAAGGAAGGTACAGAATTGTTTCCTAAACAAGAATACTTTGTTGGTAATATCATGGATTACTACATTCAGAAAGGTATGGTTGATGAAGGTTTAGCTCAAATCAACAAATTGCTTGCTACTAGTGAAACTCCGTATTATCTGTATGTGCAAGGTATCTTGTTATACGAAAAGAAGCAATATGATGATGCAATTGCTTCTTTTAATAAGATTATTGCAAATGATGGTGATTTAGTTGCCGAAGCATATTCAAAGATTGGTGATTGCTTTTTCTTCCCGGCTCAAGTTATCGTTGAAGAAAATGCAAAATTAGCTATTGATGATCCTAAATACAACGAAAATGAAAACAAGATCAAGGAATTGTATGAAAAGGCTAAACCATATTATGAAAAGGCAAAAGAATTGAAACCTGATAATAAAGCTTTGTGGGGAAATTATTTGCTGAACATTTATTGGAAATTAAATAGAGCTGAATATGATTCTTTGGAAAAAGAATTAGGATACTAATCAGATAACGCTGAATAACTCTGAAGGGGCTGGATTCTTCATTGATCTAGCCCCTTTTTTATATCATTTATTTTTCGTACCTTTATACTTTTCCTGAACGTTAGTTTTGTAACGTTCGGGTATCGCTTCTTTCCCAATCCTTTTTTATAGATATCTTTGCATTTTATAATTTAATGCACTAATAATATGGAAAAGAGATCATCAAAAGGAGAATGAATGGAAGGCATGTTTAAAATGCTTTAACCCCATTGGGAACGCTTATCTATGAGAGCGATTTTAGGTGTATAATCAGTATTATGTTTAATTATAGACTAAGAGAAATTACTTCTTCTTTCTTTTCCGACCAAAATCAATGTTTATATTCGCTCTATTTCAAATAGTTTTTTATAAAGGGATTCAAATGAAGGACAATCAAAATTAGTTATTCATTGCCCTTCAAATACATATGAAATTCAAATTCCAGATTTGTTATTTACTTTATCACTAAAATTGGTGTATTAGCATGGAAAATCATTTTTCTTGCTATGCTAGGATTAAACAATCTGGCAAATATATTTCGTTTGTAGTTTGTGATACATATCACGTCTATATTTTCTTCCTTCACATATTTATCCAAATTGCTTAATATATTATCCTCTTTCACTACATTATAATGTAATTCCAATTGAGGATATTGCTTTTGGAAGTAATCTTTGATACCGGCTAGTTTTATTTCATTCCATGCATCATTATCTGTACTTAAATGAACAAAGGAAACGGCAAAATGAAACGATTTAAAGGCATTCATCAATGAGTCAAAGGCAATTAGATCTCTCTGATCAAAATTGGTCACAAAAGCCACCTTTTTGATGTCATTAAATGTCTTTAATGGCGTATGTTCCGGAATAGCATATACAAAGGACTTGCTTCTTTCAATTACTTCGGCTGTAACGCTACCAATCAGGTCAATATCTTTTTGGCTTCTTCCTCTTGTTCCCATTATGATGATTTGTGGATTATGCTCCTTTGCATATCGCAATATCTCTTCTTCAGGAATTCCATCGCGCAAAATACAAGTGTATTTCACATTCGGGAACTCTCCGGATTCGACTTTCTTTTTAATCGTGTCAGAAAGCTTGTTCAGTTCTTTGTGTACCGTTTCTATCATGCTTTTTACAGATTCCTCCCTTTCAATCTGAAAATTGAAGTTATCAGTTCCATATGGAATGGTGGGAACATAAATAGGACTGAAATAAGCATGTAGAAGTATCACTTCCGAACCTATTGCACTAGCAAAAGAGAAGCCAAATTGACAGGCTTTGAGTGAATAATCCGAGAAATCTACAGGAATAAGAACTTTTCGGGTCTCTCTCTTCTTTTCCGGGACACTCTCCTTCCCTTTGACCACATCTTCCGAGAGCCATGCAGAACTTTCTATAATTTGCAAAGCATGAGGCAGGTCACTTTCTTTAATTCTCAGTCTTACCCCGGAAGATATGACAGGCTGAATAAGATTCACATTATGAATATACGCTTCAATTCCCTCGTTCTCAAGCACATTCTTTAAGATTTGCGCTTTAGCATAAGTGAGGATTGCTAAGGTTACCAATTTATCTTCCATAATTTTATATTTTAAATGGTTTTCAGGCTAAACAAAAAATCCCAATTGAATGTTGCATTCAACCGGGATTTTATATTACGCTTCTTGCGCTATTCTTTCTTCAGTTTCTCTCAATATTTTCAAGGCTTTCTCAAGGACTGTCGTATCGTCTATCATCACTAAACCACCATCTGGTCCCGGTTCCAAATGGATTCCGACACTTTTGCCACTCTTGAAGTTGTGCCCACCAAAAAAGTTACGTACTGTTTCTACTGTCATATTGAGTTCATCTGCGATTCTGTGCATACTTCCACTAGGTAATGAATCTTTGATTCTGCGCAGTTCATTAAATGTTATTGTTCTCATGATGTATTAAATTTTAGTTATAAAAGTGAGTTCTTAAATCACGGTATAAACTTAATCAAAAAAATGCATAAAACAAATATTTTCGTGCTTTTTTTGACTATATGTTAGCTTATAATGGTTTATTTGTCAATTATAGATTGAGTGTGTGAGTCACAATTATGCCTGCTATAATAATAAAGAAATAAGTGGAAATAAGAATTACGTAAAGTAAATTGATATCACTGATCAGATAACCACTGGCTGTATATTGATTTGAGATACAACGCGGTTTATAAAAGAATCTTTTCTGAATCAACTTATAAAGAAGATAAATTAAATATCCTATAAGGCAACCTTCTATAGTGCCGAAAAGAATATCTCCCGGATAATGAACTCCCAGATAAATTCTGGAATAAGAATTAAGGATTGCCCAAAAGAGAAGCATAAAAGTAAGAGATCTTCTTTTCATTAATAAGGATAAAAAGACACTTACAGCAAATGTATTGGCTGCATGACTGGATATAAATCCAAAACGTCCTCCCCTATATCCGTTTACTATATCAACCATGTACATGATATCCGGGTCTTGTGTCGGACGGAAGCGGGCAAAAAACGGTTTGCAAAAGCCGGAAGCAATCTGATCTGCTAAAGTTATGACTAATGCAATCATAACAATGACCAGCAATGCCTCTTGGATTTTATTGTTTTTAATAATGATATACAACAGCATAGCAGCCACTGGCACCCATACCATTGTACTGGTTGCCACCCACATAAATCCGTCCCAAAATAAAGACTGGCTTCCGTTCAGATTTAATAGTAGTTCTTGATCTGCCGCTATATACTGTTGTATATCCATTGATTATGTATTAAATTATTTCGATAACACTAGTTGGTACCCATCCCACATTTCCGTCCTCCAGTTTTATCTCTTTCCACTCTTTCATGGAATTATCCTTAATCATCACTTTTCTTCCTTCGTGGAGAATAAATAAATCTGTACCACTTTGGTTAGGAGTACTTTTGACTGTGACACTGGGAGCCATAATGATAGCGTTATCATGATTGATTAATTCTGCTTTCTGCTCTGAAGCAAACACATTTGCAAGAACAGTAATCAGAAAGAAACAAATTGCTGCAATAAAACCTATTTTCTTCAGAACTACCCGTTTTCCAAAGATAAACAGAGATAGAGTAAGTATCGTCAGTATAAATGCTATAATCCCTGTACGAGCCCATGCTTTTTCACTCATTGTATTAATGAGCGACTGAGTCCATGTTACGAAAAACATTTCACTGGTGGGAGTCACCTTGTCTACTGTCTTGCTTCTGGCCAGTTCCAGGTTGAAACGAATATCACCATTCCCAGGATTCAGTAACAAAGCACGCTCGTAATTAAGAACAGCCTTGGCAATATTATTCATTTTGTAATAGCTATTGCCCAGATTGTAGTAGATATCAGACGATTCGCCTTCATTTTTCAAAATGCTTTCGTACAATTCTACGGCAGCTGCAAAATCATTTCTTATGTATGCACTGTCAGCCTCTGCCTTTGTAGCTTGTGTGACAGGATGCTGCACGGCATCAGCTTGTGGCATTTCCGCGGGGGCAACCTGCACGGAATCCGAATCATTCTGTGCGTTGACAGTGATGAAACCTATCAGGAATATCAGGATGAAATATATCTTTTTCATTGTTATAATCTCCTTTGATTTAGTGTTTTATACTATTCTCCATCTTACTGATGACTTCAACAGCCGAAGAATATACTTTATCCATAGCCTCATTCTGATCACCAGGAGCATAACGGGCAAATTCACATTCGTTCAATGTTCCGATGAAATCTTTAATCAATTCGGGGGCAACTCCGTATCCGGTCAATTCATCCTCAATATTATCTTTAGACAATTGAGAAACCGGAATATTGAGTTTATCACTGATATATCCCCAAAGTGCTTTCAATACTTCATCATAGAATGCTTCTTTCTTGTTTTCAGCCAGTAGCTTACCAGCGTTTTTCATACGTTTAGTAGCTACTTTATTCGCTTTTTTGGTACGAACCTTCGCTACATTCGCATTTTCAATAGCTTTCTTACGATAAACAATCACGAAAATAATGAAAAGAACCAACGGAATGATATACCATAAATAGTAAACCATAGAACCGAAGAAGAAATCTCCCTTACGAGTCAAACTGGTTTCACCCATCTTGATATAGCGGATATCTTGGCCTAATACTTTCAAGTCTTCCTTGTTGGTAAAGTCAGCAATCACCTGATCAGCGTTTCCTGCCCCCTTTTCCACCTTCAAGTCATAAGCTTCTGTCTTAATGGTCTTGTAACTGTTGGTTTTCAAGTCGAAATAGGAAAATTCAACAGGAGGGATAGTGAAGTTGCCGGCATGTCTTGGAATAGCCAGATACTCTATTACCTTATTACCTGATAAACCTTCGCGAGTCAATGTGAACTTATTGTCAATCTTCGGATCATATACTTCAAAATCCTTCGGAAAAGCTACTTCCGGAGTATTGACCAGCTTCAAGTTACCTGTTCCGGAGATAATTAATTTAATGGTTACAGCGTCATTGGTCTTCAGCTCTTTGGTGCTGATAGATGAACTGATAGTGAACTCTCCCACTCCTCCGGAGAAATTAGCCGGTTTGCCATCAGGCAATGCTTTTACATTGATAGTCAGTTTGGGAGTAACAATATTTTTCTTTACTTCCACATAGTTACTTCCACCATTAAAGAAAGCATCAAAAGGATCGTCCGAAGCCACTTGCTGAGCTATAACTCCTTCAAAGGTAATAGACGGAACTTCCATTTTACCCGATTGCTGCGGGAAAAGTACATATTGACTCCACACTGTAGTGTTATAGTTTCTTCCGTTATAATGTTCCAGTGAGAATGTTTTTTGCTGAGGAAGTTCCACTTCTTGTGTATGGAAATTCTTCAAATCCGGCATTTTTCCGTACAACTGTCTCAGATTCACCAGTGTATAGACTTTATAAGTCAACAAGATTGCTTCCTGTTCGTAAACAGTAGTCTTGCTGGCAGTTGCCGTGATAAACAAATCCTGATTGGTGATTTTGCTACCGGCAGCCTGACTGCGTGAAGAAGCTCTTCCCCCGCTATTGCTTCCGCTGTTACCACCTACCCCATTCGCTTTATCGGGTGGCAGAACTTTGATCTGCACTGAATTTGAAGTTTTGCTTTGTCCCTCTGCCATGATTGTAGCACCGGGAATGGTATAAGTACCCTCCTTGTCAGCCATCAAAATATAGGTAAAGGTGATGGAACTGGTAGAAGTAACATTGCCATTTATAATCTGTGTGCTACTCTGCTGCGAGCGGCTTGGTCCCATCAGCACATCGAAACCTTTGATGTTCGGTGCACGGAAATCCCTGACTTTCTGCGTATTGACTGTGTAAGTCAACCGAAATTGATCACCGCTTACTACTACATCGGGTGCCGAAGCCGTAAACGTAACGTTTCCGTCCGCCCATGCTCCGAGCACCGTTATTACTAATATGAATAAGAGAATTACTTTCCTCATTGCTGTCTAATTATTTTTTATTCGCCAAAATTAAGCAATTACCAGTCTTTATCCAACTTCTTTCCTTGAATTTGCAGTTGTTTTTTAACTTTGTCCTGCACATTCTTCTCATCCTGCATCACAGCGTTCAACAATTGCTGGGCATTTTCTTTAGACATTTCGTCCTTGTTCTGCTGCTGTTGCTGCTGATTCTGGTTTTGTTGGTCTTTCTTATCCTGTTCTTGCTGATCCTTGTTCTGATCCTTTTTGTCGTCCTTCTGATCTTGTTTTTGATCTTGATTCTGATCCTGGTTCTGGTCTTGATTTTGTTGCTGATCTTTCAGCAGCTTTTGCGCCAAAGCCAAGTTATAACGAGTTTCATCATCTTTCGGATTGTTCCGCAGAGACTCCTTATAGGCCTCTATACACTGCGGATATTGCTTGGACGACTGAAGGATAACTCCCATGTTATGATAAATCTGTGCCAGTTTATCCTTGTCCTTCTCTACCTTCGAAGCAGATTCAAACTGTTCCATCGCTTCCTTTGCTTTTTGCTGCATCAGGAGCGAGTTTCCCAGATTGAACATGGCATCTGTCGATTTCGGGTCCATTTCCAATGCTTTACGATAGTCTACCTCCGCTTTGATAAACAAACTGTCGTTATACAGCTTGTTTCCGCTGCGCAGATAATCTCTTTCTGTCTTCTGGGCAAAAGCACTGCCTGCCGCTAGCAAGAACAACAGAGTGATATAGGTTTTCTGTAACATAAGCATTCCTTATTTAAATAGTCTGACATTTTTGAAAAGCGGATTTTTCCGTTCCAAAATAAGCATTTCTACCACCAGCAGGATAAGCACCAGCCATGCCAAAGCCTGGAACTGTTCATCAAATTCAGTATAAACCTGACTTTCGACATCGGCTTTTGACAGTTTGGCAATCTCGTTGTTCAATACCTTCTCGGCAGAGTTGGTATTGTCCACGCGGATATACATTCCGTTACCTGCCTTGGCTATTTCCTGACACATCTGCTCATTCAAGCGGGTGACGATAACATTTCCATCCTTATCGCGGCGGAAATTATTGCTGCCGTCTTCTGCCGGAATAGGAGAACCATCCGGCGAACCTACTCCCAGCACAAATACCTGCATACCTTTTTCGGCCGCTTCTTTGGCTGCTTCTACCGCCCCACCCTCATGATTCTCACCATCGGTGATGACGATAATGGCGCGTCCCACTCCTTCTTGCGGAGTAAAACTCTTCATTGCTAGACGGATGGCTGCACCGATATCAGTACCTTGTGTGGTTATCAATGACGGATTAATGGTTTCCAAGAACATTTTGGCGGAAACATAATCGCTTGTGATGGGCAATTGCGTGAAAGCATCACCTGCAAAAACAATTAATCCCACTTTATCATTATTGAATGTATCTACCAGTCTGGAAATCAATTTCTTTGATTTGTCCAAACGGCTGGGGGTTACGTCTTCTGCCAGCATAGAGTTTGAAATATCCAAGGCAATGACAGCTTCCACCCCACTTCGCTTCACCGTTTCCATCTTGGAGCCGAACTGTGGACGGGCCAACATCAGTATAACCAATGTCAACGCAGCAAAAGTCAGCCAAAACTTGATGTCAGGGCGATACTTGGAGATAGTCGGCATGAGCCCTTTCAGCAATGCCGGATCACCATATTTGCGGATATTCTGACGGCGGTGGTAATTGGAGTACAAATACAGCGCCACCAGAAACGGCAACAGGATGAGCAAATATAAAAAGTTCGGGTCTGCAAATCGAAACATGACTTTCTTGTTTTAAGGTATTTTCTTTAATACTGAGTTGCGCAACAAGAGTTCGAGCAAGATGCAGAAGAAAGCAACCCAGGCGAATACCTGATATTCTTCTTCGCGTTTGCTGAATTCCTTCACGTTCAACTTTGTTTTCTCCAGTTTGTCAATCTCCTGATAGACTTCCTTCAACTTGGAATTGCTGGTGGCACGAAAATAATTTCCGTTCGTCGTACCTGCAATCTCGGTCAAAGTCTTTTCGTCTATCTCAACAGGGACATTCACATATTGCGTTCCCGCATAGGTCTGCATCGGATAAGGGGCAGTTCCGTTTGTACCGACACCAATGGTGTAGATTCTGATACCGAACTGTTTAGCTATCTCGGCAGCCGTCAGCGGAGAAATATCTCCACGGTTGTTGCTACCATCCGTCAGCAGAATAATCACTTTCGATTTTGCCTTGCTGTCCTTCAGACGGGTTACCGCATTGGCAATGCCCATACCGATGGCAGTACCATCTTCAATCAGTCCGCGCTGGGCGATATCACCTTTAATGCTGTTGAACAGATTCAGCAGCACCCCGTGATCTACCGTCAACGGACATTGGGTGAAGCTTTCACCGGCAAAGATGGTCAGACCGATATTATCATTGGGGCGGCCGTTGATAAACTCGGAGGCTACTTGTTTGGCAGCTTCCAGTCGGTTGGGTTTCAAGTCTTCGGCCAACATACTGGTAGAAACGTCCACTGCCAGCATGATGTCGATTCCTTCTATTTCGGTATTCTGCCAGTTGTCTGTGGTTTGAGGGCGTGCCAGGATCAGAATTACCATGATGATGGCCACCGTGCGGAGCACGAACGGGGCATGCAGCAAGTAAATCTTCCAGCTTTTGGGTGCCTTCATGTACATGCGTGTGGTAGAAACCTGGAGCGTAGGCTCGGTTTTCTTCCGCTTCATGACGTACCATACTATATAAGGTATGAGCAGAACCAGCAGGAATAGATATTCAATATTTGCAAAAATCATTGTTTCTAGTATTTATTTGTTAAAACCAGAGGTTGTATACACCACTCAGCACCTTGTACAGAATTACCACAATGGCAATAACAATGACGCCGATGCTGCCCAGCAGAATCACTCTTCCCTGTTTGCTGCGCTTTTCCTCTACAGTGATTTCCGTAGGTTCGGGCTTTGCATTCGGGTCCGGTTCCACTTTCGTATGGTTGATAAAATCTACTGCATTTACCAGATTCATATCGTTTTCATTCATCAAAGGAGAATGCTTGGCGAATTTCACCAGGTCGGCAGTCTGGAACAAATACATCAAATCCTTGATAGATTCTTTGTCGTTGATTTCCTGTAGTTTATCAATAATTTCGGAAGAAGTCATCTCCATAGCGTTAAAGCCGAATCGTTCTTCCATATAAGTACGGAGTACATCCGTCAGCTCGGTATAATAGGTCTTTGGATCGGCTGTACGCAAGGTTTTGTCTCCCTTGATACGCTCTATTTCCTTCAACGCCTGCTGGTGTGGCGGCAACTTCGGTTCAATCTTGATCTTCTTGATGATAGGCTTGTTATCCTTGTAGCGTACAAACAGATAGTAAGCCAGTCCGCCCAAAGCGAGCATCAGCAAGGTAAGCCATACGATAGCCGATACATCATCCCAGGTGATAGGTACTTCGCGAACGGTTTTCGGTCCGAAGAACTGTTCGGGATGCAGCGTGTCCACCGGAATGGAATATACTTTTACGGCCAGCGCTTTGGACCGGTAAGGCTCTCCGTTTACCATTATCTCGAATGGAGGAAGATAGTAAAGTGCAGAGTCAAAAGAAGTTATCGTATATTCCTGTTTTATCAGCATGCGTTTTCCATCGTTCAGCATTTGGGTATCGGGCTTGGCTATATCCAATATCTCCACTCCCTTTACCAGCGTATCACGCAGGAATGGGAGTTGCAGTTTCTGCTTGGCATCCATGCTGATTTCCAGTTTCACCTTGGCCTGTTCCCCAATGAGAAGTTGCAGCGAGTCGATACTGGCATCTACCGTAACCTGCTGTGCCTGTGCTTGTCCGGCTGACATCAGCATGGCTGCACAAACTCCTACTTTCAAGAACTTTTTGCTAGTATTCAGTATATTCATGTCCTTTAATTTCGTTTAGCAAATAAGTTAAGCAACGATTTCACGTAATCCTGGTCGGTGCGGATGGATACAGAGTCCACATTACTTTTGGTAAATGTTTCATTCAGCACTCCCTGGCGTTGTTTCCACCAGTCATTGTGTGCGCGGCGCAAGGCTCGTGACGAGGTGTCAATCCATTGTTCGTGGCCGGTTTCAGCATCGCGCACTTTCATCAATCCCACATCGGGCAAGTCGGCCATACGGCGGTCATATACCTGAATGGCAACGATATCATGTTTCCGGTTGGCAATGGTCAATGCGTTACGGAAGTCGTTTTCGTCTATAAAGTCGCTCATCATAAAGGTGGTGCAGCGTTTTTTGATTACGTTGGTCAGATATTCCACAGCCATCTTTATGTCCGTACGCTTGCTTTCGGGCTTGAAATCAAGCAGTTCGCGAATGATATAAAGAATATGTTTACGTCCTTTCTTGGGCGGGATGAATTTCTCAATCCGGTCTGAAAAGAAAATAACTCCGATTTTATCGTTGTTCTGAATGGCCGAGAATGCCAATGTAGCGGCAATCTCGGTCACCATATCCTTCTTCAACTGCTTCACCGTACCGAAATCCAAGCTGTTCGAAACATCAATCAAGAGCATAACCGTCAACTCACGCTCTTCTTCAAACACCTTGACAAAGGGTTTGTTGTAGCGGGCGGTTACGTTCCAGTCGATATCCCGGACGTCGTCACCATACTGATATTCACGTACTTCCGAGAATGACATACCTTTGCCTTTGAATGCAGAGTGATACTGTCCGGCAAAGATATTGTTCGAAAGTCCGCGTGTCTTGATTTCAATCTGGCGAACCCGTTTTAATAAATCACTTGTTTCCATACTGTTCGTACTATGTTGTTTATTTATCCGGCGCATCGGTTTCTGTTTTTCTCCTATCGAGAATGATTTTTCAAACGGATGCATTTGGTGTCCCACCCGGGTGGGACGGCGGTCCCACATAGGTGAAACGGGGATTTCACATGGGTGGAATGGCAGTTCCACCCATGTGGAACTTCATACTCAACCTTTTGTTTCCAAGGTTTCTTCCTAACTGTCAAGCAATTAAGTACCGCCTCGGAACACAATCCTTAGGGCACTTCAACTTTATTCAGGATCTTGCTTACAATTTCATCAGAAGACATGTTCATGGCTTCTGCTTCGTAAGTCAATCCGATACGGTGACGAAGCACATCATGAGCCACCGCACGAACGTCTTCAGGAATCACGTAACCACGGCGCTTGATGAACGCATAACTGCGTGCAGCCAATGCCAAATTGATAGATGCACGTGGTGATCCACCAAAACCAATCATGTCTTTCAGCTCCTTCAAGTCATATTTTTCGGGGAAACGGGTGGCAAATACGATATCTGCAATGTATTGCTCTATCTTTTCATCCAGGTAAACCTGGCGTACCACTTTGCGGGCTTCCATAATGTCCGCTGCCTTAAGGATAGGACGGACTTCGATTTTCTCTCCGCTAATATTCTGACGGATAATTTTCTTTTCTTCTTCCAATTTCGGGTAGTCAATAATTACCTTTAGCATGAAACGGTCTACCTGGGCTTCGGGCAGCGGATAGGTACCTTCCTGTTCAATCGGGTTTTGAGTAGCCATTACCAGAAATGGTTCGGGCAACATGAATGTTTCCTTGCTCAGTGTCACCTGACGTTCCTGCATTGCTTCCAGTAAAGCACTCTGTACTTTAGCCGGGGCACGGTTAATTTCATCGGCCAATACGAAGTTTGCGAAAATCGGACCTTTCTTTGCTATGAATTGTTCATCTTTCTGACTATAAATCATGGTACCGATAACGTCGGCAGGCAACAAGTCCGGAGTAAACTGGATTCGGCTGTACTTGGCATCAATCAGAGATGCAAGCGTTTTGATTGCCAGAGTCTTTGCCAGACCCGGAACACCTTCCAACAGGATATGACCATCGGATAGCAAACCGATAAGTAAGGATTCTACCAAATGTTTTTGACCTACGATAACCTGGTCCATACCAGTCATCAAGTTGGTTACGAACGCACTTTGTCTTTCAATTCGTTCGTTTAGTTCGCGAATGTCAATTGCTTCAGCCATAATTTTGTTTATTTAGTTATTTCTTTATTAATCTGATAACGGGCTTGTAAATAGCCTTGTTCGTTTAACGCAGCCAAAATTACGGTAATTAATTAACAGCGGCAACTAATTTTTATTAAAAAAGTAAAGCGCATCTCTACTTTTTAAAGGTTATTGGGCTAAAGAATTTTAAAATGTAAGAATGGGGTTTGTGGAGGGAGAATATCCTCTTTTATTGATACTTGTGCTTCGTTCACTTTCAGTAGACTGGGAAAGTGAACAAAGCGATAAACTTTATTTTTTGGGAGTTAGTTCCGGAATGCGGAGAGTCGTTCCTATGGGCACTCTGTCGGCATCTTTGATGATGTTTTTATTATGTTTTACGATATAGGGCCATAATTTCTTTGTACCATAGAATTTGACAGCTAACTTTACCAAACTCTCTCCTTCCTGCAACGTATAATTGGTTTTGGTTCCTGTGATATCATACTCTACCGTATCGGCTAAAGTTTCTCTTGCTACATTTTTGCTTTCTGTTGTTGTAGTGGCAGATTTTTTTGCCGCTCCTGTGGTAGCAGCCTGCATTTCTTTTTCAGGAACATTAGTCGTTGATGTACTTACGGTATCGTTATTTTGCATCATGGAATCATTGACCGGAACTGTAGGAACCTCCTCTTTGAGTTGTGTTTGAGAGAGGTTTGTCGTGGCAGGGGTTTGTGAAGCAGATGTTTTATCTGACTGCAAATACCAGTATATACCCCCTGCAAGGCAAAGAATGAGAACAATAGCGATAATGATTCCCCAAGGAGTTTTTGCTTTCTTTTCTTCTTTTGCTTTTCTTTCTTCAAGATTTGGAGTAGCAGCAGGAGTTATCGGTTCTTCCGACAGATTTGTATCTTCTGATACAATGGTTTCCGAAAGTGTTTTCCCTTCACGGGCGGCCAATATAGCTGCATCGGCAATGGTCATCACCTCTTCTTCTTCCGGAAGTTTATTTTCTGAGCTATCCTCTTTAACCGTTTCTTCTTCCGGATTCTCTATTTCGGGAGCAGCTTCTTCGGTTACAAGGGCGGTATTCTCTTCTGTTTCAGTGGTAATTTCTTCCGGAACCTCTTCTGTTTCCATTGTCTGTGGTTCCTCCTCTGCGGTTTCGGCAGGAGTTGCCGGCTCTTCAATGAGGGGTTCTTCAACAACCGGAATTACGTCTGGATCGATACTATTCTCTTCATCCTGAGACGTTTCTACTTTTTCTGTTTCGGTGGGTTTAACCTCTTCGGACACAATGACTTCTTCCGGAATGTTTGTTGTACCTTCTTCAAATATTTCTTCTTCCTCTCCTTCTATTTCAGTCTCAGTGTCTTCCAGTCTGGTATTCTCGTTTAATATGACCGTTTCAAAATGAGCAAACGGCTTGTTTATCAAATCCTTCATGCAGGAATCGGGAGTAAAGGAGATCTTTGTATGTCCTTGAATTTCAATCCGTTCTCCCGTGTTTACATTCACGCTTTCACGACTCTCCACTTCTGTCAGTTTAAACGTACCGAGTCCTTTAACCTTTACATACTTTTCAGTAGCTAGAGCTTCCTCTATCAGTTCAAACATTCCTTTGACAAAGATTTCAGCATCTTTCTTGGTCATGCTGTGTTTCTCAGCCAAAAGTTCGATGATATCTTGTATGGTTATTTTCTCACTCATGGTATATATAAGGACTTTTTTATTTAAACTTTTCTTTTAAGGTTACACTGGGTTTGTAAGTCAGTACTAATTTGGGGGGAATCAGCATACGTTGTTGGGTAGCCGGATTGATAGAAATTCTCTCCAGCTTTTTCTTTACCTCAAATGTGCCGAATCCCTGGATTGCAATGCTGTTGCCATCTTGCAATTCCTGGGTCATAACGCCGATAACTGAGGATACTAATTGGGATGTATCTTTATTCGTATATCCTAGTTTGCGTGATAATTCAGATATAAATTCTTTGTTATTCAAGGCTTAAGGTGTTAATTTGGGTGCTATATTAATGAAAAAACAAACATTATCCAAACTTTTTATGGGAAAAAGCCTATAAAATGCTAGCATATAAATCGAAATCATCTGCATCTGTAACTTTTACGTTATAAAACTCTCCTACTTTCAAATGCTTGCCATCGGCTTTTATCAATACTTCAGGATCCACTTCGGGAGAATCGAACTGGGTTCTTCCAATGTAGTAATCCCCTTCCTTCCGGTCAATAATAACTTTAAATTCTTTACCTATCTTGGCTTCACTCAGTTCGCCGGCTATTTCCTGCTGAAGTGCCATCAATTCATCCAGGCGCTGTTGCTTTACTTCATGGGGAATGGAATCGTCATATTCTTTAGCGGCAAAGGTACCTTCTTCTTCCGAATAAGCGAAAGCTCCCATCCGGTCAAACCGTACTTTTTTGACGAAATCCTTTAATTCTTCGAAATCTTCTTCCGTTTCACCGGGATGCCCTACCATTAATGTTGTACGCAGATGAATACCGGGTACTTCACGACGGAATTTTTCGATTAATTCATAAGTTTCCGCTTTGCTTACGTGCCTGCGCATCATGTTCAGCATATTATCGCTGATATGTTGCAAGGCAATATCCATATACTTGCATACATTATCGTGTTCGCGCATTACGCGGAACAATTCTTCCGGAAAATGGGCCGGATATGCATAGTGCAAACGTATCCATTCCACACCGGGAACATGGGCAATTCTTTCGATGAGTTCGGGCAATTTCTGACTTTTATATACATCCACCCCGTAATAAGTCAGTTCCTGGGCTATGATCTGAAATTCTTTTACGCCCTCGGACACAAGCAGTTTCACTTCGTCAATAATTTCCTCCATCGGACGTGAAATGTGGCGGCCTGTAATAATAGGAATAGCGCAATAAGAGCATTTACGGTCACAACCTTCTGATATTTTCAGATAAGCATAATGATGAGGAGTAGTTAATGTCCGTTCAATAGCAAATTCCGATTTGTATGCTTTGCCCAAGTCGGCCAGTAACTCATTCCAATTGAATTTTCCGTAGAACTTATCTACTTGGGGAATTTCCAGTGCCAGTTCTTTTAAATATCTTTCCGAAAGGCACCCCATTACATATAGTTTTTTGAGTTTCCCCTCTTCTTTGGCCTGGCAAAATTCCAGTATCATATTGATTGATTCCTCTTTGGCGTCACCAATGAAACCACAAGTATTAATGACTGCAATCTCTCCTTGCGGCTTATCGGAGTCATGAGTTACCTTATAACCGTTTGCTTCCAGCTGACGCATCAGCTTTTCTGAGTCTACTAAGTTTTTGGAACACCCTAAGGTGATGATATCTATTGTATTACGTTTCATTTATTATTCAGCCTCTCCAAATAATGAGTCTACAAATTCTTTTTTGCGGAATACCTGCATGTCTTCTATTCCTTCACCCAGTCCAATGTATTTCACAGGGATTTTGAACTGGTCTGAAATACCGATCACTACACCTCCTTTGGCAGTTCCGTCCAATTTGGTGATAGCCATAGCTGTAACTTCTGTAGCCAGAGTAAACTGCTTGGCCTGTTCGAATGCATTTTGTCCGGTCGAACCGTCCAAAACCAACAATACTTCGTGAGGTGCGTCAGGAACTACTTTTTTCATCACATTCTTGATCTTGGTAAGCTCGTTCATCAAGCCTACTTTATTATGAAGACGCCCTGCGGTGTCGATAATCACTACATCTGCATTATTGGCAACGGCAGAATTCAACGTATCAAAGGCTACGGAGGCAGGATCAGAACCCATTTTCTGTTTGATAACAGGCACTCCAACTCTTTCTCCCCAGATATCCAGTTGCTCTACAGCTGCCGCACGGAAGGTATCGGCTGCACCCAGATAAACGGATTTACCTGCTTTCTTGAATTGATATGCCAGTTTGCCGATAGTCGTGGTTTTACCCACTCCATTTACGCCCACTACCATGATAACATAAGGCTTCTTACCTTCGGGTACTGTGAAATCATCCGAATCCACCGTATTATTCTCGGTCAGTAGCACTGCTATCTCCTCACGGAGAATCTTGTTCAGCTCCTGAGTATTTACATATTTATCTTTGGCTACTCTGTCTTCAATTCGCTTGATGATGTTCAGAGTAGTTTCAACGCCTACATCCGAAGTGATAAGCACTTCTTCCAGATTATCCAATACCTCGTCGTCTACCTTTGACTTTCCGGCTACGGCACGGGCGATTTTACTGAATACACTTTCTTTCGTTTTAGACAAACCCTTGTCTAAAGTTTCCTTCTTTTCTTTCGAGAAAAAATTAAATAATCCCATATTGGAGTCTGATTTATCTGTTTATGCTACAAAGATATAACTAATCTCTTACACGGACAAAAAAAAGTGTCACAATGATTGGTCATAATGTATGATGATGATAACATTCCGGCATAAAAAAAGTTCCTTTCATAATACATGAAAGGAACTTTTTGTCAGTCATTCCGACTGAATTATTTCTTGAAAAAGTCTTGAACTTTTTCGTTAGGTACCATTTGCTCATCGAAGATGTAAGCTCCTGTCTTCGGAGATTTAACCATCTTGATAACCTTAGTATAAGAACGTCCTTCTTTACCTGTCTGAAGGGTTGCGACTGTTTTCTTTGCCATGGGTTATAATTATTTAATTTCTTTGTGAACTGTTACTCTTTTTAAAATCGGATTGTACTTCTTAAGTTCCAATCTTTCAGTGGTATTTTTTCTGTTTTTTGTAGTAATGTAACGAGAAGTTCCCGGCATACCACTATCCTTCATTTCTGTGCATTCAAGGATTACCTGTACTCTATTACCTTTAGCCTTCTTTGCCATAGTCTATCTCTCCTTTTTAATTAACCAATAATTTTGATGCTTTTCCAATCACAATAGCCTTTGGTTACCGCTTCATTCAGCGCTGCATCCAGGCCTTTTTTATTAATCACACGTAAGCCGTTAGCGCAGATGTTCAGGCTAATCCAGCAGTCTTGTTCTACATAGTAGAATTTCTTAGTAAACAAGTTCACATCAAAAGTTCTTTTGGTTCTTCTCTTAGAGTGTGAAACATTGTTGCCAATCATGGCTTTCTTTCCGGTAATTTGACAAATCTTCGACATTGCTATCTTATTTTTATAGTTTTTTTCAATACTTATTTCAAACGGAGTGCAAAATAAGCACTTTTATTTGTATAAAACAAGAGTTTTTGCAAATAATTCTGCAATTATTGCTCATTTTCTTCATTTTGGAACAACTTTCGGAGTAGTTGCAGTGCATTTTGGGTTGCATTTGCAATATTTTTGTTTCTTCCTTCGTCTCCTTCCAATTTCAGGGTAATCACTTTGTCTTTACATCCGGCAGCAATCCAAATAGTACCTACAGGTTTGTCAGGAGTACCTCCTGTGGGGCCTGCAATGCCCGAAGTTGCTACAGCGCAATCAGAATTCATCGATTTCATCGCACCTTTTACCATTTCGATGACGGTTTCTTCGCTTACAGCGCCGTGAGCCTCTAACGTTTCGTGGTTTACCCCCAACAAACTTTCCTTTATTTCGTTGGAATAGGCAATAATTCCACCTTTAAAGAATTGTGAACTTCCGGCAACGGCTGTGATAGCGGCTGCCACACTTCCTGCCGTGCAGCTCTCGGCGGTAACGAGTGTCAGGCCTTCTCTCCAGAACAAATCGTTAATCTCTTTACTTAAAAATTTACCTTCTACTGACATTTTGAAAACGGTTTTAAAATATTAAATAGTCACCCGTGAATAAGCGGGCTTGTCGATAGTACAAAAATCATTGTCCAGATACTTATAGTAGCCGGTAATTGCAATCATTGCGGCATTATCTGTAGTAAAACTGAACTTCGGGATGTATATTTTCCAGCCATATTTCTCGGCATGTTCACGGAAAGAGTTACGCAGCCCGTTGTTGGCAGATACTCCCCCGGCTACCGCCACTTCGTTAACCTTGAGATTTTTGGCTACTTTTCTCAGCTTGTCCATCAAAATATCTACGATGGTTGCTTCCAGTGAAGCCGCCAAGTCGGTCTTATGATGTTCGATGAAATCGGGATCTTCTTTCAACCAGTCGCGCAGGGAGTAAAGAAAAGAAGTTTTCAATCCGCTGAAGCTATAGTTATAATCCGGAATATGTGGTTTGCTGAAAGTAAACGCTTTCGGATTTCCCTGACGCGCCAGTTTATCAATGATCGGACCTCCGGGATAGCCTAATCCCATCACTTTGGAACACTTGTCAATGGCTTCTCCTGCTGCATCGTCAATGGTTTGTCCCAAAACTTCCATATCATTATAGGCTTTTACTAATATAATTTGTGAGTTTCCTCCTGATACCAGCAAGCACAAGAAGGGGAATTTAGGTTGGTTATTATCTTCTTCCGATTCTTTAATGAAGTGGGCTAACACGTGGGCATGCAAATGATTAACATCTATCATCGGTATGTTCAGTGAACGTGCGAAACCCTTTGCAAAGGATACGCCGACTAATAACGAACCCATCAAACCCGGTCCACGGGTGAATGCTACGGCACTTAGCTGTTCTTTGGTTACTCCTGCTCTTTTCAGCGCTTCGTGTACCACAGGTACAATATTTTGTTGATGGGCACGTGACGCCAATTCGGGGACTACTCCTCCGTAAGCTTCGTGAACAGCTTGGCTGGACACTACGTTTGACAACAATACGCCATTTTTGATTACTGCGGCTGAAGTGTCGTCACAAGAAGATTCTATACCTAATATAATTGTATCCATACTTCTATACCTTATTATATATATTAATGTGTCAGGATTTCAAGTCCATTGTCTGTCATGACAAAAGTGTGTTCCCATTGTGCGGAGGGCAGCTCATCTTCGGTGACAACTGTCCAGCCGTCTTCTTCGTCAATGAAAACTTCCCATGTTCCCATATTGATCATCGGTTCGATGGTGAATACCATTCCCGGAACCAACAGCATGCCGGTTCCTTTCTTGCCAAAGTGTTCTACGTCCGGTTCTTCATGGAACTCTATACCCACTCCATGTCCGCAGAGGTCACGCACTACTGAAAAACCATTTTTCTTGGCATGTTTTTCAATGGCATGTCCTATATCTCCAATAAAGCCAAAAGGTTTTGCGGCCTCCATTCCTATTTCCAGGCACTCTTTGGCTACTCGTACCAGCTTTTCTTTTTGAGGTGTAGTTTTCCCGATGGTAAACATACGTGATGCATCTGCGTAATAACCGCCGAGAATGGTGGTACAATCCACATTGATAATATCTCCCTCTTCCAAAATATCTAATTCATTAGGGATGCCGTGGCAAACAACTTCGTTGATAGAAGTGCAGCAACTTTTGGGAAATCCTTCATACCCCAAAGTAGCAGGAATACCGCCATGGTCTTTGGTATATTCATAAACCAGTTTGTCTATTTCCAACGTACTCATACCGGCGTGTATCTCTTCTTCTACCAGATCCAGCACTCCGGTATTAATGATACCGCTACGGCGTATGCCTTCTATTTGTTCAGGTGTTTTAATCAGTTCACGTGGGGGAACCAAATGACCTCTATCTTGATAATAAAGCACCTTTTTATCTAACTCTGTGAGTTCCACACCTTTGGGCACTCTCCAAATTATTATATTTCTTTTCATATCAGTCGATTAATCAACTCACAAAGGTAGCGGAAATATTTGTAAAAATGGCTCGTCTGCCAATAAATATCTTCATAAAAAGAGAATTTACATGAAATTTGACAGAAACAAATGTTAAATAATCATGTCTTTTAAATGAATTTTATATAGAAGAGTCCATTTTATTTTAATAAAAAGCTATATTTACCACAAAAAACTAAGCATTCTATTATTAACCTCTTTAATTAAAGATCGAAATGGATAAACATCAAATTGGAGTAAATGCAGGAAAAGTTTGGAAACTGCTGAATGACAATAAGCGTTGGAGTTATTGTGATTTAAAAATAGCTTCAGAGTTGTCGGATAGGGACTTGAATGCGGCTATAGGCTGGCTGGCAAGAGAAAATAAAATAGACTTTGAATGTTCTGATGGGGATGATTGCCTATTAAGTGTCAATGTATATATTGGCTGAAGATGAGAAACAGATAATTATGCGGAGTGCGACTTACATAATTATCTGTTTTCTTTTTTAATCAACTTTCTTTATCACTTTAGCGGGATTGCCTACTGCCACAGATCCGTCGGGAATATCTTTTGTTACGACACTTCCTGCTCCGATAATGCAGCGATTCCCAATCTTCACTCCCGGACATATGATTGCTCCACCACCTATCCAACAATCTTCACCGATAGTTACAGGATATGCATATTCCTTAGATTCGCGTCGGGCTACGTAATCCACCGGATGATGTGGAGTGTAGATTTGCACATTAGGCCCTATCAAGGTATGCGCTCCTATCGTGATATATCCACCATCCAGAAAGGTACAGTTGGCATTCACAAATACATGCTCTCCCAAACGGATACCATGACCATGATCGCAATAAAACGGAGGGCAGATTATGGAGGACGAAGGAATGCCCGGTACTAATTTTTCCAGCACTTCCCGGAAACCATCATCATAGGTACTCATCATCCGCATCCGGGCCACTAATTTCTTGGCATGTATAAAACTGGCCTGTACTTCCGGCTTTTCCATATCGGCCAGTTGGCGGTTACGCATTTTATCTATCTCGTTCATAATTCAAGGGGCTTTAAGATTTGGTTCCAAATGTAGAGTTTGTTTTCCGTTCTGCCAAATAAACACCGCACAAGATCAGGATACAGCCGGCCAGGGCTATCCAAGTTATCTTTTCATCAATGATGATTGCCGAAGTAAGAAGAGTCACTAATGGAACGATATAAATATAATTTGTGCTTTGTACGGCTCCCAATTCCTTGACACAGGCATTCCAGGCTATGAAACAGAGCATGGAGGCAACAAATCCCAGAAAAAGAAGATTTCCAAATACAATGGGCTGCATCATCAATGTATGATCCCAATTCAGAGGGCGGAATAAAAACATGGGCAGAATGGTAAGCACTCCATAGAAAAACACTTTGCGGGTGATGAATACGATAGAGTAATGGCTGTCCAGTTGCTTGAGAATAAGACAATAAAATGCCCACATCAATGCAGCAGTCAGTGAAAGGATATCTCCTAAAGGATTAATTTTTAGAATGAAGCTGCCGTTAAAAACAACTAACCCTACTCCCAACAGGGCCATAAACGACCCGTAAATAAGGTGTCGGGTGAAAGGTTCTTTTCTCTTAAACAGATAAGAAAGAAATGTAGTCAGAATAGGTGATGTACATACTATCAGAGATACATTGGATGCCAATGTGATACCTAGAGCTGTATTTTCTGTAATGAAATAGATGGTTCCTCCGCATAATCCGGCCAATAAAAGTAACAACTCGTCCTTTATGTTATTGGCAAAAAGCTTTTTATAAGAGATACACCACATACAGAGGTATGCCAGTGTAAAACGGTAAAAGAAAATCTCGGCAGGGGTTAATCCATGCTGGATCAGAATTTTCGTAGATACGAAGGTGGTTCCCCAGATAGCTACTGTAATGATTGCCATTAAGTGATAGATAAATCTTGATTTGGTTGCGTTCATATTTTATACGTGTTTTAGTATGCTGCAAAGATAGACATTTAAGTAATTCGTTCTAATATGTATTCTATTTTAAGAAAAGATTCCTATATTTACATCCTTAAAAGGAATTATTACTAAAAGACTGATTGTTTACCATTAAAAAAAGGAAAAAAGACCATGACACAACTGGATAAGACTGATATGATGATCCTTCAAGCTCTGCAAAATAATGCCAAAGTGAATATGAAAGAGCTGGCAGCAGAGTTGAATATGACTAAAACCCCTATTTATGAGCGGGTGAAACGCCTGGAAGATGAAGGCTTTATTAAAAACTATGTAGCTTTGGTGGATAATAAGAAAGTAGGACTGCCGCTTATTGTCTTTTGCAATGTATCACTGGCGGTGCATAATGATGAGTATATATGTCGTTTCAGGGAGGAAGTACAGCAGATTGAAGAAATTGTGGAATGTTACTCCATTGGTGGAGTTTATGATTTCTTTCTGAAAGTGATTGTGAAGGATTTGGAGATGTATGATCGTTTTGTTTTTGAGAAGCTTACCAAAGTACATGGTATTGTTAAAATGCAAAGTTCTTTTGTACTAAGTGAAATCAAGCATACCACTGTGCTGAACATTACAGAATAATTTTCTCACTTTCCTTGTGCCGGGCAACTTCTATGCGCAGCACAAGGAAAACAAGGTATTACTACTTTTTAGGAATCCAGGAATTTACCAGTTCCTGGTGTTCCTTTACCCATTTTTCCGCTCCCTCTTTTTCATTATATTCATTTTGAGCTACATCGTCCAACAGACTGCTGATTTCATCGGTAGTCAGATGCATGTTCCCTATTAATTGGGCAACAAAAGGGTATTGTTTGCCAAAACCTTTACGGGCAACAGCCGTAATAGTTTCGGCTTTTCCAAATATGCCTTGCGGATCTTCCAGGAATTTCAGTTTGAATCGGGTGAACATCCAGTGGGGAGTCCATCCTGTCACCACAATCCATTGGTGTTCGTCAATGGCTCTTTTCAATACGGCAGTCATAGCCGGTCCGCTGGATTCCAATAATTTATAGTCCAACTTATATTTTTCTATCGCCATATCCGTAGCATGCATAATGCCTGCTCCTGCATCAATACCGATGATATCTCCTCCGAATTTCTCCTTATTGGCATTCAGTTGGTCAATGGAATGAATGGTCACATAATCAGGAACCACCAGACCGATACGGGCATCCGGATAGATTTCACCCAAAATCTCCAGGTTCTTTCCATATTGTTTCATATAATCGGCTTGCGTGGCCGGTAACCACGCATCCATCAGCAAATCTACTTTACCACGGGCCATAGTTGCATAGATGGGGGCGGGATCAGCATTCTTTAAAATGACATGATAGCCTTGTTGTTCAAGAATTACTTCTGTCAAATGAGTCAGAGCAATGCCGTCATCCCAGTTTATGTATCCGATGCTTATTGTCTTATCGTCCTTTCTCCCAGTGCAAGACGCCAGCAGTAAGAGAAAGGACAAAAAATATAGTATTTTCTTCATGCTTATTTCCCTTTCTTTTGTTTTCCCAGTCCTTGTGTTATTCTGTCCAGAATGATGGCAAGGATTACTACTGCGATGCCCCCTTCAAAACCCAGGCCGATTTTCATCTGTGTTATACCTTTTAATACGATCTCCCCCAAACCGCCGGCTGCAATCATGGCAGCAATAACCACCATGGAAAGTGACATCAGTATAGTTTGGTTGATACCTGTCATGATAGTTGGTAATGCCAATGGCAATTGTACCTTAAATAATAATTGTGTAGGCGTTGCGCCGAATGAGCGGGAAGCTTCCACAACATTCTTGGGTACTTGCTTAATACCCAAACTGGTCAGACGCACGACCGGAGGCATGGCGAAAATGATAGTTGCAAAAGCTCCGGGAACCGTTCCCAATCCGAAAAAGAGTACGGCAGGAATCAGATAGACAAAAGCGGGCATCGTTTGCATTAGGTCAAGGATGGGATGCAGAATTTTGTCGCATCGTCTGCTATTGGCACTCCATATTCCTAAAGGAAGTCCGATAATGAGAGCAATGAGGGTAGATGAGAGTACCAAGGCCAGTGTCTGCATGGTTTCGCTCCAGAATCCCATGCCCCAAATCAGCAATAATCCCAATGCAGTGAAAATACCGACTCCTTTTCCTGATTTGTACCAGGCAAGTACGGTCAGCAAGGCAATGGTTACATAAAAAGGTATCCATATCAATACATTTTGGAAACCATCAATAAATCCGCCTATTCCGATATTGACGGCGTCGAAGAACGGCGCAAAATTCTCTGTGAGCCAGTTGATGGCTATTTCTATATACTTTCCTATATTTATCATAATTCGATAGCATTTTGAATAAGTTCATTAATTTCTTCCTTGTCTTTTCCAGTCATTTCTACTACAATGGAAGATAAAGGAACCAAACCTTTCAATTCCCGTTCTTCGTTTACTACATAGATGGGCGAATTGGTTTTGGTGATTAAGGGGAGCAAATCTTCTATTTTAGTATCTTCCGTAACAGAGTGCACTTCACTTTGTACGGCTGTCTTGATTGATTTTATACCTTTGTGCCGGAGGATGGCAGCGCTTTCCAATGTAATCTCCCCTATCAGTTTGTCATTTTCATCTATAACGGGAAGTACTGTAATATCTCTTTCTTTCATTTTCCGGATCAATACCTCCGGACCTTCTTTACGCAAACGAGCTACGGCAGGGCGGGTAATCATGATGCTTCCGGCAGTGATAATTTTGCTTCGGTCCACATTTTCGACAAATCTGGCCACATAATCATTGGCCGGTTCAGTCAGAATTTCTTCCGATGTTCCGACCTGCACCACTTCTCCATCCTTCATAATGGCAATGCGGTCGCCCAGTTTGATAGCTTCGCTCAAATCATGTGTAATAAAAATAATAGTTTTCTTCATTTTAGATTGCAGTGCCAGCATTTCATCCTGCATCTGTACACGGATTAGCGGGTCCAATGCGGAGAAGGCTTCGTCCATCAGCAACACTTCAGGATCATTTGCCAACGCACGCGCCAGCCCGACACGCTGCTGCATACCGCCGGACAGTTGTCCTACCATTTGGTTTTGATATCCTTTCAATCCCACTATTTCCATACTTTTCATTGCTTTCTTTTCACGTTCCTGTTTGGGAACCCCCTGCAACTCAAGCCCGAAAGCAATATTACTCAAAACGCTGCGATGCGGGAGCAAACCAAAATTTTGGAATACCATAGCTATTTCGCAACGGCGCATCATCAGCAATTCTTTATCAGATGCGGCAGTAATATCCGTTCCGTTTATCAGGACTTGTCCTTTGGTGGGTTTTATGAGTCGGTTGATGCAACGTAATAAGGTTGATTTGCCACTCCCCGACAGTCCCATGATAACAAAAAACTCTCCTTCCTGAATGGTCAGGTTGGCATCTTTTACGGCCACGGTACAGCCGGTTGCTTTTAAAATTTCGTTCTTGCTTTTTCCTTCTTTCAGCATTCGGAACGCTTTCTGCTTTTCCGGTCCGAAAACAAGGTATAGGTCTTTTATTTCTATTTTATTCATAGTCTATAATGGTTTAAATTAATTAAGAATAGAGGAAAACGAATGAAATGAATTAAACGATATCCGGTTTATTTAACGAAAGAAAATGTAAAAAGGTTCATGGAGCAGTTGGTTTAATAGCTCAACAAATGTAAATACGGCAGTCTGTTATTATTCACTCCCTACGGGAGCATTCCGAAAAAAAACATATTCAAAAAAAGATAATCGGAACGTGTGTTTTGTCAAAGAGAAATTACCATTATCTTTTGTCAGGCATTCTTTTTATTCTATCTTTGTCACGCAAAAAGAGAACAATATATGGATAGTATTTTGATTATTGATGATGAACCGCAAATACGCAAACTCCTTTCGCGTATGATGGAATTGGAAGGTTATGAAGTGTTTCAGGCAGCCGATTGTCAGTCTACGCTAAAACAACTGAAACAGCACAATCCCCTAGTAGTGCTGTGTGATGTTTTTTTGCCCGATGGCAATGGAGTGGATATGGTTACAACCATCAAGAAACTCTATCCCGAACTGGAAGTGATTCTTCTGACTGCTCATGGCAATATACCCGATGGAGTGCAGGCTATTAAGAATGGTGCTTTTGACTATATTACCAAAGGAGATGACAATAATAAGATTATTCCGCTGATTAGCCGGGCCATGACTCAGGCTAAAAAGAATATAGGGGAAAAGGTGAAAACCGAAGAAGCCCCCCATTTTTCGTTTGATACTATAACAGGAAAGTCCGAATGCATGCAGCAAGTAGTAGCACTGGCTCAGAAAGTGGCAGGTACGGATGTTACAGTCCTGCTTACCGGTGAAACCGGAACAGGCAAAGAAGTGTTTGCACAAGCCATTCATCGTAACAGTCTTCGTAAAGACAATGTTTTTATAGCCATAAACTGTTCTGCTTTTAGCAAAGATTTACTTGAAAGCGAAATATTCGGCCATAAAGCCGGTTCATTTACCGGAGCGTTGAGAGATAAAAAAGGATTGTTTGAAGTTGCCAACAATGGAACGATCTTTTTGGATGAGATAGGTGAAATGGCATTTGAATTGCAAGCTAAACTACTTCGTGTGCTTGAGGCCGGAGAGTATATTAAAATAGGTGATACAAAACCTACTAAAGTAAATGTACGCATTATCTCTGCTACAAACCGGGATTTGAAGAAGGAGATAGAACAAGGACATTTCCGGGAAGATCTTTTCTATCGTCTTTCCGTATTCCAAATACATCTCCCTCCCCTTCGTGAACGCAAGGAGGATATTGAGATTCTGGCAAATTCTTTTATCCGGCTTTTCACAAAGAAGTTAGGGAAACAGGTGGAAGGTATGACTCCTGAATTCTTTGCAGCTTTAAAGGCTGCTGACTGGAAAGGCAATATCCGTGAATTGCGTAATGTGATAGAACGCAGCATGATTGTTTGTGACAGACAGCTTACTTTGCAAGATCTTCCTATCGAAATACAAAATACCCGACAGGATGATGTTTATGGCAAGAATTTTTCCGAATTTGAACTGGCAGCAATGGAAAAACGCCATATAGCAAAAGTCCTGCAATATACTAAAGGAAACAAGACCGAGGCTTCACGATTATTGAAGATAGGTTTGACCACTTTATATAGAAAGATAGAGGAATATGGTATTTAATGATTAAAACTATACGCATGAAGTTATTTAGTTATATGCTAGGGGTATTTGCAGGAACTTTTCTGCCTGCTACTATTGGAGTTGTACATTCCAAGACACTACAGAAACAGACAAAGGACAAACAGCCCAATATTATCTTAATTGTTGCCGATGATTTAGGATATGGTGATTTAAGTTGCTATGGCGCACATCGCATCCAGACTCCCGGTATGGACCGCATTGCCAGTGAGGGAATCCGCTTTACACAAGGGTTCTGCACGGCAGCCACTTCTACTCCCAGCCGTTACTCGGTGATGACCGGAAAATATCCATGGAGTAATGTTGATGCGAAAATACTTCCCGGTAACGCTGCATTAATTATTGACACTCAGAAAATAACATTGCCCAAGCTGATGAAGCAGGCAGGTTATTCCACAGGTTCGGTGGGTAAATGGCATATCGGGCTGGGCAATGGAAATGCAGACTGGAACAAGGAAGTACATCCGGGCGCGGCAGAAATAGGATACGATTACTCCTTTATCCAGGCAGCTACCAACGACCGTGTGCCTTGCGTTTTCCTTGAGAACGGAAAGGTTGTCGGACTCGACCCTGCCGATCCTCTTTATGTGGATTATCGAAAAAAATTCCCCGGCGAACCCACCGGAAAAGACAACCCCGAATTACTCCGCATGCATCCCAGTGTAGGTCATGCGGGCTCTATCGTCAATGGTGTGCCCCGCATTGGTTTCCAAAAAGGGGGAAAAGCCGCCCAATGGAAAGATGAAGAGATGGCGGAATTGTTCCTGAACAAAGCAAAACAATTTGTGGACGATAACAAAGGTAAACCGTTCTTTTTATACTATGGCCTTCATCAGCCGCATGTGCCCCGTGTTCCCAATGAACGCTTTGCCGGAAAATCAGGAATGGGGCCTCGTGGAGATGTTATTCTGGAAGCTGACTGGTGTGTAAACGAATTTCTGAAAGAACTGGACAGACTGGACTTAACCGAAAATACCATCGTGATATTTACCAGTGATAATGGGCCGGTACTTGATGACGGTTATCAAGATCAGGCTGAAGAGTTGGTAGGCGATCATAAGATTGCAGGTCCGTTGCGTGGTGGTAAGACCAGTATGTTTGACGGTGGCACGCGTATTCCGTTCATGTTGCGTTGGCCGGCCCGGGTAAAACCGCAGGTTTCGGATACTTTTGTTTGCCAGATGGATTTACTGGCATCATTCGCTGCATTGCTGGAACAGACTTATGCTGACCAAGTGGACAGCGAAAATACATTGGATGCTTTCTTGGGTAAAAGTAAAGAAGGACGTCAGGAACTGGTAATTGAAGGTATGTTTAATTATGCCTACCGCCAAGGCGATTGGGCATTGATTCCTCCTTACTATAATCCGTACAGCAAAGAAGATGGCGAATTCATGGGGTTAGGCTATGGATATAAACTTTATAATTTGAAAGAGGATATCGGACAGCAGAACAATATGGCAGAGAAATACCCGGAATTATTAGGGAAATTAATCAATCGCTTTGAATATCTGAAAGGACATACAGATAAAGTGACCCGTTATTAAATTCTCTCTCTCTCTTATTAAAATATATTTTTTGCCCCGATGAAATGACTATTTTATCGGGGCAAAATCTTTTTCTCTGGATTGATAACTCTAATTTTACTCATTTTTTTATTCGATACCTCTCCTGCTCTTCCTGTTTTGATATTGATTCCTTTTCATTTTGAAAAGGTGTATTTCTCTCCTTTCACTTCCTGTTTTATCGCATTATTCTGTTTTACAGGTATATACATTGCACGCACCTTCTTTGGCATGCTATTGGCATATAACATATGCAGTTAACAATAGTATTAATTTAAAAATGGAAATTATGGATTTATTTTCAATCGGATTTGTGGTTTGTACCCTGAGCGGCATAGCCTGCTTTTGGTTTTTCTTTAAATGTATAGACTGGTTCGAGAAAATCTAAAGACGAGAAAGGAGAAACAAGTTATGTACACGGCATTATTTGTAGTTAGTGTGATTATGTTTGGCTATATGATGTATGTTCTCATCAAGCCGGAGAAGTTTTAAAAAGAAGGAAAGTTATGAATACGGAAATTTTAGGTGTTATAGTGCAAATAGTTCTTATGGTGGTACTTAGTTACCCGATAGGAAAATATATTGCTAAAGTTTATAAGGGTGAAAAGACTTGGACGGATTTTATGAAACCCGTTGAACGGGTGATGTTCAGACTGAGCGGCATTAATCCCCAAGAAGAGATGAACTGGAAACAGTTTTTAAGAGCACTGCTGGTCGTGAACCTTTTCTGGTTTCTCTGGGGAATGGTGTTACTGGTTACGCAAGGCGTGCTGCCGCTTAATCCGGATGGAAATATCGGCCAAACGGCCCATCAAGCCTTCAATACTTGTATCAGCTTTATGGTGAACTGTAATTTGCAACATTATAGTGGTGAAAGTGGCCTGACTTATTTCACCCAGTTATTTGTTATCATGTTGTTTCAGTTTATCACTGCTGCTACCGGTATGGCTGCGATGGCAGGCGTTATGAAAGCGCTGGCAGCAAAGACTACTCAGACTATCGGTAATTTCTGGAACTTCCTGGTGCTGAGTTGTACACGCATCTTACTGCCTCTTTCATTGGTTGTTGGTTTTATACTGATTATTCAAGGTACACCGATGGGATTTGACGGTAAGATGGAGGTAACGACTCTGGAAGGTGCCAAACAATATATATCACAAGGCCCTACGGCAGCCATTGTTCCCATCAAGCAATTGGGAACCAACGGTGGCGGCTATTTTGGGGTAAACTCTTCTCATCCGTTGGAGAATCCCACTTACCTTACTAATATGGTGGAGTGCTGTTCCATTCTTATTCTTCCTATGGCAATGGCGTTTGCTTTCGGTTTCTATCTGAAACGTAAGAAATTAGGCTATAGTATATATGGAGTCATGTTATTTGCTTATTTAGTAGGCGTTTGTATCAATGTCAGTCAAGAGATGGGGGGTAACCCGCGTATTGACGAAATGGGGATAGCACAGGATAATGGCGCAATGGAAGGTAAGGAAATTCGTTTAGGTTCAGCCGCCACTGCCTTGTGGAGTATTACTACTACAGTCACTTCCAATGGTTCGGTCAATGGTATGCATGATTCCACAATGCCGCTTTCGGGTATGATGGAAATGTTGAATATGCAGATTAATACCTGGTTTGGTGGTGTTGGTGTGGGTTGGATGAATTACTTTACCTTTATTATCATTGCTGTATTCATTAGTGGACTGATGGTAGGACGTACCCCTGAGTTCCTGGGCAAGAAGGTGGAAGCACGGGAAATGAAAATAGCTTCTATTGTGGCATTGCTTCATCCGTTCATAATCTTGGTGGGTACGGCGTTAGCCGCCTACCTGTTTGTTCATGCTCCCACATTTGTGGAAAGTGAAGGAGGCTGGTTGAACAATCCCGGTTATCATGGATTGAGCGAAATGCTCTATGAATATACCTCCTCGGCTGCCAATAATGGTTCCGGTTTCGAAGGTCTGGGTGATAATACGTGGTTTTGGAACTACTCTTGTGGTATTGTACTGATTTTAGGGCGTTTCCTTCCTATCATTGGACAAGTTGCCATTGCAGGCCTGCTGGCACGGAAAAAATATATTCCTGAAAGCGTCGGTACGTTGAAGACGGATACCGTGACATTTGGAATTATGACATTTGTAGTCATTTTTATTGTTGCTGCCTTATCATTCTTCCCCGCACATGCATTGAGCACTATTGCAGAACACTTGAGTTTATAAATACTTTTTCCAATGTACGTTCTCATCCACTGTAGGGGCGGGGTCTGCCCCATAGCCGTCCGTCTAAACCGGCAAATGGCGTTTCCACCCACTGTAAAGGCGGAATGCTTCCGCCCGAATGCATCCACAAATACACCTTTTGGAGGGTTATCGGGCGCATTCAATGCGCCCCTACAGTGGACGAGAACGCATTATCAAAAAAATAATTTTACTAAGACAAACAATATGAAAAAGAATAAATCAGCTACTCTCTTCCAGAAGGAGCAAGTTATTGACAGCATCAGACAATCATTCGTGAAGCTGAATCCCCGGGTGATGATTAAGAACCCGATTATGTTCACGGTAGAAGTTTGTACAGCCATCATGTTTTTGGTCATGCTTTACTCTATCGCCAATGATTCACAAGGCTCATTCATTTATAATCTATGGGTTTTCGTTATCCTCTTCATCACCTTGCTGTTTGCCAATTTTGCCGAAGCCATTGCCGAAGCACGCGGCAAAGCGCAAGCGGACAGCCTGAGAAAGACCCGTGAGGAAACTCCTGCCAAACAGATTGTAAATGGAACATTGAAAACCGTCAGCAGTTCCCAATTGAAAAAAGGCGATATTTTTGTGTGCGAAGCCGGAGATGTAATCCCTGCCGACGGTGAAATCATCGAAGGTCTGGCATCTATCGACGAAAGTGCCATCACAGGCGAATCCGCCCCTGTGATCCGTGAAGCAGGTGGTGATAAAAGCTCTGTGACAGGCGGTACAAAAGTATTGTCCGACCAGATAAAAGTAATGGTAAGCACCCAGCCGGGTGAAAGTTTCTTGGATAAGATGATTGCATTGGTGGAAGGCGCTTCCCGCCAGAAAACACCGAATGAAATCGCCCTGACCATCCTGTTGGCAGCATTTACGCTGGTCTTTGTCATTGTGTGTATCACCCTCAAGCCGTTTGCCGACTATACGGGAACTGTCATTACCATTGCTTCTTTCCTGTCCCTGTTTGTCTGCCTCATTCCCACCACCATCGGAGGGCTGCTTTCGGCCATCGGTATTGCCGGAATGGACCGCGCTTTGCGTGCCAATGTCATAACGAAATCGGGCAAAGCGGTGGAAACTGCCGGAGACATAGATACTTTGCTTCTCGACAAAACCGGAACAATAACTATCGGAAACCGTAAGGCGACCCGTTTCTATCCGGCTCAGGGAGTGGATAAACATACCTTTATCGAAACCTGCCTACTCTCATCCGTATCCGATGACACGCCGGAAGGTAAATCCATCATTGAACTGGGACGCGAATCGGGCTTGCGGATGCGCAATCTGAATACCGATGGCGCCCACATGATAAAGTTTACCGCCGAAACCAAATGTTCGGGTATCAACCTGAAGGATGGAACGGAAATCCGAAAAGGTGCATTTGATGCTATC
>CAVJPC010000158.1:0-3933 GCA_963651205.1 Bacteroidaceae bacterium
TGATAAACTTTCCGTACAACATATTCAGTCTTTTTAATTATTTATTCAGTAGCCATCTCCGCCCACGATGCGGAACTGAGCCGGGAAACTGTCCCGGGGTGGCCGGGAGAGGAGCGCTGTGCTGCTCTCCTTAATACTTGTTCAGTTTTTGTAACAGGTACTTGCCGGGTTTGAATTTGACGCTGGTGCGGGGGGCGATCATGCAGCCTTTGCCGGTGCGTGGATTGCGTCCCAGGCGTTCGGTTTGTTGCCAGGGGGTGAAAGTACCGAAGCCTTGCAGGGTGATCGGGTCACCGTCTTGCAGGGATTGGGAGATGATGTCCAGACAGGCATCTATAATATTGTTTGACACGTACTGGGGTAATTCCAGGCGTGAAGCTAGTTTGTTTCTGAAATCTGCTTTATTCATGTTTCGTCGAGTTGATAGTTTGTTAGAATGATGTGATAAATGGGAGAGGGCGCTGTGGGCCACCCTCTCCGCATGAATAGTTTAAGGAACTGCTGCCGGTATGGTTGTTTCCACATCGATCGTCATATCGCCTCCGTTGGGGATGGCGTTGGCCAGTACGATTTTACCGCCGGTCAGGGCTGATGTCAGGTCTGTGCCTGCGGCAATGGCAACTGTTACAACAGTTGTGTAGCTACCGGCACTTCCGGTAGCTGGTGCTGCCGTAACCTTCAGCCAGGAAGAAGTTTCACTGCCGATAGTGATACCTTCCTTCGAGGCGACGGACATCGTAAAGCTGCTGGACGATGTTGCTTCGGTCATGACCACTTTCGCATTGTTGCCGTCGGCTGCTGCTGTAAAGTTGTTCGTGCCGGTTGTAGAGCTAATGCTTGTCAGCGCCGTGATAGCCGGATCCGTCAATGTCACCGTGATCTCCGTCGTTGCGCCGTCGGCGGTAGTGAAGGTCAGTGTCGGAGTTCCGCTTACCGGTGAGCCCTGGGCTGCCTGTAACGTAATCGTATGCTTCGTGCTTGTACCTCCCGCCAGTGTCAGGAAGCCGGCATCCGACTTGGCTGCCAGTGTTGTCGCAACGTCGGTGGTCAGTGTGATGGACTGACCGTTGGCGTTGTACAAGGTAGCTGTGCTGCCACTGAACGTATTCAGGCCGGTGTCGTCTGCACTTTTGCTGACGGTGGCGGCTGTCGGAATAGTGGTAACGACTTCCACGTCGATCGTTTTCGTTGCATCCAGTATGTTGGTGATCTTGAGTTTACCGTCGTTTTTAGCAGCGGACTGCATGTTCGTCGCATCGGTTATCTTACCGGTGATGATTGTCACTATCTTGCCGTTACTGCCGGCTGTGGTGCTTGTCGTTGCATCCAACCAGGCCCCTTCCTTAGTAACCTTCACTCCTTCGGGAGAAACGACGGACAGCGTAAAGTTGTTGTTTAGGGCACCCACCAGCGATACCTTCGGGATGCTACCGGTTCCGCCTGTCAGGTCGAACGTGTTATCCGGGCGGCTACTGCTGAAGCTACCGGTTGTCAGGGCTGTCATCGCCGGGTCTTTCAGGACGACCTTCACCGTTGTCTTGGCGGTGGAAGCGACAGAGGTGAAATCGACTGTTCCTTCACCACCAACCGAACCGTTCCCATTGACAGTCAGGGTATATTCGCCGCTGGCTTCCGCAACGGCGGAACTGGCGGTTAACCAGTTACTGCTTCCGTCTACACTTGCCGTGCTGCCGGTAGTGGTATCACCGTCCGGTTGTGCCGGATCGGTCAGGCGGGTTTCCGCATCGACTTTCAGCTTGACGGTCTGGCTGGCTACATTATAGATGTAGGCCGTCAGCTTGGCAGCATCGAACGTGTTGTAGTTCCCCTCTTCTTCTACCAAAGCCACTGTCGGGCCCTGTGTGGCTATCACCTTGATCTCTTTGCGGCTGCCGCTGGCCGGATTGGTCAGGCGGATGGTTACGTCTTCCAGCTTTGTTCCGGCGGATACGGCTGCATTAAGCGCCGTTTCATCCACTTTGAACTTGTAAGTCGTTTCCTGCGAGCCGGCTTTGGTAACAACCGGTTCACCGTCCTTTACCACCCATTTGGCAGCTGCATCCGATTTGTAGATCACTTCGTGTGTCAGATCCGTATTCGAAGCCATTGTGAAAGCGAACTTGCTTGCGGCCTGCGGCAATACGGAGATCTGGCCGTTGTCGAGCACGTATGTGCCGGTGCTGACGTCAGCATCCAGTACGACATTTGTTGTCCGGTCGAACTCGTTTTCCGGTTCGTAAGGGTCGATCGACTCTTTGTCATCCCAGTCGGCCACCTTCAGGTCGACATCCAGATGGTAGGTGTCGGCTTTGGTGATCGTGATGGTATAACGGTGGTTGTAAGCTACTTCGATATAGGTACCGGTACCGTTTATCATCTGCTGGAAAGGAACCTGATAAGATACGTCTTTGCTTTCCGTCTGGTTCACGGCATATTTCCCTTTCAGCATCAGGTAGCCGTGGTCGTCTTTGGGACTCGGGAAAGCGTAGAAAGCACCTTTGGTCAGATTGGTTGTTCCTGCTGCTTCATCGGAAGCTTTCTGTGTGTCGGGCAGAACCGCACGTTCGGGATACGTGATCAGGTCGGCTTGTGTTTTACCGACAGTCTCGATCGGGAAAAATTTCGCCCCTTTCTGTCCATTACCCATCGACATTTTCTCGAGGGTGAATTTAGACTTTGCGGCATCGTTCACGATATCGAAACGGGCCACCATACGGGAGAGCTTGAAGCTGATTTGCGTACGTGCCGAGCTACCGAAATCGGTCAGGTCGAGCGGTGTCGTGTAGGCTCCCGACATGGGCAGCGGCGAGACGAGCACATCGTTTTCGGTCGGATCGGCAGTTGCTGCCGGATCGATCAGTTTGATATGGAGCTTCTTGAAGTCGGCTTCTTTCGGGATGCCGGCTGTGACCAGGTTATCGTCCTGACCGGGTGCGGTCTGGATGAGCGACTTGAAGTCGGTGTACTGCGTCGTAGTCCCGTCATCGGATGTAGTGTACATTTCGGAACGGTTGGCCACACAGTATAACCGGACGAAGAGCCCTTTGTTGAGTTTCAGCAGACCGGTCGTGACACCACTGTTGTCGGCACTGTTGGTCAGGTTGAAACTATACGTATTTACGCCCGGAAGTGTCAGGGTAGAGGCATCATCCCTGTAATAATGGATCTCTTGTAAGGTGTAATCCCCGTTTTCTTCTTTAGATCCGAATACGTAAACGTCGAGCGAGTGGATATAATTCTCCTCCTCGGTAGCGATCGGGTCGCCTTCCGCCTTTGTCTCCGGCTTCTGTAGAACGAGATGGTTCTTCAGCGAAACAAGCACTTCCTGACGGTTGGTATCGTCTCCGGTACCAGTTCCTCCGGTCGTAGTGCCGCCGGCTACCTCATTCTCTTCCGTGCAGGAAGCAAAAAGAAAGGCTCCTGCAGCAAAAAGAGATACTAGATGTTTTATGTTCATAATCTTCTTTTTTAATTGTTATTCAAATATCAGGGTGCAACAGCTTTCGTAACGGTAATCGTTTCGTCGGCATTTGTTACGCTGTTGTGGACAGTGATCGTTGCACTAGGTGACGTATCCGGCTGGGGGTCCGCTCCCGTCAGTGTAATCGCTTTCTTTTTGCTATCGTCGATAGTAAAAGTCCCAGAAATATTAGTATTATACCATGTGCTGGATGCACAGACAATTGTCGAACCTTTCGGGGCTATAATATCAAATACAGAACTACCGTATTCTCCGTATCCACTTGGAACTGTAACCGTTGTTCCTGTCAAGGTTGGAACGAAGGTACCTTTCGGATTTTCCAGTTTGACGGCCGGATCGATCAGAGTCAATGTAACGGTTGCCTTGCGGGTTGCGTCATTGTCATTCGATGCTGTGATCGTTACTTGATTGGCAGCAGCTGCCGCATTGGTTACTTCTATCTTGTAATAGTT
>CAVJPC010000159.1:0-11798 GCA_963651205.1 Bacteroidaceae bacterium
ATTTAAGGTTAACAAAAGATTGGCTGTCTGGGATAGATAGCCTTTTTTTATGCCCGCAAACTAACTAATACCAATAAACAATCTATTTTACAACCATGAAAAGACTTTTTGTATTACTAACGGCTTTATTCGTTCTGACGCAAATAAACGCCCAAGAGAAAAAGAACATCCGTATCTCTACGGACAACACCGACTTAATCCTTCAGGTAGCCCCCAACGGACGTCTCTATCAGACTTATCTGAGCGATAAACTACTGAACGATCAGGACATCAACCACTTCTCTTACGCCGTAAAAGGTGGCAGTGACGGCAGCGTATCTACCCGCGGGTGGGAAGTTTATCCGGGCTCCGGAGCCGAAGATTACTTCGAACCGGCTGTGGCCATCACTCACCATGACGGCAATCCGAGTTCCATCTTCCGCTATGTATCTTCCGAGCAGAAAGCGGTGGCAGGCGGGACGGAAACTGTCATCCATCTGAAAGATGACCAGTATCCGGTTGAAGTGACTTTATTTTATATCGCCTACCCGAAAGAAAACGTCATCAAGACATGGAGCGAAATAAAGCATAATGAAAAGAAGTCCGTCACCCTGTGGCGTTATGCTTCCACCATGCTTTACTTCTCCGACCACAGTTACTACCTGACCGAGTTCAGCAGCGACTGGGCAAAGGAGGCACAGATGAGTTCGCAACAACTACAATTCGGAAAGAAAGTGATCGACACGAAACTGGGCAGCCGCGCCGCCATGCACACTCATCCGTTCTTCGAACTGGGACTGGAACAACCGGCACAGGAAGCACAAGGCCGTGTAATGTTGGGTACAATCGGATGGACCGGAAACTTCCAGTTCACATTCGAAGTAGACAATGTCGGCAATCTGCGTGTGATTCCCGCCATCAACCCGTATGCCTCCAACTACGAACTGAAACCCAATGAAGTATTCACAACTCCGGAATTTATATTCACCCTGAGCAACAACGGTACAGGCGAAGCCAGCCGAAACCTGCACGCCTGGGCACGCAACTACCAACTGAAAGACGGACAAGGCGACCGCCTTACCCTGCTGAACAACTGGGAAAATACTTACTTCAAATTTAACGAAGAACTGCTTGCCGAACTAATGAAGGAAGCCAAACACCTCGGTGTGGATATGTTTCTGCTGGATGACGGCTGGTTCGGCAACAAGTATCCACGCAACGACGACCACGCCGGACTGGGCGACTGGGATGCCATGAAATCCAAACTGCCCGGCGGTATCCCTGCCCTTGTCAAATCAGCCAAAGAAGCCGGAGTCAAGTTCGGTATCTGGATTGAACCTGAAATGGTGAATCCGAAAAGTGAATTGTTCGAAACGCATCCGGACTGGGCTATCACCCTGCCGAACCGCGAGACATATTACTACCGCAACCAGTTGGTTCTTGACCTCAGCAACCCGAAAGTACAAGACTTCGTATTCGGCGTAGTAGACAAGATTCTGACTGAGAATCCGGAAGTGGCATTCTTCAAATGGGACTGTAACTCTCCTATCACCAATGTCTATTCCCCGTATCTGAAGAACAAGCAAGGACAACTTTACATCGATCATGTACGCGGAATTTACAAAGTGCTGGAACGTGTAAAAGCGAAATACCCGAACGTCCCCATGATGCTTTGCTCCGGTGGCGGCGCACGTTGCGACTACGAAGCATTGAAATACTATACTGAGTTTTGGTGCAGCGACAATACCGACCCGATAGAACGCCTGTTCATCCAATGGGGATTCTCGCAAATCTTCCCGGCAAAGGCAATGTGCGCACACGTGACCAGCTGGAACAAAAAGACAAGTGTGAAATTCCGTACCGATGTAGCCAGTATGTGCAAACTAGGCTTCGACCTCGGTCTGAAAGAACTAAACGCCGACGAGCTGGCATACTGTCAGGAAGCAGTTGCCAACTGGACGCGTCTGAAAAAAGTAATCCTGGACGGCGATCAATACAGACTTGTCTCTCCATATGACGGAAATCACATGTCAGTAATGTATGCTTCACCCGATAAGAATAAGGCTGTGCTTTATACATACGACATACACCCACGTTTCGGAGAGAAACTACTGCCTGTAAAACTGCAGGGATTGGATGCAAAGAAGATGTATAAGGTAAAAGAAATCAATCTGATGCCGAATAGTAAATCCGGCCTGGCTGCCAACGAAAAGACCTACTCAGGTGATTATCTGATGAAGGTAGGTATGAATGCTTTCACGACTAATCAGGCTTTTAGCCGGGTAATTGAGCTGACAGCAGAATAAGCCTCATATCCATATCTAAAGCCATACCTTTCGGGTAGTCCGGTTGCCCTTTTCTGGAACGACCGGACTACCTGCGAATTCTTTTCATATAAGCCTGAGATAAGAACTCATCTTATTGATGAAAGTTTCTTCAGAAAAGTGAGGAGTAAAACCGACTTCTCCCATTATAGTAATGTTACTGCTTGATAATAGGGCCAATAAAATAAGTAGTAGTATTAATTATAATCTAGAAAACATTACCATGAGAAACTCCGGATATTGCTTAGGCTTCATCTGGTTCTTTATATCTATGTGCCTATACGGATGTAAAGACAACACAGAAGAAAGTATAACTGAAACTTTTGAAATTGCAACAGAAGATCTAATACAGAATTTCAGTAAAGACGCGTCAAGTGTAACCATCCCCATCACGACAAACTTAAATACGGATGGGTGGAAAGCCCAAACTACCGACAAGTGGCTTAGAGCGACACAGTTCAAAAGTAGTTTGAAAATATCGGTAGATGCAAATATAGGCACCGACAGACGTACCGCCAGTGTCAAAGTGGCATCTGCAACGAAACATTACACCATTACAGTCACCCAATATGCAGTCAACGAGATAGTAATCGAAGACGATATTCAGGTGAAACCATACGCAGGTAAAGCAAGTGAAGAAGAAACAAACCCGGACCGCAGCATCGAACATTCCTTTGATGATAAGTTCGTGGCCGACGGCGGAGTGCCTTACCATAGCAAATGGGGACAATCGGCCAACTTCCCGGTCATCCTCGAATACTACTTCGAGGGGAATGAAAGCATCGATTATTTTATCTATCATACCAATTCCAGCAACGGGACATTCGGGGAATTCGACGTATACACCCAAACGAAAGAGAACCCGGAATACGTGCATCAAGGCAGTTACAACTTCCACATGCGCAATGCACCATCTATCGCCTCACTCAACACGCCGGTAAAAGCTACGAAAGTAAAATTCGGAGTTCACAGTGGGAAAAACGGCTATGTCAGTTGCGACGAAATGCAATTCTTCAGAAAGAACAAGAAGAATACGCTTGAAGAACAGTTGCTAACAGTTTTCACCGACATCACTTGTACCGAAGTAAAACCCGAAGTTACCCAGGAACAAATAGAACAACTACCCGAATTCTTCATACAGACCGCATCGGCACTCAAAAGCGACAGCTATAATAAATGGGCAAAAGAATTCCGCATACAGGAATACGCACCTTATAGCTCGGCAGACGAATGGGCGGAAAAGCTAATGACCCGCAAATACGGAGACCTCGACAACCCTACCGGAATCTATGTGGACGAAGGCGAGGAAGTCGTTGTATTAGTAGGCGACACCCACGGACAAAGTATCTCCATCCAGAATATCGGAGAGAGCACAAGTAAAGGTTATGCAGAAACGTCTGTCAGCGGTGATATATATCCTCTGAAAAAAGGAGTCAATAAAATAACAGCCAAGTACCCCGGAATGTTGTTTGTAATGTACAACACCGACCTGCAAGTCCCCAACGCACAACCCATTAAAGTACACATACCACTAGGCAGTGGAAAAGTATGCGGTTTCTTTTCCTTAAAGAAGCATCAGACGAACGAGAGATACAAAGAGTTGATAGATAAAGCCAACTACAAATATTTCTGCGTCATAGGCGATGCCATCATTCTCTATTTCCACCATAAACAGTTGAAGGAGGCGGTTCCATACGATATTCTGTCGGCTATCGAACTATGGGACAACATCATCCAATGGCAACAGGAATTGATGGGTATCGAAGATATACACCCCAAACAGATGAATAACCATATCTTCGCCATATCTCCTGAAGGCGGATATATGTGGGCATCAGAAGGCAGAATAGGATTCGTGTACACCGTACTCAAAGATATTCTGCGGAAACCCTATTTAATGGCATCCCGAAACTCCTGGGGACCGGCACACGAAATAGGACACGTGCATCAGGGCGCCATTAACTGGGCCAGCACATCAGAGTCTTCCAACAATCTGTTCTCCAACTATACCATTTACAAATTCGGGCAGAACTGTTCCCGCGGTACGGAACTGGCCGTACCGGATTATGCGGCAAATGTCAAGAAAGCCACATTAGTATTCCGAAGATGTGTAGAAAACAGAGCTTGGTGTGACTTCGGAACCGACTACCAGGGTGAAGACCCCGAAATGCACGCACGCATGAACTGGCAACTGTGGAACTATTATCATCGATGCGGCTACAACGACCGATTCTTCCCCACCCTCTTCAAGTTAATGCGCGAAAACCGTGTACCGGCCACTGACCCGGGAGAAAACCAAATGATGTATGCAAAGATGGCCTGCCGCGCAGCAAACGAAAACCTGACCGAGTTCTTTGAAAGATGGGGTTTCTTCGTTCCGATATCTACCAAAATCAATCAATACGGCACATACAACTACATTGTAACAGATGCCATGATTAAAGAAACGAAGGAATTCATGAAACAGTTTCCGGCTCCCAAACATGCCTTTTACTATCTGGAAGACAGAAAGAAGGGCGACCCGGGACTCGATACCACTCCTCCGGATGTAGGTTACTACACTCAGTTTGCCAGTGATATGAAAATCAACAAGCAAATCACTTACTCCACATCCGGCCAGCGAGTGAATATCCAAAACGGAGAGCAAGCCGTAGCCTTCGAAATAAAAGACAACAATAAAGTAGTCTATTTCAGCACTTCTTTCGAATTTGAAGTACCCGGCAACATTGCATTAGACCGTGTCAAACTATATGCCGTACAAGCAGACGGAGCACGATTTGAAATAACCAAGAAGTAAAGTATTCGATTAATATGGCCCTATTAATCAACAGTATCTACTTCATATAATAATAATCTAAAAAAGAACAACATGAGAAAAGTATTATTACTCGTATGCCTGCTAATGGCAGGTATGACCGTCAACGTAAATGCGGCAAAACAAAAAGCTAAACACGTCATTCTAATCGGAATGGATGGTTGGGGGGCCTATAGCGTCCCCAAAGCGGATATACCTAACATCAAAAGTTTAATGAACGACGGGTGCTATACACTGCACAGCCGGAGCGTACTCCCCTCCTCGAGTGCCATCAACTGGGCATCCATGTTTATGGGAGTAGGAACCGAACTGCACGGATACACCACCTGGGGTTCGAAGACACCGGAAATACCTTCGCGGGAAGTAAATGAACGAGGCATTGCCCCTACTATCTTTTCCATTCTACGCGAACAACGTCCCAAAGCCGAAATCGGTTGCCTGTACGAATGGCCTGGAGTCAAATATCTGGTAGACACATTAGCTATGAGCTATCAATATCAAACGCCGGGTTATGCCAAAGCCCCTACCGCTTTGTGCGAAGCTGCCGAAAAATACATCATAGAAAAGAAACCGAAACTGCTGGCTATCTGCTTCGAAGAACCGGATCACACAGGACATACCAAAGGACACGACACTCCTGCCTACTACAACATGCTCAAAGAATTGGACGGATATGTAGGCCGCATCCTACAAGCTATCAAAAAGGCAGGTATATGGGATGATACCATTATCATCATGACTGCCGACCATGGAGGCATCAAAACCGGTCATGGAGGCAAAACACTACAAGAGATGGAAATACCGTTTATCATTTCCGGTAAGAATGTCCGTAAAGGAGGAGAAATCAAAGAAAGCATGATGCAATATGACACTGCCGCAATGATTGCCTATATACTCGGACTGAAACAACCGCAATCATGGATCGGACGCCCGGTGAAACAAGTCTTCAAATAGATTCGAATATATCGGTCTGTCCGATACATCAACCCGATTCCAACAACAAGAAGCGCTTGTTTATCCCTTAAGAAGCAAAGATACTTGCGCTAACAAACAGACATAGTTGCCCTAAGATGCCGATATAGTTACTTGCTCACGGACGTGAACAGTCCTTATCACGTTCGTGAGCAAATCTTATCACAGACGTGAGCAGTCTTGTTCACGGTCGTGATCAAGTAATAACATCGGTATCTTAACACAATGATTCCAGCATGACAGACCAACAATAACAGTATGACAGACGAATAACAAAAGCAAAGCAGACAAATAACTACGGGCGACTTTTGACATATTCACGTATTAAGATCTCTCTTCACCACATTTATCTTTAAAGTAAACAGAAAATCATAATAACCTCTCCTACTAAATTAAATTTATTTTTCATACATTTGCCACTCGTTGATACAAAATACAACGATTGTTAATCATTCTATAGTATAGTCATAACAAACGATACACAGAAACACCCGTGTATGAAGGAAAGAAAAGCACAATATCAGAATAAGGAAGACGCAGAGCTATGGAGTCTACTAATCAAGGGAGACAATCTGGCTTTGGAGATATTGTATCGCCGTTACTTTCCGCATCTATTGAATTACGGACATACCATTTCTACGAATGAAGAACTGATAAAAGACTGTATCCAAGACCTTTTCGTCAATGTCTTCGACAATCCTAAGTTCCGCCCCATAGAACATGTGAAGTCTTATCTGTATACGGCTCTTAAGAATAATCTTATCTATAAGATGTCGTCCACAAAAGAAGCCTGCCAGCTAGAAGACATCGAATTTGAGGTTCCATTGACCGATGACGAACTGGAAGAGCTCTTTTCACACGACGACGCATACCTGGAACAAAGTTTATTGCTGAAAGAAGCCTACCGGAAGTTATCTGCCAACCAACGGCATGCCATCTATCTATATTATATAAAAGAACTCACCTGGGACGAAGTAGCCGAGATATTAGGCATTACCGTGCACTCCTCCATGAATCTGATAGGCAGGGCTATCGTCAAGCTACGACGTTTATTTGAAAATAAATAAAACTTTTTTCGCTAAAAGTGAGGAGTAAATTCATTTTTTCCATTATAATAACAGAACATTGAATGATGAAAGAAGAAAAAGGAAATATTAAACCTATAAGCGAACTGCTGTTCCACTATCTCCGGAAAAGAGAAAGCACAACTTCTCAGGAAGCCGAAGATGAGGTGTGGAGCAAAATCAGCAAGCAGATAAGTAATAAAAAGAGGAAGCACGTTCCTGTCTATCGCTGGCTTATCCCGGTGACAGCCGTTGCAGCCGCTTCTCTATTATTTGTTTTCTGGCTGAACAATCAGGCTTATGATACTATCAATTCGGGAAATGTTCGAGACCAGGTATCTGTCACTGATGCTCAAACGAATCATATTGAGTTAATCACAGCTACGGGGACAAAAATAAAGGTAGATGAGAAAGCCACTATCTCATACGCGCAAGACGGTTCTCTGCTCATCGATGAAAAAAAAATCGCCACTCAGCATACAACCGAGGAAGAAGAACCGATGAATCAGATTATTGTGCCGATGGGTAAACATATCAAACTGCAACTGTCCGACGGTTCACGGCTGGATATCAATTCTGGCAGTAAGGTCGTTTATCCGCAGAAGTTTAAAGAGGCTTGCCGGGAGATATTCGTCGAGGGAGAAATCTTTATAGACGTCACTCACAAAGAAAACAATATTCCTTTTATAGTAAAGACATCGCTCTTCGATGTTAATGTGCTGGGCACCGCCTTCAACGTGAAAGCCTATAAAGAGGATGCCGAAGCAGAAGTAGTACTGCTACGGGGAAAAGTGGAAGTGAAAGATAGGAATGAGCAGAACTATATGCTTATGCCCAATGAATTGATTGCACTCAATGAGGGCGCCTATATGAATAAGGAGAAAGTAAACGCGCTCGATTATATCAGTTGGATTGACGGTATCCTGATACTGAAAAACCACTCATTAAGCACGGTGCTGCAACAGTTGCACCGATACTACGGACAAGAAATAAACTACGATGCAGGCATAGAAACAATGCCTATGCATGGTAAACTGGACCTGAATGAAGGACTTCAGAAAGTATTGTCGACCATTGCTATCACTGCGCCGGTTACGGTAGAAGAGAAAGATAATATATATTATGTACATATGAGAAAAGAAAATTAAGTACTAACCCAAATACTCACGATGCCTATGACATAAAGAAAAACACACACCAAAAAAAATCCGAATAATATTCGCAGTATTATCCGGATTATCTAAAAACATTACCTATCTGAATTAAGTAGCGTTCTTAAAATCACAAAGTTATGAAAAACAGTAAATTTATTGCAAGCAGGAGTATTAAAAGATATAAAATCCTGTTTGTACTAGCAATTCTTTTATCTTCTTTATCCGCCTTCGCGGAAGAAAACCCTGATTATGTAGAGGCAAAGACCTTCACATTCAGTTTTGAAAACGTACCGTTAAAAAAGGTCATCGATTATATTGAGAAAAACAGTGAATATATCTTCGTTTATTACGGAGAAACGATAGATCCTAATCGCAAAGTATCTATCAAAGTAACCAATCAACCTATCCGTCCCGTACTCGACAAGTTACTGAAAGGTATGTCGGTGGAATATACGATAGACAACAGGCAAATTACTCTTAATAAAGTAACTCAGAAGAAAGTCCAGCCCCAAAACTCTAAAAAGAAAACAGTACAGGGGTTTGTATTGGACAAAGACGATAACCCGATTACCGGAGCAACAGTCAAAGTTAAAGACACCGCCACAGGTGCTCTGACCGACCTTGAAGGTTTCTACAAAATTGACTTGCAGGATGAGAATTCTATTCTGGTAGTATCTTTCATGGGGTATGTGACTCAGGAAGTGAAAGTTGGAAAGAAAACAGTAGTCAACATCCAATTGGCAGAAGATGCTAAGGCATTGGAAGAAGTAGTTGTTACCGCCTTCGGTATCGGACAAAAGAAAGAAAGTCTTGTAGGAGCCATCCAACAAGTACGTCCCGACCAACTGAGGGTTCCTTCTTCACGCCTGTCTACTTCCTTCGCCGGTCGTCTGTCAGGAGTAATAGCTATCCAAAGAAGCGGTGAACCGGGTGCCGACGGTGCAAGTTTCTGGATTCGTGGTGCCTCTACATTCAGTGGTGCAACCGACCCTCTTATCATTCTGGATGGAGTAGAAATTGATGCCACTCAGCTAAATACGCTGGACCCCGAAGTTATCGAAAGTTTCTCTATACTAAAAGATGCGACGGCAACGGCATTATATGGTACGAGAGGGGCTAACGGAGTAATGGTAGTAACCACCAAGAACGGAGCTGACCTCAAGAAACCGATTATCAACTTTCGTGTAGAAGGAGCTGTATCACAACTTACGAATGTGCCGGAGATGGTAGATGGAGTTACATATATGAAGTTGTACAATGAAGCGCAAACACGTACTCCGGGAACTACGGACATTTATTCGGACGAAAAGATTAATGGCACCATAAACAGAGTTAATCCTTATATGTACCCCGATATCGACTGGTATGACGAGATGTTCAAGAATAACACTTTCGCAGAACGTTTCAACTTTAATATCCGTGGTGGTAGTAAGCGTATGGACTACTTCATGAGTGCAAGTGTGAAACATAGCGACGGTAATTTAAAATCATTGAGTAAAGACTTCTATTCTTTCAATAACAATATTAACGTCTACAATTACGACTTCGTGAACAACCTCAACATACAGGCTACCAAAACAACTAAAGTATCTTTGGGGCTTAATGTATCGGTACGCGATTGGAGTGGACCTTATAACAGCGCCGGTAGTGTATTCTCAAGTGCACTCAACGCTAATCCTGTAGACTTCCCGACACGCTTTCCCGCCGAAAAAGAAGATACGCATATCCGATGGGGAGGACGTTCAGGGGCTCCTAAGGGAAGTTATATCAACCCTGTCGCCAGTTTTGTATCCGGTTATAGTTCCACTTACTCTACAAGTGTGACAGCCAATCTGCGCCTCAATCAGGACCTGGATATGCTTATTAAAGGACTAAGACTGAATGCCATTGTTTCATACTACAACTATTCATATTCCAAAGTATATCGTTATTGTGACGTGAACCAATATGAAACCTCTTCCTACAATGCACAGGAAGATACATACGATTTGAATATCATTGGTAACGAAAAGAGTACAGACCTCAAAACCGGAGGCTCTAACAGCGGTAACCGCCGACTCTACATACAAGGTAGCTTGGATTATAACCGGACATTTAATGATGTACATAAAGTGAATGTCATGTTCCTGTATAATCAGGAGCAAAATGATGTCAATAATCCTTCGGACCTCTTAACCTCACTTCCTAAAAGAAAACAAGGTATAGCCGGTCGTTTATCATACGGATTCGACGGCAGATATCTGGTTGAAGCTAACTTCGGTTATAATGGCTCGGAGAATTTCCCGGCAGATAAGAAATTCGGCTTCTTCCCATCGGTAGCCATCGGATATAATATATCGGAAGAAAAGTTTTGGGAAGCTCTCAAAGACATCATCCCTCAATTTAAGATAAGAGCATCATGGGGACTTGTCGGTAACGACCAGACCGGTGCAGGCCGATTTACTTTCCTTGAGAACCTGACTAATTCGGGAGCAGGATTCACAACCGGAACCGGTAACCAGACTCACTCCAACTCAGGACCTGTATGGAAAAGATATGCTAATCCGAACCTAACTTGGGAAGTAGGCGAGAAATGGAATGCCGGTATCGACGTCAGAATACTGAAAGGATTCAGCTTTTCTGCCGATGTCTTCAAAGAAGTGAGAAGAGATATCTTTATGGACCGGGGAACGATTCCTACGCTTATGGGACTTGGTAACGTAACCGTGCAGGGTAACCTGGGTAAGATGCGGAACTGGGGTGTAGATGCCAGCGTAGACTACAACAACCAAATAAACAAGAACTTATTCGTATCCTTCAAAGGTACTTTTACCTTTGCTCATAACAAGATTCTTGAAATGGATGAACCTGACTTTAGATTATATCCTAACCGATTGAAAGTGGGACATCCACTTAATACGATTTTCGGATACGTTGCTGACGGATTATTCACCGACCAGAATATGATTAACAATAGCTTACCCCAACAATTTGCCAACCTCCCGTTAATGCCCGGTGACATCAGATATAAAGATACCCCGGATGCACTGGGAGGTACGGATAATGCAATTAACGAATATGACAAAGTGGCTTTGGGATACCCCAGTGTACCGGAAATCGTATATGGATTCGGTCCTTCTATCAAGTATAAGCAGTTAGACTTTTCTCTGTTCTTCCAAGGGACGGGACGTGTATCATTAATGATGAGCGGATTCCATCCTTTCGCAAACGATGACAACACTGCTATAGATTGTCAATTGCGCCTTTTTACGCGCCCCCCTAAAATGAAGATAGATTCGCTGTCCTTGCAAAGCCGCTTTAGAACAGGGGGAAATAAACATGGAAAAATCCAGCGTAACCTTAACCGACATCCAGGAAGCCGCGAAACGAATCGGTCCCTACATCCGGCATACGCCTTTGCTTCGCCAAGCCAAAATGGACGCCAAAATGGGCTGCCAGGTATACGTGAAGCCGGAGATGCTGCAAATCACCGGCGCGTTTAAGCTCAGAG
>CAVJPC010000160.1:0-94023 GCA_963651205.1 Bacteroidaceae bacterium
ACAGCATATAGCAAAGGCGGCCGAGCCTGCGACAAACTGTTTTCGGGCGGGCAAACCCCGCCCCTACAGTGAAATGTCAAGTCATTTCTGCTATCTTTTTGCTAATCATTCACAATTATATTATATTTCTCCAAACGACGGTAGAGGGCAGCCCGGCTGATTCCCAGCGCAATGGCAACCTGTGACATATTATTATTATATTTCCCAAGTGCTTGAAGAATAGTCTGCTTCTCAATCTCCTCCAATGTCATGCCTTGCAGATTGGCTGTAGTTTTCTGTTCTATAGGATGCTGATACTGCGATTTAAAATCATCGGCTGTCAATGCATCCTTGCCACTTACCAACAGGGTTCGCTCCACCAAATTCTTCAATTCACGAATATTACCCGGGTAAGGCAAACGGCTCAAATAATCCATTGCTTCAGAAGTAAACTCTACTTTAGGAAGTCCGTTCGACTCACATTGCTTGTCGGCAAAATGACGGACTAATAATGGAATATCCTCACGACGCTCACGTAAAGCCGGAAGATGTACTGTAATTAAATTGATGCGATAGAACAAGTCTTCACGAAAAGTTCGTTCCAGCACCATTTGGCGGAGATCAGCATTCGTTGCACTGACCACACGGATATCGACTTTACGGGGACGGCTATCACCCAATACTTCAAAAGTCTGTTCCTGTAACACACGAAGCAGCTTTACCTGACAACTCAAATCCAGATCGCCAATTTCATCCAGAAAAATAGTACCTTTATCTGCCAGTTCAAAACGTCCCACCCTATCGGAAGTGGCATCAGTAAACGCACCTTTCTTATGACCGAACATTTCACTCTCGAACAAAGTGTGCGAAATACCTCCCAGGTTTACCTTCACAAAGGGGTTCTTGCTACGGGGACTGTTCAAATGCACTGCCTCGGCTATCAGTTCCTTACCCGTTCCGCTCTCACCGGTTATCAAAACCGAAGCATTGGTACGTGCTATACGCTTGATAGTTGCCAGCACATCCATCAGTGCTTTACTCTTTCCGATGATATGGCTACGGTTGAATCCGTCATTATCCTCTACCGGAGTTTCCACCTTTTTATCTTGTGAAGTCAGTTCCAAAGCCGTTTCGATACGTTGCATCAACGCTACATTATTCCAAGGTTTGGTGATAAAGTCGAACGCTCCTGCCTGCATGCCTTGCACAGCAAGCTGGATGCTTCCCCATGCTGTCATCAAAATAACGGGAACATCGGGTTGAAACACTTTTACCTGCTTCAAAAGTGTCAGCCCTTCCTCACCACTGGTAGAAAGGGTAAAATTCATATCCATTAAAATCAACTGCGGTGCAACAGATCGTACTATCTCAATAGCCTCTTTAGGACCCGGTACGGCCTGCACATCGTATTTCGCTCTTTTCAGCATAAAGCTCAGAGAAGAACGAATGGCACTGTCATCGTCTATAATTAGTATCATAATGCTGCAAATGTAGAAATTATTATTTTAATAAATACAAAGACCAACCTATTTTAAGCACTAAGAACCTGCTTAAATTTCTATTGTTTGATGATCTTCTCAAAATCAGCGTCAATATTCGTATTAGTAGTGAAATCCCACAACGTCAAGCTGCGCAACTGATAATAGTAATACCAATAATAGAACAACTCATTGATATGTTTCTGACGAGCCTCATCTTTCTTCGATTGAGAGTCGTTCAAATCGAGTGTCGATATTTTACCGATCATAAAGGTTTCCACATTGGTGCCATAACGTTTCTGGGCAATCCTGTCGGCCACACTTGCTATTTCCAACTGGGCCTGTTGATTATTAAATTGTTCAACCAGAATAAACAGATTCTGATTGAAGTTCATTGTTTCCTGACGCAACTTACTTTCGGTCACATCACGATTACTCTGAGCTATCTTTACCTGTCCACGTCGTTTTCCCCAGTCAAGAATAGGAATTTTAAAACCTATCTCGACCACCTGATTATCTTTCAGACGACGGTATGCACTATTGAATTCATTATCTGTTCCCGTAAAACCTACCTGTGCAAAAAGTTTGATTTCACGTAAATTGCCTTTCGCCTTAGCTACTTCAAAATCTGCTTCCAACTGGCGGCGACGGATGTTGTGTGCAAAAGAATTATTGGCAAGCGCTTTATCAAGAACATCCGGATAATCCAACAAGACAGTTGGAATCGTATCGGGAACTATCGGTTCCAGTTCCTCATCTTCTCCTAAAGCCAAGAATGAACGGAGTTTGAACATATTACTTTTCAGACTGCTTTCATTGTCAGTCAGTGTAGAACGTGCATTCAATACATTCAGTTCCAATTGCAACAAGTCATTCTCGCTGATCTGTCCCATATTACGCTTGGCTTTAGCCACTTCATACAGCTTCTCCGCATTCTTCAGGTTCTGCAAAGCGATGCCTACATTCTCTTTGGCCATCAACAGATTGAAGAAATTATTAATGGTCGTCATGGTCACCTCTTCAGTAGCCGTAAGAAAAGCTGCCTTGGCTTCGGCATATCTTACCGGCTCAATACGGCGATTCCATTTAATAGTGTTCACACTGAAAATAGGCTGTTCCAAGGTCATAGCGACAGGGACGGACAGATAACGATTCGATTTGTCTCCGTCCAACTGCCTCAGAAAATCAAGAGAAGTCTTCAGTGAAAGTTTACCACCGGTCAACCAAATATTTTGATCAACGGAAACCTCACCATTCATTTCCATATAATTGTTACGTACAAATGTATAGGAGCCATTGTCCTGCTGATAAGAATTATATTTCTTATTATAACTGGGAATAGTTGCTTCAAAGTTCATTTCCGGAAGCAAGTCTGCGCGGAAAGTACGGTATTCCCAATAAGCGGTTTTCAATTCATTCAAAGCTACAGCTGCATCCACACTTTGCACACGGGCAATAGTGATGGCTTCTTCCAAAGTTATGGCGCGTCGTTTTTCCTGTGGTTGTGCTCCGGCAACCAACGATATGCCAAGGGCAAGAAATAAAGATATTACTTGTTTTTTCATTGTGTTTTTTATTCTTTTTGCCAAATATAAGGCAAATGGTATGCCAAAAACCTATTCGTTTGTTTTACAGCGTGTTATAAAAGAAACAGAGTGTCCGATTTCGAACACTCTATCCATATGCGAACACTGTTAATAATGAGTCAATGTAGTAATGTACTAATGACCTGTGGCATGACAGTGTAGCACAAACATTGTGCAGCCCATTGGCAAATTAGCACATTGACACATTATTCATTGTGCAATGCTTCCGCAGGTTCTATTCTCATTGCTTTTCTGGCAGGAAAATGATACCATGTCACTTCCTTTACTCCGGGAAGATCAATAAACAATGCCTCAAATGCCTTACACCCCATCCCACTGTTCTGATCGGTATGGTCTAACTTGCGATAGGTTATTCCCGCACCTGTATACATCATGTCACTACGGTCACTTTCCGGAGCCATATTCATAGTACGGAAATCATAGATCATGACCACTACCATGACAAAAGCAATGGTTACTGCTGTTCCTATAATACTTATAGTGGAATAGAACGGATTCTGCCGTATTAAATTTAATGCTTGTGCTACTAATTGTTTCATGAATGCTTCATTCTTTGTTGCTTACTCATCATGTAATGCCTCTGCCGGCTGAACTTTCATGGCTTTACGGGCAGGAATCCAAATGCCCACTACAATCATCCATGCAATCAGAGCAAAAGAAATAAGTACTGTATTGATAAAACGTATCCAACCGAATGTGGAACCATCCATCCAGGCATTCAATTCAGCATTAGCCAGATTCCAATCAATAAAAATAGCAGGAATAGTGGCGATGATCAGCAACAAAATACCTTCTGTCAATTGGCGGGTAAAGATATCTTTATCTGTTCCTCCCAATGATTTCATCAAGGCTATTTCGCCGCGGCGTTGTTGCGTACGAAACCAGAATGTCCCCAACAGTCCCAAGAAAATATTGAGCATAAGGAAACCCATTCCAAAAATATAATTACGCAATTGATTGGACTGTGACTGTTGGTAATTCCGACGAATATCAGCAAATGAACGGACATCGGCAATGAAGATATTTCCCACTCGGTAAAGCTTTTCACTATCTGCTTTCAACCGGGCTATGAAGTCTTTATCCTGATCCTCTTTCACGCGAATACAAAGTTCTTGCATGGTATCATACCAATTTAATTTAGCTACCATACTATTAGATTGACTTGCTTGTTGATAATCAGAGTAACGGACGTCTTTCAATGCCGCCCCCAGACGATAAGTGGATGTAGTATCACCAAACAGATAAAAACGCTTTCCCACAAATGAAGATATCTTGATACCATACTCATTATAAAGATTGTCGGAAGCAAGAAATTCACCTTTTTCAACCATCTCTGCCAATTCCTCAGGTGTTTCTCCCCGTGTGCCCTGATAACGGAAAACACGTAGAAAGTCAGGCGTCACTAATCTTCGGATAGTCCATCCGGGAGCACGCAACGTATCATAAGCTACACCTGTTGTTGAGTTACTGCCATTATAAGGATAAGAATTCTGCGAAAGGCTGACCGCCTCAATATCCTCACGACGACGCAAACGCTCCAATAACTCCTGTATATCGGCACTTCTGCCTTCATGGTTTTCATATTTCACATAATCAGGACTTTTATCCGTCAGTTCACCCATCTGTATCAAATAGCAATGAGAAATATCAAAACCACGCGGTTCATTATAAACCATAGCCTTTACATACATATAGTCTACAATATACCACATCACAACGCTCACCAATAACAACTCAGTCACCAACCACAGATTAGAGCGCCATTCATTTTTTATCTGAGTAAATAGTTTCTTATTCATTCCAACTTTTCATTTTTATTTCATAAATCTTCAGTTCTCAATGTATCTTTCCCCCCAATGCATTTACAATACTGGTACGAGATGCCCTCCATGCAGGAATACCACTGCTGAGCAAATTCAAGACAAAGCAGAACAACAAGGCATAAAAGAAAATGGAAGGCTGGAGCAGAATACTAGTATCAACCATCGGAGCATTCAAGGTAGTGCTATAGGGCTGTGCAAATAACATATCGGCGCCCAAATAGGCAAAAGCAATACTTATGAGCAAACCAATAATTCCGGCCAGTAAAGTTACTACCAGATTCTCCATAATGATTTGCCCCACCATTTCCATACGGGTACTTCCGAAAGCGCGGCGGACGCCTATCTCAGCAACACGCTGCCGGAGACGGCTTTGTGTCATACTGCTCAGATTGATAGCCGGAACCAGCAACAATATAATAAAGATAATTACACGCTCCCGGCGCGCAGCATTCACATCGGGTTCCTGATTGGCCGAAAAGGAAATAGATTGTTTTTCTTGATCATAAGGACGGTTACGGTTTATCAGCTCATAGCCGTCACCGGAAAGAAGCGTATTATATTCATTCAGGCGGCGCCCTGCTTCTGCCCGGATTTCATCAAAATCATTCCGGTCTTTAGCAAGGATAGTGACGCTCATCAGTCCCATATGGTCACCTTCCCATCGACTATTCCCCAAATCCGAACTGGTGAAAGGTATCCACACCTGTCCGTAAGACATATCTGCCAAAGTAGAAACATCCTTTACAACCCCCACTACTTTATAAGGCGCATGATTGAGCAAGAATTCTTTTCCTACCGATTCCGCTGTACCGAAAATGGCACGCGATATGCTTTCTGTAATTACAGCTACAGGCTGTCCGGCAGTAAAGACCGCCTCATCATAAGGCTTGCCGCTGACAAACTGAAAATCAAACACACGAAAAAAAACATCATCTGTCTCACGAACATCCGCTGTAACTGCAGGAATTCCGGGCAATGACACCGGAGTAGAAACACTCATACAACAATAAATGGTAACAGCTTCCGGAGTTTTCAAAGACTGATACAACTCACGGGCGGTTCTAACACTCATCGGTCCGTTACTGCTGCCATCTTCTCCCCAGTTCTTATTGCTGATACTCATATAATGTACATGTAGAAAACGATCCCGGTTTGATTCGGGAGAAAAAGGCGCCACTTTTACTTGTTGCAGCATCACCACCAACATAATAAGGAAAATGCTGAGTGCAGTTCCTACAATGCTGATAATACTGATAAGCGGATGCTGGCGAAGTTGAGCCAAAGCTTGCTTGTAATACTGTTTAATCATTTTCGAATTTTATTTTATTATTTTCATCTTAAAAAATGAGGGCTGAAGTCATTCTTCATGTAATGCCTCAGCAGGGTGTATCTGCATAGCTTGAGTAGCAGGAGCCCAAATACCAAATATAATCATTAAGGCCATCAAAATCCACGTAATACCGGTTCCTAACAAGAAGCGTAAAAAACTCCATTCCACCGCCCATGTTGCAATCAAAGGGCTATGTCCTACCATAGGTTCAGCCAGCACTATATTCAGACAAATAATAGCAGCCGGAACGGAAGCTATCGTAAGAAGTATCAAACCCTCGCCAAGCAACAAGCATCGGATCTGGCGGGGGGTGCTCCCCATACAAAGACGCAAAGCAATCTCGCTCCGTCTCCGACGCGTGCGGTACCAAAATGTGCCAACAATACCCATAAATACGTTCACTAATAAAAATAGCGCTATAAAAGAATGGGTCTGCAAGCGGTCATGGTCACCGTTTATTTGTTCAAAACTATCTATTGTTTTGCTATAAGAAAGCAGATTCAGCACCATCACATTATCTACCCCAATGGCAGGTGCTATCTCCCGCATGAAATAATCGGAAAAGTTGCTTCGGTCGGCATCCGGATATACACGTATCATCAAAGTAGGCGCAGCATATGAATATTCATCGCCAAGCACAGCATGGTCATCAATACGTTCAATACCCCATGCTTCTGCCTTGACAAAACGCCCGGGACGGAAATCAGACAAAACGGAATACACATGCACAGAAGTTTTAGAATTCAGACGGATAACGGAATCAGGCGTAAAAGAAGGATAATCTTTCTGCAACTTACGTACTGCTTCACGTGTCAGTGTCATATAATTGTCCGTAGCCGGCATTGTAGCAAACGACTGCCGCCCGACCTCGACATGAAGACCAAAAACGTCCATCATCCCTTCATCCATAGCAGCTAAACGTACATTGATTGAAATTGTATCTGCACAATGAAGATTCCCCCAACGATTAGAAGCACCCATAGGATCAGAAGCATAGTGCATCCCTATCGCCTCGACCACATCCGTCATCCGGCGCAAACGGTCACGAACCATCAAAACTTTTTCATTATAAGAATGGACTGTGTCTTCCGGCACTCCACCCTTAGCCAACTGCACTTCATAGATATGGCTGAAATCAGCCCCCTGCGGACGAGTGGCAATATAAGTAAGGCAACCAATAGAATCACACAGGTACCACAAGACGATAAATACCACAAAGAGTTCTCCCAGCACCCAACTATTATTGTGTACCCGGTTTCTCAACATTTTCAGATTATGATAGATAAATTTCATACAGTTATTTATCGTTAAGTGAAACAACAATTGGCTTGCCGGTAGCATGCCAGGCCGGAATACCTACACTCAACAAGTTCATCAGCAAACAAAATAACAGCACACAAGCAAAAACGAACGGGCTGAACAATGAAGTAACCGGCATTTCAATAGAGCCGTGTGCATATACCGCCCAAAATGTAGAGAATATCCATTCACGCAACAAATAAACTACCCCATAGCTGACAATAAATCCCAAGATACCACCTAACAAGGTCAATATCAAGTTTTCATTCAAGATGCGACGGAGCAACATCTGCCGGGTACTGCCATAAGCTTTCCGCACACCAAGTTCACTCATCCGCTGCTGCATACGGCTACTGGACAATCCACACAGGTTCAGAGCCGGAACCAACAAAATGACCAGCAAAGCAATCCCATACTGCCAATACATTCCCTCCATATCCGGATCAGGAAATATACGGTTACGAGCTGTCATGGGATCATCGGGCTGGTTATAAATATCAAGTTCAAAATCAGTAAAGGCACTATTCATCTGTGCCAGTCTATTGTGAATATCCTGATGAATCAAAGGAAAATCCTTTGAACTGTGAGCCAGTATTGTTATTTCAAAATCATTGCGATAGTCATCAGCCGAAACAGGTACACGGAGCATACTCCCACCATACATCGCCCACATTTGCGAATAAGCATGAACTGCTGTCAAAGACACATCTTCCACCACTCCTACAATACGTTTGTAGCGTCTGTTCATCAAGACACCGTTCCCTGCCACTTTTTCAATCCCGAAAAGTTTCCGGGCTATACTGGCTGATATGACAATGGCATCACTGCCTTCCTCCTGTCTGTCCGTTTCCATAAAAGGGCGTCCATCCACGAAATGGAACTGATATATTTTCCAAAATTCAGGATCCGTATTTCGGCTATCCAAATTTACAGATACCGACTCATCGGTAGTGGCGAGCAATGCTACTGTAGAGGGGGTAGCTGCCGTGGCAGTCTCCACATACTTTGACGGAAGTACCAAATCTTTCATCAATGCCGGACTGGCATACCATGAATTCATCCAGCCCTCTTTTCCTTTATATTTAGAACTCAAAGAACGGATAAACATGCTACGTTCCAAATTCGTTTCGGGGACAGCAGCCTTGTATTTCACTTGCCAGGAGATGACCAAGACCATAATGAGACAGATGGCAAATGCCGTACCCAAAATACTGACGATACTCATCAAAGCATGCTGACGGAGCAATTCTATAGTTTGTCGTATTATTTGTTTCATATTTCTTATACACTCAGAATTTATTCACCATGTAATGCTTCAGCCGGCTGTATCTTCATAGCCTGGCGTGCCGGAAACCAAATACTGATCGCCGCAATAGACAATAACAACAAATAGGTAGCAATTCCTCCTGCCACAAAACGAATCATACTCCATTCCACGGGCCATGTCTCTACTAAATCAGAAACACCCAAATTATAAGCTACAATCAAAGCCGGAATATAGGCTAAAGTAATAAGCAGAAAACCTTCCCCCATTAACAGAGTCTGAAGGCTGCGCGGGGTAGCACCGGCTACCAGGCGGACAGCCAGCTCCTCACGGCGTTGCTGCGTGCGGAACCAGAACGTACCAAGAATGGCTAAGAAAGCATTTGCCAGAAAGAATCCTGCGATAGCCAGATAGGTATAAAGATCACTACGGTAATCAGCAAGATGTTCACTACGATATTGACTCATGGGACGCATATCTGCCAGATAAAGATTTCCCACCCGAAGTTGTTTCTTCATCTCCTTACGGAATGACGCTACAAACCCTGAACGATCGACATCAGCTTTCACACGTATGAACATATCATGATAAGGAACACTTTGATATTCTATTTTGAAATCCCCTTGTCCTAATTGTACAATACGGTAGGTGGCTCTTTGCCAATTAGAATACTCATTATACTTCTGATTCTCGCAAACAGCTGCTACACGAACGGAATCCGGTTCACCATCACGCATAGAAACACCACTATGGATAAATTTTCCGGCCAGTTCTGTTCCTTTTATGATTGTATTGTCATCATCCGAAGTCAATAAACAATGAGCCGTGTTTTCCGTCATCACAAAATCATTAGCATGAGACGCACGCCGTGATAATTCTTCAGGCGAACAGCCGTCAGCTCCCTTTACACGAAAAACCGTAAAATAAGAGGGAGTCACCTCCCGATAGAGAGAATTGGTTTTCAACGTATCACGGGACATCGTTCCACTTCCGTTTTTCCATACATAATGAAAATGCATATAAGTATAACATGCACTTTCCACTGCCGGATGGCGTTGCAAACGATTATAAAATTCCAGATATTCGGCTGTTACCTCATCATCTGAGCGAGTTACCGTGTCACGTTCCATGCTTTCATCGGGCAATACCCCCACCTGCACATAATACACATGTTCCCATTCAAAACCCAGTGATTTCTGTTGGTTCACCACTACAGCATATACATAATCTACCGCATACCACAGTGAAGTGGCAATAACAAAAACTCCGGCCATCAATAACAAATTAGCACGAATGTTATTCTTTATAATAGTTAATAAATGAATCAGCATAGCCTTACAATTTTTGATTTAATGAATCGACAATCGGTGTATGAGCAACACGCCAGGCAGGAAGATAGGCTGAAAGCAAGTTCAGCGCCATACAGAAACCTAATGCTACTAAAAACACAACAGGACTGACCATAGACACATTCATAGTAGCCGTAGCTCCCCAAGCTGTTTGAAGCAGCCAGCCGCCCATCAGCCATAAACATAAATAAGAGAGAACGAGTCCCAGAATGCCACCTATCAGTGTCAGTATGAAGTTCTCATTCAAAACTTGCCACACCAATTCACCTTGCGTCGCACCGAAAGATTTACGGATACCCAGTTCTTCAAGACGACGACGCATACGTGTATGGGTCAATCCACTCAAATTAATAGCAGGAACTAATAAAATAATACCTATCATAATGCCATATTTCCAATAGGCAGCATCCAAATTTTCGTATGAATTAGCAAATTTACGGTTCAATTGGGTACGGAAATTATCCGGTTGTCCCATCAATTGCAATTCTTTCTCTCCCAAAGTGGTATTGAGCTGAGCTATTCCACGGGACACTTCATTACGAATAGCCTCAAAATCTTTCGCATCATGTGCCAATATGGTAATAATATGATTGCCCTGTGTCTCTCCTGTTTCCACCTTACCGGCTATCGCATTCGAGGAGTAAGGTGCATAAACCTCACTCCACGCAAACTCACAGAAACGGTTTACATCTTCTACAACACCACAAACGGTGTAAGTGGTAAAATTGATCTGTATCGGTTTTCCAATAGCAGCATCTATACTTCTATAAAGACGGCGTGCCACACTTTCGGCAATCACAGCTGTTTTAATCCCCGATTGAAAATCTGCCTGAGTAAAAGGTTTGCCTGCGAGGAAATGGAATTGGTATATTTTCCAAAAGTCTGCATCCGTCAGCAACAAAGGTGTATTCACGTCTTCATCGGAACCGGGAGTACTGACCAGTACCTCACCGCTTTCATAGGTAACACATACAGCTTCAGGAGTCTTCAGTGGATAAAACACTTCTTTTGCCAACCACAACGAAGGCCGGGAATGGCTGGCTTTGTTGGGGTTCTTTTTATCATAGACCGTACGTTCCCATTTTACATACAGCGACCGGGAACGATTTACCTCGGGTGTATAATCTGACGTTTTTGCCTGATATACAATCAATATAACCATAATCAGAGCAATAGCAAGTGCCGTACCCAGGATGGTGATCATACTCAGTAATGGCTGGCTCCGCAACTGATAAATGACTTGTTGTATTGTCTTTTTTATCATAATATGCTTCTCTTTAAATCAATTATCCTCCACTCTCAGATTCTTACTGTTCACATGACCAACAAATTCCGATTTGGAGATAGATACAGAACCGGCAGTACCGGAAACAGTTATTTTACCGACACCGCAACAGTCTGCTACCAATTTACCTTTACAATCTACAACAGCGTCAATATTACCTACGCCATCCATTTCCAAACGGGCACTTTTGCACACCAGATCTTTTATTGTAATACGGCCTACACCGCTCATTGAAGCCTTGAAGTCCTTAGCTGTCAACTTCTTCTCGCAAACAAAACTGCCTACGCCGTCTATTTCCACTTTATCCAGTGTAGGAGCAGAAATGCGGATAACCACATTCTTTATTTTGTTACCATTATTACCGTTCTTTGAATGGGTATTAATAATCAACTTTCCTTTTGATACCTCCACGAAAAGTTTTTTTACATAGAAAGCCGGACCTTCTATCACTACAGAATAAGTTTCAGACGGTGTGAAACGAATACTCCCGACAACCTCCATACATATAGAGGAAAAGCCTGCCGCATCTACTGTCTGGGTAATAATCGTCTTATCTTTTTTTTGTGCACTAACCGGCAATGCAAACACAAAAGCACAGAAGACAATGAAAGTATATAGAAAAGTTTTCATCTTAATTTGTTTTTATCTGTCGTTATCATTTTTATCTCCCAACACTCATTGTACCTGACGGCCATCGAAGAAGCGGATGGTTCTGGAAGTCTGTTTGGCCTGTTCTTCATTATGAGTTACCATGACAATAGTGCGTCCATCTTCTTTATTCAATTTATGCAACAACTCCATTACCTCAGCACCCATTTTTGAATCCAAATTACCGGTAGGCTCATCGGCAAGAATTATTTCAGGATTACCCACAATGGCACGGGCAATAGCTACACGCTGACACTGACCTCCGGAAAGCTGTGTAGGCATATGGCGCATACGGTGACTCAAACCTACACGCTCCAATACTTCTTTTGCCAGACGGGTACGCTCTTTAGCAGCCATCTTTCTATAAAGCAAAGGCAATTCCACATTGTCAAGTACATTCAGTGAATTAATCAGATGAAATGACTGAAACACAAAGCCAAGTGTCTTGTTACGGAAAGCAGCCAGTTCCTTATCTTTCATGCTTTCTACAGAAGTACCATTTATTTCAATCTTGCCACTACTGGGAGCATCCAGCAATCCCATTATGTTCAACAGGGTAGACTTTCCGCAACCGGAGGGTCCCATAATACTAACGAATTCGCCTTTAGCCACATTCAGATTTACATTTTCCAATGCTAATGTTTCAATCTCATTTGTACGGTAGATCTTATTGATACCGGTTAATTTAATCATTGCCATAATCGTTTTTTATTTTAATTGTTGTTATTATTTCGTCTTAAAAAAATACGTCTCTATATAGTTAGTTCAAAAGCCATGCCATAGTATTAATTCACTAATAATCAACATATTTTCATAATAAAAAGTGTTCATAATCGGACACTTTGCTCGTTTTTGCAAAAATCCTATTCATCACGCAACGCATCTACCGGAGTTATACGACTGATATGATAAGCCGGAATGTAAATTCCAACACTTACCACAATCAGTAATATGCCCCACACAATACATGATACTCCTATAAAATGAAGCGGAAAAATATTCACCCAATAAACGGGTAGTATCTCACTTTTATCCCACATATTCGTATACAGCCCCTCTTTCAACGCATATTGCAAATAAAGGAAACAACCTACAAAGGTAGACAACGTGGCAAGTATCACCCCCTCACCCAATAACATACGAATGATATATACCGACCGCCCACCAAAACTTTTCATCACTCCCACTTCTTCACGACGGCTACGAGTCTGCATCCAAAAGGTGCCTGATACTCCCAAACATAAACTAATAAGAAAAAATGCCCCCATTAATAAATTTACACGGTAAGTGTAATCCACTTCATTTTCCTCATCATTATCGGCTATCACTTCCCGATAACTTTTCACTCCACGCATATATAAGTTGCCAATACGCAATTCTTTTTCCGCCCACGGACGGAAGCGTTGCAAAAACTGTATTTCATTCACTTCGGATTTCGTTCGGAATACAATACATACATCTTCCGGAATATCAGCTTTTTCAAGTTTATTGGGCATCAATAATACATTTTGCGGTTGCATCCCATTACGCATACGCAATTTTCCTATGGTTGCTTTCGCAATCCATCGTAATGTATCCTGCTCTTTATCAGAATACTGATATCCCAATGAAGGAAAGCCGGGCATAGGACAAGTAGTCATTCCTACTTCTTTATTACCAAATGCCAACTGATCCAATTCCTCATTTGTCTGCCCTTCCACTTCCTCAAAACCAAACGTACGAAAGAAATCACTTTGGGGTTCAAAAAACATCATCACAAAGGAATAAGAATGCAACGTATCGGGAGATACAGAGTTACTCCAAGTACTGGAACAAAATGGGCCGATATTATCAAATTGCAAAGTTACAAATTGTATATCATCATATCCTTGCAATCGTGAAACAATCCGCCGTACATTGGCTACACGGGCCTCCAAACTATCTTCATTTGCGTCAAAGCGAGCTGATTTGGGTGATAACGTAGCCATCGTCAACCTATACATTCCTTCTTCCGTGATACCTGTAGGTAAATTACGATCGTGAGTCATTACTACAACCGGATCCGTCAACACCCATATTACTATGGATACAATAATCAATTCAGCCAACAACCAGCCATTGCGATAACGACGCGCCCATAGATTCTTTATTATCAAATGTAACATAGCATCTTCCTCCCCTCTTATTTTTGCTGATTCAATGAATAAACAATATTTTTACACAATGCTTTCCATGCAGGCCACAGCGCTGACAACAAATTCAGGAACAAACAGACAGTAAAGCCGACAATAAAGACCCATGGGGAAAATAACATATCAGAACTGACTATTGTATCCACTCCTTCAGGAACTGAATCACCATAACGTTCAAATAGGGTAAACACCCAATTCCGCCCTCCTATCAGTACTGTCCAAGCAAGCCCCAACCCCAGCACCCCCCCCAGACAGGTCAATACCAAATTCTCTGTTAAAACCTGATAAAGTAGTCGTCCCCGGTCGGCTCCAAAAGCCTTGCATATCCCCATTTCGGGCAAGCGTTTTTCCATACGTGTGCTAATCATGCCACAGAGGTTAAGAGCCGGTACCAACAGAAAGATCAAGACCAATCCCCCCCATTGGCGTATTAGTTCCCACCAGTCCAATGGTACATTTCCATGACGGTATGCACTTTTCCAAAAAATATCAGGCCCTAATAAGGATAGCTTATATTCTTCTTGTGAAGTATTATATTTATGGACTTGTTCTTTCATCTTCTTCTCTAAAGCCAATCCTTGGTTTTCATCCTTCACCATAAAGCAAACGGAATACGGTCCTAATAAACCGTCGGAATTTTTATCCACATTATCATATCCGGTTACTGTAGTATAAGGCAAGTATAATTGTGCAAAAGAGTTACTTGTCAGAAAACTGGCATCCTGTACCACTCCAGCTACACGACAATCAGTATAATTCAAATTAAATCTCCTGCCACGCACATCTGTCGTCCCAAAAATCCGACGGGCCAAATTCTCCCCCATCACTGCATTCATAATTCCACTATCAAAATCTGTCTGGGAAAACGGTTTTCCATCAAGAAACTTGAATTGAAAAATCCGGAAAAAAGCAGGATCTGTATATTTCACATCCACTTTTATTTCTGAGTTCATATTTTCCAACTGGATATAACTCTCTATTCCCCAACCTCCGTAGACAGCAGAAACCGCTTCCGCTTCTTGAATAGGATACCACCAGTCACGTACTAATTGATAAGAACTTCTCCAATTACCTTCTCCATTACTTTTCAAACGCCGCACACTGACTGACTTCAACACCCATGTCTTGGCACGGTTTGTTTCAGGATAAATGGGCGCCACTTTTATATAGTGGGCCACAAAAACAACCATTGTCATGGCAATAGCCAACCCGGTACCTGTGATATAGAGCATACTGAACAGTTTGTTTTGTTTCAGCAGCTCCCAGGCCTGCTTCCAATAAAATTTTATCATAATGAGAACGAATTATCATCGGTATCCGGGACGAGTAGAAGGGTGCTCTCCCTTCCACTCTGTTTCCCAGTACTTTTTATTTAAGAGAGAGTGTTATTTTGTCGTTTATGTCATAGCTGTCTCTTATTTCACTTTCAGCTTGTTCTTATTTTTGTAACTGCTCATATCGCTGACAACCACCCTGTCACCCGGCTTCAATCCCGATACGACTTCTACATATTCAAAGTTGCTGTCACCCAGCTGAACTTTACGTTTCACTATTTCATCCTTGCTGTCCTGAACAAATAACTCATACTCACCACGACCTACGTAATAAGAAGCATTTGCCAGTCTTAAAACACCTTCTTTCACTGCATTCATGACATATACATCCGTTTTCAAACCGGAGCGTAAACGCTTGTTATTATCCTCATTCAGTTGTACAATGAATGAAATCACGCCATTCTTGCTCAACGGGGTCACACTGCTGACCGTTCCTTCCAGTTTTTCATTACCAATCTTGACGATAGCACGTCCTCCGGCCGCCACACGGTCACCATATGTATCGGCTATCTCACCCTCCACTTTAAAGTGGCTTAAGTCAGAGATTATAGCTACCTGACTGCCTTCTGCCACCTGTGCACCTACCTGATTATTAATATAAGTAAGAATAGCTTTACGCGGTGAACGAATTTGGGCATCATCCAAGGTGCGTTTCATTTCCGCCAGACTCTTGGAGAAGATATTGAACTCCAGTTCTTTCACCTTCAAATCAGCCGCTTTCACTTTCGATTCATTCGCATATTGCTGACGAAGCTGTTCCAGTTCCAGTTTTCCTGTATTAAAGTTCAATTCGGCCTGACGAACTTTATCCGTTGTTCCTGATCCCAAGCTATCCAAATAACGCTCATTACGAAGTTCTACCTCCATACGGTTTAACTTCATAGCCGAGATTTTCACTTGCATTGCTAAATCACTCAATGAGGTATTATTGTTCACTTTCAACTGTTCCAGCTGATAACGCTTCATCTGCTCTTCATCCAGCAATTTTTTGTATTCGGTTTCTGTACTTTGCAAATCAAGTTTTAAAATCGGTGTACCTACATCTACACTGTCCCCCCCTTTACGATAAACTTCCACTATGCGGGTGTTGATAGGAGAATTGATAATCTCTTCAAAAGCCGGCACGACTTTGCCAGATGCGCTGACACTGACTTCTATGGTTCCACTGTCTACCTCTGAAAATACGATATCCTTACGATTGATACTGCTTCGCATAAACGAAATTAGTACAGCTATGCATACTACAGCCACCACACCTATCGCACCATATTTTATAAACTTCTTCTTGCGTTCCTTATCACGCACTTCTTTCGGGATTTCTCTGTCCATAACTTATTGTCGTTTTATTATTTTCATTTTCGTACCAAGGAATATGCAACATCCATGCCAAAAACATAAATCACTGATATTCAAGACAGAGTAAAAAAGAAAGGGTGTCCGATATTGAACACCCTGTACGTTTTTAAACGCCCGTCACCGTACATTACGATTAACGCAGACGCAATATATCACCTACCTTCGGAGAAGGATCTTCCGGTTTCATCTTATTCATTTTATATAAATTCTTCAATCGGATACCATATTTTTGAGAGATAGAATACATGGATTCACCACCACGAACCACATGAACAATATGTTCCTTATCAGCACGACGGTGTTTTTTATCCAAATATATAATATCACCCGGCTTCAACACATAGTCTTTATAGAGATCATTATATTTCCTCAACTTGCGCTGGCTGATATCAAATTCTTTGGAAAGTTTCTTGAAAGTATCCCCAGGACGCACCACAATATATAGCAGATCATTAGCCAGATAAGGCTGGTGGGGATTAGGAAATTCTTTCATCCATTTTATGCCTTCTTTAGTATCATACTTATGCAATGCATATAATTCAATGATATCAATCAAACGATATGCATAACGAGGATCAGTAGCATAACCTGCTTTTTTCAATCCATGTGCCCAGCCTTTATAATCAGTAATCTTTAATTTAAAAAGGGATGCATAACGGGAACGACCTTTCAAAAACTTAGAATGGTCTTCATATGATTCGCGAGGATGCTTATAAGCACGAAAACATTCATTACGGGCATCATCGTCATGCCGCACCGTACGCCCTGTCCAATCGCCGCCACATTTTATACCAAAGTGGTTGTTCGATTTACGAGCCAGCGTGCTTTTACCTGCTCCCGATTCCAGCAACCCTTGTGCTAAAGTGATGCTGGCAGGAATACGATAGCGCTTCATTTCGTCAATGGCAAGATCCTTATACTTATGAATATATTCCTCATACTGGCGGTTGCGGGTTTGTGCTTCCACCGTGAGGCAACACAAACTGCAAAACAAACCGATTAATATAAATTTCAATGTATGCTTCATCATTTAGAACTGTTCCAAAATCACTACTATAGGGTTCTTGGCTTTTATTTGTTGTATATAGATGCAAACATACAATTTTTATTCGGCTGTATGCAATCTTTTTAAATTAATTACGAATTTCATTCGAATTCCAAAACTCCGAAGAAGTCCGGACGATGAAAGTCAGGATTCTCTATCAGAATAGGATTCCATGATAGGAAATGGGGCTTTTGCAGTTCGTCCCCACACTTGTAAAAATTCGCATTTATGCCCATTCCATCGAGATTTTTAATAGTATGTTTAAAAAATATGCTATATGGAACAACCAGTGCAACCTCCCAAGTACAAGCTCCTATTTTTTCTTCAAAAGGTTCTCTTCCCAAGCTTGCCCACCGTTTTATCTGCTTTGTTATGTCAAGGGAAGCAGCCTCACGATTATTGCGTTCCGGCCCTGCTGCCAAAAGAACCGTGCCGATACAGTTGCATTCCAGATTGTAATAAATACCGTCTCCGGCAGGAATAGAAAAGAATTCCACACAGGAATCAGTCCAGACACTGCCATTATCTTCACCATATCTGGCACGAACACTATCTTCTGCGACTTTATAATGCAACAATATGGCCTCATCAGTATGGGCTATGCGAAAAGACACATTGGGTTGATAGGGATATGCTTCCCAATTTACAACACGAATGGGTTGATAGGTAATATTCTCATTATCAAATAATACCGGTATTTGTTGTGCATCCTGAACTTTATCACTTATTTTCTTTACTTTCATGGTCTTTCTTTTTTTAGATGGTTAAATACTGATTTTTTTAGTTTCGCAAACATACAATTTTATTCTACGTCAAACAACCGTTTTCCTCGGTTTATTCGTGGCTGGAAAAAAATTATTCGTATCTTTGCACTTAAGATGAAAATGCACATTATTATACTATTATTAATAGGATTTTTATTATCCTGTTGTACGGACAAAAGAACCTATCCTAAAGCTATGCTGCAAGCCGAAAACTGTATCATTACTTATCCGGATAGTGCTTTGTTTTATCTTTCTACCCTTAAAAATGAGATTAAAAATGAACCTGAAGAAACTCAGATGTATTATAATCTACTGACTATAAAGGCCGAAGACAAACTATATATACCTCATACTTCGGATTCATTGATTAAAGTTATCACTAAATTTTATGAAGAATATGATGATAATGACAAGTTGATGGAAGCATACTATTATATGGGAAGTACTTACCGAGATATGAAAGATGCACCACGTGCTTTACGGGCTTTCCAAGATGCTGTTGATGTAAGTAAAGATAATAAAAGATACGATCTTTTAGCGCAAACATACGGGCAAATGGGAACTCTATTCATATATCAAGGGTTACAGAATGAAGCGCTAAATGCCAATAAGCAAGCTCTACATTATCACTCAGTTCTCAAGAATGAAGCTAAAATTTCAATAGCAATACGAAATATAGCACGAATATATGATACACAAAAGATTGCAGATAGTGCACAATACTATTACCACAAAGCTTATAACCGTGCCCTAAAATCAAGCGATGAAAATAAGATTAATAGTATACTAGGAGAATTAGGTTGTTTTTATTATGATATAGGTAAAACTGATTCCGCAAAAACAATACTACTCAATGTAATAAATAAAAATCGTAAAATGATAAATACTCTTCTAAATTTGGGACTCATATATCAGAATAATGATCAAATAGATTCTGCTAAATATTATTTTTATAAAACCATAGAATTAGGGGATGTATACAAACAACGATATGCTTTTAATTTTCTTTCACATATTGAAGCGGATCAGAAGAATTATAGAAAAGCATTAGATTATGCTTACAAATATCAAACATTAAAAGATTCTATTGATATTATTACTCAGACTGAGGCTATAACTAAAATACAAGCACTTTATAATTATCAGCATACAGAAAAAGAAAACACATTATTAAAACTAGATAATGAAAGGAAAAAGGCACAACTCTATAAATTATTGCTAGCACTTGCTTGTATTCTTATAATATCCGGCTCTCTATTTTTTTACTACAAGAAGAAAAAACAAATTGTTATTATGCAAGAAAGAAAACTTCGTAAGTTAAAAGAAGAGTTATATGCCCAAAGTTTAGAATACATAGAAGATAATATAGGAAAAATAAATACACTAGAATTGCAAATTCAAGAAGTTACAGAGGAAAAGAGTATTCTTAACAAACAACTTATTCAACTTCAAAAAGAGTTATTAGAATTATCAAATAGGCAAGTAATCGTATCACGTAAAGAACAAGATTTATTAACTATATCCCTCCAACAATCTGAGGTTTATTTATTATTTCATAAAGCATGTAATGATACTACCTTAAAAATAACAGAAGAAAATTGGTCAGCATTAGAAATTGCAATAGATAGAACTTATCAAAAGTTCACAGATCGTTTATACAAGCTATATCCAAGACTTTCTTTATTGGAGTTACGTATATGTTATCTGATTAAAATTTCTATGCAGGTTAAAGACATAGCCAATTTAGTAAATCGTTCTAAGCCAGCTATAACAGCTGCACGTATTCGTTTATATAAAAAGATTCATGGAAAAGAGGGAACCGGGGAAATGCTAGATAATTTCATCATCAATTTATAGGAAACAGCATTAAGTAAACGAAAAGTAAACGGAATTTCAATCAATTATTGCCTCATTGATCCTATATTTGCATCAAATCAAATAATTACGATCATGAATATTAGAAATTTTTTATTAGGGGCATTTTTTTTGATATTAATCCCAACTAATTTTTTTGCAATTAATATCAATGATAAGAATTGGGATATTGAAGATGACCGTTCTATTTCTTCAGAGCCTATTTTATCTCAAGATGCTAACACCATCTACATCTATTCCGAAAAACAGTTAGATAATCTTTCGATTGAAATCAAAGACTTATCTGGAAATGTAGTATATTCTACAGTAACAACTGTTCCGGCAGGGGTAGAATATCCTATTTCTATCGCTACCTTACCTAAAGGTGAGTACTTTTTCACAATCGCCGAAGATAATAACTATATGATAGGATACTTTATCAAATAACTTTATATTTCCCTCTCATCAGGGGTCATTTTTAACCTAGACTTTCTATTCTATCTTAGTGGCTGTCCGCAAACAGCAGCCACTAAGAGAATAGAGCTATTACATTTTCCAGATGCACTAAAAGAGAATCATGAATTCTATTTTAGTCCATTTCATCGACATTTATTTCTTTGGACTACTCTGTGAAACACGTCTTTTACCATCGTGTTGCTTTTTCATACCTTGTCTTTTATTCATCTCCTTGCGAAATTTATCACCATTATGCTTCTCCATATTATACATCTTCTGAATTTGTTTAGGAGAAAGAAATTTCCGAAATTCATTATAATACTTTTCACGGATATCAAGAATCTTTCTACTCTGTGCAAATCGTGACTTGATAGCCTGCTCAACCTCTGCATCAGTAGGAACCGGTTTCGGAGTCTGTTTATCAGCAACCGTTCTATTTGCAGGGTTTCGGCGAGATCCCATAGTACGGGTAGCACGCATTTCTTCCATATACTGTTTGTAAACCGGAGTAAACTTAGCAGCCGTTGCATCATCTAATGCCAAACCTTTTATAATCTGATTACACTGCATTTCCTGCATTTGTTCTTTATTGAACTGTTTTCTTTCAGGTCTAGCCTCTTTCTTTTCCTGTGCAAAAAGTGCTACCTGACTTCCCATAAAAATGGCTGCCAATACCATTAAAAACTTTCTTGTCTTCATAACTTTGTTGTTTTTTTAGTGATTAATCAATTCATAAATATATCATTCTCAGATAATTCTGCCCATTCAGCTAATTCCTCATCAGACATAGACTCAATAAAACGATCCATAGTATCCGAATAGGAATAATCCAAATCCGTAGAAACGATAAGCGAGTTAAAAGGCAACTCTTCCGTTTCGGGTTGGGATACCGGAAAAAAAATGACTCCTAACATAACAGCCGCAGCAGCCAAAGCAGTCGAAACAATCAGCCTCATCCTATGCTGTTTGCTGCTCTTCCTAGTCTGAGTATGCTCCAACACTTGCTTCTGCATCTTATCAAAAAAGTCATCGGGGGTACGATAAGGCATCTGCTTCCCCACATTCTTAAAATCAAAGTCCTTTTCCATACTATCCTTAATTATTTATCATATACTCTTTTATTTTCTCTTTTGCATAGTGATAATTCACTTTCAATGTATCTACCTTCGTATCCGTAATCCGGCTGATTTCCTCATATTCCAGTTCATCATAATAACGAAGGTTGAAAACTATCCGCTGTTTTTCAGGAAGCATCAAAATGGCATGCTGAAATTTCACAGCCATTTCATTCTCATAATCCACATAATCTGATGCCATTAGCTTGTTCACCAATTCTTCCTGAACCTCTTCAGCAGAAACCGCCTGATCCTTACGTGAATTCAGAAAGCGGAGACACTCATTGGTCGCTATCCGGTAAATCCATGTACTCAGAGAACTTTCCTCCCTGAACTGGGCAAGATGGCGAAAGATTCGAATAAAGACTTCCTGTAGAATATCCTCTGCATCCTCGTGCGAAACGACCAGTCGTCGGATATGCCAATATATAGGCTGTTGAAAATGATCCATCAACATTTTAAATCCCTTTTCAGGATGAGAAGCACATGCTTCCCGGATTTTATTTTCGTTTGTCATCTATTCTTCAAATGTTTATAGGTTAGAACCACTTAAAGCAAAGAAGTTAAACCGAGAATTACAGATTTTACATTAATTATAGTTGTGGTTAAAAGATTCAATTACGTTTTTATGAGAAGTGTGCCTAAATAACCAAGCAAGCGTATACATATGAAATGTGCTCCATGTATCTATTGAATGTAGAACGCGTCGAAATGAATTACAATAAATATTTTAATAGATTTTGGCGTGGCCCTAAATATTTCTATTTCGGCATTCCCGCAAAACCAACTCAGATTTTAGAGAAATTATTTTTATATGGTAATCGCTAAAAAATAAATTGATACATTTTTTATCCGAATGGTTTGTCCTGTATCTATAGAAGCAGATATTGGAATATACTCTTAGACAACGATTAAAGATAGCTGCTAACATATCGTTACTTCTAAATACTCAGTACCGGTGATCCGTCATTCAGTGCTAACAAACCATGGATCAGTGGCACTGATTAATCAATCAGCACCACTGATTAATAAATAAAGAAGGCTAAAGAGAGATAGATTTATATCAGGCTACCACAAAACTTCACAGTACGATTCGTCACTCGTATAACTGAACATGTTCTTATGAAAACCGTCACAAGTTATTTTTTTACGAATACATAGTAGGGAAATCCCTAAAAATAAATAGGGGAAAAGATAGAAGAATATACCTTTTCCTGGCTTACCTTTGCTACAAACAAAAAAAACACAAAAATATGAGAAGATTAAAACAAACATTATTAGCGTTAGCCATTTGTGCCTTGGTCAGCAGCTGTGGCGGACTGACCACCACCAGTACCGTTATGCAAATACAGAAAGGAATGTCACAGGAAGAAGTGACACACCTGCTAGGCAAACCGGATTACCGCAGATTTGACCAAGGATCAGAGCAATGGGAATATCATAAAACCAACATGACAATAGGTGCCAATACTAATATGACTATTATCATTGACTTCATTAACAATCAGGTCACTAACATGGATTCATTTGACGATACCGTCCCCGCTGCTCCCATTGCCACAGAAACTGTCATTGTAGAGCCCATCGGACATCCGGATTTTCACAATAGACCCGGGAGAAGAAGCATGAATCCGAAAGATTTCGAGAACTTATATAACAAGGTAAAGCAAAAGCCTTTCAAAGATGACCAGATGGAATTACTTTCCATAGGACTAGCCGACCGATATTTCACATGCAACCAAGTAGCACGCCTCATGTCTATTTTCACTTGGGACGATGAGAAAATGAAAGTACTGAACATGGTATCACAACGCATCGTAGACAAAGAAAACGGGGAGCTGATAGTCAAGAAACTGGATTCATTGTTCAAACAAGATGATGTACGTAAAATACTGGGAATCAAAGACAGATGGTAACAAGAACTAAGCACAAAGGAATAAGGGACTTGAAATAATTATGATTTTCATTTATCCTTAGTACCACACGTTTACCAATAGTGCCTGCTGCAATAATCCTTTTTGAAAGGATTGTTGCAGCAGGCACACCTGTTTTTAGCTTATCAATCCTCTATTCTGACAGCCGTTCCGCTTGCTGTTACCATCAGCATACTGCCGCTGTCTCCTACGGTTTCATAATCCAAATCCACTCCAACTACGGCATTAGCTCCCAATAAAGTAGCCTGATCCTGCATTTCGCGTAACGCCGTATCTTTAGCCTGACGAAGCACTTCCTCATAAGAACCGGAACGTCCGCCTACAATATCACGTATACTTGCAAAAAAATCACGAAACAAATTGGCACCAATAATGGTTTCACCTGTAACAATACCATAATATTTGGTTATACGTTTTCCTTCGATAGTGGGAGTTGTTGTTGCTAACATAGTCTTTCTCTTTTTTTTAGTTATACATATTAATTAGACGCATAGCAAAAAGATAAGGTTGCAATTCCACACTATGTATTTATTTAAATAATGAGAATAGATTAAAAGCAAGGTTTTAGAAAAGAAACATTTGAATATTAAAAACAAAACATTACATTTGCAAGAAATCAAAGGAGTACATACGATGAAACAAATCAAACTGGAAATAAATATAGAGGCGCGCCATTATGACGAACTGACAGAAGCGGATCGTAAGTTAATAGATGCCTCTTGCGAGGCTACAAAACGAAGTTATGCCCCCTATTCACATTTCTCAGTCGGTGCTGCCGCACTGCTGGAAAATGGCATTGTTATTACCGGAACCAATCAGGAAAACGCAGCTTATCCCTCGGGACTTTGCGCAGAACGTACCACTTTGTTCTATGCCAACTCCCAATATCCAGACCAAGCGGTAAAGACGCTAGCGATTGCCGCTCGTACAGAAAATGACTTTCTGAACACACCCATTCCCCCATGTGGAGCCTGCCGGCAAGTATTATTAGAAACTGAAAAACGGTACGGAAAGCCTATGCGGATACTGCTCTATAGTAAAACTGATATTTACATATTAGAAAGTGTTGGGGGACTTTTACCTTTATCATTTGACGGAGATTATCTGAAATAACACATACTAGTTGCCTGCACAATTTTAAATGGATTATTTTTTGATGATGCGGATAATGCAGAATTTCTGTCACCATACGGAGCAGCAGAATTTTACAAATTCGTGTCATTTAACGTCATCCGCATCTAAAAAATAATCTATTGCATTTACAAACACTTAATACTGCAAAATAAAGTTCTCAGCCACCTTCAAGAAACGGTCATGACCTTTTTCATTTAAATGCGCAGTATCTGTATTGTTTTTGCTTTTCTGAAAATAGATTTTCCTGAAATGATCATTACTGGCATAAATCCCCCCTTTTCGAGCACTATCAAAAATAGGAATACTATAATTTCCACAAACCTCAATCATGGTATCCACCACCTTTTCAGCATCACTCCCTTTAAAGTTTTTACAATTCCATCGGGTAAAGAAGAAAATCTTAGCTGTGGGATATTTTTCAATAAGTCCTTCACACAGAATTGCCAACCTGTTTTTAAAGACATGAATGCTACCAATTGAATCCAACTTAAAACCATCATTATGGCCACCCACCACAATAACATAATCCAAATTATCCGGCATCTCCTTATATCTTAAATACATAGCTTCTCCCCAACGCGGACTACTATAAGCAATGCTACTGCCGTTCTTACCATAATTAAAATATTCCATACCATGTCTTTCGGCAAATTTATAATGCCAAGTATTCTTAACAGGTTCCTTATGATTCTTCACATAACTATCCCCGATAATCCCCAAACGCTTTCCTCTCAATTCATCCGTCTGAAGAGAAACTCCTTTTATTATTTGTTCCAACTGCTTATATACTTGTTGTCCCAAATACTCTGCCGAATGTGCCGTAAAATGAAGCCTGTCACTCAGCAGTTCAGCACCTGACATATCTATCAAATGCATGTTTGGATCTTCAGTAGCCAGTCGCCTCATTGCATCCTCTACTTCTTTACTGAAATATTTATTACTTCGGGCAACAGTACCAAAAACAAAAGGCAAACGAGAATAATCTTTCCCCGTTTTTTCTGTCAGATGTGTACGTACATAAGCTACCATTGTCTTCAAATTATCGTAGTAGCCTTTACTTTTAGCATAATCACTTTCTCCCTGATGCCAAAGAAATGCATCAATCTGATAGCCATCTTTTAGCTGGGAAAGCGTCTTGTCTATACACACGTCTATCTCTTGCATAAAAGAAAGTAACAAGGAGTTTCCTCCGTCCGAAGTAGCCTTTGTTTGTGCCAACCACTTAGGATCCGCAGACCAGAAACGTCCTTTGGGGGCATTGTAATTGGGTGCAATGGATGTTCCGCCAACCGCCCATTTTACCACATAAAAGTTTTCCTGTAGTAATTGCTCCAACCAATAATACGTCACCGCATCAAAAGCCCACATATTATTTTTTCCGTTACGCTTGGCACGAGGCCAAAAAGGAGCAAATTTTCCATCAGCATCATTCTGAGCTATCTGACAATAACGGTAGGCGCCTTCAGCATACGCCAGCGTATCCGTAGCCAACGCTTTAATATATGTCGGCAAATCTTCATTAGAAGTCCGTCCATCGGTATTAGACTGTCCGGCAGTAATAATCACATGTGTAGGATTGGAAGCTGCCACATTCAAGCTGACGGCAGCAAAGATTAAAATCAAAATTAAGTTTTTCATAAATATCATTTCACATTTTTACGGATACAAAAATAATCCAAAATCCAATATAAAACCATGGATTATTGTCCATTTATCATGGATTTTCAGATTCATTGTCCCCTAAAAATAAGGATTACAGCCAAACCAGAAACAAAAAAGAAAGAGCCACAGGAACAACAGTCCCAAATGGCTCTCTCTTTTTATCATATCTATAACTTAATTGTCTCCATACATACGTGCACGCATTTCCTTGATATGATCAGAAGTAATGTATTCATCATATTCCATCATCTTGTCAATGATACCATTCGGCGTCAGTTCAATGATGCGGTTTGCTACCGTTTCAATAAATTCATGGTCATGTGAAGAGAACAACACATTTCCTTTATATGCCTTCAAATTATTATTAAAGGCCTGGATAGATTCCAAATCCAAGTGGTTGGTTGGAGTATCCAGAATCAGGCAGTTCGCATTACGCAACTGCATACGGGCAATCATACAACGCATTTTTTCACCTCCGGAAAGTACATTCACTTTCTTCAGCACTTCTTCACCTGAAAATAACATACGTCCCAAGAAACCTTTCATATATACTTCGTTGCCTTCACCAAACTGGCCCAGCCAATCAACCAAATTTAAGTCACTTTCAAAAAATTCCGTATTATCTACAGGCAGATAAGCTGTTGTAATAGTAACCCCCCATGCAAATTTTCCTGCTTGCGGAGTGCGATTGCCATTGATTATTTCAAAGAAAGCGGTCATGGCACGCGGGTCACGACTCAGAAAGACAATTTTATCCCCTTTCTCCACATTGAAATTCACATCATTGAACAATACTACGCCATCTTCAGTTTCCGCACGCAAGCCAGACACTTCCAAAATCTGATTACCCGGTTCGCGATCCGGAGTGAAAATAATACCCGGATATTTACGGGAAGATGGCTTGATTTCGTCCACATTCAGTTTGTCCAGCATCTTCTTACGACTGGTAGTTTGCTTGCTCTTAGCCACATTGGCACTAAAACGGCGAATAAACTCTTCCAGTTCTTTCTTTTTCTCTTCTGCCTTCGCCTTTTGGTTCTGTTGCTGACGAAGCGCCAACTGACTTGATTCATACCAGAAACTATAGTTACCGGCAAACATATTCACTTTGCCAAAGTCAATATCTACAGTATGAGTACAGACAGAATCCAGAAAGTGACGGTCATGGCTTACAACCAATACAGTGTGCTCAAAATTAGAGAGATATTCTTCCAACCAGGTCACAGTATCCATATCCAAGTCATTGGTAGGCTCATCCAGCAACAAGTTATCAGGGTTACCGTAAAGAGCCTGCGCCAGCATGACACGCACCTTTTCCTTACCGCTCAAATCCCCCACCAACATATAGTGCTTATCTTCCTTGATGCCCAGTCCGCTTAACAAAGAAGCAGCGTCACTCTCGGCATTCCAACCATCCAACTCGGCAAATTTTTCTTCCAGTTCAGAAACTTTCAAACCATCCTCATCTGTAAAATCAGTCTTGGCATACAGTTCGTCACGCTGCTTCATTATGTCCCATAACACAGTGTGCCCCATCATAACCGTATTCATTACTGTATATTCATCCCACTTGAAGTGGTCCTGGCTCAATACGGACAGGCGTTCGCCCGGTCCCAATGTCACCGAACCCTTAGTTGGTTCCAACTCACCTGAAATCGCTTTCAAGAAAGTAGATTTACCGGCGCCGTTTGCACCAATAACCCCGTAAATATTACCATTAGTAAATTTCATATTTACGTCATTATACAACACTCTTTTACCAAATTGAATGGCCAAGTTTGAAACTGTAATCATCCTAATATACCTTATTTATATAGTTATTCTATTTTTGAGGTTGCAAAGGTAGGCATTTTAATTCAGAAAAGTATGCCAGTGTGACAGAATTTCCGTACTTTTGCAAAATTATTGCTTAAGGGGAACAACTAGGCACGAAATTTGTTAGCAATGAATTAACCTAAAAACCCTGACTGTTATGAGTAAGAATAAGAAAAACAAAAAGATTAATAAGAATATGAACCCAACAGAGAAGAACCAACCTCAAGACGAGGAAGTTTTGAAAAATCAGGAAGCAGCAGAAGCTGCCATCGATGAAGAAACTCAGAAAGAAGCGGCAGAAGAACTGAACGCTGAAGAGAAGGTGAGTAAGGAATTGGCGGAAGCTCAAAAAATGATAGAAGAGCAGCACGACAAGTACCTGCGTCTTTCAGCCGAATTTGACAACTACCGAAAACGTACCATGAAGGAAAAAGCGGAATTGATTAAAAACGGTGGAGAAAAGACCTTAGCCGCCATTCTTCCTATTTTAGACGATTTGGAACGGGCAGTAAAGACTTCAGAAACTTCGGATGACGTAAAAGCCATGCGTGAAGGAATAGAGTTGATTTACAACAAATTCCTGAAAATATTGAACCAGGAAGGACTTCAGAAAATAGAAACTGACGGTAAAGATTTTGATACCGACTATCATGAAGCCATCGCATTGGTTCCGGCTCCTTCAGAAGATAAGAAAGGAAAAATTCTGGACTGTGTACAAACTGGTTACAAGTTGAATGACAAAGTAATACGCCACGCCAAAGTAGTAGTGGCTCAATAAAACAGTATCATAAAACGACATGGCAAAAAGAGACTATTACGAAGTTCTGGAAGTGGAAAAGACAGCCACTATTGATGTTATAAAGAAGGCATACCGCAAAAAAGCAATACAATATCACCCCGACAAAAATCCGGGCGACAAAGAAGCGGAAGAGAAATTCAAGGAAGCTGCCGAGGCTTATGATGTATTGAGCAATCCCGACAAACGTGCCCGCTACGACCAGTTCGGACATGCAGGCATGAGCGGAGCTGCAGGTGGCGGTTTTGAAGGATTCGGACAAGGTATGTCTATGGATGACATATTCTCTATGTTCGGCGATATTTTCGGCGGACGTGGAGGCGGTTTCGGAGGTGGATTCGGATTCGGTGGAGGCGGACGTTCCGCACAACGTAAGTTCCGCGGTTCAGATCTCCGCGTAAAGGTGAAACTGAACTTGAAAGAGATTTCTGCGGGAGTAGAAAAAAAATTCAAACTAAAAAAGTACGTAGCATGTGACCATTGCCATGGTTCGGGAGCCGAAGGTGAAGGTGGTACAGAAACCTGTCCTACCTGTCATGGAACAGGGAGTGTTACCCGTACCCAGCAAAGTATCTTCGGAATGGTACAATCGCAAAGCGTTTGTCCGCAATGTAACGGAGAAGGGAAAATTATCAAGAACAAATGTAAAGTTTGTTCAGGCGAAGGTATCGTATACGGAGAAGAAGTAGTGGAAGTAAAGATTCCGGCCGGTGTAGCTGAAGGTATGCAACTTTCCGTCAATGGAAAAGGAAATGCAGGCAAACACAACGGTGTTCCCGGTGATTTACTTGTAGTAATTGAAGAAGAATCTCATCCGGACTTGATACGTGACGAAAACGATCTGATCTACAATTTGTTGCTAAGTATCCCGACTGCCGCTTTAGGAGGTACCGTAGAAATTCCCACTATAGACAGCAGAGTAAAAGTTAAAATTGAACCGGGGACTCAGCCTGGTAAAGTTTTGCGGCTAAGAGGCAAAGGATTACCGAATGTCAACAGTTACGGCTACAGCAGCGGAACAGGTGACTTGCTGGTCAATATTAGCGTATATGTTCCTGAAACATTAAGTAAAGACGAAAAGCAAGCCATGGAGAAAATGCAGGAATCGGATAATTTCAAGCCGAATACGAGCATTAAAGAAAAAATATTCAAGAAGTTCAAAAACTTCTTTGATTAATTTTTTACTATAGGACAGCGCAGAGGAGCACAAAGGAAATACAAGACTTTGTGTTCCTCTGTGACATTCTGTAGCGAAAAAAAATATGCTTAATATGAATTACGAAGAAACACTGGATTATTTATACAATAGTACTCCACTATTCCAGCATATAGGGAAAGATGCCTACAAAGCAGGATTAGAGAACACCTATCTTCTGGATGAATATTTTAATCATCCCCATCACCAATTCCGTACTATTCACATTGGCGGAACCAATGGAAAAGGTTCTTGTTCACATACCTTGGCTGCCATCCTGCAATCAGCCGGTTACAAGACAGGACTTTATACTTCGCCGCATCTGATAGATTTTCGCGAGCGAATCCGTGTCAACGGGATTCCTGTTTCAAAAGAATATGTAGCAGACTTTGTAGAACAGCACCGTGCTTTCTTCGAACCCTTGCACCCTTCTTTTTTTGAATTGACCACTGCAATGGCTTTCCACTATTTTGCCCGGAAACAAGTAGATGTAGCGATTATAGAAGTAGGTTTGGGAGGACGAATAGATTGTACGAATATTATTCGGCCGGATTTATGCGTCATAACGAATATCAGTTTCGACCATGTACAGTTCCTGGGTAATACCCTAACTAAAATTGCCGGAGAAAAAGCTGGAATCATTAAAGAAAACACCCCTGTAGTTATCGGTGAAACCACCCCCGAAACCAAGCCAGTATTCATCACTCGTGCCAAAGAAGTAAATGCTCCTATCTATTTTGCCGAAGAAGAACAGTTATTACAAGCTTCCGGTATAAACGAAGAAGGTAAACGAATCTATCAAACAACTGATTATACCAATTTGGAAGGCGAATTGGGAGGACTATGCCAGCTTAAAAACACCAATACACTTTTGTCTGCAATCCGCCAGTTAAAACAGGCAGGCTATCAATTTACGGAAGAAAATGTGCGTAACGGATTTTCACAAGTGTGCCAACTTACCGGTTTAATGGGAAGATGGCAAAAGTTAGAAAGTGAACCAACAGTAGTCTGCGATACCGGCCATAATGTAGGAGGTATTTCATATATCGTAGAGCAATTAAAGCACCAAAAATACCAACAATTACACATCGTAATAGGCATGGTAAACGATAAAGATATCAGCGGAGTATTGGCCATGCTTCCCAAAGATGCTGCTTATTATTTCACCAAAGCCAGCGTAAAACGTGCTCTTCCTGAAAAAGAGCTGCAAAGTTTAGCCCTACAGGCAGGCTTACATGGAGACACTTATCCTGATGTGGAAGCGGCTGTTACGGCAGCAAAAGAAAAGGCCGACAAAAATGACTTTATTTTTATTGGAGGAAGCAGCTTTATCGTAGCTGATTTATTAAAATTTCACGTTTAGGGCGTTCACTTTTCTATAAAATGTTTGGGAATACCGAAGAAAATCTTTTTATTTGCATTAGTTTTATACATACAATAAAAAGATTTTCAATAACATGATAAACACATCTACTTCCGATGAAAATTTATGCGGTCTGAAACGGGCCGATTTTCAGACAACAGTGAACGGGAAACAAACAGACCTTTTCATACTGAAAAATGAGAATGGAGTTGAAATAGCTGTTACCAACTATGGTGGAGCAGTATTGGCTATTATGGTTCCGGATAAAAACGGTAAATATGCCAATGTCATTCAAGGACATGATAGTATAGACCACGTAATCAACAGTCACGAACCTTTCCTCAGTACCCTTATCGGTCGCTATGGTAACCGAATAGCCGGTGGCAAATTTATGCTGGAAGGCAAAGAATATTCATTGACTATCAATAACGGCCCCAACTCGCTGCACGGCGGACCCACAGGTTTCCATGCCCGTGTTTGGGATGCAGAACAGGAAACTCCTCAAAGCTTGAAACTGCATTATCTGTCAGCAGATGGTGAAGAGGGCTTCCCCGGCAATCTGGACGTTTACGTAACGTACACTTTAAGTAATCAAAACGAGTTTATCATTACTTATAACGCTACAACAGACAAGACAACCCTAGTAAACCTCACTCATCACGGCTTCTTCAGCCTGTCGGGCATAGCTAATCCTACGGCAACCGTTAATAACAATATCGTAACCATCAATGCTGATTTTTATACTCCGATAGACAATGTATCTATCCCTACAGGCGAAATAGCCAAAGTAGAAGGTACGCCTATGGATTTCCGTACTCCACAAAGAGTGGACAGCAGAATCAATGATACATTCGAACAACTGGAATTTGGTGCCGGTTATGACCATTGCTATGTGTTGAACAAACGCGAACAAGGTATCTTGAGTTTCGCTGCAAAATGCGTAGAGCCCGAAAGCGGTCGTAGCATGGAAGTATATACCACAGAACCCGGAGTACAGGTGTATACCTCAAACTGGCACAACGGTTTCGAAGGCGCTCATGGAGCAACTTTTCCCGCTAGAAGTGCTATTTGTTTCGAAGCACAACATTTCCCTGATACACCCAACAAAGGGCATTTTCCTTCCTGTGTACTGCATCCGGAAGAAACTTACAGCCAAGTAACCATCTACAAATTCGGTGTAGAAAAATAACCCTCTGAAACAACCTAATTTATAAACTTATAATTTATACAAAAACCATGAATCAACAAAAACAGAACGGTAATCTCATCGCCATTATTACAATGTTCTTCCTCTTTGCGATGATTTCCTTCGTTACTAATCTTGCTGCGCCTTTCGGCACAATATGGAAAAACCAATATGCAGGTGCAAACACACTGGGTATGATGGGTAACATGATGAACTTCCTTGCATATCTGTTTATGGGTATTCCATCAGGTAATATGCTTGTAAAAATCGGATATAAAAAAACAGCCCTGATTGCTATGGCAGTAGGTTTCATTGGTCTGTTTATCCAGTATATTTCCAGCCTGTTCGGTGCAGATATAGACGTATTCAATTTAGGAGAATATACCATTAAAATGAATTTCATCATTTATCTGCTGGGTGCTTTTGTCTGCGGTTTCTGTGTATGTATGTTAAATACTGTAGTTAACCCGATGCTTAACCTTCTAGGTGGTGGTGGTAACAAAGGTAACCAGTTAATTCAAGCCGGAGGTGCTTTGAATTCGTTGTCAGGAACTTTGACTCCGCTTTTCGTTGGTGCATTAATCGGATCTGTAACTGCACAGACTGCCATGTCAGATGTCGCTCCTCTGCTTTTCATCGCTATGGGTGTGTTCGTTTCTGCATTTATCGCTCTTTCATTCATTGCAATTCCTGAGCCTCATCTGCGGAAAGCAGGTCACGAAAAAGAAAAATACGCTCACAGCCCTTGGAATTTCCGCCATACTTTATTAGGTGTTATCGGTATTTTCGTTTATGTAGGTATTGAAATCGGTATCCCGGGTACGCTGAATTTCTACCTTGCAGATCCAACAGAAAAAGGGGCCGGAATCTTAGAAAACGGTGCCGCTATCGGTGGCGCCATCGCTGCTATCTATTGGCTACTCATGTTGGTGGGACGTTCTGCAAGTAGTGTCATCAGTGGTAAAGTAGCTACACGCACACAATTAATCGTTGTTTCCGCAACAGCCATCTTCTTTATATTAATCGCCATTTTTACACCGAAAGAAATCACCGTTTCTATGCCCGGATATAGTGTAGAAAATGGATTCGAAATGGCGTCAGTCCCTGTCAGTGCCTTATTCTTGGTACTTTGCGGTTTATGTACTTCCATCATGTGGGGGGGGATCTTTAATCTTGCCGTAGAAGGTTTGGGCAAATATACTGCACAAGCTTCAGGCATCTTTATGATGATGGTTGTCGGTGGCGGTATCTTCCCGTTATTGCAACAGTTCATTTCTGACGCTGTAGGATATATGGCCAGCTATTGGTTGATTATTGCCTTGCTTGCCTATTTGCTGTTCTACGGTTTGATAGGATGCAAGAACGTGAACAAAGACATTCCTGTAGAATAATAATATAAACATTATATATAGTATTAACTTTAAACTATTAATATCATGGACATAGAATACGTAAGAAGTCGCTTCATCAAGCATTTTGATGGTACAACAGGTTCAGTATATGCATCCCCCGGACGTATTAACCTTATTGGAGAACACACCGACTATAACGGCGGTTTCGTATTCCCCGGAGCAGTAGATAAAGGTATGATTGCTGAAATCAAACCAAACGGTACAGATAAGGTACGTGCCTATTCTATAGACTTAAAAGACTATGTAGAATTTGGTTTGAATGAAGAAGATGCTCCCAAGGCTAGCTGGGCAAGATATATTTTCGGTGTTTGCCGTGAAATGATCAAGCGTGGCGTAGACGTGAAAGGTTTCGACACAGCCTTTGCAGGTGATGTACCTCTGGGTGCAGGTATGTCTTCATCGGCTGCATTGGAAAGCACGTATGCTTTCGCTATCAACGAACTTTTCGGTGACAACAAAATAGATAAATTCGAATTGGCTAAAGTAGGTCAGGCAACAGAACATAATTACTGTGGTGTAAATTGCGGTATCATGGACCAATTTGCTTCTGTATTCGGAAAAGAAGGCAGCTTAATCCGTTTGGATTGCCGTTCATTGGAGTATCAATACTTTCCGTTCAAACCGGAAGGATACCGCTTGGTGTTGGTTGACTCGGTAGTAAAACACGAATTGGCTTCTTCTGCTTACAACAAGCGCCGCCAAAGTTGTGAAGCTGCTGTAGCTGCTATCCAGAAAAAACATCCTCATGTAGAATTCTTGCGTGACTGTACAATGGAAATGTTGCAGGAGGCAAAAGCTGACATCAGTGAAGAAGACTACATGCGTGCAGAATATGTTATTGAAGAAATCCAGCGCGTACTCGATGTTTGCGATGCTTTGGAAAGAGGTGACTACGAAACTGTAGGTCAAAAGATGTATGAAACTCATTATGGCATGAGCAAATTGTATGAAGTAAGCTGCGAAGAACTTGACTTCCTGAATGATGTTGCATTTGATTGCGGTGTTACCGGTTCACGTGTAATGGGTGGCGGCTTTGGCGGATGTACAATCAACCTGGTTAAAAATGAACTATATGAAACATTCATCACTACTGCCAAAGAAAGATTTAAAGAAAAATTCGGCAGAAGCCCGAAGGTTTACGATGTAGTCATTAGCGACGGTTCTCGCAAACTGGTATAAAAGATATCTTAATTTCGCTAATTATAAAGAAAACCGCTCCAAATTAAGAGCGGTTTTTTTTCTTCTTTACCCCATAATAGTGTAAGAAATACACTTTTATGTTGCATAACATATTCTTTTCATATCCAACGTATTAATTATAGTGTTACTTTTACACCCAAAATCAAATACCCTATTACTAATTAGTACTTTTAGATCATGAAAAGCATGAAGAAAACCCTTCTGGGAACAGGTATCGCACTGACATTGTTAAGTGCATGCGCTCCCAAACAATCACAAGAGACACTCACAAAGTCCGGATTGAACCCCGCTAATTATGAAACAATGGTGGATGGCGTAAAACCCGTAAAACTGTACACGCTGAAAAATGCTGCCGGAATGGAAGTATGTGTAACCAATTTTGGCGGACGCATTGTATCTATCATGGTTCCCGATAAAAACGGAGAGATGAAAGACGTAGTACTGGGGTTCGACAGTATTGCCGATTACCAACATATCCCCAGTGACTTCGGAGCTTCCATCGGACGCTATGCCAACCGTATCAATAAAGGTATCATTGTAATAGATGGTGAAAGCATTCAGTTACCACAGAATAATTTCGGTCATTGTCTGCATGGCGGATGCACGCTGGAACCGCAACCACTAGGATGGCAATATCAAGTATATGAAGGCAATCAAGTGAATGACAGCACGATGACATTGACCATGAAATCGGCAGATGGAGATGCCAATTTCCCAGGAAATGTGACTGCCATCGTTACATACGCACTCACCGGTGACAACGCCATTGACATTAACTACGAAGCAACAACAGACAAAAAGACTGTTATCAATATGACCAACCACTCTTACTTCAACCTGAGTGGAAATCCTGCAAACCCTGCAACCGATCACCTTCTTTATGTAAATGCAGACAGCATTACTCCTGTTGACAGCACTTTCATGACTACCGGAGAAATGATGGCTGTCGCCGACACTCCATTTGACTTCAATACTCCTAAAGCTATTGCAACCGATGTGACAAACTTTGAAAACGAACAAGTGAAATTCGGTAACGGTTTCGATCACAACTGGGTATTAAATACCAAAGGAGACATCAACCAGGTAGCAGCAAAACTGACCAGCCCCACCAGTGGTATCACCTTAGAAGTATACACCAATGAACCGGGCATACAAGTTTATACAGGTAACTTCCTGGACGGAACAGTAAAAGGAAAGAAAGGAATCACTTATCCACAACGCGCATCTGTCTGTCTGGAGACACAACACTATCCCGACAGTCCCAACAAGCCTCAATGGCCTTCAGCTATTCTGGAGCCGGGACAGACTTACAACAGCCACTGTATCTTTAAATTCGGCGTAGAAAAATAATTGTTAAACTTCAAATACTTAAAAACGTGGGAACACTAGATTGGATTGTTATTGCCGCTTTTTTCCTGGCATTAATAGGAATTATCGTCTGGGTAGTAAGCCAGAAACAAAATGACTCAGCAGACTACTTTTTAGGAGGTAGAGATGCTACATGGATCGCTATCGGTGCATCTATCTTCGCATCAAACATTGGTTCGGAACACTTGATTGGTCTGGCAGGCGCCGGTGCTTCAAGCGGTATGGCGATGGCACACTGGGAAATCCAGGGATGGATGATTTTGATACTTGGTTGGGTATTCGTACCCTTCTATACACGAAGCATGGTTTATACGATGCCGGAATTTCTGGAACGTCGCTATAATCCTCAGTCACGTACTATTCTTTCCATTATTTCATTAGTGAGTTATGTATTGACTAAAGTTGCCGTTACAGTATATGCCGGTGGTCTGGTATTCCAGCAGGTATTCGGTATAAAGGAGCTTTGGGGAATTGATTTCTTCTGGATTGCCGCTATCGGCTTGGTAGTATTAACCGCTCTCTACACTATCTTCGGAGGTATGAAATCAGTACTTTATACTTCTGTTTTACAGACTCCTATCCTTTTGCTGGGTTCATTAGTGATTCTGGTACTTGGTTTCAAAGAACTGGGTGGCTGGGACGAAATGATCAGAATTTGTGGAGCCGTAACCGTCAATGAATATGGTGATACCATGACGAACCTGATTCGTAGTAATGGCGACCCGAACTTCCCCTGGCTGGGTGCTTTAATCGGTTCTTCCATTATCGGTTTCTGGTACTGGTGTACTGACCAGTTCATTGTACAACGTGTATTGTCCGGCAAGAATGAAAAAGAAGCACGCCGTGGTACAATCTTCGGTGCCTATTTAAAATTGCTTCCTGTATTCCTGTTCCTGATTCCGGGTATGATTGCCTTTGCATTGCATCAGAAATATATTGGTGACGGTGGTTTCTTGCCTATGCTGGCTAATGGTAATGCCAATGCCGATGCTGCATTCCCCACTTTGGTTGCCAAATTACTTCCTGCCGGAATGAAAGGATTGGTGGTTTGTGGTATCCTTGCTGCTTTGATGAGTTCATTGGCTTCTTTGTTCAACTCATCAGCCATGCTGTTCACCATCGACTTCTACAAGAGATTCAAGCCTCAGACTTCTGAAAAGAAACTGGTTCTTATCGGTCAGATGGCTACCGTAGTTATTGTTATTCTAGGTATTCTGTGGATTCCCATCATGCGTTCTGTAGGTGATGTACTTTACACTTATTTGCAAGATGTTCAGTCTGTATTAGCTCCGGGTATTGCGGCTGCTTTCTTACTGGGTATTTGCTGGAAACGTACTTCTGCCAAAGGTGGTATGTGGGGATTGTTATCAGGTATGATTATCGGTTTGACCCGCCTGGGTGCAAAGGTTTATTATAGCAACGCGGCAGATGCCAGTGACGGCGTATTCAAATATTTATTCTATGATATGAACTGGTTGTTCTTCTGTGGATGGATGTTCTTATTCTGTATGATAGTAGTTATCTTAGTCAGTCTGGCTACAGAAGCTCCTTCTGCTGAAAAGATTCAAGGACTGGTATTCGGTACTTCAACTCCGGAACAACAAGCTGCCACACGTTCAAGTTGGAATCATTGGGATATTATACATTCCGTTATCATCCTGTGTATTACAGCTGCATTCTACTGGTATTTCTGGTAAAATGATTGATATGAACTAATTCACCACAGAGGACACAGAGGTGCACAAAAGAAAGAAAATCGAAAGAGTAAAAATACTCAGTGTTCCTCTGTGTACTCTGTGGTAAAAAATAAACTAAACCTAAAAACCAACCCAAATGACCGCCTATTATAATATTAACCCCAAGTTCTATGTATCTGTAGACTGCATCATCTTCGGATTTGACGAAGGAGAACTTAAACTCCTGCTGTTAAAACGAAATTTTGAACCGGCTATGGGTAAATGGTCACTTATGGGGGGATTCGTACAAGAAGAGGAAAGCGTAGACGCAGCCGCCAAACGCGTCTTGACCGAACTGACCGGCCTGAAAGATGTTTATATGGAACAAGTAGGCACTTTCGGCGATGTAAACCGTGATCCGGGTGAACGGGTGATCTCTGTTGCCTATTATGCCTTGATTAATGTCAATGAGTATGACCGTGAACTGGTGCAACAGCACAATGCTTTCTGGACAAATGTCAACGAACTTCCGCCACTCATATTCGATCATCCGGCTATGATTGATAAAGCAAGAGAGTTGATGAGACACAAGGCATCAGACAAACCTATCGGCTTCAATTTGTTGCCGAAATTGTTCACCCTGAAACAATTGCAAGACTTGTATGAAGCAATTTATGGAGAAACCATGGACAAACGCAATTTCCGCAAGCGCGTGATTGATATGGACTTCATAGAGAAAACAAACCAAATAGACAAATCAGGATCAAGAAGAGGAGCTTACCTTTATAAATTTAATGATAAGGCATACCTCAAAGACCCGAAATTTAAACTTTAAAATAATGTGATAATTCAATAATTTGCCAATGTGCCGATAACCATGCGGCACATAACGCAACCAATTGGCAAATTAGCAAATTGCCACATTCCCCAATTAGTCATTATGTTAGAAGAATTAAAAGAAAAAGTATTCCGTGCCAATCTGGATTTGGTGAAACACGGACTCGTTATTTTTACCTGGGGCAATGTTTCTGCCATCGACCGTGAAACAGGTCTGGTAGTCATCAAGCCCAGCGGCGTATCTTATGATGATATGAAAGCTGAAGACATGGTTGTAGTAGATTTGGACGGCAACGTAGTAGAAGGCTCTCTTCGCCCGTCGTCAGATACTCCCACTCATGTCGTTTTATATAAAGCATTCCCTGAAATAGGCGGAGTGGTACATACCCACTCCACCTATGCTACTGCATGGGCACAAGCCGGACTGGATATCCCCAATATCGGAACCACACATGCCGATTATTTCCACGATGCCATTCCCTGCACTGCCGATATGACAGAAGAAGAAGTGAAAGGAGCCTATGAACAGGAAACAGGAAATGTAATTGTAAAACGCTTCGAAGGATTGAATCCTGTCCATACTCCGGGAGTATTGGTGAAAAATCATGGCCCGTTTTCATGGGGAAAAGATGCCAATGACGCCGTGCACAATGCAGTAGTTATGGAACAGGTAGCTAAAATGGCAAGCATCGCTTTTGCTGCTAATCCTCATTTAACAATGAATCCCTTATTAATAGAAAAGCATTTCAGCCGTAAACACGGCCCTAATGCCTACTATGGACAGAAATAATTGAAAGAATAAGAACCCTTTAAATAAAAAAATCATGGAAAAAGCATTTGATCAGTATGAAGTATGGTTTGTAACAGGAGCACAGCTTCTGTACGGAGGTGACGCAGTCGTAGCAGTAGACGCTCACTCTAACGAAATGGTGAATGGATTGAACGAATCAGGAAAACTCCCTGTAAAAGTTGTATATAAAGGAACAGCCAACTCTTCTAAAGAAGTGGAAGGTGTGTTCAAGGCAGCCAACAATGATGAAAAATGTATCGGTGTTATCACCTGGATGCACACTTTCTCACCTGCCAAAATGTGGATTCACGGTTTGCAACAGTTAAAGAAACCGTTGCTACACCTGCATACTCAGTTCAACAAGGAAATTCCTTGGGATACCATGGATATGGACTTTATGAACCTGAACCAATCCGCTCACGGTGACCGCGAATTTGGACATATCTGTACCCGCATGCGTATCCGCCGCAAAGTAGTGGTAGGTTATTGGAAAGACGAAGACACCCAGCATAAGATTGCTGTTTGGATGCGTGTTTGCGCAGGTTGGGCAGACTCTCAGGATATGCTGATCATCCGTTTCGGCGACCAGATGAATAATGTAGCCGTAACTGATGGTGACAAAGTGGAAGCCGAACAACGTATGGGTTACCATGTGGATTACTGTCCGGCAAGCGAACTGATGGAATACCATAAAAACATCAAGGATGCAGAAGTAGAAGCACTTGTAGCAACTTACTTCAACGAATACGATCATGACGCTTCATTGGAAGACCAATCAACAGAAGCTTATCAAAAAGTATGGAATGCTGCAAAAGGCGAATTAGCTCTCCGCGCTATCCTAAAAGCGAAAGGTGCCAAAGGATTCACGACCAACTTTGATGACCTGGGTCAGACAGACGGCAGCTATTTCGACCAGATTCCAGGACTGGCTTCTCAGCGCCTGATGGCAGAAGGTTACGGATTCGGTGCTGAAGGCGACTGGAAATCAGCAGCTCTTTACCGCACTGTATGGGTGATGAATCAAGGTATGCCAAAAGGTTGTTCTTTCCTGGAAGATTACACACTGAACTTCAACGGTGCTCAAAGCTCTATCCTGCAATCACATATGTTGGAAGTTTGTCCGCTTATCGCTGCTTCCAAACCACGTTTGGAAGTACACTTCCTGGGTATAGGCATCCGCAAGAGTCAGACAGCCCGCCTTGTTTTTACTTCAAAGGTAGGTTCAGGTTGTACCGCTACCGTAGTGGATCTGGGTAACCGTTTCCGTCTGATCGTAAACGATGTGGAATGTATCGAACCCAAACCATTGCCTAAATTGCCGGTTGCCTCCGCTCTCTGGATTCCGATGCCTAATTTCGAAGTAGGTGCAGGTGCATGGATCTTGGCTGGTGGTACTCACCACTCTTGTTTCTCTTATGACCTGACAGCAGAATATTGGGAAGACTATGCTGAAATTGCAGGTATCGAAATGGTACGCATTGACAAAGATACTACTATCAGCAACTTTAAGAAAGAACTTCGCATGAACGAAGTTTACTATATGCTGAACAAAGCGCTTTGCTAATTCATCCATGAAGAGGGGATGTGTCCAGACGAATAAGATTCCTGACACATCCCACCTTATTTTATCATCATTATTGTTGTACCTTAAATTATAGGTTTTAATATGAAATCAGATGCAAAATCAACCATCGAAGCAGGGAAAGCCATTCTGGGTATAGAGTTCGGTTCCACACGAATCAAAGCTATTTTGATAGACCAGGAAAACAAACCGATTGCCCAAGGAAGCCACAGTTGGGAAAATCAATTGGTAGACGGGCTTTGGACCTATAGCGTAGAAGCTATTTGGCAGGGGCTGCAAGACTGTTATGCGGATCTTCGCTCTAATGTAAAAGAGTCATACGGCACCGAGATCGAGACTTTGGCAGCTATCGGTGTCAGTGCCATGATGCACGGTTACATGGCCTTCAATGAAAAAGAAGAGATCCTGGTCCCTTTCCGTACATGGAGAAACACCAACACAGGTAAAGCCGCAGCAGCCTTATCCGAACTGTTCGTTTACAACATTCCGTTGAGATGGAGTATTTCTCATTTGTATCAAGCCATTCTGGACAATGAAGAACACGTTCATGACATTCATTATCTGACCACCCTTGCAGGTTTTATCCACTGGCAGATAACAGGTGAAAAAGTATTGGGCATAGGCGATGCTTCGGGCATGCTTCCCATAGATCCGGCCACCAAAAACTATTCTGCTGAAATGGTGGCAAAATTCGACAAGTTGATCGCTCCTGAAGAATATGACTGGAAACTGACGGATATCCTGCCCAAAGTATTGCCGGCAGGTGAAAAAGCCGGCTTCCTTACGCCGGAAGGAGCTAAAAAGCTCGATGTATCAGGCCATTTGAAAGCAGGAATACCAGTCTGCCCACCGGAAGGAGATGCCGGTACCGGCATGGTAGCCACCAACGCCGTGAAGCAACGCACAGGAAACGTATCGGCAGGTACTTCCTCCTTCTCCATGATTGTATTGGAAAAAGATTTGTCCAAACCCTACGAAATGATTGATATGGTTACCACTCCGGACGGAAGCCTCGTAGCCATGGTACATTGCAACAATTGCACCTCCGACCTCAACGCATGGATCAACCTGTTCAAAGAATATCAGGAACTGCTGGGCATACCTGTAGATATGAATGAAATATATGGAAAACTCTATAACCACGCACTTACGGGCAATGCTGATTGCGGGGGACTTATTTCATATAATTACATTTCGGGCGAACCTGTCACAGGACTTGCAGACGGAAGACCGTTGTTTGTACGTTCAGCCAACGATAAGTTTAACCTCGCAAACTTTATGCGTACCCATTTGTATGCTTCAGTCGGAGTTCTGAAGATTGGTAATGACATTCTTTTCAACGAAGAGAAAATCAAGGTCGATAGAATCACAGGACATGGAGGACTATTCAAAACGAAAGGCGTAGGTCAAAGAATCCTTGCAGCAGCCATAAATTCACCTATTTCGGTCATGGAAACAGCCGGTGAAGGAGGTGCCTGGGGAATCGCCCTGCTGGGATCTTACCTGGTGAACAATGAGAAAAAACAATCTCTGGCTGATTTCCTTGACCAAAATGTATTTGTCGGAGATGCCGGTACTGAAATATCACCCACAGCCGAAGATGTAGCGGGATTTAACACATACATTGAAAACTATAAGGCAGGATTGCCTGTTGAAGAAGCAGCAACCCAATTTAAGAAGTGAGTAGAAAGGCTTTAAAAAAGACACTCTTTACATGTTGCGGTTTACGCATAAAGAGTTATCTTTGCAGTTATTTAAAAATAGCATGAACAAATCGACTCACTAATAGCATTCAAATTATAATAATACGTTAATATGAACGAAAAGAAACTTATGAACCTTGCAGCGGACAACATCCGTATTCTGGCTGCTTCGATGGTAGAGAAAGCTAATTCAGGACACCCGGGCGGCGCTATGGGTGGCGCTGATTTTGTGAACGTACTTTTCTCAGAGTTTTTAGTTTACGATCCCGAAAATCCGCGTTGGGAAGGTCGTGACCGTTTCTTCCTTGATCCGGGGCATATGTCACCGATGTTATATTCCACTTTGGCACTGACCGGCAAGTTCACTATGGAAGAACTGGCACAGTTCCGCCAATGGGGAAGTCCGACTCCGGGACACCCCGAAGTGGACATCATGCGCGGTATTGAAAATACTTCCGGCCCGCTGGGACAAGGACATACCTTTGCAGTAGGTGCTGCAATCGCTGCCAAATTCCTGAAAGCCCGTCTGGGCGAAGTGATGGATCAGACGATCTACGCTTATATCTCCGACGGTGGTATACAGGAAGAAATCTCTCAAGGTGCAGGCCGCTTGGCAGGTCACTTGGGATTGGACAATCTCATTATGTTTTATGACTCAAACGACATCCAGCTGTCTACTGAAACCAATGCAGTAACCAGCGAAGACGTTGCCAAGAAATATGAAGCATGGCACTGGAAAGTAATTACCATCAATGGCAATGATCCCGATGCTATCCGCGCTGCTCTGACAGAAGCCAAAGCCGTAAGCGGACAACCTACCCTGATTATCGGTAAGACAATTATGGGTAAGGGTGCACGCAAAGCTGATGACTCCAGCTATGAACGCAACTGCTCCACTCACGGTGCTCCTTTGGGCGGAGATGCCTATATCAACACCATCAAGAACTTAGGCGGTGATCCTACCAATCCGTTCCAAATCTTCACCGAAGTGAAAGAACTGTACGCCAAACGTGCAGAGGAATTAAAGAAGATTGTTGCCGTGAAATATGCAGCTAAAGCTGAATGGACAAAAGCAAACCCCGAACTGGCAGCCAAACTGGAACTGTGGTTCTCAGGCAAAGCACCGGAAGTTAACTGGGGCGCTATTGAACAGAAAGCCGGGGACGCTACCCGTAACGCTTCTGCCAAAGTACTTGGCACATTGGCTGTAGAAGTAGAAAACATGATCGTTTCTTCTGCCGACTTGTCTAACTCTGACAAAACCGACGGCTTCCTGAAGAAAACTCATGCATTCACCAAAGGCGATTTCACAGGAGCCTTCCTGCAAGCAGGTGTTTCCGAATTGACAATGGCTTGCTGCTGTCTGGGTATGGCACTTCACGGTGGTGTGATTGCTGCTTGTGCTACCTTCTTTGTATTCTCCGACTATATGAAACCTGCCATCCGCATGGCTGCCTTGATGGAACTTCCCGTTAAGTTCATCTGGACACACGATGCGTTCCGCGTAGGTGAAGACGGTCCTACCCACGAACCGGTAGAACAGGAAGCACAGATCCGCCTGATGGAAAAACTGAAAAACCACAAGGGACACAACTCTGTATTGGTACTTCGTCCGGCAGACGCGGAAGAAACAACCGTAGCATGGAAGCTGGCAATGGAAAACACCACCACTCCTACTGCATTGATTTTCTCCCGTCAGAATATCGTCAACCTGCCCGCAGGAAACGATTACTCACAAGCTGCCAAAGGTGCTTACATCGTTGCAGGTTCGGATGCAAATCCCGATGTCATCCTTGTAGCTTCAGGTTCTGAAGTCTCTACATTGGAAGCAGGTGCAGAATTACTCCGCAAAGACGGTATAAAGGTACGTATCGTATCTGCTCCTTCCGAAGGACTGTTCCGCAGCCAGAGCAAGGATTACCAGAACAGCGTGATTCCGGCAGGTGCCAAAGTGTTCGGACTGACTGCCGGTCTGCCTGTAAACCTCGAAGGTCTGGTAGGCGCTAATGGTAAGGTGTTCGGTTTGGAATCATTCGGTTTCTCCGCTCCTTATAAAGTATTGGATGAAAAACTGGGCTTCACTGCACAGAACGTGTATAACCAGGTAAAAGAGATGCTGGCATGAGAAAAATAGGTTTGGCATCCGATCATGCAGGCTTTGAATTAAAAGAGTTTGTGAAAAGCTGGTTGGCAGAAAGAAGTTATCCATATAAAGACTTTGGAACATATAGCAAAGAAAGTTGTGACTATGCAGACTTTGCCCATCCACTGGCACTCGCCATTGAGAATGAAGAATGCTACAAGGGAATAGCCATTTGTGGCAGCGGTGAAGGTATCAGCATGACGCTGAACAAACATCAGGGTATTCGTGCCGCTTTATGCTGGATTCCCGAAATAGCTCATTTGGCACGTCAGCACAACGACGCTAATGTCTTAGTCATGCCGGGACGTTTCCTTGAGAACGAAATGGCAGAGAAAATATTGGAAGAATTCTTTTCTACCGGTTTTGAAGGCGGACGCCATCAGGCACGAATTGAAAAGATACCTGTGAAGTAAGGATCACGCAATAATAATAAAAGTAAAAAAAGAGAGGCTTTGTAGCTTCTCTTTTTTTTTATTTCTATCTTTGCTTAGATTAAAGTATAAAAATAAGATATGTTACTATGAAGAAGATTCTCTTTTTAATGCTCATGTGTCTGCCATTCATGGCAATGGCTCAGACAGAACCCAAATATCTGGCGGGAGCAGTAACCATGGATGATGGTAAAGTTTCTTTCAAGACAGAGATACAAGCACCATCTTTAACCAAGGAACAACTATATGACGCCATGCTAAAATGGGCAACCGGACGTTTCAAACCCGAAGGAAAGTTCAATGCACGTGTTCTTTATACCAATGAAGACGAAGGAACCATTGCAGCAGGCGGTGAAGAATATTTGGTATTCTCTTCTTCCGCATTGTCACTGGACAGAACCAGAATCTATTATCAACTGTTTATCACCTGCGAAAATGGAAAATGCGATATTGAAATGACCCGCATCCGCTACTGGTATGACGAAGCCCGTGACGGCGGAGAAAAATACAGTGCCGAAGAATGGATTGTAGATGATATGGCCCTAAATAAATCAAAAACCAAACTGGCTCCTATCTGTGGTAAGTTCAGAAGAGAAACCATTGATCTGAAAGATTCACTGTTCAAATCAATCCAAAATACATTAGGCAACAAGGTTTTGAACAATTCACAAATAGCAGTGACCCCTACTCCGGGCGTGACAGCTACTCCGGTATCAAGTACAACCACTATTATTACTGCCACACCGCCCACCACTCAACAAGTTATCATTGGTGGTTCCGAGGGTGTTACTGAAATAAAAGTTGCTGATAATGCTCCAACTAATTCTACTCCATCACAGAGCATTGATGACCAGATCAAGGCATCTTCACGCATGACGATTACTGCCGGAAACGACGAACAGTTCGAAATAGGCAAGGAATGTTGGGGAGGTTTCGGACAGTTATTTGGCAAGGAAGTAGCCTTCTGCGTGATTGACCAATCCAAATCAATGGGTAACATGCTGATGGACCAGAGCGACAATTATAAAATTTCGTTCTACAAACAAGGCAGCAGCGAACCTTGGCTGATTGTAAATTGTAAAAAACTGATGAAACAAACCGTAACCGGCGAGGAGGCAAAGAAAATGAATCCGAGCAATGACGGTCAGAAAGCCTATAATATGTATGTAGGTGAAGTCGTTAAATAACTTTCTCACTTATACACACTCTCACTATCGTAAATTTATCTCCTACGACAGTGAGAGTGTATCAAAAAGTAATTTTGCCACCCCCTACCGTTGACGATTAGATAGTTACTTTTTAGACATTCCCTCTATCATGAAAGCACCTTCGTGGTTGCTATTGGGCAAATTCTTTAAGAATAAATAACACGGTTCCCCCATTAACCGTTTCACTTGAAACCATTTCTATAATAATCAAACTCTTAGAGAAAATTATTCTTGCATTTTTCCCATCTATTTTCCCCCAACTTTTAAATGTTTTTAGCAAGAATGTCGTTTTTTCTGCTCCAATCTTCCCATACATAACAAATAAAGAGTATCTTTGTAAGCAACAATGAGACAATCATGCCTTATGACGGAACAATTAAAGGACATAAAGATACTTATCGAGCAAGGTGATACGGATAGAGCTATTGATGCACTAACTAATTTCATCCGAAACGATGCGCACGTCAACGATGAACCCTACTACTTACTGGGAAATGCTTATCGTAAAAAAGGAGACTGGCAACAAGCCCTGAACAATTATCTGGAGGCCATAGACCGCAATCCTGAAAGTCCCGCCGTTTCTGCCCGTGACATGATTATGAATATTCTGAATTTCTATAACAAAGACATGTATAATCAATAATAACTAACCCATGGCAAAGATTAAAGGTGCTATTGTAGTAGACACGGAGCGTTGCAAAGGTTGCAATCTATGTGTGGTGGCATGTCCGCTGCATGTAATCGCGCTCAATGCCAAACAAGTGAATAAAAAAGGATACACATTTGCCCATCAGGTATTGGAAGATACTTGCAATGGCTGCGCATCATGTGCCACAGTCTGTCCGGACGGATGCATCACTGTGTATAAAGTAAAACAACAATAAATGTAACAAATATGGCAGAAGAAGTCGTTTTAATGAAGGGAAATGAAGCCATAGCCCGCGCCGCCATCCGTATTGGAGTAGACGGTTACTTTGGCTATCCCATCACTCCCCAATCGGAAATATTGGAAACGCTGGCCGAAGAAAAACCTTGGGAAACTACCGGCATGGTAGTGCTACAGGCAGAAAGTGAAGTCGCAGCGATCAACATGGTATATGGTGGTGCAGCCAGCGGTAAAATGGTAATGACCTCATCCTCCAGTCCCGGTGTCAGTTTGAAGCAGGAAGGTATCTCGTACATTGCAGGTGCCGAACTCCCTTGTCTGATTGTCAACGTCATGCGTGGAGGTCCCGGATTGGGAACCATCCAGCCCAGCCAGGCCGACTATTTTCAGACAGTGAAAGGTGGCGGTCACGGAGACTACCGCCTCATAGCCTTGGCTCCTGCATCAGTACAGGAAATGGCAGACTTTGTAGGAGTAGCTTTCGATCTGGCTTTCAAATACTGCAATCCCGCCATTATTCTGGCAGACGGTGTTATTGGACAGATGATGGAAAAAGTAGTGTTGCCCGAACAGCGCACACGCCTTACAGATGAAGAAGTCATCGCCCGTTGTCCATGGGCAACTACCGGCAGAACCCAACACCGCAAGCCCAACATCATTACTTCATTGGAACTTGACCCTGCCGAGATGGAAAAACGTAATATCCATCTTCAGAAAAAATATGCAGAAATAGAAGAGAACGAAGTACGTTTCGAAGAACTTCACTGCGAAGACGCCGAATACCTGATCGTTGCCTTTGGCTCCTGTGCCCGCATTGCCCAGAAAGCAATGGAGATGGCTCGTGCAGAAGGCATCAAGGTTGGTTTGCTCCGTCCTATTACCTTATGGCCGTTCCCGTCAAAAGCCATTGCAGCGCGTGCCGCCCAGGTAAAAGGTATCCTCACTGTAGAATTAAATGCCGGACAAATGGTAGAAGATGTTCGTCTGGCGGTAGCATGCAAAGTGCCTGTAGAACACTTCGGACGCTTGGGTGGTATTGTCCCCGATCCGGATGAAGTAATCGTTGCACTGAGAGAGAAACTAATAAAATAAGACCGTATGAATATCAATCTGATCAGAAACATACTGAACATACTTTTCATGGTACTGGCCTTGGCCGCCGTCATCACTTACTTCGTGGCAAGTGATTTCAAAGTATTCATCTATGTCTGTGCAGCAGCTATTTTTCTCAAGCTGATGGAGTTCTTTATGCGGTTCATGTTATAAGCAATAGGAGGAGAAACTATGACAAAAGAAGAAATCATAAAACCCGAAAACCTGGTTTATAAGAAACCGACACTGATGAATGACAATCCGATGCATTATTGTCCCGGATGCAGTCACGGTGTGGTTCACAAATTAATAGCCGAAGTCATTGAAGAGATGGGTATGGAAGACAAGACTGTCGGTGTATCGCCGGTAGGCTGTGCCGTATTTGCATATAATTATCTGGACATTGACTGGCAAGAAGCCGCTCACGGACGTGCCCCAGCCGTAGCCACAGCCATCAAGCGTTTATGGCCCGGTCGTCTGGTATTCACGTATCAGGGAGATGGTGATTTGGCATGTATCGGTACTGCCGAAACCATACATGCCTTGAACCGCGGAGAGAATATTACTATCATCTTTATCAACAATGCCATTTACGGAATGACGGGCGGACAAATGGCTCCTACCACCTTGGTAGGCATGAAGACAGCTACCTGTCCTTATGGCCGCGATGTAGAATTACATGGCTATCCGTTGAAGATGACCGAAATTGCCGCTACACTGGAAGGCACTGCTTATGTTACCCGCCAGTCCGTACATACGGTTCCAGCCATCCGCAAAGCCAAGAAAGCTATCCGCAAGGCATTCGAGAACTCTATGAACGGAAAAGGCTCCAATCTGGTGGAAATCGTATCCACTTGTAATTCAGGTTGGAAAATGACTCCGCAGGCATCCAATGACTGGATGGTGGAACATATGTTCCCCTTCTATCCGTTAGGGGATTTGAAAGACAAAGAATAAAAAGACAGAAACCATGAAACAGGAAATCATTATAGCAGGATTCGGCGGTCAGGGCGTACTATCTATGGGTAAAATACTTGCCTATTCCGGACTGATGGAAGACAAGGAAGTAACCTGGATGCCGGCATACGGTCCCGAACAACGGGGAGGAACCGCCAACGTAACGGTGATTGTCAGTGATGAACGCATCTCTTCACCCATTCTCAGCACATATGATACAGCCATCATACTGAATCAACCCTCATTAGAAAAGTTTGAAAGCAAAATCAAACCGGGTGGCGTGCTTATTTATGACGGATATGGAATCATCGAACCTCCGACGCGTAAAGACATTCAGATTTACCGTATTGATGCAATGGATGCCGCCAACGAAAGAGGAATAGCAAAAACCTTCAATATGATTGTTTTGGGAGGTCTGTTAAAACTACGTCCCGTTGTATCCATTGAAAGCGTGGTGAAGGCTTTACGCAAGACATTGCCCGAACGTCACCATCATCTGATACCGATGAACGAAGAAGCTATCCGAATCGGAATGGAGATTATTAAACCTCAGTAAGTTAAAATAACTCTAAACGAATAATAAAAGGAAGAACTTTCCCTAGGGGAAAAGCTCTTCCTTTTATTTTTATATTGTATCTTTGCCGCCGTTATGAAAAGAATATTCTCTATTATTTTTCTGCTATTCCTGTGCAGCCAGGTTTCTCTGATGGCACAGCGGACAATGAATACCCTAAACAATCAGTTCGGCTCTTCATCGAGCGGACTGGACAGAGATAAATATGACCGTAACGGAAATCCCATAGATACAACAGCAGTTGTAGATGCCAATACAATCCCCATCGGACTGTACTCGTGGAAAGTAGACAGCCGTTTTGGGAATGTCACATACACCCCTGTAGATACCTTGCAGCACGCTTTCCAAAATTCGAATGATATGGGGGGATATACCGGACGATACAACTATTTGGGAAACTTGGGTTCGCCCCGCCTGTCTCGCGTCTTTTTTGACCGCCGCGACCCCAGCCAGTATTTTTTCACTGATCCCTATGATTTCTGTGTGCAACGACCGGAAGATGTCATATTTACCAATACCCTCTCCCCATTCACCAATCTGACCTATTATAAAAGAGGCGGTAGCCGTGACGGAGAAGAACGTTTCAAATCTTATTTTGCCATCAATGCAAACAAGAAACTGGGATTCGGATTTTATATCGATTATCTGTACGGGCGTGGACTTTATCAAGATCAATCTACCGCCTTCTTCAACGGCGGCTTGTTCTCCAGTTATCGGGGAGATAAATATGACATGCATTTCATTTTCAACAATGACAATTTGAAAATGGCAGAAAACGGAGGTATTACGGACGACCGATATATCACCAACCCACTGGATATGGCAGAAGGCAAGAAAGAATATTCAGCCAACGAAATTCCTACCCGTCTGAGCCAGATATGGAACCACAATACCAGTTATCACGCCTTTCTGACCCACCGTTATAATTTAGGTTTTTACAAGGAAAGACAGGACAGTGTGGATACCGACTCTGTAAAAATAACACAGGTATTTGTTCCTGTGACTAGCTTCGTACACACCTTGCAAGTGGATTTGAATAATCGCAAATACATTTCTTATGATGATGCCCAAAATCAAAAGTATTTTGAGCACAACTACTTAGGCACCGACTCTATAGACAAGACCAAACGAACTTCCATCAAGAATACCATCGGCATCTCTTTGCAAGAAGGGTTCAACAAGTGGGCTAAAGCAGGACTTACCGCTTTTTTAAGCTATGAATACCGAAACTTTGCCCTGACAGACACTACCGACATACCCGGCCAACGCATTATCAACCACTTTAAGGAAAGCTCACTCTCCATTGGTGGCGAATTGTCCAAGAAACAGGGTAAACTATTGCACTACAATGTGTTGGGAGAACTAGCCATAGCCGGTGAAGATGCCGGACAATTCAGCGTAGAAGGTAAAGGTGACCTGAATATCCGTTTATTCGGAGATACGGTAAGACTAGATGTAAATGCATTCATCAAGAACCAGAATCCCGTATTCTATTTCAGGCATTTCCAATCCAAGCATTATTGGTGGAACAACAATGATTTATCCAAGATTATGAGAACGCGCCTGGAAGGAAAACTAAGCCTGGACAGATGGGGAACCCAGTTGCGTGCCGGAGTAGAAAATATTAAGAACTATACCTATCTGGCCAATACCAGCATACCTGTGAAAGACGAAAAAGGAAATGTCACCGGCTTCAAGAACAATGCAAACGTAAGACAACATTCGGGCAATATACAGGTGTTCACCGCCATGTTGCAGCAAAAGTTGAAAGCAGGAATATTCCATCTGGACGGAGAAGTGGTTTACCAGAAATCAAGTGAGCAAGATATTTTGCCGTTGCCGGAATTATCGGCTTACGGAAACTTATACATGAAATTCGGTCTGGCAAAAAAGGTACTCCAGATAGAAATGGGAGCGGATGTACGCTACTTCAGCAAATATTATGCACCCGACTATTCACCTGCCATCGGACAATATTACAACCAGAATCCCGATGATAAAGTTGAAATAGGAGCTTTCCCGGTGGTGAATGTATATGCCAACCTGCACTTGAAACGTACCCGTTTCTTTATCATGATGTATCACGTTAATGCAGGTTCGGGACATTCAAACTATTTCCTGGCACCGCACTATCCTATCAATCCGCGAATGATAAAATTCGGTCTTTCATGGAATTTCTTTGATTAAAGACTTTGATGAAAAAGTATTTGAAATATATCTTGATAGGCATCCTTGCGGTAATCTTATCTTCCATCTTCTTTAAAAAGAAAACGGAGACAGAAGTAAGTATGCCACGCGATTATGCAGAAATAGCGGAATCGGGTATTCTGCGTGCCGTAACCGAATACAACTCAATCAGTTTTCATGCGGACGGTGATACCATTTCCGGTTTTCATTATGAGCTCCTCAACGCTTTTGCACATAGCAAAGGACTGAAACCGGAGATTACTCCCGAAATGAGTTTCTCACAAAGACTGGAAGGGGTGCAAAAGGGAAAATACGATATACTGGCCAACAGCACAGTAGTTACCAGTGAATCAAAAGACTCTCTGCTATTCACCCAACCCATCATACTGAACAAGCAGGTGCTGGTGCAACGCAAGCCCGAAGGAGAAAACGACAGTCTGTACATTCACAGCCAACTGGAACTAGCCCGCAAAACCTTGCATCTGGTGAAAGACTCACCCGCCATTCTGCGCATCCACAATTTAAGTAATGAAATAGGCGATACCATCTACATCAATGAAGTAGAGAAATACGGACAGGAACAATTGCTGGCTATGGTAGCGCATGGCGACATAGACTATGCCGTATGCGATGAAAGCATTGCCAGAGCTTCCATCAATGATTTTCCTCAACTGGATATAGAAACAGCCATCAGTTTTTCACAATTCTATTCGTGGGGAGTAAGCAAGCATTCTCCCGTATTACTGGACAGCCTGAATGCCTGGTTGAAAGATTACATCAAAACTCCCGAATTCAAACAACTGCGCAAGAAATATTACAATAACTGATTTTTTATTCAACTAAAATTGCAAAATAGTCATATCTTTGCCCTATGAATTGTTATCATTCCATGCGGAATGATAGAAAAGTTATTGCCATGATTAAATTAGATAAAGTAAAATGGGGCTTTATCGGTTGCGGTGAAGTAACCGAAAAGAAAAGCGGGCCGGCTTTCGCCCTGATAGAAGGCTCAGAAGTTGTAGCCGTGATGAGCCGCGACAAAGAGAAAGCTCAATCCTATGCCAAAAGGCATAACATTCCCCGCTGGTACTCCGATCCGCAACAACTGATAGGAGATGAAGATGTAAATGCCATTTATATAGCCACTCCCCCCTCCTCACATGCCACTTTCGCCATTATGGCCATGAAAGCGGGAAAGCCCGTATACATTGAAAAACCGATGGCAGCCAGTTATGAAGACTGCGCGCGCATCAACCGCATTTCGCTAGAAACGGGTATTCCCTGTTTTGTCGCCTATTACAGACGCTATCTTCCCTATTTCCAGAAAGTACGTCAAATGGTAGAGAACGGAGAAATCGGTCACGTTATCAATATACAGATCCGTTTTGCCCAGCCTCCGCGCGATTTGGACTATAACAGCACCAACCTTCCCTGGCGCGTACAGCCCGATATTGCCGGAGGAGGTTATTTCTATGATCTGGCTCCTCACCAACTGGATTTGTTACAAGATATGTTCGGTTGCATCCTCGAGGCCCAAGGTTACAAAAGCAACCGTGGCGGACTCTATCCGGCAGAAGATACGATCAGTGCCTGTTTCAAATTCGATTCCGGTCTGCCGGGATCAGGATCATGGTGTTTTGTCGCCCACGAATCGGCCAAGGAAGACCGTATAGAAATTATCGGAGATAAAGGAATGATCTGTTTCTCAGTCTTTACCTATGATCCCATTGCTCTGCATACCGAAAGGGGGCGTGAAGAGTTTCTTCCTGAAAATCCTCCTCATGTACAACTACCGCTCATCAAGGCTGTAGTAGAGCATCTGCAAGGAAAAGCCATCTGTACATGCGATGGCATCAGTGCAACCCCTACCAACTGGGTAATGGATCGCATACTTAACAAACTCTGATTTCCGCCTATGGACATTCGTAAAATATGCCTGCTCTGTCTGTCTGTTCTTTCTGTCTTGGCTGTATACGCACAAGCGGAAAAGAAGGACACCATAGTGCAGGACAACAAAGGTGTCCTCATTACTTTGACCGACGGAATTGCGACCACCGTGCGCCATACCGGAAGAAAGATCAGAAAAGTGGGAAAGGAATTCAATGCTATTGATACCACCTATATATCTCCCAACCTCTACAATTTGGCATTCATGCTGGAACATAGCAGCTGGTATGAATATTACCGGTTGGGCAGCAAGGGAGATAATGGTGAGCAGAGCCTGAGTTTTTCTCCCAATGCCAGTTTCAAACTGGGTGTATACTTTGGATGGCGATGGATATTCCTGGGGTATTCCTTTGATGTAAAAGATATTTTTGGCGGACATAAGAACAAGGCGAAGAAAACAGAAATGGCGCTGAATCTTTATAGTTCCAAGTTTGGTGTAGACCTTTATTACAGGAAAACCGGAAGTGATTTCAAAATACGCTCTTCCAGCGGATTTGATCTGAACAGTCCTGTCAAGAACCTCAATTTTGACGGTTTTCAAAGTAAAATCAAGGGATTGAATGCTTATTGGATTTTCAACTATAAGAAATTCTCCTATCCGGCAGCCTATAGCCAGTCTACCAACCAGCGCAAGAGTGCGGGATCTCTGATGGCGGGTTTTTCTTATTCCCAACATAAAATATCCTTCGATTATGATAAACTTCCCGGTGAAGTGAGAGATCAATTACATGATGCTTTGCTTTTCAAGAAAGTGAAATATTCGGATTATAGCATCAATGTGGGGTATGGGTATAATTGGGTATTTGCCAAGAATTGGGTATCCAATCTTTCTCTTTTACCGGCTATAGCCTACAAGAAATCAAAAATAGATGATACGCCTAATACTGACAATCATTGGATAAAGGATATCAATTTTGATTTGATAACGCGTGCAGCTGTGGTCTATAACACCAATAAATATTTTATAGGCGCTTCACTGGTGATGCATACTTATGATTATAGGAAAAAAGACTTTTCTCTGACTAATACTTTCGGAACTGTACGTGTGTATGTAGGGTTCAACTTTTGGAAAAAGCAAGAGTTTCGCGATAAATAAAGCTACCTGCTTAGTTATAGCTTCAAAAATTAAATGGAGGATTTTGTATATATGATATATATCATGTATATTTGTGGAAAAGAATGTAATTATGGAAACAACAATTAAACCCACAAAAAGAAAAGTAATTGATATTCCGGAAGATATCTTTCGCTATTTATCAATCAAGGCAGCAGCTAGTGGTACTAATCTAAAAAACTACATTGAAAATCTTCTGGCTAAAGAAGTAGAGGAAATGGACGATAGTGAAACATACACTTATCTTTCGAAAACCAGACGGGAAGGTCATGTAATGGTTAGTGATGAAGAGAAACAAAAGTTCGAAGAATGGCTAGGCGTTAAGGGGAAATGAAAGTAGAATACTCCAAAGACTTTGTAAAAAGCGTAAAGAAACTATCAGGAAAAATACTCTTATCTGTAAAAGATGCCATTCAAGAAGTTATTGACGCCGATAGCATAGATGAGATTACAGATTGTAAAAAATTAGTAGACTATGATTTTATATACAGAATTCGTATAGGCAGTTATCGAGCATTTTTTGTTTTCCATGTACAAATAAAAGATGACATAGTTAAATTTGAGTATCTTACATCAAGAGGAGAAGCATATAATAAGAAAAATAAAGAGAGTCTACGAACAAAAGATGAATAAGAAAAGTCCCTTCTCGTGTATGCTATCTAACTCACTATGATTCTTTCACTATTCAATATAATAATCAGTAAAAGGCAATCAATTACCCAATCAAGCCGAATATATTTATCTTTCTGTTTCGTAAAAGCCTCTTTTTACAAAGACAAGTGTAGAAAAAATATATACCGGAAAGCAATGAAGCATTTCCGGTATATCACAAGTTAATTATATTAGACTCACAATTAATTCTTAGAAGCGGACACCGACAGTCAGTAGTAATTGATGACGTGAATTATCAACTTTTGTAGCTTGAAGAAGAGAATTTTCAAAAGGATAAAAGTTTGATTTATACATATCATATTTATAAGCCAAATCTGCATAGATCACGCTGCCACGGTATCCAAGACCAAACGTAAATGTATTCTTTGACTCCGTATTATTGAAATCGGTACGTGTGCTATATAAAGATAATGCATTATAGGCATCTTTGGAAAATGCTGCTGAAGAATAATTATACCCCCCACGAATGCTAAACTCCGGCACCACGCGCGCCTCAATACCTATACGGAAGGTATGAACTCCTTTCAGATAATTTTCAATACTTGGCTGATCTCCCAATTCGTAACCATCCACATCCTTCAATTTACTAGAAGAATAGTCTTGATATTCATATTCCGCGCCTACTGCCACTGCGCCAGCAAAGGTAGTACCCGCACTGAAATTGAACTTCCACGGAGTTGTCAGATTATAATCATAAGTTAAATAATCATTAGGATCAAGATAATTACTCAATACCTCTTTATAAGCCTTCTGGTAATAAGAAATATCCGAAGATAAAGTAGCGTCATAACTTTCTCTTAGATTATACCATGTAGGAGTATTCATTGCAACACCGAAACGGAAGGGAGAACTTTCAAACGGACGAACAATTACACCTAATTTAAAATCAAGCCCCGTACCCTCCAAGCCATAATAATTATCTAAAGTATAACCTCCATTAGGTTCACCTTTATCGTCCTTCACATTCTCCGTATAAGAAGAAAAACGATTGTAATTCACATCATATACTCCTAAAGTAGCACCCAAATAGACGCGGTCCTCAATATTAAACGCTACATTAAAATCATATTGATTGATACCTCCTGTCTCTTTGCTAAAAAAATTATTATTCGCTCCGTCCCATCCATATACTCTATCTCCGCCTTCGGGCCAATCAACCACTCCTGTCAGTGCACCGAGAACACCTAAAACAGGTAGTTTATTCCAATTTTGCATATAAGGATTCTGCGCGCCAAGAACCTGATCCTTAAACGCCTCATAACTTCCCATATTTTGATACATCATCTCGTTATCCATTACTTCGGCCAATTGCCAACTTTGGGACATATTGTCAGTCAATGGTCCTCCCATAGAAAAAAGTCTATTAAAGTTTTTGCTCTTATGATAGTTAAAGCCAAAGTTTACATAACGCAAAGAAGTATTATTGCCAATCTTATTACTATATACAAATCCTATTTGATCGAAAGAAGCCCGTGTACGATCTTCACTCATTGATACTCCATTGAATTTACTTTTCGTTTGCGTATTATTAAACCCAAATGATACAGCGAAATCATTACTACGAAAAATACCAATACCGGCAGGATTAGTACTCATAACAGATATATCACCACCCAATGCCCCCATAGCACCTCCCATACCTACGAAACGTGCTGTTCCGTTTAATTCATTTCCCAACAATCGTTCAGCATCATAAGCATTTTGTGCACTTGCCGTTCCTATCGTTAATAATGCGCAAACGGTTAATATTACCTTATTTTTCATATTCCAATTTGGTTATATTCAATTAATAGTCCAATCTAACCTTTGTCATCTTCTGCGTGAACCACCTCCACCGCCGCTTGAGCGTGAGACACCACCACCTGAGCTGCGCGACACACTACTACCTCCTCCACTTGAGTAACTACTACGGGAAGAAGATGAGTTATTGTTACTACGAAACGATGATGAATTGCTACGAGAATTATAGTTATTATCCCGTGAATAAGTACTACGAGATGATGATCCACTATTGTTATTGCGGTATGCTCCACGACTTGCTGCACCTGCACTACCACTTCTTTGGTATGAAGAGCTTCCTGCCACACTGCTACGAGTACTACTTGGTCGAGTATAAGATGATCCTCTTCCTTCACTAGGACGTGAGTAAGAATTATTAGGACGTATTCCTGCCGCCTGCCCTGGTGACAATGTTTCTCCAGTACGCGTTCTCACTACACTTCCACTTGGACGTACAGAATTCATACCATTGGAAGAACCTGAAACCACTCTTCCTCCGGAAGTAGACCCGTTTCGAATTCCAGAACGATAACTATTGGAATTAGTACGTCCACTTTGCCTTGTTCTCCCTACATAAGAATTACTGTTATTCCTATCATAACTATTCACGTAGTTATTTCGGCTTGGGCGTGAAGAACTATAGCTATTGGTGTATCTTCCGGCATGTACCCCCGGATTACGTCTGCTTGAACCATACCATCCATGACCACCTCCCCAGTGGCCTCCACCCCATCCATAATGTGGATAGTAGTGATTATGGTGATGTCCCCAGTATCCACCCCAATAGCCGCCACCCCAGTAACCGGGACCATACCAGCTATTGTAGTACCAAGGAGAGCTCCAGCCCCAACTCATCCCCCAGCCTCCGCCATACGGATAGTTGAATCTCCAATCCCACCACAGGCGGTTCGTATAAGTCGGGAAAGCATAAGCATAGAGTCCGTCATCATATACATTCCAATCCCATGAAGGATAAGCACCATAAACCACATCCCAATATAGCGGACTGCTTACCGGAATCGCATAACGGGGATTACGGAAACGGACAATACGCATAGCGTATTCATAATCGTCTTGAGAGCCCTCAAAACCATTTACCCATTCCCCTCTCTCATTCAAAGGTTTCTCCTCAATATATAAGGTATCATTCTCCATCGAGAAGTTATTCTCACGTGAAGTATAACGACGATTATACTCATCCACATCGCGCATATTTCCTTTCACATCCTTAACCACCACTGTAGAACCGGGGGCTGCGTAAACGGTAGTCGTGTTCTGCTTCTGCGGAACAACCACTTTCACCTCTTGCTTAACCTCCTCTTTCTTTTCAGCTTTTTTCTTAGGGATGAAATAAAGGTCGTCATCAACGCTTTGTGCCATTGCCAAGTAAGGCAAGCACACCATCATAAGCGAAGCTAATACAATCTTTTTCATACTCGTACCTGTTTTATTTGTTATTCTATCTACTTTTTCTAGTGCAAAGATAGTCAGAGGTTTTACTTCATAACAAAGAAAATCCCTATTAGTTGGTAGGGATTTCCCTATTTCGCAAGTCAGCAATAAAAAAAAGTCTGATTCTCAGCGAACTATTTCATTTTCAACTAGTAACTAAAAATGTTTAATGCCACTTTTGACATTATTCTATTGTCGATTTATTGACTAAAACACATTTACATTACCTTTTTATTGTCGCAAAAACCATGGCAAATCTGTTTCCGACAATTGTCCCCGGTAAAGTACTGAAGGACAATACACATAAGATAAGAATAGCTCTTTCTCATAATGAAGAAACGCGCTATATAGTGACTGACATCATTGTGTCCTCACCAAAAGAGTTCAAAAACGGTATAATCATCAAAAGAGAGGATGCATCATATGAACAGGATGGAAGAATGGAAAAATTTAACAGGGGTCAAATTGCTGTGAATTAAGGGGGCTACTTTGAGTGGATTTTCCACTATACACGGGGAACGGAAGAACGTCCGTTCACATACGTTGACGGTAAACAAATCTGGTGGTAAAACAACTTTTTCTATAATAAGTTGCACCAATTTATGCCCTCATGCCCTCACTAAAAACCATAACCTACTCATTATAAAACAATTACCCACAGTGAGAGCATAATAAAAAGTGAGAGCATTTCCCTCATGCCCTCACTCCTTATTTCTTACATTTATCATTTAAATCATTCATTCCCAGCATAATGCCCATTCACAGGCTTATAAACCGGTTGTTTGGGAAGTCCCACATTTTTCAGCTTTCCTTCCTCGCACAAGCGGCGTAAATGGCGACTGGCCGTACTTTGTGTCATACCGCAAAGAAGCTGGAAACTTTTCCGCTGCACAAAATCATGGGTTATGAAGTACTCCGTCAGCAATGCGTCAATTTCCTCATCGGCCAGTTTGCTTGAATGAAACGAGAACCGGGTACGCTGCACCTTTATCTTTCCCACCTCATCCATCAATAGTTGGTCGGGGCGATAAACAATTCCCTTAAGCTTCACCTTCGTATTTTTACGTTTCGTCTTTTCGGTTATGGGTTCGGTGCTCATCAGGTTGGGACGGAAAAAGCCGATGCCGTCCAGATGCACCTGCCTGCCTTCCGCCAACTCCTCGCCCATGGCGCGTGACAGCGCATCGAGCACGGCCACCACATCCGTTTCCGTCAACGTACAATGTTTCTGAATACGGGCACGAAGGTGGGCCGTGCTCACCTTTCCGTTCAGCCGGAGACGCGGATGCAACGTATTCTCTTCCCCTTGTTGCTCAGAGGTTTTGGGATTCTCATACCAATCAAATAGTATTGCCATACTGTTCTTCTTTTATTAATAAAAGTTCAATATTCATTAATCACAGACGTGATTAATACTAGTCACATTCGTGGCTAACTTTAATCACCCATGTGATTAGACTTAACCACAACCGTGGTTAAGCAATTATAAACATACAAAAATAAGAAAAGAAAAGGTAGAAAACAAATAAGAGACAGGGAAATACACACTGAGACAAAGAATAAAAACACAGGAAAGAGAAGAAAAAGAAAAAGACACTATTTAATCCGGAAAGCACTTGCAGAATCCGGAAAGAAACCTTACCTTTACTAAAAATATGCACACAAAGACACTCGCAAAACGCTGTCTTCTCCACACGTCAGGACATCATCTTCTCCATGGGAGATACATAAAGCCAAAGAACATTTAAACGAAAGACAAATATGAAAATTACAGTCATTAGGAAAGATGAAGAAAAAGGCACAGAAACATTGACACTATGCGATACAGACTCATTCTTCGAGAAAATAAAGATAGAAAACAAGACCGGATACGTATCGGGGCTGCGTGAAGTACTGCCCCGGCTGGAAGGCTCATCTACCCGTTACATCTACATCGACAAACTGCCACACATCCACCCCGCCGTGGAATATACCCGCAAGCAGAATGGTGAAAAACGCATGAAACATTACAACGGACTGGTACAACTGGAAGTGAACCGGCTGGCCGACCTGTATGAGGTGGAGTACGTGAAACGCCAAGTGGCGCAACTGCCGCAGACCTTTGCCGCTTTCTGCGGTTCAAGCGGACGGAGCGTAAAAATATGGGTACGTTTCGCTCGCCCTGACGGCAGCCTGCCCGCCGCCACGCAAGAAGCTCTCCTGTTTCATGCCCACGCCTACCGGCTAGCTGTAACCTGCTACCAGCCCATGCTCCCTTTCGGCATCACACTGAAGGAACCGGACCTGATGCAAAGCCGCCGTATGACCGTGGACGAACAGCCTTACTATAATCCTGCCTCCGTCCCTTTCTGCATAGAGCAACCGCTTGCCCTGCCCGATGAAGAGACTTTCCGCCAACGGAAACAAAACAGGGAAACCGCACCGGAACGAATGACTCCCGGCTGCGAGAGTATGCAAACCTTTGCCCTGATGTACCAGTCGGCACGGAAAAGAGCATTGGCCGAAATGGAAAACTGGAAACAGGCTGACGGACTGGAACCCTTGCTGCCCCACCTAGTGGAACAATGTTTCAAGGCAGGCATCCCCGAAGAAGAAGCCGTTCGGCGTACGCTGATGCACTATTACCACGAAACGGACACTGAAACCATCCGTATGGTTTTCGGCAACGGATACCGGGAAATGAAAGGTTTCGGCGAGAAAGGCGGTCTCAGCAAGGAGCAGGAAGCTACCTTCCGGCTGGAAGAATTTTTGAAAAGACGGTATGAATTCCGCTTCAACACCGTGCTGGACGAGGTGGAATACCGCCAACGGGACTCCATCCATTTCTATTTCAAACCCTTGGAAAAGCGTACCCGCAACAGCATCGCCCTTTGTGCCTTGAAGGAAGGATTGCAAGTATGGGACAGGGACATCGACCGCTTCCTTACTTCCGATTTCGTACCTATTTATAATCCTGTAGAAGAATACCTGTGCGATCTCCCCCATTGGGACGGTACCGACCGCATCCGCGCACTTGCCCGGCTCGTTCCCTGCAACAATCTGCATTGGGAAGAACTATTTTACCGATGGTTCTTGGGTATGGTGGCACATTGGAGGGGGATGGACCGCCAGCATGGTAACAGCACTTCCCCTTTGCTGGTCGGCTCGCAAGGATTTCGGAAATCCACCTATTGCCGCATCCTGCTACCGCCCGAACTGCGTTTCGGCTATGCTGACAGCCTGGACTTCAGCAGCAAACAGGAAGCGGAACGCGCCTTAGGGCGGTTTTTTCTTATCAATCTGGACGAATTCGATCAGATTACCGTGAACCAGCAAGGTTTCCTGAAACATCTGTTGCAGAAACCGGTAGCCAATCTGCGCAAACCATACGGCACCAGTGTGCGCGAGTTACGCCGTTATGCCTCCTTCATCGGCACCAGCAACCAGAAGGATTTACTTACTGACCCCACGGGCAGCCGCCGTTTCATCTGCATTGAGGTGACCGCCCCTATTGATACCAACCTCACCATAGACTACCACCAACTCTATGCGCAAGCCATGAATTTGCTTTATAAGAACGAGCGTTATTGGCTAAACGATGAAGATGAGGCTCTTTTACGCGAAAGTAATACTGAATTTGAGCAAATTTCGCCCTTGGAACATTTATTCAATTGTAACTTTTCTTCCGCCACCTTAGACGAGGAGGGAGAATGGATGACTGCCATGGAGATTTTCAACTATCTTCAGAAAAACACGCGCGACAAACTATCCATCAATAAGATAAACTGGTTCGGTCGTATTCTGCGTAAACTAAATGTTCCCAAAAAAGCTAGCATCAGAGGAACTTTATATCATGTAGTAAAGTTGAAATAATTTATTTATAAATATGAGAGTATGAGGGCATTACCCTCATATCCTCTTTTGCTATCATCATCAATAATCAACTCATAATAAACGAGTTATCAATCCAATGAGGGCATGAGAGCATAATCACGTCCAACATTTTACTCCTTGAATCCGTTTTCCGGGTAAAAGGGACAGGCAAGCCAAACGATTCGGGACAAAAAGGCGGAACATTTGTTTGTGAAAATAATGAAAAGAAGTATCTTTGTCAGTGGGGATATGCCAGAAGTCTGCGGTATCTATCATTTAGCTTTGACACATCCTCACAAACCTAAAACAAACAATCGTATGAAATCAATGAAATTATTTTATCAAGAAAGATGCCCGTTCTGCAAGAAGGCATTGCGCTATATTGAAGAACTGAAAGAAGAATATCCGGAATTCCAACCGATAGAAATAGAAATGATAGAGGAAACGCAACAGCCTGAACTAGCTGACCAATACGACTATTATTATGTCCCCACCTTCTATGTGGACGGTGTGAAAGTGCACGAAGCGGGCATCTTCAAAAATGAAATGGAAGCCTTGCTCCGTAAAGTGATAGAATAAACAAAAACGCATGAAATATTTAGAAGTAACCTTTACAACACATCCCTGTAATGAAACAGTGAACGATGTAGTATCCGCACTGGCGGGAGAAATAGGATTTGAAAGCTTTGTAGAATGCGAAGGAGGCATACAGGCCTATATCCAGCAGGCTCTGTTTGATGAGGAAGCATTGAAAGAGATGGTTGAGGGGTTTCCGTTGCCTGACACCACCATAGAATATATTATAAAGGAAGCCGAAGACAGGAACTGGAACGAGGAATGGGAGAAAAACTTCTTTCAGCCCATCGTTATCGGCGACCGTTGCTGCATTCACAGCACTTTCCATAAAGATACTCCGAAGACGGAATATGAAATACTGATTAATCCGCAAATGGCTTTCGGCACAGGACACCACGAAACGACCAGTTCCATTATCAGCGAACTGCTGGATGCTGATTTGAAGGGAAAATCGGTATTGGATATGGGATGCGGCACTTCCATTCTTGCCATCCTTGCCTCCATGTGTGGAGCCGGTCTTGTGACAGCCATTGATATTGATGACTGGTGTGTCAACAATTCAAGGGATAATATCGCACTGAACCACATTCGTAACATTACGGTGGAACTGGGGGATGCCCGTCTGCTGGAAGGCCGCCAACCGTTCGATGTGATTATCGCTAACATCAACCGGAATATTCTGCTGGCAGATCTTCCCCGGTATGCCGCCTGTATGCATCCGGGCTCGGAAATCTTCATGAGCGGATTCTATGTGCAGGATATTCCTTTTATCCGCGAGAAAGCGGAAAGCCTGGGAATGGAGTTCGTACATCATCGGGCAAAGAACAATTGGGCGGCAGTGAAGTTCGTCATGAAATAAAGTTTTCACGACAGAATTTCAGGACCTGCGCAAATATTTGCTCAGGTCTTGGAATTTTGTTGTGAACTAAATTTTATTTTATATAATCTCTTTCCCGAAGGGGGTAAGCGCCAAACCTGCCAGTTTGAAATGTTGCAGCCCGAAGGGAATACCGATAATAGTGATACAAAGCAACACTCCGAATGCCAGATGCGAAAGGCTGATCCATATTCCGCCCACGAATATCCAGATGATATTCATCAACACACTGAGGCATCCCCCGTCACCGGGACAACTGCGCACCTCACGCCCAAAAGGACAAAGAGCCAGCATAGATAATTTCAATGTCTGGAAACCGAAAGGAATGCCGACGATAGTAATCATCAGCAACAGGCTGGAAACAATATATTCCACGCAGATCAGAAATCCGCCGCAAATCAGCCAAATAATATTGAGTAGTAAGTTCATAAAGCAAATATAAGGAAAGTTTTCGATAACAACAGGCATTATCTCCTTATTTCTTTATAGTCATTAATTGCAATTCGTCCAGGGAACCGTTGAAGATATTCAGATCCACCTTTTCACGGATACCCGGCAACGTACCCACATCCGTATGCTGCCAGAACTTCCAGTCTCCTTTATACTCCACAGAATCCACATAATAATGGGCAATCCAGTAGGGGTAAGAGTCAAAAACGGAATCATTCAAGTAACGGGTCTTGAATTTATAAGAAGTATAAAGAATCGGCTTTACCTTATAATGTTGTTCAATCTTGTCCAGCCAAAGTTTCAAGTCACGGCGAAGCAGGTTTTCGTCTTTTCCCCGCTTCTCAATATCAAGTACAGGAGGCAGATCGCCTGAATCCAGTTTTACGGAATGGATAAAAAAATCGGCCTGACGGATAGGATCTGTCTTCGGATTGTAGAAATGATAAGCTCCACGGATGAATCCATGCGTTTTTGCCGAGTCAAAATTGGCCTGAAAAACCTTATCCCCATAATCCCCCCCTTCCGAAGCTTTCATAAAGACAAAATGAATGGGAAACTTTCCCTGCCGGGTCCGGGCAAGCATTTTCCAGTCTATATTCCCCTGATAGTGGGAAACATCAATGCCATGCACATGAAATCCCGAAGGCATACAGACACCATAGGCTTTAAAACCATAGCATGGCTTCCAACGGTAAGAGTAAGGACGGATAAAGAAATAAAAGAAAGCTGTGAGGAACAAAAAAGCAATTCCTCCCGCAATGACGTACCGAAGCCATGAGGGCATCTGTCTCTGCGGTTTCTTCTTCACCTTCCGCTTAGTAGTCCGGCGGACAGGTTTTGCAGTGGTCTTTCTTTTAGTTGAAGCAGGATGTGCGTTCGTTGCTCTTGCCATTCTATCCTATTTTGCTTTTACCTTTATCTGTTCCTGCATATTATGCAATAAAACCCATCGGGAGAATGGTTTTACAATCAGCCTCGATGGGTTTTCTTTTATGTTTTACGAGAATCAGGAAATCTTATTTTCCTTGTTCCAGTTGCAAAGTCTTGGTTGCCTGGTCGCAAACTTCTGTAGGACCGAAGTACTGGATAGGACCCGGATATACATAGTCTGTTTCAACAGCCCAACGCTCACGTTGTGCAGCGAATGCCTTGAAAGGAGCACCGTCCAGTTTCACCAAAGCTTTCTGGATAACCGGTTTCATTTCACCGTGACGACGTTCCATGTTCATCATCATGGTAATAGGCACACCACCTGCAATCCATTGTTCGGCAGGAGCTGTGGTGTTGCGTACAGAAGACATATAACCGGTCTTGCCGTTAGCAATCAACATAGAAGCTGTGTAACCCAGTGAGTAGCAATAGTCAGCATCGAAGTTTGACGGAGCAGCGCAACGTCCTTCATAACCGAAGAAGTGGTGCTGGGCAGCAAATTTACCTACATATTTGCCTTCTTCCTTCCATTGAGCCAATTTCACAGCTACCATGTCCGACAACAGTTTTTCTGTTTCAATCAATGATACCTGTACGTTTCCATGCGGGTCACGATCCAAAGTCAACTGACGGGCAACGCCTTCGGGCAAAGAAGCATAGATTTCCGAGTTTTCCTTAGAAAGCTTGGAGATGATATACTCACGTTGGTGAGACTTCTTGATCAACGCAAATTCTGACGCATTCTTGGCCAGGAAGTCATTCAGTTCCGAAATCAAAGCCTTCATGGCAGGGATAAATTCGATCAAACCTTCGGGAATCAATACGGTACCGAAGTTGTTTCCCTGTGCAGCACGGTTGGCTACTACCTGGGCAACATAGGTCACTACATCGTCCAAAGACATGTTCTTTTCTTCCACTTCTTCAGAAACGATACATACGTTAGGCTGAACCTGCAAAGCACATTCCAAAGCGATATGAGAAGCAGAACGTCCCATCAGCTTGATAAAGTGCCAGTACTTGCGGGCTGAGTTACAGTCACGCTGAATGTTACCGATCACTTCAGAGTAAGTCTTGCAAGCCGTGTCGAAACCAAAAGATGTTTCAATCATTTCATTCTTCAAGTCACCGTCGATGGTCTTGGGACAACCGATAACCTGAACACCGCAATTCTTTGCAGCATAGTATTCTGCCAATACGCAAGCGTTCGTGTTTGAGTCATCACCACCAATGATTACCAATGCCTTGATGCCAAGTTCTTTGATGATTTCCAGACCTTTGTCAAACTGCTCTTCTTTTTCCAGTTTGGTACGTCCCGAACCGATGATATCAAAACCACCAGTGTTACGGTATTCGTCGATAATTTCAGAAGTCAGTTCCATGTAGTTATGGTCTACCAAACCACCGGGGCCCAGGATGAAACCATACAGTTTGCTGTCCTTGTTCAATGCCTTGATACCGTCAAACAAACCTGAAATAACATTGTGTCCGCCGGGAGCCTGTCCACCAGACAAGATGACACCTACGTTGATAGCAGGCATATTGACAGCTTCGCCTTCAACGAACTGGATCAACGGCATGCCGTAAGTGTTAGGGAACAAAGCTTTGATAGCTTCCTGGTCGGCAACAGACTGGGTAGGTTCGCCTTCCTGTACTTTTACTGCGCCTTTCAACGCTTTAGGAAGTTTGGGCTGATAAGCAGCTCTGGCAATTTGTAATGCACTTTTAGTCATATTCTATTATTCTATTTAAAGGTGTATAATTTCATTTGGAATCCACGTGCAAATTTCGCTCTTTTTTCGCAAATATGAAAACGTATACAAATAAAAATGCTACCTTTACCGCGAATTTAGAATTTTGTATTAACTTAAAACATTACATTTATGGCAAGTAGAAGAGATTTAAAGAAGAAAATAACCAATATAGCAAGTGATTTATTTTTAGTTAGCTTGATGGAAGGTGTTAACCGTGAGGTGGTTTGCAACTCGGTACACAACGTGATAAAGCTAATAATACGCATCAGTCACACCGAACCGGGTAACGTAAAAGGTTTCTACAAGAAACTGAATGAAGACCTGAACAAAGAAATAAAAGTGGTTGCAGACGAACTGGCTAAAGCTACAAAAGCATAAGATTTAAGGAATGAAAAAAGCTATTTGTGGTTTTATCTACTACAAACTATTGGGATGGAAGACCAAAGTGTCTGCTCCCGATTATGACAAATACATTATTTGCGCCGCGCCGCATACCACGAATTGGGATTTGTTTATAGGCAAACTGTTTATGGGAGCTATCGGTCGGGAAACGGGGTTTATGATGAAAAAAGACTGGTTCTTCTGGCCTTTGGGACCTATCTTCCGCTGGATGGGAGGTATTCCTGTAGACCGTAGCCGCAAGACTTCATTGGTAGACCAGATGATCAAGATTGCCAAGTCCAGCAAGAAATTCCATCTGGCTATTACTCCCGAAGGGACGCGCAAGCGTAATCCCAACTGGAAAAAAGGATTTTATTACATTGCACAAGGAGCCGGACTTCCTATTATATTGGTAGCTATTGACTACGAAAAGAAGTGTGTTACTGCCGAGAAAGTGATACATCCCAGCGGAGATCTGGACAAGGATATGCGTGAAATTAAATTGTACTACAAGAATTTCAAAGGCAAACATCCTGAAAATTTCAGCATCGGAAAAGTAGAATAATATCAAAGTAAAATTCAGTATCATTCAACTGTAGGGGTAGATTGAATCTGCCCCTACAGTCATAAAATATACAACATTGTTGTTCTTTGATACATTCCTTATTCTTTCATCACACTTTCATCCCCATCCTCAAAATCGTTCTTCTCGATCTTCACATTTTTGGTGCGAAGCAAGCGGAAACGGGTCTTATTATGATGGAAAGCAGGATAGTCCGTATTCTGTCGGATAATGTTATTCTTAAAGACCAGTCCGTCGATGGACTTGGCAAAAAGAACAGGACGGTCAAAGGTCTCAAAATAATTATCTTCAATCACTACTCCTTTTTCTCCTTCCCCACCGTGGAAATACTTCTTCTGGTGCTCCAAATCGGGAATTTCCGGATAAATAGAAATAACAGCCTCCGTAAACTGGAACATATTGGTCAATGCATTGATAAAGCGATTATTACGAATCAGTACATTTCGGCAAGCTCCCGTTTCGAACCAGCCGTTACAATCACCGCACAGCAATATGGCTGTTCCTGATGTATGATCAAACAAGTTACGCTCTACCACCGTTTTCAGGGGAGTGCTGAACAGCGTGCCACGTGCACGGTTGTTACGAATGACATTATCCGCAAAATAAACTTCCGGACACCAGGACAGGTTTTCAATACCAAAACCTTCCTTATCTGTAATCTCCGCATCCAAAGGCTCGGCAAAAGTGATACGATATTCTTTTGCACCTTTCACCGTATCTTTGTCATTGGGCAGAATTTCCTTCACCCGGTTCTTTCCACCGGTCAGTTCCATGGTGGCGGAACGTACAAATTGTACTTCATCGCCATTCACGCCCCATTCGAATCCGTATGCTTGCGGATGCATGTATTGGGCAATCACCGTATGGTCATCAAGGCGTTGCTTGATTTTCAAATAAGTACCATGTACATTAATCGCATCATCCATCATTCCTTCATACAACCCGTTGCGAGAATCAATCTTCCCCCGGCAACTGGAGAAATGGGTAGCATCCGCCTGGGTAGTAAAATAACGCGGATCTTTATCGCCACGAAGACAAACGCTAAATTCATCCAACGTGATATTCTCACATAACTGGGCCAGCAGTCCCATACCTTCGGCATAATGCACTTTCACATTCTGCAAACGGGTGTCTTTATCATTGGACAAGAATATACCCGGAGCAGGACGATAATAGGTGCGAAGGGCAACAACCGTTCCCGGTATCAACCGGGCATCCTTCCATTGCGGAGACTGGTAGACACGCGGAGAAACTTCTTTCACACCTTCCATCGGACACCATAAGTCACTAGTCTTATAAACCAGACGCTTGGTCTTTTCTTCAAAAGCAATTCCTCCCTGGGGAGCATTGGACCAGCCTTCGCCATAGGATTCAAAGAAACCTTTGTCATTGATCCGGCATTTCACCCATGCAGCAGGTTCAAAAGTAATCCCTTCCTCTCCATTTTGCAACACCTTGACTTGTGTTATCTGGGGAGTTTCAAAATCTATACTGAAATTCCGCAAGGTGCAATCCTCGGATCGCAACAGGGAAAGCGGAAGCATACGACCATGAAAGATAAAATCGGCGCCTTGTCCGTCCACTGTCAGGTTTTTCCAGTCTTCCAAAGGGAAACCTACCGTTTTCGGGTTGTCCTGGTCGTGGTTGGATATGTAATACTCACGGACAGCAGCTCCTTCCGGATGGAAATCATAACGTCCGGCTTCAAAAAGCAGGGTTACTTTATCACCGGGAGCGACTTGGGATTTAATGTCTTGCAAAGCCTCTTGCAATTTGGGCGAGAGATTCTCGTGTGTGTTTGGTACCAGACCGTAGTTTCGCATTTCGACCACTTTACTTCCGGCAAAAGCGGAAACAGCCAGCCAAACGAAGCAGAAATTAAAGATAATTCGTTTCATTTAGGTTCATTATAGGTTAGTTAGGACGACAAAACTAACAAAAATTCCTAACTTCGCAGCATTAAATGAAAGAATTTATGTTTTCCAAGCATATGAAAAAAATAGTGATGTCTTTCCTATTCCTGACGGCAGGTATTCTCTGCACCCTGGCACAAGGACTGGACGCCAACGTAGAACAGCGTTTAAAAGACTTTTTTACCCATTACGAAACGTCTTATGCTAACATAGGCAAGTGTAAACTGGATCGTTATGAAGTCAATCATAACAAAAAGAAACTGAACGTATATGCCAGCCCCAGTTTCGGCTACCAACCGTTTACGCCTGAGAATACGGAAGCCATCTACCGGTTACTCAAACAAAGCCTCCCCGGTCCTGTAAATTACTATGATATAACCATCTATGCCGATGGGAAACCTATCGAAGACCTGGTTCCCAACTACTTGAGAAAGAAACAGGACAAAAGCCGCCTATGGCAGCGGACAGATTATAAAGGTGACCCATGGGTGAAAAACATTTCCCGCCCCTTTACCGCCGGCAAAGGATTGGAAGGCAGACACATCGCTCTGTGGCAAAGCCACGGGAAATATTATAAAAATGACAAAGGAAGCTGGGAATGGCAACGTCCCCGCCTGTTTTGCACCACAGAGGATTTATTCACGCAGTCATTCGTCATACCTTATATTATACCAATGCTGGAAAATGCAGGTGCTATAGTCTACACTCCCCGTGAACGTGACTGGCAACGCAATGAAGTGATAGTGGACAATGACACCTATCCCAAAGGCTGTATCTATCAGGAAATAAAAAGTCGGAAAGGCAAATGGAAAACCGCCCCCGTACCGGCATTCGCCCAGAAACGGCTGGTTTACCGGGACGGACAAAACCCTTTTGAAGAAGGTACGGCACGTTTTGCCTCCACCGAAAAGAAACCGGAAAAAGCCTTTGCACAATGGATTCCCCATATTCCCGAAACTGGGAAATATGCTGTCTATGTGACTTACCAGACTTTACCCGGAAGTGTGAGTGACGCCAAATATCTGGTATTCCATAAAGGGGGTGTAACCGAATTTCTGGTCAACCAGCAAATAGGCGGAGGCACCTGGGTTTACTTGGGCACTTTCGAATTTGATAAAGGCACCAACGATTACGGCATGGTGGTACTTAGCAATGAAAGCAAGCAGAAAGGAGTGGTGTGCGCCGATGCCGTCCGTTTTGGTGGAGGAATGGGAAATGTATCACGCGGTGGAAGAAGCAGCGGCCTGCCCCGTTATCTGGAAGGGGCACGCTATGCCGCACAGTGGTCGGGCATGCCGTATCCGGTTTATAGCCCCAGCGAAGGCAAGAATGACTATACCGATGATATTAATGCCCGCAGCCGGGTAATAAACTACCTCAGTGGAAACTCCGTGTACAATCCCCACGAGAAAGGACTGGGTATTCCTTTTGAAATGACTTTGGGGTTGCACAGCGATGCAGGTTTTTCCAAAGAAGACGACCTGATAGGCACGTTGGGCATCTATACCACCGATTACAATAACGGTGAACTGAACGCCGGCATCTCCCGCTATGCCTCCCGCGACCTGGCAGACATGGTATTAACCGGATTGCAGCGTGATATCTCTTCACAATTCGGCATACAGTGGCAACGCCGCAGCCTTTGGAACCGGAATTATAGCGAAACCCGTCTGCCTGCCGTCCCCTCAATGATTCTGGAACTGCTCTCCCATCAAAACTTCGCCGATTTGAAAATGGGTCATGATCCGCGTTTCAAATTTACCGTAGGACGTTCTGTCTATAAATCTGTTCTAAAGTATCTGAACACCATGCACGGCACGGATTATGTGGTCCAACCTTTGCCGGTAAGTAACTTCGCTATCCGTCCCGGCAGCAAGAAAAATACCTTCCAACTGACGTGGCAAGCAGTGGATGATCCGCTGGAACCGACTGCAAAAGCACAACAGTACATGGTTTATTCCCGCTTGGGGCATGGCGGATTTGATAACGGAACATTAGTACGCGGGACTGAATATACCTTCGAAGCCGAACCGGGACTGGTATACAGTTTCAAGATAACCGCTGTCAACAGAGGTGGAGAAAGTTTCCCTTCCGAAATACTTTCAGCTTATCAGGCAAGGAAAAGCAGAGGAACTATCCTGATTGTCAACGGATTTGACCGTCTGAGCGGTCCTGCCACCGTAGAATCTCCTTTCTTGCAAGGCTTTGACTTAAATACCGATCCGGGGATACCTTATATAAATACGCCGGCTTTCTGCGGAGCACAGCAAAGTTTTGACCGTAGCCGCATAGGACGCGAAACCAAAGACGGGCTAGGATATAGCGGCGGCGAACTGGAAGGGATGCTTATTGCCGGAAACACTTTCGACTATCCGTTCATTCACGGAAAAGCCATTCAAGCAGCCGGAGGTTACTCCTTTGTCTCATGTAGTGATGAGGCCATTGAAAACGGCTTTGTCCGACTGACGGATTATCCTATCGTAGACCTGATATTGGGAGCCGACAGACGACCTTTTTCCAACACTCTGCAACAACAGATCACTTCTTACTGCCAGAGAGGAGGCAATCTGATGCTCAGCGGTTCGTATATAGGAAGCAACATGAACAGTCCCACAGCACTGGGTTTCACCGAAAATATATTGAAGTATAGTTTCGGTGGAAGCATGAGTAACTCTACCTCAGGTGAAATATACGGAGCCAATACCCGTTTCAGCATCCCCCGTACCGCCAATGAACAAACCTATGCCGTACCTGCCCCCGACTGTTTGACGCCGATAGCTCCCGCCTATTCCGCTTTTGTATACAGTCCGGGCAATTACAGTGCCGGCATTGCCTACAAAGGTGCATACCGCACTTTCGTCCTTGGCTTCCCTTTTGAAAGCATTCAGGGAGTGAAGGAAAGGGCACGGATCATGAGCGCCATCCTGGGCTTCTTTGGCGGTAAGTGATATTTTTAAGTGAAAATAAAAGGGCAAATAAGAGGTTATTTCATAAAAACGCCTAACTTTGTCCGTATAAACCATTAAAATAAAATGACTATGTACACTATACAGACTAATGCCTCAGGCACACGCAGCATGGAAATCTCCGAAGAGAACCTGCAAACCATTGAGAAATATGCTTTGTTTCAGCATTTAATAGATAGCAACGGCATCGTGGACGAGTCGGTGCTGGACAAATTGAAACTGAACATCCGCTCACTGATAACCAGTGAAGACGGAAACGATAAAGAGCTGCTTGATCTTTGTATCGACATTATTTATCATAATAATATGAAAGCCTTCGGGCTTCATCAACTGATCTTGCTCTATATCCAATGGGAAAAGGAGAAGAACAAAGATGAAGAAGAAGCATAAATAATTCCGTTCACCACAGAGGGCACAGAGACACACAGAGGAAGAAAAATAGCTTTAAAATTTCCGAGGGCACTGAAAAAGTGTTTTTTTGCTATCCTTTTGCTGGTAGGGGCAGATTGAATCTGCCCGAAAACAGTTTGCTTGATGTATTCGGGCGGATTCAATCCGCCCCTACCAGTGACATATTGCTATCGGCCAGTGACTTTTTCAGTGCCCTCAAAATTTCCTTCAGTGTTCTTCTGTATCCTTTGTGGTGAATTAAAAAACAATATATATCATTGAAAGAGTATAAACCAACAGACTGGCTGCCTACCACCAAGAAAGAAGTGGAGATGCGTGGTTGGGATGAACTGGACGTAATCTTATTCAGCGGCGACGCTTATGTAGACCATCCTTCATTCGGCCCGGCTGTGATCGGAAGATTATTAGAAGCACAAGGCTTGAGAGTGGCCATTGTGCCTCAACCCAACTGGCGTGACGACCTGCGCGATTTCAAGAAGCTGGGACGTCCACGCCTCTTTTTCGGTGTGTCCGCCGGATGTATGGACAGTATGGTAAACAAGTACACCGCCAACAAGCGTTTGCGCAGTGAGGATGCCTATACACCCGATGGAAGACATGATATGCGTCCCGAATATCCCAGCATTGTTTATACACAGATTTTAAAGAAAATCTATCCCGATGTACCGGTTATTCTGGGAGGTATCGAAGCTTCCCTGCGCCGTGTCAGCCACTATGATTACTGGCAGGACTGTTTGCGTAAATCAATCCTGATAGATTCGGGAGCTGATTTGCTGATTTATGGCATGGGCGAAAAACCGATTGCGGAATTATGCCGGAGAATGAAAGAAAGCGGATGTATTCAGGGCGGGCAAACCCCGCCTCTACAAGGATGTGATTCCATCCCACATGACATCCCCCAAACGGTCTATGCCACCCGTAGGGGCGGGGTCTGCCCGTCCGAACACACCATATATCCCAGCCCGGTGAACGCAGAGGCAGAAATTCCTCCGTCCGAACACACTCAGGCAAAACCCGACATCATCCTACACTCGCATGAAGAGTGCCTGAAAGACAAAAAGAAACAAGCCGAGAACTTCCGCTTCATAGAAGAGGAAAGCAACAAATACGAAGCATCCCGCATCTTGCAGGACGCAGGCAACAGAACAGTGGTAGTCAACCCTCCCTACCCTCCCATGACGCAGGGCGAACTGGACCATTCCTTTGACTTGCCTTATACCCGCCTGCCTCATCCTAAGTATAAGGGGAAACGAATCCCGGCATTTGACATGATTAAATTCTCTGTCAATTTGCATCGTGGCTGTTTTGGCGGATGTGCCTTTTGTACCATCTCTGCTCATCAAGGAAAATTTATTGTAAGCAGAAGCAAGGACAGTATCCTGAAAGAAGTGAAGGCTATTACTGAAATGACCGATTTCAAAGGTTATCTGAGTGACTTGGGAGGTCCCAGCGCCAATATGTATGCCATGCGTGGAAAGGATGAAAAGGTGTGCCGCAAGTGCAAACGCCCTTCATGCATTCATCCCAAAGTTTGTCCCAATCTGAATACCGACCATCGTCCGTTACTCGATATTTATCGCTCGGTAGATGCATTGCCCGGTATCAAGAAAAGTTTCATCGGGAGCGGCGTCCGTTATGACCTGTTGCAACATGACAGCAAAGACCCCGCCGTCAACCGCAGCACTGCCGAATATACCCGCGAACTGATAGCCAAGCACGTCAGCGGACGGTTGAAAGTGGCTCCGGAACATACCAGTGACCAGGTGCTGAATATCATGCGCAAGCCTTCTTTCTCACAATTCTATGAGTTCAAGAAGACTTTTGACAAGATAAACAAGGAATTGAACCTGCGCCAACAGCTTATACCTTATTTTATAAGCAGCCATCCCGGATGCACCGAGGAAGATATGGCGGAACTGGCAGTCATCACCAAGAAACTGGATTTTCATCTGGAACAGGTGCAGGACTTTACGCCTACTCCGATGACCGTAGCTACTGAGGCTTGGTACACAGGATATCATCCATACACCTTGCAACCGGTCTTTTCTGCCAAATCACAAAAAGAGAAGCTGGCGCAACGAATGTTCTTCTTTTGGTACAAACCCGAAGAACGACGTGCCATTATCAATGAATTGCGAAAGATAGGGCGTACTGATTTGATAGACAAGCTGTATGGAAAGTAAAATGCCCCTTTCCGAATGGTTTTGAATGAATCATTGTTGGAAACCATCCACCGTAGGGGCGGAATGCTTCCGCCCGAATGCATCCACAAATACACCCTTCGGAGTGTTATCGGGCAGATTCAATCTGCCCCTACAGTGGATGGAAACGTGATTCATTTCCAATTCGGTTTTAAATGATTTTTCAGGCGCGGATTACGCGGAATTTCACGGATTAAAGACGGCACCTCACACGATATTAAGTTTAAAACCCGCGTAATCCCCGTAATCCGCGCCTAAAATCGAAAACATCATTTTATTCATTTCCGTATCAGACAAAAACTAATTCTGCAATATTTCAATACCCACTTAAGAAAGTGCGTCAGTTTCAACAATCCATTCTCCTATCGTGCGGGTAGTACTGTCAAAGTTCACACCAATCTTTACCACCCTGCGATGATCTGCCTGATAGGGAATAGCATATCCTTTACTATTGATTTGAGCCAACGCCTCTTCTGCTGTACCATTCATCTTGAATTCGAATACATAAATGGCATCCTGCAATTTCACTACGATATCAGACCTGCCAATGGCACTCTTCACTTCCGTTTCCACATACTGCCCCATCAGTTTGAAGAGCAGATAGAAAATAGTCTGATAATGCTTCTCGGTCTTATTCTCCAAATCATTGGGAATAGAAGCGAAGAAAGACTGCGTACGTATCATACAACTTTCTACATCTCCCTTCATCAGATCTTTGACAAAAGACATCACATAAAAATTGCTTTCCCGTGTAGGTTGGTCCAGATAAGACGGTATCAAAGCTTCCAGAAAACCAATCTTTACCTCCTCATTGGGATAGCCCAACGTGTAAGAACGGAAAAGCGGATTATAGTCTTTGATGGTAAGATAGCCACTTTGATAAAGCACAGGAATCGGGTCGGTAAGATGTTCGGTAGCTTTATCAAAATCTTCTGCCTTGGTATCCATATGTTCCAAGTCACGGATATTGAAATTTATTTTCTGCAATAGCTTAATCAGAAAAGTAGGGGTTCCTGTAGAGAACCAATAATTTTCATAACTTTTTTGAGCAAAAGCATTGAACAGGCTGAACGGATTGTATATATCTTCACATTGCTTACTGAAATGATAACCGTCATACTGTTTCTTCAAATGAGCACATGCTTCTTCATAAGTTTCATTATTGGCCTTTGCCATTCTCTCTATATCCGTTTCAAGCTGTGTACGCAGTTCCATTTCCGTGATTCCGCATATAGCACTGTAATCATCACCCATACTGATATTCTGCAAATTATTCAATTCACTGAATATACTCATCTGACTGAATTTGCTGATACCGGTCAAGAAAAGGAAACGGAGATATTGTCCCTGAGCCTTCAATGGACTGAAAAACTTCCGCATCTCGTTTCTCAGCTTATCCTGCAATTCGACATGATGATTGCTATCCAACATCGGAGCATCATACTCATCAATCAATACCACAACCCGGTTTCCTGTCTGCTTGCAGGCTCTTTGTATCACACCCGTAAAGCGTTCTGCAGGCGTACTTTCAGCCTCATTCTTTCCATACAATTCTTCCCAACGTAGCAGATTCAAATTCAACTGACCTGTCAAATCGGAAAACTCCATATATTTAGTCATGCTGAAATCTATATGCAGTACGGGATAAACATTCCATTCTTTTTCCAGCCTTTCCATTGCCAGTCCCTCAAACAATTCCTTCTTTCCTTGAAAATAGGCTTCGAGGGTAGACACCAGCAAGCTTTTACCAAAGCGGCGTGGACGGCTGAGAAAATAAGTCGTATTCATATTTGCCAGCCGATAAACTAATTCAGTCTTATCTACATAAACATAACCATCCTTGCGCAATTGTTCAAAATTCTGTATTCCGATGGGATATCGTCTGAATAGTCCTTCCATATCAACTCCTTATTTATTAATGAAACATGTACAAAGATAGCAATGTTCTATGAACATTGCTATTCTGAGAAAGATTTTTCTCTTTCAATATTATCTACTTCAAATCCTTTATCCATCATTCCTTAAAGATATCTTTCCGAAGAATATTCCCGAATTTCACTGCGCCTACATCCGAAGTCAAATGATTTCCATCATAGAAATCATCTTCTACGAAACGATTATCTCTAAAATAATCATACCAAGATACATTATCCCATTTATCCACAACTTCTTTAATAGCCAGATGCATCCGTTGCAGCTGTCCTTCATCCACATTTTCATAATACATCTTATAGGTAGGTGGGATTACAAGGTATAGTTTCACTCCTCTATCATGACATAATTTCGCTACTGCATGCATCCGATGAATATTCCGTTGATATATTTCTTCCGCTTTTTCATTGTCCAAAGCCGTATGCATTTTTATTGATCTAGGTATAGCATTCAACCATTTTCTCTCATCCTCCTCTTTCTCCGACAAATCAAATTTATGGTCTAACCCTAACGAATCACAATACATCGTCTTTTCATGCAACAAATAATGCTTTGACCACTTTTCAAAACAAATTTTTCCAGCCGACAAGAATTCACTCCTATGAATCCAATTATGGTCAAAACTGATATCCATATAAATGGAATAATACGCAATATTTTCATCTTTTTTAGAATCTTGATAGAATACACCTGACTCATACTCATCTTCCCACAGGGCCTGGTACGCAATACCCCAAATTATATTTTTCAAATGAGGCAAGTTCTCGATATATTTTTCCAACTGAGCTTCATTGTAGCGGAACCACTGTCCGGAGACAGCCAGATTATAGGTGCTATCCGGCAGACAGGAGGGGTCAATGCCATAATCAACCACCGAACTTCCTATGATCATATTTTTGATTTTCTCTCCCTTTTCTTCCAATAAATATCTTTTAAACCGAAAAGGATTGGGTACCTGACGCAATGAACATTCAAAACCGATGCACAACAACAGCAAAGGCAATGAAAACAAACAAACTGTTTTTAGAAATTTCTTCATAATCATTAAAATTGGAAATAAATAAATTCCTCCTGCTGTCCTGCAAGCACAAGAGAGGCTATAAACAGGATATAGTAAATTCCCCACCGCACTGTACGATAACGGAATATTCCTTTGAAATCCAATTGCAACCCGAATTGCTTTTCACGTTGCAGCCATTCTACCGTCAGTAATATAAGAATGTAAACCAACGCTTTCTTCCCATACTCCGGCATACAAATGTGAAACTTAGTAACCATACAAGCCAAATAATCCCATGCTTGTCGAATTGTTTCAGCCCGGAAAATAATCCAGCCAATCATTGCCAATAAAAAAGTAAATACCATCTGACATACCTCTTTTGCAGTAGGTAGCAACCGCCCTTTTGCAACTACTTCCTTATACTTTCTGTTTTTCCCCAGAATAAATAATGGAAAGAAAAGTAACGCATGAAAAGCCCCCCAACAAATAAAAGTCCAGTTAGCCCCATGCCAGAAACCGCTGACTAAAAATATAATCAAGGTATTGCGCGCCACCTTCCATTTACCGCAACGACTACCGCCCAAAGGTATATAGATGTAATCGCGGAACCAGGTAGTCAGTGAGATGTGCCACCGGCGCCAAAACTCAGCTATGTCACGTGAAAAATAAGGGAAGTTGAAGTTACGCATTAACTGAATGCCAAATAAGCGGGCCGTACCAATCGCTATATCAGAATATCCAGAAAAATCACCATATATCTGGAAAGTAAAGAAGATGGCTCCCAAGAAAAGATTGAGGCCATCCAAAGTCTGATATTCATCAAAAATAAGATTGACTGCCGCCGCACAGTTGTCTGCCACTACCATTTTCTTGAATAAGCCCCACAGGATTTGCCGCATACCATCCACTGCCTTTTCATAACTGAATGTACGTGGAGTCAGAAATTGTGGCAAAAGATTGGTGGCTCTTTCAATAGGACCGGCAACCAACTGCGGAAAGAAACTGATGAAAGCAAAGAAAGCAGCCACATCACGGGTGGGTTTTATTTTATGCTGATACACATCAATGGTATAACTTAAAGCCTGAAACGTATAGAAACTGATGCCTACAGGCAGAAGAATATCCAAAGTCACCCAATCCAACTGCATACCGAAAGCACTGAATAATTCGGCCAGATTCTCTCCGAAAAAGTTATAATACTTGAAGATACAAAGAATCACCAGATTAAGCAGGATGTTTGATGCACTAATCCATTTCTGCCTGACACGATGTCCTTCACACTTCTCCAACCATACGCCACTGGCAAAACTGCAAAAAGTAGTAATGGCAATCAGAATAAGAAAACGCCAGTCCCACCAGCCATAAAACAGGTAGCTTGCTGCTACTACAAATAAGTTCTGCCATCTTAATGACCTGAACACAAACCAATAGAGTAAAAACACTATCGGCAGAAACACAAGAAACTCAAAAGAATTAAATAGCACTTTGTCGTTATTATTGGTGCCCCAATTCCCCGAATGGCGATTTTACATAAAAGAAGCGTGGGAACTGATTTGTCTATCCATCCTAAGGTATCGCCAAACACCCGACCAATAATAAACAACATCTTCCCCACGCAATATCATATACATACAATAATGGCTGTATGTATAGAATTGGTGAGCGTCTGTATTGTTTATCCCATTGGTCAAAAATTGGCGATTTTTAGAATGAGGATAAAGCTAAACGCTTCCTATATATTTAATTTTCAGCAATTCCCGGAACACTATCCGAGGAATAACGCTGCAAAATTAAACAAAAATTGGAACAATACAACGCTCCAGGGGAAGATGTTGCCCTGCAAAAGTAGAATTTATTTGGATATAACTATTTACCATTAAAGTTTAAAGTTAAAACAAGTGCTAAATTTTCTTCCTTCTTCACCATAAAAAAACATCCTATCCCATTGATTATCATTTATTTTTTTCTATCTTTGGGCAAAACCAACTTTTAAATCAATACTGCATTATGGAAACGTATCTATTCTGGATTGTGCCCATTGCCTCCCTATTGGCATTGGCTCTCGCATGGTATTTCTACAAACAAATGATGCTCGAAAGCGAAGGAACTCCAACAATGGAAAAAATCGCTTTGTATGTGCGCCAAGGCGCCATGTCCTATCTTAAACAACAATATAAGATAGTAGGACTGGTTTTCTTGGGCCTGGTTATTCTGTTCTCTATCATGGCTTACGGTTTCAACCTGCAAAATCCGTGGGTGCCTATTGCATTCCTTACCGGTGGATTCTTCTCCGGATTATCCGGATTCCTGGGCATGAAAACAGCGACTTATGCATCTGCCCGTACTGCCAATGCCGCCCGTCAGTCTTTGAACAAAGGATTACGCGTTGCTTTCCGTAGCGGTGCCGTTATGGGACTGGTTGTAGTCGGATTAGGTCTGCTCGATATTTCTTTCTGGTATGTATTATTAGATAATTGTATCCCTGCCGATACCCTGAATCCGGCAGCCAAATTATGTATTATCACCACTACCATGCTTACCTTCGGAATGGGAGCCAGTACGCAAGCGCTGTTTGCCCGTGTAGGTGGAGGTATCTATACTAAAGCGGCCGATGTAGGTGCCGACCTAGTAGGTAAAGTGGAAGCAGGTATTCCCGAAGACGATCCCCGCAACCCTGCCACCATTGCCGATAACGTAGGTGACAATGTGGGCGACGTAGCCGGAATGGGTGCCGACCTGTACGAGTCTTATTGCGGTTCCATCCTTGCCACCGCCGCTTTGGGAGCTGCCGCCTTCATCGGTTCAGAAGATACAGTCATGCAATATAAAGCCGTCATTGCTCCTATGCTGATTGCAGCGGTAGGCATCGTGCTTTCCATTATCGGCATCTTTGCCGTCCGCACCAAAGAAGATGCAGGGATGAAGCAATTGCTCGGTTCACTGGCAACAGGAACCAACCTCAGTTCTGTACTGATAGTCATAGCTACTTTCTTTATTCTTTGGGCTTTAGGATTGAATAACTGGGTAAATATCTCCTTTGCCGTTGTCATCGGATTGATAGTAGGAATCATTATCGGACGCTCGACAGAATATTACACCTCCCAATCTTATAAACCGACACAACAATTGGCAGAAAGCGGAAAAACAGGTCCTGCTACGGTTATTATCTCCGGTATCGGTTTGGGTATGGTTTCCACCACAATTCCAGTGCTGGCTGTTGTAGTAGGGATTATCCTATCTTACTGGCTTGCCTCCGGATTCGATTTTACCAATATTTCCATGGGGCTTTACGGCATCGGTATTGCTGCTGTAGGTATGCTTTCCACGCTCGGTATCACTTTGGCTACCGATGCTTACGGCCCCATCGCTGACAATGCCGGCGGTAACGCCGAAATGAGCGGACTGGGCAAAGAAGTACGTAAACGTACCGATGCGCTCGATTCATTGGGCAACACCACTGCCGCCACCGGTAAAGGCTTTGCCATCGGTTCCGCCGCCTTGACGGGACTGGCTTTGCTGGCGTCATACGTAGAAGAAATCCGTATCGGACTGACCCGCTTGGGACAAACCATTCTGGAATTGCCCAACGGAGTTACAGTAGATGTACACACCGCCAGCTTTACAGACTATATGCTTTATTACGATGTAACATTGATGAACCCGAAAGTGCTGAGCGGAATGTTCCTGGGCAGTATGATGGCATTTCTATTCTGCGGTCTGACCATGAATGCCGTAGGGCGTGCAGCCGCCCACATGGTAGAAGAAGTACGCCGCCAATTCCGTGAAATAAAAGGGATTCTGACAGGAGAAGCCGAACCCGACTATGCCCGTTGCGTACAAATCTCAACCAAAGGTGCACAGCGTGAAATGGTATTCCCGTCCCTATTGGCTATCATCGCCCCTATCGCTACCGGATTGATTTTCGGCGTACCCGGTGTTATCGGTCTGCTGATAGGTGGTTTGTCCTCCGGTTTTGTACTTGCCATCTTTATGGCAAATGCAGGCGGTGCTTGGGATAATGCCAAGAAATATGTAGAAGAAGGTAACTTCGGCGGTAAAGGAAGTGAAGTCCACAAGGCAACGGTTACCGGTGATACGGTAGGTGACCCGTTTAAAGATACATCCGGACCCAGTTTGAACATATTGATCAAGCTGATGAGTATGGTCGCCATTGTAATGGCCGGACTGACGGTTGCCTGGAGTTTGTTCTGATAGAAAAACAGAAAGCCGCCTCGGAGGAGGCGACTTTCTAATTTTAAAGAAGATTCTGATAAACTATTTTAAAACTCCCCTAACACCTCCATCATTGCCGGACGACGTTTATATTTTATCCGGAACTCTGCCACCAAGCTTCTCACAACAGCCTGTCCTCCGTTTAGTTTACGTATGCAGGACAATACCCGCGCTATAAATTCATAATGCTCCCGTCCTAGATTCCGTTCAGCATAATCATTCAATAAAGAAGTATATATAGCAATCAATTTCTCAGAATGAGTGTCCTTCAAATAATGGGAATATTCCATCAATGCTTCCAACTGATTATATCTGACTGACGACAGCAAAGAGAACAAACTGTCATAATCCTTTTCTTTCACATAAATCTCAGCCTTATCATTTCCACCAAAAGAAAAATAGTCACTAAATCGGGTTTCTTTCATCATCCTATCCAGAAAACTTTTCCATTGTTCTTTCGGTACTAGAGTTTTAAGTTGGCTGTAATATGTCAATTTATCCCTACTCGTCACAAACAACAAGCGACATGTATCAATTACTTCAGAAACCCTATGGGTCATTTCATAAATCTTCAATTTCATTTTCATCCATTCATCAACAGTGCCAGGATGTTGTTCTCTTTCCGCAAGTTCTATTCCATCATTCAGTAAACAAATGGCTTCATCATATTGGCAACAGGCAATCAATTTATCAACCTCCATTTTTCGTATTTCAGTCAGATAAAGGTATTGACGAATCGTATCATCCGCCTTCTGTTTTTCATTCTGTTCTAATAACAGATTGACCTTACGAAGAACCAACTGAGATAAATCATAGGTCCCCTTTCTTGTTTCAAGAAGTCCGTCAATTAATTCCAACGCTTTTTCTGCCGGCTGAATCAAAAGATTGACCTGCATCATAAGTTCGTCTACATCATAAAGATCATATTCACGATAAATAGATATTTCAGCTATCTCACGCAAGTTCTGAAGTATCTCCATCTTTTGTGTCTGAGTAGTTTTAGGATGTTCAATCACTTTCAGGAGTAAATCTCCTGCCTGCTCACAATAGTCAGAAGAAGAAAAATCATCATTATACAAAAGTTCATCATCATAATTTTCACCGATAGAACGAATTACTTGAAGAGCTATGGCAATAGAATTGTCCATATCTTCCAATTTCAAAAAGAAGTCTGCTTTCTCCAAAAAAGTATCCATCCGATTGAAAATAGTTTTCCAGTCACGGCCGTAATCATCATAACGATTATGATAACGAGACCTTTTATTGGTACCGGTGCTATCAAAAACTTTTTGAATCTCCGCTCTGTAATCTTTTTCCTTTGATGTCGAAGACAGTTCCTTAGCTATAAAATGATTTGAAAGTGCCGTTTTAAATTCCAGATTCGTTGAGGCATACTCGCAGATAAATTTTGAGAGTTCCTGCGGATCAATGAAAGACAACAATTGCTGTATGTCTACAAAGGGCAGACCAGGCTTGCTCACTTCTTTTATGTCCTCTAAAACGGCTGCTTCCTCCACTTCGATTTTCATCTTAGAGACAATCCTATCACCCGCCTTTTTCCTATTATTACGAATTGCTAACAATGTCGCTACGACATGTTTGCAGATTTCTCCATCATACGGGCAATCACAGTACCAGGATTCTATCTCCTTTCCATCCATAGATATCTCCACATTATAATCGTCTGTTCCTTCTACAGTTGCAGTCCATTCACCGGGTGAGGTTTCTTCCAATTCGGAAACAGCGTCTGTTTCATAATACTCTTCCCCACGCATCCATATTTTATAGGGAACAAAGTTCTCAAAATTATCCAATGTAATCATATAGCTATTCTACTCCTTCGAACAAGTACTTTTAAGAACGGGTACGACCAAATTACTTATCCGGATTTCCATTATTATAAAATAAATGGGCAAAGTAACGTAAGTCACTTTGCCCACGAAGCCAGATTCATTACAGACTGTTCTTATTCAACACATTGCAATTGAATTTATTCAATATCTCCATGCATCTCTCTACATTAGACGGACGGATAACCACATGCGCCGTATCCCCCTGAGCAAAAGCATACATATATTCGATGAAGATATTTTCGGCAGCCAGATAATCCAAAACTTTAGCCAATGATCCCGCTATATTGGGACAACTGATACATACCACATCGGTCAGCATCACGGCAAAGTCTTCGGCACGGAGTACTTCCACCGCTTTTTCCACATCCGACACAATTAAACGAAGAATGCCAAAATCAGTAGATTCCGCCATACTGAATGCATGCATATTGATATCGTGCTTTGCCAATGTCTTGGTTACGTCATTAATTCTTCCGGTCTTATTTTCCAGAAAAACAGATAATTGCTTAATCGTCATATTGCGTACATTTTTAGTTTAAAATCCGGTTGTCTATCACACGTTTGCTCTTGCCTTCGCTGCGGGCAATGCTGTTGGGTTCCATCAGTTTCACTTCAGCACTGATAGAAAGGACACTCTTCAGTTTGTCACTCAATGCTTTTTTCATGGCCAACATACTTCCCATATCATCCGAGAAGAAATCTTTGCGAACCTCTACTTGTACCTGCAAAGAGTCGAGATTATTCTTTCTGTCAACCACCAGCATATACTGAGGTTCGAACTGCGGCATATCCAGAATAACACTTTCCACCTGAGAGGGGAATACATTGATTCCACGGATAATGAGCATATCGTCACTACGGCCTACAATACCTGACATACGGATGTTTGTTCTTCCACAAGGGCATTCACCTTCCATCAAAGAAGTTAAATCTTTGGTACGGTAACGCAACAACGGCATTCCTTCTTTGGTCAAAGTAGTGAATACCAACTCACCCACTTCACCGTCAGGAAGGCGCTCGAAAGTTTCGGGATTGATGATTTCGGGATAGAAATGATCCTCATTGATATGCGAGCCATGTTGTTCCTGACATTCATAAGAAACACCGGGCCCCATAATCTCACTCAAACCATAAATATTGTATCCCTTCAATCCCAGACGTTCTTCTATCTCCTTACGCATGCTCTCCGTCCAAGGTTCAGCACCGAAGGCTCCGATACGCAGGCCTATATCTTCTTTGGTCAATCCCATACGTTCCACAACTTCTGCCAGATAAAGAGCATAAGAAGGAGTACAGGCAATACCGGTAATTCCCAAGTCACGTATCAGACGAACATGCTTTTCCGTATTTCCGGTAGATGCCGGAATAACAGTCGCCCCCAAGTTCTCCACACCATAATGTGCACCCAGGCCACCGGTAAACAGTCCATAACCATAACTGACAGAAAAAGTATCATTACGGGTAACACCGTAGGCCGAAAGACATCGTGACATCACTTCGGACCATACAGATAAGTCACGGCGTGTATATCCCACAATAGTAGGATTTCCCGTTGTACCCGAAGAAGCATGTACACGTACAATTTCCGAAGCAGGAGCAGCCTGAAGTCCGTAGGGATAATTATCACGTAAATCCTGCTTGGTAGTAAAAGGAAGCTTTACGATGTCTTCAATCGTTTGAATATCATCCGGAGATAAATCCATCTCCTGCATTTTATTGCGATAAAAAGGGACATTGTGATAAACCAAATTCACCAATTTGTTCAACCGTTTCCCTTGCAGAGCACTCATCTCGTCCCGACTCATGCACTCTTTATTTTTGTTCCAAATCATTTTTAAATTAAAAATTGAGAATTAAAAATTAAAAGATAAAACTTGGTAAATTGAGAAGTGAGAAGTGAGAATTAAAAAATAAGATTTATATCACGTTACTTGGCAAAAAGTTAACCACTTACCGTACACACATCTTATTTTTTAATTTTTAATTTTCAACTTTTAATTTACTTATGGTCTTCGTGAAAAGCTCTCATGCGTTCCTCCATCACCGGATAAAGTTCATCGCGCATCCGTGATGTACAGGCACGTACACCTTCCTGCTCACTACCGGTGGTAGAGAGTGAAATGCTGCTTACTCCATAATATAATAACTCGCGAAGCAACTCACCGCCAGCCATATTTCCGTAACCGATGGTAAAGAAGAAACCATCTCCCACTACCTGCGTGGCATCATAGTCATATACGATATGAAAACCATGGTCGGTAAATATTTTCTTCATGCGTTCCGCACGACGGGCATACTCGCGAGTATCTTCGACAAAGTTGATTTTACCTTCGGTGGATAGACGGAGCATTTCAGCATAAGCATACTGAGTGGAAGCCGTACTGCCCGAAGTAATCATATAAAGAATGGAGGCGATCAATGTAGCACCGAATACGCCCGCATCCTTATACCGTTCTGCCAAGGCAGGGAACTGGCGGTCAAACAGTTTGTCGCTGATGCAAGTCAATGCCATGCGCTGTCCGGCATAGCTGAATATCTTGGAAGAAGAAAGCATCAAGATATAGTTATCCGTATATCGCGCCACCGTAGGCGGATAAGGGGCCTCGAAAGGATGCCCCATATCCCGACGGAAGTCCATACAGAAATAAGCCAGATCTTCCATGACAATCACATCATACCGAGTTGCCAGTTCACCGATTATCTGCAACTCCTCCTCTTCCAGGCATATCCATGCCGGATTATTCGGATTAGAATAGATGATCGCTGCTATATCGCCTTTACTCAGGAAGCTTTCCAATTTCTCACGCAAGGCCTGTCCACGATAATGATAGATATCAAATTCCTCCCACTCCACACCGATAATGCGAAGCTGGGATTTCTGAATCGGGAATCCGGGATCAATAAACAAAACCTTATTCTTACCCGGAATACGCTGCGTACAAGCTATGAAGGAACCGAAAGAACCGGCTACCGATCCTGTAGTAGGAACGCAGGCGCGCGGAGAAATATCTAAATTCAAGAAAGCTTTTACGAAACGGGAGGCTTCATTTTTCAGTTCAGGTACTCCCGCAGCAGCCGGATACTGGGAGCCTACTCCCCTATCCAAAGCGGCTTTCTCCGCTTCCACCCCTATCCGATTGGCGGCAAGTCCGGGAGAGCCCTGATCCATGCGGATAAAAGGAATACCGGTTTCCTTTTCCAAATATTGGGCTACAAGCAACACATCACCGATAGTAGCCCGGGAAAGATCAGCGATATGCAATTCCTTCACCGCTTTCTCTACTAATTTTTCACTAAATATTTTCATGGTATTATATTCTTTATTTCATTGTAGTATCCAATTACCCACTATAGGGGCAGGGACTGTCCCATAGCCGTCAAGCTAAGGAACACATCCACTGTAGGGGCGGAATGCTTCCGCCCGAATGCATCCACAAATACACCTTTCAGAGTGTTATCGGGCAGATTCAATCTGCCCCTACAGTAAATGAAAGCCTTATTCATTTTCAGCCTGCCATACGGTAAAAATTTGGTTTACCAGTTCTTTACCGCATTAAAGCCTATATCAAAAGCTCTTTGATTCATTTCAACAATCTTCTCACCTTTTGCGGCAAATACACGCCCTATACTTTCGCGCAACTGTTCCGGTGATACGATCTCAATATATTTCGCAGCCATGCCCAACAGAATCACATTGGCGCATTTAGGCATACTGTTTTCTTTTGCCATATCCTCTATTTCCAGCTTCACCACATGCGGAAGACTTTCCAAAGCTTTCATGAGTTCCACCTCTTCCGGATAATTGGGAATATTTTTAAAAGGATTAGCAGAAGTGATCACCCAACCCTCTTCCTGCAAATAAGGCAGGTATCGCAAAGCCTCCATAGGTTCCATAGAAATAATCATATCCGCTTCACCCTGAGCTATAAGATCCGAATAAATCTTTTCGTCAGATAAACGCAAATTAGACTGTACATCTCCTCCGCGCTGGCTCATACCATGCACCTCAGCCTGCTTCAAATTTATGCCTTCTGCTGTAGCAGCTTCTCCTATAATAGTAGCGATAGTCAGGATACCCTGTCCTCCTACGCCCGAAAGTATGATATCTTTTCTCATGCCTTATCTGCTTTTTTCTGTCTTAGTTTACGATTCAGTGTCTGGATACATTCTCTGCGCGGAATAATGACAGACACTCCTTTATATTCTATTTCTTCACGGATGGTACGGGTAATTTCGTCCATATTCTTTGGCAACGGAACTACCACACGCACATGTTCGGGTTCGACCCCTAATCCCAAGCAAATCGCCTCGAATTTATTGGTTCCTGCAGAATCCTGTCCGCCGGTCATGGCGGTAGTCAGGTTATCCGAAATAACCACAGTGATATTGGCATGATCATTGACCGCATCCAGCAGACCGGTCATGCCGGAATGAGTGAATGTGGAATCGCCAATAACAGCTATCGCCGGAAATACCCCTGCATCGGAAGCGCCTTTGGCCATAGTAATAGAGGCACCCATATCCACGCAACTGTCAATAGCACGGAAAGGAGGCAATGCACCTAATGTATAGCAACCGATATCCCCGAAGATACGTGCATCCGGATATTCCGCAGCCACTTTGTTCAATGCGTCATACACATCACGGTGACCACATCCCTGACACAATGCAGGCGGACGGGGCACCACCACCTGAGGTGTGCCAAACGGACGTTTTACGCCCCAACCGATTGCTTCACCTACATTATCCGGAGTCAGTTCACCGGTACGTGGCAATACTCCTGTCAGACGGCCTTTCACCCAATAATCTTTGGAAAGAATGGCTTTTACCTGTTCTTCCACAAATGGCTGACCGTCTTCTACCACCAGAATATATCCGCAACGGCTTGCCATTGTCTTGATCTCTTCCGCCGGCAACGGATATTGTGAAACTTTCAAAACCGGAATCCGACCGGTATCCGTATCTGCCTCTTTCACATAATTATAACCGATACCGCAAGCTATCACGCCAAACTCATAATCATGTTCAGGATTAAGCCCTTCTAAATAATTATAAGGAGACATGGAAGAAGATTTTTCCAACTCTTCCTGTTTGTCTATCAAATTCAAATACTGCTTACGTGCAATAGCCGGCAACAATACCCAATGCGCACGTTCGTTATCGGGATTCAGTCGGTTTTCCTCTCTGATGTCGGCCACTTCTACCCCGGCACGTGAGTGCGCCAGACGAGTAACCACACGCATCAATACCGGGAGCTTCAACTCTTCCGAGAGTGTATATGCGTAGTCCATCATATCATAAGCTTCTTGCTGTGAAGAGGGTTCCAATATGGGAATCATGGCAAACTTACCATAAAAACGTGAATCTTGTTCATTCTGTGACGAGTGCATGGAAGGGTCATCGGCAACCAGCACTACCAAACCGCCGTTCACACCGGTTATGGCAGAATTGACAAAAGCATCGGCAGCCACATTCATACCTACATGTTTCATACATACCAAAGCACGCTTTCCTGCGTATGACATACCCAACGCCGCTTCCATAGCAGTTTTTTCATTCGTACACCAAGTGCTGTGCAGTTTTCGTTCCTTTGCCAGAGGATTATTCTGGATAAACTCTGTGATTTCAGTGGACGGGGTACCCGGATAGGCATATACACCCGATATGCCGGCATGTATCGCTCCGAGGGCAATAGCCTCATCGCCCAACAATAATTTCTTTTCAGCCATTATCTATTATTTTATGATTTGTTTTATATCAATGTAAAAGAGTCAGCATCATCCAATACCGGGAACTTCTTCCGGAATGCCTGCAATGCTTCCATGTCTATATCAGCCGATACCGAGCTCTCCCTGCTCCACGGACATTCGGCTATCGTCTTTCCGTAAGGATCAATGACGGCACTTCCGCCCGAATATTCACAGGCAGGATCGTTGCCCATCCGGTTTACTCCGGCTACATAGCATTGGTTTTCAATGGCACGTGCACGGAGCAATGCACTCCAGGCATCTACACGCGGAGTAGGCCAGCTAGCTACATAGAGTATCATATCGTAATCACCCAAATTACGTGACCATACAGGGAAACGGAGATCATAACATACTTCCAGCAGAATGCGTACACCACGGAAATTCACCACCACGCGCTCTGTACCGGCAGTAAAGCGTTTGTGTTCGCCGCCAAAAGTGAACCGGTGTTTCTTGTCATAATGCTGAACGGTGCCGTCGGGATGTACAAAATAAAACCGATTATAGTATTTTCCATCTTCCAGTACAGCCACACTTCCCGCAATAGCACAATTCCTCTCGGCAGCTTTGCGCTTCATCCAGTGCAACGTTTCGCTGTCGGCACTCTCCGCTATTCCTTCGGGTTGTGTACAGAAACCGGTGGAAAACATCTCGGGTAAAACGAACAGATCCGAATCCGGCAGACAACTGATAGCTTCGTCTGCTCTTGCCACATTGGCCTGTGGATTAGCCCATTCTATATTTCTCTGTAGAATTGTTATTTTCATTGTTTTTCATATTATAAGACCCACAAAGGTAACAAATATAATAAGATGCCAAGCAATTTATCACGAACTATTTCCTTTTACTCCCTTTTTTCTTACATGTTTTTATAAATATTCCCTATTTATTCCTCAAAAAAAAAGAGTGTTCTCGTAACGAGAACACTCTTTTTTATGATATTCAGAGTCTGTTTAAATTTCGATTGGAAACCATTTGCTGTGTCATCCTGAGCAACGCGAAGGATCTGTAAACGGCTTTCGGACTCCTCAAAGCTTTATCGTCTTCACCTTGCCCGGGATAACCGTCAGCCGCACCGTTCCATCGCCTTCTATTTCCACCTTCTGGTATCTGGCTTCCACCACCACCTTGCCGTCCAGCGCCATCAGCCCCCATTGACAAGCATTCTCCTCAAAAGCACAATAACCACTCACGGGAGGACAGATATTCCGATAACAGGGAGGAACCACGACGCGTTCGCCCAACTTCAACCCCCACTTCATACCCATCCGGAAAGGCCGGACATCCCTGATCTCCTCCAGCCTCTTCTGCCTTTTTTCTTCCTCCTTCTGTTGCCGTTGCCGACTGATTTCCTCCGCACGCCGCCCGGCTTCCTCTTTCAGCCTCTCCACCACAGAGTCAAAATCCTCCTCTCCGGCTTTAGGAACATTACAGGCCATATATCGCTTCCTCTTTCCTTTCTCCGCATGATAATAGTTCCCGTCTTCGTCCATCACCACGATGCTCCGGTCCGCCAGATGCCCACAACACCAATAAACCTCCTCGTCATCTCCTTCCAGCAGACAGGCAAAAACATCAAATATGGTGGACCACACGGGATTCACCAGTTTACAAGACTTCGGGGCACGATAGTCCGGTATCTTCAGGTAGAAACCATAAAAACAAAGACTGTCCTTGTGCAGACCGCGCATGGAAACATACGCTTTCCTTGTGCGGCTGTGGAAGGTTTCCCCCACTTTCAGCAACTCCATACTGCCATAGGAAAACACCGCCGGCTTCTCCCTGTAGGTTCTGTCCGTTTTTAAGTCGATATAGGAATCAGTACCGTCATCACCCGTGACACCAAGGAACTCCCCTTTCAGAAACCTCAACCTCCGGCAGCGGCCTGTTATTATTTCCAGCTTTCCGGAATCATCCACAACACCCGTCCGGCCATCTTCAAGACAAACCGCCGCCCGGTCCGCACAGGTGTCGATATAAACCGCAAAACGAAATGAGATGCTACTTCAAATCATTTTGCGGTCGGATTACACCTGTTAACACAAATCGAAAAGCGTTATTTACTTTTATTTCTTATGTTATTTAAATAGTGTCCGAATAGCTTTTAAATAATAT